>NZ_BCAI01000001.1:0-620074 GCF_001293805.1 Pseudoalteromonas sp. SW0106-04 | reverse complement strand
GTCGCTTATATTAGCCAACTATATTTTCATCATTAACAGGACGTTATTTCCCAGGAGAATAAGTGGACTATTCAAGTTACTCAACCCCAGAATTACAAGAAAGTTTAAGCAACATTGATAAGCATGCCTACCCCGATAGATATAAAAAACTGCTTAATGAGTTGGAAGTAAGAAAAGAAGATGTAGAACAATACCAACAAGACGAAGAAGACAAGTTCCATATCACAGTACATAGCCGCTTAAACATTCTTGCTTGGCTTCAAATCTTCACTTGCATCGGGTTTTTATATGTTGGTGCTGCTAGTTTATTTGAGCAAGTGACATTATTGAATGTCGCAATCCTCCTAGCGGCCTCAATACTCAATGGGTTAGCGGGTTATTTGCTGCTAAAGAGGAAAAAGTCAGGGTTTCATTTGTCTTTGTTCAACCAAGTTGCTCAGTTGCTCTCATTGAATTTGGGCTTCATCTATTACTCATATTCAGGCCTTGGATACCTAGCGGTTGTTTTACAAGATGGAATATCACTGAAAGCTTCATTATTTGATCCCTCACTTCATTTGTTATGGGGGAGTCATTTAGGTTTTGGCGTTGGTTTAGACTTGGTTTCATTATTTTTTGTGGGTCTATTATGTAGCTGTAAGAATGAACAAGACACCTGGAAAAAATAACAAACTCTAACGTTCACTCGTAAACTCACAGGAACAACTACCTACCGGCTCGGTGCATAGCGCAAATATCGTCAACGAGCGATTCCCCAAAAAGAAGCGTCGGTACATCATGTCAAATTTAACGCTGTCATTTAGCAGTTATTTCAAAAAGATAAGGATATATTGTGGTTAAAAATCATTCCCTTTCAATCATATTTTGTGCGGTACTAGCCGGTTGTGGTGGTTCAAGCGATAAAGCCGAACAACAAGAAACAGTAAACGTACCACTAGATAGTAAATTTTACGGAGTATGGTCAACTGGTCCGTTGGTTCACGTGGCTATTTCAAAAGACTCTATAACAACCTTTGCCTTAGATGAAGAGCGGGGTTGTTATGAATCTGGGCTATTTCAGGTAAATAGCAGTACTGAATCATCATTAACTGCAACCGACATACAGTCAGGCGAACGAGCAACATCTAATTTTCAGTTACAAGGTTCGGATTTAATTATCGAAGAAGATGGATATATGCTCTCTTTTTCAAAAGCCAATTCCTTTAATCCGTACCCTGGGTGTGAAAATTTCTACGGTGTAGAAAATGTTGAGGTCAAGCTAGAACTTTCATATTTACCCTCTTATATAACGATTAACCGAAATGCCCAAAAATATGGGTATGTCGAATATGACTATGGAATTAATTTTGATATCAATGAAAATGGTGTGTTGGACTCTGGTGATATCTCTATAAACGTCAAGCACTACAAGGGAGCGGGTGACTATACAGATAACCATGAAATTTCGATTGCTGAATTAGGGGGTAAAATTTGGACTCTCTTACCACAGCACCAGACAGATTCTATACAGTCCACCACTGATAGTAACGAAGATAATAATACTGTGCAGTTAACTCAAACAGGTAACAGCTTAATTTTAAATTTTGATACTAACCAAAGTTCCTTGTTGGCTCACATAAGTGAGGATACTCCTGTGCAGGTAAGTACATACCTTAGTTATCCACAACCTGAGCCCGAAGTGTTAGATGGTTGGCAAGACGGACCTTGGAACTGGTCAAGTAAAACCCATCGAGATTTCCTTCCAGAGCAAGGGTTCACGCAACCTAGCCTTTACCCTGAAATGGTCATTGATGATGCAACCACAGATTTAACCGAAGGAGAGTCCATGTGGATCGACATTAAATCAGTTCAGTTTAAATTTACAAAATAACTAACGAAAGTGTGAAGGCAAAGGAGCGAATAGTGAAATCTGTAACTTTCTTAATTGTTTCATTAACCATTTGCCTTCCCGTATTTGGGAAAAACCTCTGCGAATATGACGATAAAATAGTCTTTTCTTGTGAGGTAGAGGCAAAAAACATTTCTGTGTGCTTAACCTCTACTGGCTCAGTTAAGTACCTTTTTGGAACTCGGGATAACATTGAACGCCAATTGAGTTCTCCTATTTTCAGTAGCGCGGCTTGCTCCGGAGGGGCTGTTAGTAGGGTAAGGTTTAAAACCGGAAATACCAGTTACGTTGTTTATGATGTTATGTGTAACTCATATCGGATCAACGATACCCTCTGGAGCAAATCAGAATCCGCAGGAGTGATGGTGCTCAATGGGGATAAAGTCCAAGTTAAAACTGTTTGCACTGACTTTGATGATAGTTTGTTTGGCATTAATACGGCTCTATTGCCTAAGACTATTGAAAAAGAGGACTTTGACCATGAATTTCCATAGCGCTTAAAAGCGTGCGCAATGTAAGCTCCCTTTGGTAGAAGGGTATTAAGTTTGTGGAGAGTATTGGGTTACGGTTCGCGCACTTGGGGAGCCGAAAAATGGCTTTACCGAACAGTTATTGCTACGCTCGGCTTTTATCGCCCTACTCTCCTCACCCCTTATAGCTCAGTGCTCGCAAGTATCTAAAATATCATCCACTTTACAGTGCCTGTGCTCAGAAGTTCTTTGTGTAATGCAACAATTGAAGAATACGGTCTCTAACTATACTTGCCCGATAACCACCACGAGAAATCGCTGCAGAGCTACCAAAGCTTTTACGGTTCCAAGTATTCTTAATAAACTCAAATTCCGCATCACGATACTTTACCCAATTCAGCTGTGCAGCCGTCAACTCTGAACGTCTATTATATGGCAATTTAGACGTCATTTCTTGCGCAGCTTTCTCAAGCTCTTTATTCAAGAAGTTTAGGTAATCGTTATACGCAACAAGATAGTCACCTGTACTATTTTTAGGGTTTTCAATCGCTAACAAATAGCTAGCCTCGCGTTTTACAAACTCTCCAATTAAGTCTGGTGCATCCGGATTATCGATTGCATGTGCCTTTACAACCCCCATAAACAGCCAAAATGCCAGAGCAAATTTATAAACTATTCCTTTTTTGATTTTTATCATTTTGCATAAACTCCTTTACTGTAACTTTACCATTGTACCTATCTTGTGCTTTTCAAGCCACGGTTAACTTCCCTTGATATTGATACTCGGCTTTTAAAACAATCTCTACTTTTTATAAAGCTTTCTGATAAAAATTATTCATATTCAGCCTGTTAGGCACTGCTTTATCACCTTTAATCACAACTTTGTCACTCAATTTCTCGTCTTTATCACTTTTATCTACGCTCATTCGCGCATCATCCAATGGTGTTTTACAACGAGAAGAAAAGATGAAAGACGCTCTAACCATTCAACGCTACTTTGTTAAGTTACTCATATTATTTATTTGCTTAATAGGTGCGCCAGTACAGGCAAAGTGGCAACAATTCACCCAAACCGATACGCCCATTCCCAACTTAAAAAATAAACCCAAAATCGATGGCAAATTCGCTGCGGGTGAGTGGCGAAATGCAAAACGCATAGAGGACTTTGTCGTTTTTCGCCCAAATATAGGCGAGCGCCCCGATTATCCGGTACAAGCTTATATCAGCTACGATAGCGAGTTCTTTTACGTAGCGGCGAAGATCAGCCAGCCTGAGCAAACTCTCACCGACAGGGTGCTCACTCAAGGTGAGTACATGTGGCATGAAGATTACTTCGGTTTGGTGTTAGATACCAACTTCGATAAATCTGATGCCTATCTTTTTCATGTCACCCCCTCCGGTGTAAAAGAAGACGGCCTAGTCGATGGCACCCGCTATATTGGCGAGTGGAAGACCCTTTGGTATGCCAAAACCAGCATTGAGGCACAAAGTTGGTATGTGGAAATTGCTATTCCCATGCAGTCCATCTCATTTGAAAAAGATGCCGAAAACTGGGGGCTACAGCTTCGCCATAGGGTTGCGAGCCCGAACACTCAGGTGTACTGGAACCTCAACAACCCCAGCAATTATGCCTGGCATACTAATCAATTGGCGCCCATTAGCGGTTTAACGGGCTTAAAGCAGGGACTTGGAATTGAAGCAAAGCCGAGCTTGGCCTATAAACGTAACCAAAGTGAGAGCGACTTAGCGCCATCATTAGATCTACTCTATAAACTGACCCCAAGCCTCTCGGGAATGTTAACCCTCAACACCGATTTTTCCGGCACAGAAGTGGACGAAGTGCCGCTTAATACCACGCGCTTTAGCCAGTATTTTACTGAAAAGCGCGATTTTTTCTTGCAGGATAGTCAGATCTTTCGCTTTGGCGGTATGGATGATAACTACGCGAACGGTATGGCGTTTTACTCCCGGCGCATCGGACAAGGTAAAGAGTCGAACTTACTGGATATCAATTGGGGGACCAAGCTCACAGGGCAAATCGGCGACACTCGTTTGGGGGTATTAAGCGTCAATCAAGATAGCGATACTTCGCGAGCACAACAAACGCAACTAAGTGTAGCGCGATTAACTCATCAAGTTGCCCCTGCGCATCAGCTTGGCGCCATTTTAACTCATGGTAGCCCAGATGATTCGGGGGATAGAACCCTAATAGGTGCCGATTACCGCTACCAAAGTACACTGTTTAATGACTATCCTCTAGTTGCCCATGCCTTCTACCAGCAAGCGGAGCTGGCAGATAAAGTGCAGCCTAACGATGCTGATAAAGCATCATATGGCGCCTCGCTGAGGCTGCTAAACGACGCTTTTTATTTACGCGGGCGCTTTCAATATATAGGTAAAGACTTTAACCCTGCTTTGGGGTTTGTGAATCGCAGAGATTTACGCTACTACGAGAGCGTGAGTCATTATAGGATACGGCCGAAATCGGGTTGGTTAGCTCAGCATATTAATTATTATCAGTTCACTGGTTTTTATTATCTAAGGGAGAACACTGAGGGGCACCGCCAGGGGCAAAGCGTATTTATAAGGCCGCTTCAGGTTGAAACCAAAGGTGATAACTTCTTTTTTCTCAGTCACAACCGCTATCAAAAAATACTCGAGCGACCATTTAACTTTACCGATAAATTGACCTTCACAGCCGGAGAGTATAACTACAGCCACAATGAGCTCTATTTTAGAACCGCGAACAGTAAACCTTTTTACGTCACCGCCAGACTCGCAAAAGGGATGTTTTACGATGCCGACTTTGAACGAGTCAGCACCACCCTCAATTACCGCCCAAATAGACATTTGTTTTTGGAACTGAGCCGCGATATGTATTATTACGATACCGATACCGCCGCTGATAAGCTCTTCAACACTCAATTACGCGTAAATATCGCCTTTAACACTGAATGGTCGTGGAATAATTTGCTGCAGCATAACACCCAAGCTGACAGTTTTTCGGTATTCAGTCGAGTGCGTTATGAGCCATCGCCAGACGCGGTGTACTTGCTTAGCCTTAACCGGGGCTACGATTTGCAGCAGGGCTGGCACCAACGGGAGCAAGTGTTTGACGAAACTGCTATAAAAATGGCCTACACCTACAGATGGTAGCGCCACGAAGCTAACAGCTCACCCCCTCTTAAGCCATAACCTGTTATTGCGCGTGTGTTGTATACAGATCACTGCTAAACGCACGCGTACCACCATAGACAATTTGCCCATTTTCAACATCAAAGCCATAGTAAGCATCAAGCGGTTGCTGAGTTAACAGCTGCAAAGAAGTTGGATTTATCTTGTAGGAGGAAAGTTGCGCCTCTTTATAGTTATTTAAATACAACACCCCATTATCAATAATGGCATTCGCATAGTTTGCCACTTCTCCTATCGGCTCAGCCTCGGGCAGCTGGCCATCGAGAATCTCGGAAAAGGAAAAACGATACAACTCATTGCTTTGATTTATGAGGTAAGCAAATTGTGGCTCGCTGTTATCGACGAGAATGCGTACCCAAGGAGCTTCAAGCTCAGCCAATAACTGCATCTGTCGGTTGTAAATCCTCACTCGGCGCTGATGCTGATTTTTCACCGTTAAAGAAAACAACGTCGAGTTAAGCCAAGACAGTGCAAAGCCATAGCCGTCTATGTATGCTCGTTTGGTTATACCGTGCTCTACAATATCCATCAGCCAGAGCTGACGATTATCATGATTAACCACGGCCAGTCTATCGTCTGGTGAGACCGCCAGCTCATTTAATACCATATGCTCGGACATAGGCACTATTTGCTGTGCTCTTTGTCCTGGGGCCTGAAAATAAATATGGTCGCTGCCAGCACGATTGGAAACGAAGTAAATACCGGGTTGAGTGTGAGCGAATGCCGGCAATCGCTCATTGCCATTACTGTTGTCCAGCTCAAATCCAGGGTTTTGCCAGCGAATATCTATATTTTTATCGTAGGTTGAGTAGATGTAATCTTTCTCATTGGGGTGGCGCGCCAGCGCGCAACATAGTCTATCGCCTAAACTGGCGATTACCTGAGACTCACCGCTTTGAATATTCAGCATTTGTAGTTGTGCGGGTTTTGATGCGGAAACAAAAATAAGCTGATGCTGCGCATGGCCCCAAATAGCTTGATTCAACTGCTGCGCAACATCAATCAAAGGCTCTGCCGCCCCGGTAGCAAGGTCAACCTGGTAAAGTCGACTTTGCCCTTCACTATTATTGGCAACCAATAACAAATTTTTGGCTCCAGGCTTTAAATCAAGATCAACTAAATGCCATTGCTCGGGCAACTCAACTGCCACCGGCTCAAGGCCTTGGTTAAGATTGATTCGATAGAGCCTATTTCTATGCTCATGGTTGCGGGCATGACCAAGCAGCCAAACCGACTCGGTTTGTGTATCAAAAGTGTATCGGTGCGATATTAAGCTCTCGCAATCAAGTACTTGTGCACTTGGTGCAGTCAGCGCTGCACTTTCACGACTAAACGGCACCTTGAACCAGCCACATTGGTCTTGGTAGTAGCCTTTAACAATCAGTGCGTTGGCGGTTTGGGCAATAAGGGAGTCAAAGTAATAATCTTTACTTTCAATAACCGCACCAACATCGTCATTGTTGTTGTCCAAGCGCTTGTGCCATAACTCATTACCATTGGCATAGGTATTATTGATAAAGGTTACAGTGTTCCCTTTTGGCGCCACCACTAGGCTTCTTTTAGCCCCGTCAACGCGGGTTAGTACGATATTTTCACCGTAATTTAGGCCGCCGTTCTCGCCGTTTTGCCAAAGTAATAACAATACAACCACCGCACAAATTAGTACGGGCAACGCAGCTTTAACGGCAAGGTTGCGGCTTTTGGGCCGGGTGTTGGTGTTAATTTCATCCACATGCCCGTTTGTGTTGAGACTATCTTGAGTGTGTACAGTGGCAATAAAGCGGTAGCCCTGCTTTGGCACAGTTTGAATATAACGCGGCGATTTAGGATCATCGGCCAATGTTTTTCGCAAGCTGGCAACAAGCTTATTAATAGCGTTATCGGTGACTATCACCCCCTGCCAGATGGCTTGTTGCAATTCGTCTCGGCTAATAATTCTATTTGGGTTGGCAAGAAAAAACCGCAACAGCGCAACCATTCTTGGGTCTAAGGAAACGGAATATTCTTGGTTCTTTAATTCATGGGTGCTGGTATCAAACCGATACTCGCCAAAGAAAATACATTCCATTGATGGCTCGAATTGTTCTTTTTATTGCTCCCTAGTCTATAAGGAAGGCGGTTCAATGCAAGCTTAGGTTGTAACAAAATCCTCGGTGTAATCACGCGCTTAGGTTTCAGAACTGAGAATCACGCTTTGGCCTGAAATAAGCGTGGTTACAAGCTTTAATCAGCATTGCGGCAAGGCTTTTGCTCATGGCAGTAGGGAGTTATATTGGTTTTTTAAAGTAATTAAACCCTAGCTTATTGCGATTCTTGGGTTGGTAAGTAGATAACTCCTATTTCTTTATTCCTCTCAGCAACAAGATCTTAGACCAAAATATAACCATTCCCACGAGAACTATTTACTGTTAATGTAAATAAAAAGATAACAACAAGGAATGTATAATGAAAATATGGACATATTTAGCTAAGTACTTATTCGCGACGAGCACACTTTTGGCAAGCTCACATGCGATAGCAGCGTTAACAGAGGCATATGCCTGTTCGCGCTGCGATTTAGAGACAGCCAAAAAAATAGCGATACAAGAAGCCCCTGAAAACAAGTGCGATGCTCATAATCATGCTTCGTCCTCTGCTGTTTGCGAGCCTAATAGTAAAGAAGTAATCGTTCTCTCACACAGCGATAAACGTGCTTACAAATTTATAGTGACTACCGAGCTCGACTTTAACAACCAACCCAAAGTGGTCGCAGGTAGGGAGTCTCTCACTCCAAGCGAAGAACTGGCTGCAAAAGACTATTTCACATTTCAGAAAGACTTTGCGTCAACAACAGTCAACCTCAATGAATCTAACCTTCAAGAATATAAGGAGCATACACTTCAATACAAAGATGCTGTAGACGAAATTGAAAACTCTTCGTGCATTGATCATCCCATTAATTTTTTCAGAGGTAACGCTCAGAAGAGACAAGTTAAGATGGAGTTAGCAGCCGAGCTCAATAAATTTGCAGTAGGAAAAAACTGGCAACAAGTTAAAATCGATGCAAGCGGCGATGGCATTACATTAAACAAAGCAAATAACGGCGTTGCAGTTGTCTTAAAATATTTTGAAGAAAATTTTGTAATCTCTAAGTTTTATGATGCATCAAACTATCTAGCATTTGATGTATACATGAAAACGCCAATAATCATTGACGGTCCTACTCAAATAATAGCCGACTTCAGCTTAAACAAAGGGCAGTCTAGAATCGATGGCTTTACTGTAAATGAGTTATTCCAACCTGATAATGGTGAATTCAAATTAGGCAATACGAAAATGTCTAAATGCTGGGACGATTTTATCAGCGATAAAGCAGAAGATATCACTTATTATATAGGCAAAAACTAAAGCTCAGGGACGTAATTAATGCTTTTAGGATGAGCCTAACAGGTATGGTAACCTTTCCCCCAAATTAACACCTCCCATTACACGGAAAGTATCAATGTTAGAACAGATAACCCAATGGATAGAGCATACCAACAATGAGTTTACACCGCAGAGGCAGAGTTGTTATCAGTTAATGGATAACTTTGCTGATTTTTATCCTGCGGCCTTTCTGCATAATGCCTATTTTGTTGTCGTCGATACCCTTCCTAAACCCGACTTCCCAGAGCTTCGCCAACTTGGGCTTGGCACTTTTATCGATATGGATGCCGCTGGTATCACTTATAACAACACCTATTACTTGCAGCCTCATGTGGCAAAAAACCTCCGTGTTCATTTTCACGAGTTAGTACATGTCGCCCAATGGCAGCACCTTGGTATGGCGCAATTTATTGCTCGCTATATGCAGGAAATTCAAAGTGTCGGGTATATGGATGCGCCATTAGAAAAAATGGCCTACGCCTTAGATAATCACTTTAGCCTAGATGGTGCCCCTTTCGATGTGCCGCGCTATGTAGCCCAGCACCTGTAGTGCGACAATGCAGCCCACACATCGGTAAGTGAAACGCTAGCTTCGTAAAAGCACCTCAAAGCTCGTAAAAACGATGGGCATAGAGGGAGTAAACACCTTATCACTGCCTGCGAATACCCGCTGGTAGTAGTCTTGGTGTTCGCGGCGCCAATACGCTAATGAACCATCGCCTTCGCCTTCTAAAGCAGCGTGAGCCTCAGTGACTGCAAAAAAGCTAAGCACATCCACCGCACATATGCGGATCACGCACTGCGCATGGCCCTGCCAATTGGTGACAATATGAATATCTCCAACTTGCGGCAGCGGCTCTGCGGCGGCTTCTAACTCCCACAAACTCGGAGCTGTGGCTTGTTTTCTTCCTTGTAACACCCACTGCGCACAAGCGTTAGCGTCGTGTTCGTTATCGCAAAAATGCCAAATACCCTGCAGCCGAGCCTGAGCTCGCTGCTCACCCTCAAGGGTATCCACACAGCGCAGCCATAGTTCAGTGACCGATGGGTGGGCGTGCTCAGCAACTTCGGTATTCGCGCTTTCGCTCATCACACCTCACTAAATTAACGCGCTCACAATCCGCACCTCTGTAAGAATGGAATTGGCAATAAAACACTGGCTATGGGCCTTTTCATGCAGGGCATCTAGCTGCTGCTGTGAAGGAGTCGTGTGGTCGGCAAATTTAACCTCCGGAAACAGGGTTATTTCCGTCATTGCCAATTTACCGGCCTGATTTTTTGCCATCACGCCTTGGGCATGATCATGATAAGCACTGATCTCCAACCCTGCTTTGCTTGCTAAGGCTAAAAACCACAGCATATGGCAGCTGGATACCGAAGCAACGAAGGCCTCTTCTGGGTCCACGTATTCACTGACCGAATAGGGTATGGGCACCACTTGCGGTGACGACGAGGCCATGACCTCAATTCCGCCATCAAATTGCCAACAATGGCCTCGGCTATATGTGTTATCTAAAAAGTTCTCACCCTGAGGGAGAGACCATATCACCTTAGCTGTGTATTTTGACATGACTCCCCCTATTATTAATTATGTCCGCCAGTGCGTTTAATAACTCGTGTTTTCGCTAACATATCATGCAAGCCTTGGTTCTTTTTTGAAAGAAACAGAGGCAGTAGTAGCACTACATTCAACGGAACTAACATACAAAAGAGTATCGACCTTAAAAACAACTGCCATATCGAGGCCTTTTCCTCGCTAAGCTCGTCAACAATAACTAGCTTAAATATGCGCTTGCCAAGGTTAATGTTGAGCGCCCAATAGATAAAAAAGCCAACTGGTACACAAACAAACATCACCAGTTCGACAGCCGGCGGCTCTTTTATAGTGTTGGTAAACAACAACAGTTCGAGCAGGCCAACAAGGGCTGCTACTACAAGCGCTGCATCAATAAAAAATGCCGGTATTCTCAGTGCGGCGGTTTTATTGTCTTTCATTATCACTTTTCCTTAGTGTGTCATTATTATTTTGTCCGTACCCGCTTTATCAGGGTTTGTATATGCTCCACTACCCACTGCGGCTGCTCATGGTGTATAAAGTGGTAACTTTTATCGGTCAGTATCGCCTCTCCTTGTGGGAAGGCTTGAGCCCACTGGCTATGCAGTTCGCCCCACATAGCTCGGCCTTGATCAGTAAATAATAGCAATGAGGGCTCTTCATAGGTTTTCACCGAGGCAATAACGGTTACTGGAATATCGGGTATGTCTGGGTAGTCTGGCAATGGCCGCTTGGACCAAAAGTCTAAATACTGATTAGACATGCCATTTTTCATATCATCGCGCTTAACTTGCGCGATTTGCCGCTCAGCGGTGGCTAAGTCAATTTGCCGCATAATATCAACGTCATGCTCGGAGGCCGGGTCAATAAGCATCAGTGCCGCTATTTTATCGGGGTAACGCGCAGCGAAGGTGCGCGCGATATACGCACCATAGGAATGCGCGATATAAACCACCGGCTCAGTAATAGCTAATGCTTGTAGCAGAGCCAGCGCTTCTTGCGCATACTGCTCTGAGCTATAATGTTTTTTTACCGCACTGGAGCCACCATTACCGACGCGAGAGTAGCGGATCACTCGGGCATGCTCAGCTAACGCGTAAAAGATAGGTTGCCAATCATCCAACCCGGCAGAGCCGCCGGCTTCAAGTAGTAGGGTAACATCGCCGCTCCCTGCGATTTCATATTCAACGTCATATGCGCCAATTTTCACTGTGGGGTAATCGCGCGAACCGGCATAAAGCTGGGCGCTGGTGCAAATGAGTAGCAAGCCCAGCAAGCAGTGAGTAAATCGTTTCATTGTTTCTTCCTTGAGCAGATGCCTTGTTAATCCTGCGCTTCCATGGTTAATAGCAGCTCTTTAATATCGTCTTTAGCGCCGCTGATGTGGCGATATAAAAACGCACAGGCATCGTCTACGCGTTGCGCGCGGCACAGTTTAAGTAACTCACGATGCTCCTCCGGTGCGGTATCTAACCCCCCGGCAAGAAGAATATGCATGCGCACGTAGCGCTCTGAATTTTTGCTAAATTGCTCAACTAATTCACGGGTTTGCGGGCGCTGCGCACGGCTATACAGTTTGGCGTGAAATGCGCTGTTAAGGTGCCCAGTTGCGGCTTGCGTATCCCCTGCAGCCATCGCCGCTTCTAAATCTTGTAATAGCACCTCGGCTTCGCTGAAATCAGCATCGGTGAGCTTAGTTAAAGAATGACGCAGTAGCTCGGCTTCTAACAGTGCCCGTAAGTCAAAAATTTCATCCACCTGAGATGCACTTACCTCGGTTACCGTTGCTCCTTTGTGGGCCTCAAAGTTCACTAACCCCTCAGATTCAAGCTGCAGTAGAGCCTCTCGCACGGGAATACGGCTAACATTGAGCTCTTGTGCCAACGCCGCTTGGCGCAGTGGCGCACCTGACTTTAGCTCGCCAAGTAAGATTTTTTCGCGAATTGCTTCAGCAACTAGTTGGGTACGGGTTTTATGCTCAATTGCCATATAAGAGTGTTGGTAGGTGGTCCATGGAATACAGTATACCACCCTGTATTTATCTTGCGAGTGCTATCTATGTACCTGTTTTACAATTAGAAAAATGCGGACAACAGAGGGAGTGTTGGCCGCATTGGGGGACACTTAAAACGAATACTTTATCGGCTCAGCGCTGCACACACAGTGGCCGCAAGAACCGCCGCATCGCCTCTAAACCAACCGAGGTCGAGCGCACATCGGTGGCAGCCGGGTATGGGCCGCCATGATTCATTGATTGACACACCTCTACACCGGTAGGCATTTGCCCATAAATCAATCGCCCTACCTTATAACTTAAGCGTTCAATAAGCGGCTGATGCTGTGCTTGTTCACCAAAAATTGAAGCGGTTAGCTGCCCTTCTAAGGCATCAATAACGTGCATAAGCTGTTGCTCATCATCGTAGCGAACAATAAGGGCTGCCGGACCGAACACCTCTTGATGCAACATAGGCGTATTGATAAAACGCTCAGCGCTGCAAGTAAACACCTGTGCTTGCGCGTGGAATGGCACACTTTTATGCCCTTGTGCCAACACTTGTACACCGTTGCATTGGGCTAACGCTTTGGTATCACGCTCATAGGCGTCAATAATACTCGGGCTAAGCAGGGTATCCGACGGCGCATCGCCGATGTGCTCGCGTACTGCCTCGATTAGCTCATCGCTGCCGTGTGTTGGCACTAACCATAACCCTGGGCTGGTACAGAACTGGCCATGACCCATCAGCAATGAAGCACACAGCTGTTGCCCTAAATTACGCGCACTTGCGAGTGCCTGGGGTAAAATAAGCTGTGGATTGATAGCGCCAAGCTCGCCATAGAAGGGGATCACCTCTTCCCGGCTATGTATGGTACTCATTAACGCTTTGGCCACGGTTAAAGAGCCGGTGAAACCCACCGCCTTAATTTGCTTCGCACTGACGAGTTGGTGAGCAATGCTATGATCGGTGCCCTGTAACATGGCAAAGGTTCCCTCAGGCATCTGACAGCGGCTTATTGCTTTGGCAATGGCTCGGGTCATCAACTCGCTGGTTCCCGGGTGTGCTGGATGACTTTTGACTATCACCGGGCAGCCGGCGGCTAACGCCGCTGCGGTGTCTCCCCCGAGAGTTGAAAATGCATAGGGAAAGTTAGAGGCGCCAAAAACCGCCACCGGCCCCAGGGGTAAAAAACGCAAGATGGTGTCGGGCTTAGGCAACGGGGTGCGATTTGGCTCGCCAGCATCGTGATAGTGCAAGTGCAAAGGCGCCAAATTGTCGGCTAAGGCATCAGCAAATGCGCGTAGTTGATTCATTGTCCGCCCACGCTCACCTTGTAACCGAGCCAAGGGCAAATTGGTTTCTAGATGAGTGGTATTGAGTAACTCATCGCCGAGCGCTTCAATTTCATCGGCAATAGCATGCAAAAACTCACTGCGCTGCTGATACGAGGTGCCACGATAGGCGATAAAAGCGCGCTCAGCGCTCGCGCAGGCACCCTCTACATCCTGCAAAGAGGCATTGTAAAAGGGTGTGGCCATGTCCTCATTGCGCGCTGGGCAAAAGGCATAAAATGCCTGCTGTTGCTCACTTTGCCACTGGCCAGCGATAAAGCTGAGGCCACTCAGGCCTGCTGCATAGTTATCCATCTTGGTCTCCTTATAACACTTGAAAGCCGAAGGCGTAGGGGTCGTCATCATCAACCACAATGCAATTGTGACCGGTGACGCGGGCCCAGCCCTCGATACTAGGAACAATGGCGGTGCGCCCTGCGATTTCGGTCACCGCCTCGATGCAGCCAATAAACTGGCTGCCGATGTAGCTTTCATGAACAAAGGCTTGCCCGATAGGCAAGCGCCCCTGCGCATATAACTGTGCCATGCGCGCGCTGGTCCCGGTGCCACAGGGCGAACGATCGATGGCCTTGTCACCATAAAACACTGCATTGGCGGCATCGGAGCTGGCCTGTTTGGGCTGTCCGGTCCACAGCACGTGAGATGCCCCGCGCATGGTGGGGTCTTGTGGGTGGATACACTCGACTTGGGCGTTGACAATATCGCGGATCAACGGGCTGTAGCGCAGTAAAAACGAAGCATTGCAATGCTCTATACCAGCAAAATTAGCTTGCGGCTCAACAATGATGTAAAAGTTGCCACCAAAACTAATATCTACGGTTAGCGCCCCCAGCTCAGGCACCTCAATAGTAAGTTGCTCAAAGGCCAAAAAGGCAGGCACGTTATAAAGCTTGATTGCTTCGACCTTGTCGCCACTACGACGCACATGAGCATCCACTCGCCCGGCCGGCGTATCTAAGCGCACCCGATGTGGGTCTTGCGGTGTCAGCAGACCATTTTCCAATGCAAATGTCAGGGCGCCTATGGTGCCGTGGCCGCACATAGGCAAACAGCCCGAAGTTTCAATAAATAAAATCCCGGCATCACCATCTGCCGTGGTCGGCGGATACAAAAAAGCCCCGGACATCATGTCATGCCCGCGCGGCTCGAACATGAGCGCTTGACGTATCCAGTCGTAATGCTGCAAAAAGTGTTGTCGTTTCGCACTCATACTCTGGCCGCGCAGCGGTGGGTGGGCGCTTGTTACCAAGCGCACCGGGTTACCACAAGTATGGCCGTCAATACAGAAAAAGGTCCCCCGGTTCATAGGCTAGTCCAGGTTGTACTTGCTTAAGTCGATACGATTGGCAATGGCCGTGTTATAAAGGCGCTCCACTTCAGCTTTTTGCTCTGTGGTTAGTGGCAAGCGCGGTGCGCGCGTGCGCTCACTACCTCGTCCAGCCAGTTGCTCAGCGTATTTAATGCATTGCACTAAGGTGGGGATGGTGTCTAGACGCAGCAGTGGCAAGAACCATTGCCAAAGCTCCCGCGCCTCCTCATAGCGCCCCTGTTGAGCCAACTGGTATATGGCCACAGACTCACGGGGAAAGACATTGGTAAGCCCGGATATCCAACCGGTGGCGCCGAGCATCAAGGACTCAAGAGCAATGTCATCAACACCACCAAACACCACAAAACGCTCACCAAACGCACTAAGCAACTCGGTGATACGGCGTGTATCTTCGGTCGCCTCTTTCACCGAAACGATGTTTTGCTCAAGCGCTAAGGTGTGCATGCCGGCAATAGACACATCGACGCCATAGGTCACCGGGTTGTTGTAAATCATAATAGGTAACTGGGTCGACCTAGCAATACGCTGATAGTGATCAATGGCCTCGCGCTCAGTGCTGCGGTACACCATGCCCGGCAATACCATTAACCCATCCACTCCTGCAGCTTGCGCATCAGCGACAAATTCAATAGCAAATTGCGTGGTTGTTTCCGCCACCCCGGTTAATAGCGGCACACGTGTACCAACCACCTCTTTTGCCATTGCCAACACTTGACGCTTTTCTTCACTGCGCAGCGAGCAGTTCTCACCGACGGTGCCAAGCACAATAATGCCATGCACTCCCTCGTTAATAAGGTTATCAATCATCGCTGCGGTGGCTTTAAAGTTGATGCTGTCGTCATCATGGAATTGCGTGGTGACTGCCGGATAAACACCCTGCCAATTTACGTTCATATTAGTTCCTCTGTTGTCGTTATGCTTGCCATCATAGATATATTGTATACAATATTCAACATGCAAAATTAACAAAACCAGCTAAACGAGCGCACTCATAAACGTAATAGCATGAGTTATAAGCAGTTTAATTTTATAAAAAGAAATATCTAAGAGGTGAAAACGAGGAATGCAAAGTCAGGCTCAACATCATGCTGCTAACAACCGCGTTGCGGTGCTCGGTGCCGGCGTTATTGGCTTGAGCTGTGCGTATCAATTGCAGCGCCAAGGCTATCAAGTCACCTTGTATGACCCTGAGCCGCCGGGTAGCCAATGCTCTTTTGGCAATGCCGGCCACTTTGCCACCGAACAAGTGTTCCCCATGGCCTGCTCTTCATTACTCCCTAAGCTGCCGAAAATGCTGCTCAGCCAGCGCTCTGCCCTGCGTATTGCGCCCACATACCTACCACAGCTACTACCATGGCTTGCTCGTTTTGGGGCCAATATGATGCCGCATCGTTATCGTCGTCATACTGAAGTCTTGAGCACGTTAAACAGCCATGCCCTCGGCGCGTGGCAGCGCTTACTCGAAAATGATTACCACCAGTACGTACAACACCAAGGTTCGCTGTTAACCTTCGAGAGCACGGCAACAAAAAAAATTAACGCAGTGGCTGCGCATTACTCGCACCAAGGCGTGGAGGTTTCGATACTCAAGCGCGCTCAGGTAAAAGAGCTAGAGCCGGCTTTAACTGCCCATATCGACGGCGCGCTTTATTTTAAAGCCGTGGGCCACAGCACCGACCCTGGCGCATTAAGCCAATACTTATTCAGCCAGTTTTGTGCTTTAGGCGGGCACTACTGCGCCGAGAAAGTCACTTCCTTGACCTGTGCGCATTCACATTGCCGGGTGAGTAGCGCACACAGCCGCGAGCTTTATCGCAAAGCGGTTGTTTGTACCGGCGCATGGAGTAAAGTACTGTGTCAGCAATTAGGCTATGCCCTGCCGCTAGAGGCAGAGCGCGGCTATCATTACCAGTTATCCGAACACCTCGGGCTCAAACGCCCGGTGGCCAGCTTTGAGCGACAGTTTATTATGACGCCCATGAGTGCAGGCCTGCGACTGGCCGGTACGGTTGAATTTGCCGGTTTGCAAGCGCCTGCAAATATGACGCGCGCTCACGCTCTATTAGCTCATGCGCGGGAGTTGCTGCCGCAACTAGGCACTGAGTTTGACGAGCAGGCCTGTTGGCAAGGGGCGCGACCCTCTTTGCCAGATTCATTACCGGTCATTGGCGCAGCCCCTAGGCATCCAAGTCTATTGCTGGCGCTGGGCCATCAACATTTGGGGTTAACCCAAGCGGCCATCACCAGTGAGTTGATCGCTGCACTCATTAATCAACAACCCACCGCGATGAATATCGATGCCTTGAGCATCGCGCGGTTTCAAGGTAACAGGAGCAAAGCGTTATGAAAGGCATTGGCTATCAAAACCAACAACAAGCCTTAGCACAATTGAGCGATATGACCGGCGATATCAGCGCCATTGATGAACACGAATATCGCCAGCGCATCGCCAAAGCCCAGGCTTTTATGCAGGAAAATAGCATTGATGCCCTTTATTTGAATGCTGGTACTAACATGACCTATTTCACGGGACTAAAGTGGTATGCCAGTGAGCGCTTGGTGGGCGCGTTACTGCCTGCCCAAGGCGAGCTGGCCTTCGTGGCGCCTTTTTTCGAAATAGGCTCGTTGCGAGACTACCAGGTGATTGATGCCGAAATTCATGGTTGGCAAGAAGAGCAAAACCCTTATGCATTGATTGCCGAGGTGCTAAAAGGCATGGGTTGTGGCGACGATGCGGTGCTGGGCATTGACGAAAGCGCGCAATTTTTCATCGCCGACGGTATCACTAAAGCGGCGCCACAATTAACGCTGGTCAATGCTGACGAAGTCACAGCCCATTGTCGCATGCACAAATCCACTCACGAGCTTGCCCTTATTCAGCGGGCAATGGACATGACCTTAGAAGTGCACAAAGCCACGGCGTCGATGTTATATGAGGGGATCACCACAACTGAGGTCGAGGCGTTTATTAATGCAGCGCATAAAAAAGTCGGTGCCAGCGGCAACTACTTTTGTATTGTGCTCTTTGGCCAAGCCACCAGCTTCCCCCACGGAGTGAAAGACCCACAAACACTGAAACAAGGGGATATGGTGTTAATTGATACCGGCTGCCAATTACACGGTTATCTCAGCGATATCACCCGTACCTATGTGTTTGGTGAGGCAAGCGCTCGACAACAACAGTTTTGGCAGTATGAGAAAAACGCCCAGTTAAAAGCGTTTGCTGCCGCCCAAGTTGGCAACACCTGTGGCGATGTAGATAAGGCCGCACGCGATTATCTCAGCGCCCAAAGTCTGGGGCCAGACTACCAATTACCTGGTTGCCCCCACCGCACAGGGCACGGCATTGGTTTGGATATCCATGAATGGCCTTATTTAGTCAAAGACAACCCGCAGGTGTTGGCAGAACATATGTGTTTTTCTAATGAGCCAATGCTGGTGGTTCCCGGCGAGTTCGGCATCCGCTTGGAAGATCACTTTTACACCACGGCTGAAGGGCCAAAATGGTTTACTGAGCCAGCACACAGCATTGATAACCCATTTGGGCTGTAACAAAAAGGTCGCAGCCGATGTCAAATTGATATCAGCTGCGACTTCATTCTACTTTGTTGCTATGTATCCGACTTTTTAATAAAAACTACGTTCATCAGGGTCCCCTACACTTGCTGTTTAAGCCACGCTCTGGCCTCATTAATATCGGTAAAAAAGGCCACTTTTTGGGTCGCTAATGCGGGCGTGCGCTGCATCAAAATATGCCTATTCATGGTGCTTTGAATGACAAAGGCTTTGGCTATCAGTGCTTGCGAGTTCAACCAGTCATTGTAACTATCGAGGGTTTGATAAGCTTCTGGAGTGCCTCCTTCGAAGCCCGTGTTATCAATTAGCATCGAGAACTTCGCACCGTCAAAACCGGCAACAAGCGCTTTTACTTTACGTGCATATTCTTGTACGCCGAGCGCGTTAAAGCTGCCAATAAAGCGCGCCTCTATTACCCCATCCTGGGCGCTAACTTGCGATGTACCATGGGACAAACTTGTCATTATTATATTATTTGCCAATGAAACCTGAGCAATTATTAACACTCTTTTAATAGATAAACAATGACTCAGATCACTGCTCCAACCATTGCCTTCGATAACCACTGACCTTTGTAGCCTGTGCAGGTGAGCAGCACTACTTAGGGTGTATATAAATAGATTGAGCCTTTAAACTTAGTGATAAGGCTACTTGTGTTATTGCTGCTTTGCCGAGCTATGAAAGCAAATAAGTGCGATTGCCGTGAGCGCAGCTATCCCGGCGAACACCCCCCACATTAGTTCTGGACGCCCGAGCACTAAGGTAAGCTGCGAATAACTCCACCCTGATAAAAAGCCGGCAAACAAAAAGCCCAGAGCCATGGAAACAAAGTAGTAACCCATGTAGAGCGCCGCTTGCTGCTTTGGGGCAATGCTGGCTACGTATTCTTGGCTTTTTGGTGAAGTGAGCATCTCTGCCAAGGCGATAAGCAAAATAACGCACACCACAGCCCAACCACTGGCATGCATATCCATCGTTATGAGGTAGCAAAACGCGGTGGCCATCACTACCAACCCTGCGCTTAATACATAAAATGTTTTAAAGCGCTGACACAGTGCGCTTAGCGCGATTTGCAGCAACACGATGGCGGCAAAATCTAAATTAATAAGGTACTCTGGATTGACTTGCCGATACGCCGAAAGCGCATCGACCATGGCCGTAAGTTGCACCGTATTGAGCTGCGCTTGTTGCTGAGCCAACAGTGACAGGCGCTCCACCAGCACCGCCAGCTCTGCGTTGGGAACATTGACTTTGTAATGCACCCACTGCAACCGTAACGCCTCTAAATCGATATTGCTTGGGCCTTGTTGCAGCTGCAAAAATAATGCATTAACGGCTTGTGCTAAGGCATCTTGGTCGACATGGGCAAAAAAGTTCACCGCCGAGTCACCAAATACTGCCAGTAGCGCCAGCACATCGCCGGTATCAACGTAGTCGCGAATATACAAAGGTAGGGTATAAAAAAGCTGGTTATAGACGGTCCAAAACCCCGTCAGAATCAACAAGTACAAGGCAAAACGCGGGTTACTTATACGGATAGGTTGTCGCCACCAAGCCTTGGCGCTCATTGTCGCAACGGGTAGCCTATCCCAGAGCAAATTGGCCCCCACCCAAAGAGCAATCAAGAGAAATGCACTGCCATAGCTGAGCCATTGTACACCGGCGCTCATCAGCACGATTACACTCAGGGCGATGAGCAAAGCAAATCGGGCATTGCCCAGGACCTGCTGCGCCTGCTTGAATATCAAACTGAGTGAGGCGTGTTGTTGACGCAAAGCAGGCGGATCACGATAAAACAACAACACCGGAATAAAGTTCAGCACTATCCATGCTGCCGACATAAGAAAAACCGCATCCCAGCTAATCGCTCGCATCGCTCCAGCAACCATAGGGCCTATAAAACCGCCAATATTAACCATGGTATAAAAAACGCCAAAGCCCACGCCCCGGTTATGATCATTGGTGCTGTGAGAAATGGTGCCAACCACCACAGGCTTAAAACAGGCCGCTCCCAATGCCACCAACGACAGCGCAGCAAAAAACGGCCAAAAGCTACGCGCCTCCCCTAACAGGTAATACCCTGGCGCCATCAGCATAAATGACACGATAAACATCTTGCGATAGCCCACTCGATCGCCCAAGGCCCCTGTTAACACCGGCAATAAATACAAGAAGAAGGGAATAATGCCTTGAACGGCACCGCGTTGACTATCGCTAAAGCCGACTCCTCCATGACTTTGTGGTGTAGTCATATACACCGATGAAACCGCGAAAAAGCCATACCAAGCGAGGCGTTCAAATACCTCCATTAAGTTAGCAATGTAGAATCGAGCACCGAAGCGCCAGTGTTTGGTTGCGGGTTGTTGAGCTTGCTGCGAAGTAGTCATAATGATGTCTTTTTATTATTGTATACAATATACATATCATACTTGTAGTGTGCTTCTCAACCACAACCAGCGCCCTTGACCAGCGAAGCAAATATCCAGCGACTAACACCCTGTCTTACTGGCGCTTACAGGCATAAAAAAACCCGAGATAAACTCGGGCTTTTAGCATGGTTTCAGTTATTCGCTAGGGGTATTGAGCAGATACTTATCTAGCCACTGCTCTTGCTCCCATAAAACATGAAGCAGGCTCTTACGAGCACGGTAGCCGTGGGCCTCGTAAGGCAGCATTACCAAACGTGCATCCTTACCTAGGCCCTTCATCGCCGCGTACATACGTTCACTTTGCATGGGGAAGGTACCGCTGTTGGGATCTTCTTTGCCGTGGATCATCAACATCGGTTCGTTAATCTTATCGACATGGAAAAATGGCGACATGTTGGCATACACGTCTTGCCCTTCCCAGAAATTGCGCTCCTCACCTTGGAAGCCGAATGGCGTTAAGGTGCGGTTATAAGCGCCACTGCGGGCAATTCCTGTTTTGAACAAGTCGCTATGGGCCAGCAAGTTAGCCACCATAAAGGCGCCATAAGAGTGCCCGGCGATAGCGATGTTGTCTTTATCGGCGACGCCTTTTTCTACCAGTACATCCACCGCTGCTTGGGCGCTGGCTACTAACTGTTTACGGAAGGTGTCGTTCGGCTCTTGGCCATCCACGCCGACAATGGGCATTTTCGGGTCATCAAACACGGCAATACCTTTAGCGAGATATGGCATTGGGCCCCAATAGCCGATATAGGTAAATTCATAGGGCGACTCCCGCACCTGAGAAGCCACGTCTTTATCTTTATACTCGAGTGGATAGGCCCACATCAGCACCGGAATGCTGCCCTGTGAAGGGTCATAACCTGGAGGTAGATACAAGGTGCCCGAGAGCTCAACACCGTCATCGCGCTGATAACGCAGTTGCTCTTTTTGCACCCCTTTAAATGCTGGGTACGGGTGCGGGAACTCGGTCAGCTGAGTTAACGCATTATTGTCTAAGTCACGAATAAATAAATTAGGCTGCTCGGTTTTTGACTCACGCACAGTGATAAAACGGCGCCCTTCATCATCAAGCATCCCCACCACGCGCTCATAATAAGGCGCTTCACTTTGCCATAACCGCTGGGTGCTGTTGGTTTTTACATCATAGCGGTCTAAAAACGGAATATTGCCCTTTTCTGAAGCGCCATTACCGCGTAAAAACACATAACGGTCGCCGATGACTTTCATTACTCGAGTGCCGAGGTCGTTGGTGGTGTAAATCGGATTACCGGGGTCTTTGTAGGCGTCGTTGTAGCTACGCTCTGAGAAGAGCACCGGGGAGCTGGATGCATTGTCAGGTTGAATAACCCAAGTACGTAACATGCGATCGCTAAAGCGCCATTCACTGAGAGTGGCCACCGTATCGTTACCCCAAGTAATACCAGCGAAACGACGCTCTACTTTGGCAAATAGCTTAGGCTTACGCTTAAAGGGTGCACTCAAGCTGTAAACGTAATCATGGTGCGGCACATCGGTTTTCATATCGCCGCCATCTTGAGCCTCAGCCCAGATCACCGTCGCCCCTTTATCAGCACGCCATTCAAAGTCACGAGGGCCGGTGCGCACACTGTCAAAGCCTTGGGGAATATTATCCGCCAGTGGCTGTTGCGCCAGCTGTTTACGCTCATAGCCACTCATACCCCAGATAGACCAAGTCGCAGCGAAACGGTAATACGGCACCTGATAAGAAAACGGTTCATTCAATGCGCCAATCAGGAGGTTGGTGCTATCGGGTGAAACACTAAAGCGACGAAATAACGCGGGGTTTCCTACTTTTTTCGCCTTGCCATCGAGGCTAACGCGATACAATTGCCCTTGCCCGTAAAACTTGAATAACGCTTCGTCATGTGGGCTGGTGAGCAAGTTTTGATAGGTACGGGCCGGTGCTTTTTCCCCTGTGGTTTGCTGGATCACCGGCACCACGGTACTGGCATCATCTTCAGGGGCTTGTTTATCGGCATTGATAGCATGGTTGATAATCACCCCGCTGGCATCGGGTAGCCACTGATAGGGTTTAGCTGCCACCACTGAGTTCAGGGCTAAATCTGAAAGCTGCTGCAGTGCCTGGTTTTCAATATCATAAAACCACAATGTGGCGCTATCTGGAGTTTCCCACACAAAACTAAGGTAGCGACTATCACTGGACCATTGTGGTGAGCGCATAATACCCTCACCTAAACCGTCGACTTCGATGCTCTGGCTGCCATCCACTGCCTTAAAGCTTAACGCCGTGTATTTATTACGCACGCGAGAGCGAGAGAAGTTCTTTGGATTTAGCTTAATCCCAGCGAGCTTGAGCTCCGGTTTAGCCAACGCTTGCAAGCTTTCAACTCGACGACGTTCAAGTAAGGCCACATATTGGCCATCGGGAGATAACATCGACCGGGGTGCAAGTTTCGCTTCCACGACTTGCGCCAGCTCTGGCGAGGGCATTTGATAGCCCGGTTGTGCCGCAGCCTGTGAAGGGGCCGCATGAGTGTTGAGGCTTAGCGTACAAGCTAAGCCCAACACACTGGCAATAAAGCGTTTTTTCATTATTTTTCCTTTATTGTTATGGATTCCTGTTAATGTCTTAAAGGTATTCTAATGCCTAAGTGTTGCTGAGCAACTTTTTAGGTCCAATGCCCGATTACCAAGGTAATTGCTCTGCGCGATAGTTATAAAAACCGCCGCTTTGCGACATCTGCAACGAGTCGATGACCTGTTTTAGGCCACGCGCCGACTCACTGGCATCAATAAGCGCATGGGGTCCGCCCATTTGTGTACGCACCCAACCCGGATGTAAGGACACCGTTTTAATGCCGTGCTCGCGCCAGTCGTTACTCAGGCTTTTCACCACTGAGTTCAACGCGGCTTTAGAGCTGCGGTAAATATAGCCACCGCCTTTAGTGTTCTCGGTGTGACTCCCCACTTTTGATGACAACGCAGCAAACACGCCGCTGTCGGCGCGCGCTAAATGCGGGAAAAAGGCTTGTGCAAGTTTAGCCGGTGCTAACACATTAATGTCCATGACCTGTTGCCAAGCAGCAAAGTCGAGATTAGCTAGGCTGTAGCCTTTAGGGCCATAGATACCGGCGTTACTGATCAGCACATCAATAGCAAGGTCACGGTAGTGCTCTGCAAGCGCCGCGATTTGCTCATTATCGCCGATATCTAACGCCTCAATGTTGATGTTACTGTGCGCTTGTGCCAGTTGTTGTAAGGCCTGCGCCTGCTCTGGATGGCGGCAGGTTGCGATTATTTGCCACTGCTGCTGACAATACTCTTGTACTAAGGCTAAGCCAATGCCGCGATTGGCACCAGTGATTAAAACCTGAGGCATAAATGTCTCCTTGCACGTCTGTCTTAAGTATGAGCCCAGCCTAACAAAGTCATCATCACAAGGCTGCTATTTAGGTCAATTTAAGCTAGTATGGCCCGTCATATTGCAGCTGTATTACGCCATGATAAAAAAGCATCCCAACGATAAAATCACCATATTTGATGTCGCCGAGCACGCTGGTGTATCAAAATCAACGGTCTCCTTAGTGCTCACCCACAGTGACAAGGTCAGTGACAAAAGTAAGGCAAAAGTCGAGCGCGCCATTGCCGAGTTGGGCTACGTATACAACCGCGATGCGGCGTCGCTGCGCTCAAGGCGTTCTCGTTTAGTGGCTTTGGTAATAAATGATTTAACTAATCCGTATTCGGCGCAGTTAGCGGTGGGCTTGGAGCAATATATTTATGATTTAGGGCTCGTTCCCATGCTGGTTAACACCGGCGAGAGTTTTGCTCGCCAGCAACAAGTGGTCAACACCCTAAAAGAGTACAATGTCGCCGCATTTGTAATGTGCCCTGCGCCGGCAACGGATAAGCAATGGCAGAATGAGCTGATCCAAAGCGGCTTCCCAGTTATTAATATTATGCGCGAAATTAGCTTAAGCAGCGCGCCGTGTATTTTGCCTGACAATCGCAAAGGCACATTTTTAGCCGCCGAACACCTCCTCAGCCAAGCGGTGCAGGAGCTAGCATTTATCGGCGGCAATAGTGATATTTCTGATTATCATGAGCGTCTAGCGGGGTTTGAACAAGCGCTCAGTGAGCACCCCAACGCTGTACACAGTCACATCATTAACTCTGCGACGACACGCCAAGGCGGGCATCAAGCCTTTCAGAAACTGCGCCGCCAGGCACCCTCGGTGCAAGCAGTGGTGTGCTTTTCCGATGTCATCGCCTACGGTTTTATTGAGGCTATGCGCGAGGTTGGTTTGACCCCAGGGAAAGACATTAAAGTGGTGGGCTTTGATGATTTGGATGATTCGGCGTTGATGACCCCAGCGCTGAGCTCAGTGCGCATTGACGCTGCAGAAATCGGGCGGCGCACCACAGCGGTATTAAAAGAAATCATGGCGGGTAATAAAGCCCCAGTACGCACCTTGATAGATGTTGAATTACAAGTTCGGGAGTCAAGCCTATGACCCAAGTGTTAGTGATTGGCTACGTGTGGCCAGAGCCGAACTCATCGGCGGCGGGCAGCCACATGATGTCGTTATTAAAGCTGTTTCGCAGCCAAGGGTGGCAGGTGGAGTTTGCCTCTCCTGCACAACGCTCCGAACACATGCAAGATTTAACCGAATATGGTATCACCTGCCGCGATATCGCCCTTAATTGCAGTAGCTTTGATGCCTATATCAGCGAGTTGCAGCCGGATATTGTTATGTTCGACCGGTTTATGATGGAAGAGCAATTTGGCTGGCGCGTGGATAAGTTTGCCCCCGAGGCACTGAAACTGCTCGATACCGAGGACTTGCAATGCCTGCGCGGCGCTCGCCATGAGGCGCACAAAGCGGGCCGTGAGTTTAGTCATAACGACCTACACGGTGATCTAGCAAAAAGAGAAATCGCCGCTATTTTGCGCTGCGATTTGAGCTTGATTATCTCCAGCTACGAAATACAGCTGTTAGAGCAGGTATTCAAGGTTGATAACGCTTTAGTGCATCATTTGCCGTTTATGGTTGATACCGCCGCGCTGCATTCGCATTGGCCGAGTTTCGATCAGCGCCAACACTTTATGACCATAGGTAATTTTCGTCACGCGCCGAATTGGGATGCGGTGCTGTATTTACAACAGATTTGGCCTCTTATTCGCAAACAGCTACCTAAGGCTGAGTTACATATCTACGGCTCATACCCGCCGCCTAAGGCCACTGCATTACATAACCCGAAAACCGGCTTTATCATCAAGGGCTGGGCCGAAGATGCGCATCAGGCCATGAGCTCGGCACGGGTATGTCTTGCGCCGCTGCGCTTTGGTGCAGGCATTAAAGGCAAATTACTCGAAGCCATGATCACCCGTACGCCTTCGGTTACCACCGCTATTGGCGCTGAGGGCATGCATGGGGATTTGCCTTGGAATGGCGCCATTTGCAATGACGCGCAGCTATTTGCCGATGCCGCAGTTAAGCTTTATCAACAACCCAGTGAATTTACTGCTGCACAACGTCATGGCGATGAGTTGCTGCAACGCTTTTATAACGGCGAGGCACTCGGTAAGCAACTGATCACAGCTCTTGAAGGGATACGCTCCGATTTAGCTGGCCATCGCCGCAATAACTTCACCGGGCAAATGCTCAAACATCACACCATGCGCAGCACCCAATATATGGCGCAGTGGATTGAAGCGAAAAATTCATTTAAACCTTGATAGAAATCAGTAGACAGTTAACCTTAGATCAATAAAATGCGCGAGCGCCTGCGATGCAAGGTGCTGTTTTATTTTAAAGATTTGAGGTTACTGCGTGGAAGACGCCCAATTTAAAGAAAAGCGTAAATTTATCGTTAAGCTCGGTAAAATGCTGCATAAGTATGGCACCCCAGCCTACCGCCTAGAAGCGCACTTGATGGAGGTGGCGACCTACTTGGAACTCAAATCCTCGTTTGTAATGTCGCCCACCTCGGTGACCTTTGTGATTTGGACAGAAGGCCATGAGAATGAATACACTCATGTTGCCCGCGTCGACCCAGGCGATCACGACCTTGGCTCCCTCGCCAATACCGATGAAGTGGTGAACTTGTTGCTTAATGGCGAGCTCAGCATTAGTGAGGCCGATCAGCGCCTTGACGACATAGCCGTGATGCCCGCGCCTTATAATAAACTCACCACCGCAGGCGCCTTTGCCATGACCGGCGGTGCCTTTGCCATGCTGATGGGCACAAGCTGGAACGATGTGCTGTGGTCAGCATTGCTGACCTTGGTGGTGTATCTGTTTGTATTATGGTCCGGGCGCTCAAAGCGCGTGGCTCACATGCTAGAGCCTTTAGTGGCGGTAGTCTCGGCGCTTATCGCGTGCGCCGTCAGTGTCTATCTCGACCCTTACATCAATATCCGCTTGGTGGTGCTCTCCAGCATTATTGTGTTTATTCCCGGTCTCGCCCTGGCACTCGGGCTCGCCGAGCTGGCGGCACGGCATCTGGTATCGGGCACGGCACGGGTTATGGACTCTTTCATGCTGCTGTTTAAGCTGTATTTTGGTGCTTTTATCGGCATTGGCCTGGGCTTTGCGCTGTTTGGTCAGGCTGACTTTGTGGCCCCCCAACCGCTGCCGAAATGGACTGCCTGGCTCGCAATTTTACTGTTATGCTTATCTTTGGTGGTTATTTTTCGCACCAAAACAAAACATGCACTGTGGTCTATTGCCTCGGGGTTTATTGCCTATGGTGCCAGCATTGGCTCCGCCGCCTACCTAGATTACACCCTCGGCACCTTTGTCGGCGCCCTAGCCGTAGGCATTTTCAGTAATCTGTTTAATCGCATTGCCAACGCCCCCGCTTCCATTGTGGCTATGCAAGGGCTAATCGTACTGGTGCCGGGATCAAAAACCTATATTGGCTTGAACTCTCTGATTGAAGGACAGGACTTCGTCTATGCCGATCACATCGGCCAACAAACCTTTTTGATTTTTATGTCGCTGGTCGCCGGACTTATCTTCGCCAATGTAGTCCTGCCACCGAAAAAGAGTCTATAGCATCAATGACTAGGCTGAAATAAAGCCCACCACTAACAACACAAGGAGTGTGAGATGATAGTAAATATAGAAGGCTTAATAAACGTACTCTTTATAGTTTTTATGCCGCTGTTTTTGTTAATAACGGCACTATTCCATCGGGTCTCTGCCGCTCATATTAGTAAAGGCATGGAGTCTGAAGGGGTGCCACCACCGAGCTGGGATAAAGGCGTGGGTGCTAGCGCTCCGTGCTATGCCATGGCCATTTTCTTCAAGCGCTGGCGCGGCCCAACATTTATGTTTGATGGTCGACTTGTTCCCAAATATGCTAGAACTGTAGATAAAGTGCTGGCATGTATTTATCTTTTTTCCACGATAGGTTTGGGTATCACATTGATATTGGCTGCCTATTTCGACCCATACTAGTTATAGATACCTATGGCGACCATTACAAAGGGCTATAGAATTGCCGACACAGTCTTAGGGGCCTTGGAAATCTAGCTAACCCAAACAAAACTCTTTTTACTCACCACTTTGTGACGCAGAGTAATTTTCTACTGCTGTTTATATCAGCAATGTGAGATTACGCTTCCAAGAATTACCATTCATCTGTATTCAGGGTCTCTAAAAGAGAGTTGAAATCAAAAACGGTGGTACCTATTTGCTTTTCTAATTCATCTCGAAAAGGTTTGCTTTGACTTTCATAGTGAGCCCTCACTTTTAAGAAGTTTGTAGATTCATATAAAAGCTCAGCGCTTGCTTTAGAATAATCTGAAACAGCCAGCCCTAGTTCGTTGCGCGTATAAGCTAATTGGCCAATAGCATACGCAAGCGATTCTCGAAGGCCATCTTCACAAAGGTTTTTATTTCGTATGTTTAAGTAGTAGAGTGCTTTTAAAAGATCTTCTCTGTTGACCTTAAACTTTTTAAATACGTTTGTTTCAAGTACCAAAGATGATGATTGAGCTTGCTGTTTGCACTTTGTAATCTTGGCAGATAAAAGTACAATTTTCGCTTTCACATCTTCGTCTAGCAATTTCAGTATTGCGTTATTATTGGCAAAGCTTTTCGTTGTCGCCACTAATAAAAAAACGAGTAAAAGGGAGTAAATTTCACTCACCCTCATCTAAAACTCCTAATAAAATATGAGTGAATCAGGGTTGTTGTGCACTTTTTAGTGCCCCCCTAAAATTCAGAATTTCTCACTAAATCTTCTTATTAACTGCGCAATCAATGACTTAGTATATAGCTTTCCATCTATCTTACTGACTTGATATGCCGCCACGAAATACTCTCAGTCAATATAACTTAGAACATACCGACCGTTGAAGAAGCTGACAGTGCTAACTGACTTTTATTCACGCAATAAATTTTGACTCTTTGAATCGACAATCAAATTTCAACAACTCTGACCCCTTGATCCAGGGATCCAGGGATCCAGGTATACGGTGTAATCCTGTTCCGTAAAGAAGGTGACTTGACGGTTATTTCCACGCTGAACAACATGTTGCGGAATATGGGGTAAGTTTAATCTCGGCCGACGCGCCATGGCCTTTCCTCCCTGAAATAGCCAATTGCACTAAAAATTTAGCGCAACTCAGCAACTTCAACAACTCTGACCCCTTGATCCTTGTAACCACTAACAAAGTCAAAAATAGGACTACAGGTTTTCTCCAAGAAATATCTATTTTTTTCACTTTTATTATCTTCAAACTTTTTAGTTGCATCTAATAGGTTGTCAATTGCAAATTTCTTGAATCCTAAACTTGCCGAATAGGAAACTCTATCACCTCTATTCCTATTGTAATAATGCATTTCAAACTCTTTTTCATTGAAATTATATGTGAAGTCCAGATTTTTGACATTAGAAGAAAGATATTCGTTACAAAAATCTATTGTATAAGCAAGAAACTCTTCATCATAATGATCAACCACCCACTTATTTCCAAAAATATAAACATGAAAAAGCTCATGAACAATTACTCTTACAGCCTTAACAAACGTTTCGTATATTGATGGTAGATCACAATACTTTAAAGGCATTGACATTATAATTGCAATTGGTTCATTAGAATTTATTTTACGCTCTATTGTAACATCAAAACCCACTTCTGGTACAATGTAAACTTCGAAATCAATTCTTGGAAAAAACTCAGTGAAACCATGATAAAAGTAATTTTCATCATATATCAAATCCACATTATTTGAATCAAAGCAACTCATTAATGAATTAGAAGCATAGAATGAAATTGAACGTTCACCAAAACTTATAGATGAAACATGTGTACTATTAAAATCATCTAGCATTTTTATATAGATATTCTTTCCACTTGGCCTGTAATATGAACGAACAAAATAAGCCGAACTATTCATATTAACCAAATGTATGGACTTATTATCTGGTATATTAATAACAGAAGAGCAAGAAGTTAGCAGACCAAAAGCTACGTAAAGAAAAAACTTTAACCGATACATAGGTGTTCGTATGAATAAAAAGGGGGGAGAAATCCCCCTTACTGTTGTTAATCGAAACTACATTCCGATACAGGCGTCAGGGCCTGTTTCATGGAAATCATCATCCGGATCGGCTGAACACCCAGTGTTCCCTGGAACCGAATAGGTTACAGTTGCAAGGATTTCACTTTGTTCCTTTACCTGTTGCTGGACACTAACCGGCGTCGCAAGGCGATTTTTTTACTGTAGTATCATATTCAATTTCGACATTATCCGCGATATCTACAAATTGCAATGACCAATTCTTTATATTTTCAGGGTTGAAAAATTTTGCGATATTCCCGACTTTGACTACGGGGAAAGCACGAGAGCTTATTTCCTGACCACTAGAAAATACCTTTACTGTTGCTTCATTTCTATCGATTGTCGCGGTAGCACCAAATGAGGGATTGATATGAATCTCATATTCTGCGACATCTAGCCCCTGCCAATCTGAATATGTAAAGCCTGTTACGCTAGCAACCATTTCTGCTATACTTATCGGTTTGCCCCGTACATAGACTCGTGTGTGTTGCTGCACAAGCACTAACTGTAGTCTTATCAGTTGAGCCATCTCCATTGTCTCTTGTCCTTTCATGCGTGGCTTTTAGAGATGCTTGACACCTCGCGAGTCCAACACATCCTACAACCACCAAAGATATAGCTAAACAACCACCAAAGATATAGCTAAATTTTTCATGTGTTTATATCCTTATATATCTATTCTTATCATTTCCAAATAAACAACACAAATAATGTGTCGAATAAATAAGCTAGAAAAAAACAAGCCAGTGTCAAGATTCTCATTTTTAATTTTAACCTTAATTAATCGATTTAAGGTATTAATGGTAGGCATTGGCAAAAGCAAATAGGTTTATTCGTTCACTCACGGCTTATACTCATGGCCTTTATTCATATTTTCTATTGCCAAGTCTCTGCTTGGCTCGTTCCTACCTGTACACCTCTGAGCGTTCGATCACTTCAATATCGTAGCCGTCGGGATCTTTGATAAAGAAAAACTTAGCGACTAAGTCATCACCATTGTAAAAGGACTTAATTTCTTTGGGTTGATAGCCTGCGGCGATGGCTTTGCCGTGTAGCGACTCGAGATGCTCCTCGGCAAAAGCGAGGTGGCCATAGCCGTTACCTAGGTCATAATCGCTATCACTGTGATGATTCCAGGTCAGCTCTAGTTCAAAGCTGCTGTGTTCATTAGCTAAATAGATAAGTGAAAAATCAGCAAAATCGACCCTTCTTTTCACCTGCAATGCGAATACATCGTGGTAAAATTGAATCGAACGTTGCGCGTCTTTCACGCGGATCATGGAATGAATCATTTTGGCCATTATTTACCCCTGAGAAATCTATGTGTGAACTCTATGCATCAACTCCCCCTGAGCGCTACAGTGTTAAAAAGCGCTCTATTCGTATTCAAGGTGTAGTCACCAGCCTCGCTTTAGAAAATGAAATTTGGCATACCTTGGAGCGCATTGCTGCCCAAGAGCAGCTGCCCTTAGCGGAATTTATTTCCACCTTGTATCAGGAGGTGATTGAGCGTCATGGCAGCATAACCAACCTCGCCTCAATGCTAAGAGTCACGTGTTTAACGTACTTAGACCAGTGTAAACAAAGCTGAGTCGCTAAGGGTAGTAAAGGAATACTACATTAATAATAAAAAGCGGGTGAGCGCCTCATCGGGAGCCTCATGGGTAAAAGGCTACTCGCTCACCCCAAAGGGAAGGGATTAACTTTTCGCTGAGAGCTCTTGATTGACCTGGTCAATACCCACTTCGCTAATACGTGCAATGATCTCTTTTTGCTTCGCGTTGAGTAATGAGATGCCCTCAGCCACGAGGTCGTACACACGCCAGGTGCCAGATTTATCGCGGCGCAGCTTAAACACAATATCTATGGTTGGCTTACCGGGCTCAACAATTTCGGTTTTTACCGAGGCATAGCCATTGTCACCGTGGCCGTTAGGTTTAATAAAACGCACTTCTTGGCCTTTATAACTCATCAATGCATCGGCATACGTCACCGTTAAGTACGACTCCACCGCATCAATAAACGCCAGCGCCTGCCCCTTATTAATCTCGCGCACGTGTTTACCCAATAACTTAAACGACACAAACTTGGTATCAATGTGCGGTATTAACCGTGTTTTCACGACTTCTTTAAGTTTGGCTTTTTTGTCATCACCTTGAGCATCGACTGCGGCGATATCGACAAAGAGCTTATCGCCCACTTGCTTGAGCAGAGAAAACGGCGTATTGGTTTGCGCAGCATGAGCTGAGCCAAACGCAACAGCAAAAAAGAGTAATAAAAAATAACGATATGCTTTCATAGTGCATTCCAATGAGCTGTGAATGGTGAAATTCTAGCGCAGCGGCCTTCGCAAAGTAAGAAACAATAATGCACAGCATTGGTTCCAAAAATGCACATATCAATAACACCAGTAAAATCAGCTAATTAAGGTTTTTGTGCCATAAAGGCACAGTTGTTGTGCACGGGTGCGCATTGAAACTAAAGGGGTGGATATAGATATTACCGCTACTTTTTAGCAGCTAAACACAGACGTATGAAAGCAGTAATCATCCCATTAACCTTAGCGCTAAGTTCGCTCGTTATCACGCCTGCTCAGGCAGGGCCTCGCCATGGTGTTGCCAGTCACTACATTCAAGGTGAAGGTGATGTTAAAGGCATAAAATTGGCCTATCAGTACTACGTCAACGACTATTTACCCGAGCAATTCTCCCAGTTTGATGTGTACTTCGAGAGCAGCATCAATTTTTGGCGTTACGGCAAGGACAATCAACACGATCAAAATGTGGTGGTGGCACTATCACCGGTGTTTCAATACCCGATGACCACATTCAAAGGACGACCCTTGGTGCTGGAGTTTGGTATTGGTGTATCACTACTTGACGACACCCAGTTTGCTGGCAAAAACGTAAGCACTCACTACCAATTTGAAGACAGAGTTGGGGTGGTTTATAAAATGGAAAATGCCGATATTGGTGTGCGCTATATGCATTATTCGAATGCGGGGTTTAAAAGCCCGAATCCTGGCCTGGATTTTATCTCTGTTTCTTACACGCATTTCTTCTAACAGCAAAAAGGGCGCTAAGCGCCCTTTTATAAAACAATGTGCCACACCCGCATTAAGGCTGAATTTTGACCACTCGGCGCAATCGCGCACTGTGATTGTATAAGGTCGTCAGCGCATCTCGCACTGCCGCTTCGGTAAATGGGATCACTTCCAGATCCGGCGCAATAATCGCTCCCGATTGCACGTCTCCAATCAACTGTTGCCCCATAAAGCTAAGCTTTTGCTGTGCGCATAAGCTGTTCGCCAACCAAGCACCACCGAGCGACACCACAGAAATGTTCGGTGCGCGGCGGAATAACAGTTCTTGGGGAATACTAGGAAAGCCATTTAAACAGGCGATACGGCCACAAAAGCGCAAATGCTCTAGGTCACATAAGAATGAATCACCACCACAGGTGTTAAGGATGGCATCAAAGCCGCCCGGACCTAGCTCATGTTTAATATTGCACTCCAGCCCTTCGCAATTGGCATCAAATACCACGTCGGCCCCCAAGGCTTTCAGCCGCTCATGCTCCCCTGCTTCACTGTAAACGAACACCATAGCTCCGCGCAGCTTGGCATACTGAATAGCAAAATGCGCCACCGCCCCGCAGCCAGAGTCAATCAGCAGACTGTCTCCTTCTTCAAGCTGCAGCTTGTCGAGCGCTGCTAAGGCCGTCATACCAGCATTAGGCAAGGTGGCCGCAACCTCACTCGGTACCTCAGCGGGCACTTCCGATACCGCATAGTTAGGAACGGTGGCATACTCTTTGAGCATGCCTTGCGAGCCGAGGCTGGCGTTAAACATCACCCGTGCGCCCTTGGCGGGAAACACGCCTGTGGGCGCGTTCAGTACCGTTCCCACCGCATCTAGGCCCAGCACATGAGGATATTGCCAATGGCAAAAGCCTTCTGCTGCCAGCTTGGCGTCGATGTGGTTTAACGCCACATATTCAATCGCCACTAACAACTCATTGTCATCAGCGACGGGAACGCTCTGCTTATTCATGCAAAGGGCAAATTGCGGCGACGGTTCATTGATCACCATCGTTGTCATTTGCTGTGCTGACTCTGCCATAACTCTGACTCACCTCTTAAATACTGTTCATGCGCAGAACCCCTAGATGACCGGCACCTTGTGCAGTGCGCGACTCCACCGTCCACTGAGCTCGGAATATACGCCAACCTGGGCATTGAGCCAAGTGTCACGCGTGATCAGGGTATCCTGCTGTGCTATTAAAACATCTTGACGGGCGTCCAACAACTCAAGGTATGGCAACTGCCCTTCCTCGTATGCAGCACGCGCTTGTGCATAAGCCTGTTGCGACGCTTGTAAGCGCGATTGCGCCAAGTTCAATGTTTGCTGTTGTTGGAAAACGGTTTGCAGCGAAAGTTCCGCACCGGCTATGACATTACTCAAGGTTTGCCGATAGCTGTGATACTGCGCCTGCGATAAGGCTTTTTGTTGCTGCAATTGTGCCAATAGCTCGGGGTAGCTAAACAGCGACCATTGCACTTGCGGCGTAACCTGCCACTGCCCCTGAGTCTGTTGAAAATGACTGCCACCTACGCCCAACACACCGGCAAACGCACTAAGGCTAACATCGGGGTACAACGCACGTTGAGCGCTGGTGCTCAACGCCGCCTGTTCGGTTAATTGGGCAACACTGCGGCGTACATCGGGGCGTTGCATAAGCGCTTGTTGTGGGTCTAACAAGGCGAGGTTGAGCGCCCACTGTTGATATTGCGCCTCGCTTAGCGCCGTTAGCTGCAACTGCTGCGCGCTGCTATCGAGAATCATCGCTAAGGTGGCACGCTCGGCCAGCATCAAGGCTTGTAGCTGTGGCAGGCGTTGTTTTAGCTGGAAGTACTGTGAGCGGGTGCGATTGAGTTCAAACTCGGTCGCTACGCCCTCTTCGACTTGTACCGCCAGTATATCCATACTTTGCGATAACGCCTCAAGTTGCCGCTCGGTCAGCTGCTGTTGTTGGGCAAACCCTTGCCAACGCATATAGCTGCGCACCGTGGTAACCACCAGCTCTTTACTGAGCTGTTGATGTGCCGCAAGTTGGGCATGGGTGCGGGCACTGGCAGCATCGGCAAGCGCGCGCAGACGTCCTGATAAATCCAGCTGCCAATTGAGCACACCGCGCGCACTGGCCTGTTCCTGCACGCCACTATATGCAGTTTGAACGTTCTTACCACGCTGCGCTTGAGCATTCAGGCCACCATTGGGCCAGTAGGCAAACTCACTGACATCCAAATTGGCCAATGCCGCCTTAATACGTGCGCTGGCGGCTTGTAAGTCTTGGTTGCGCACCAACACGCTATCCACCAGCTGGTTTAGCTCATCACTGTGCAGTTGCTGCCACCAACCGATTTCATCCGCACTGCGCTGCGCCATCAGCACCTGATTGCGCTCAAGGCGCTGCTGCGTTTGTTTGTCTGCCTGTTGCGCCTGAGCAATAACACGCTCGCCGGGAGCAGCGCAGCCTGCTAAGGCTGCGATACTCAGGGCGATGATACTCATTTTAGTTGTGTTCATGATGCGCTCCTTTTTGCCCTAAGGTCACCACATAGTAAAATACCGGCGTAAATAGTAGCCCAAATACAGTCACGCCAATCATGCCAAAGAACACCGCATTCCCCATGGCATGGCGCATTTCTGCACCGGCCCCAGAGGCCAGTACCAAAGGCACAACCCCTGCTGTAAAGGCGATAGAGGTCATAAGAATCGGGCGTAAGCGCAAGCGGCATGCTTCAATAATGGCCTGCCAATGACTGCGCCCTTGTTTGTGACTATCGCGGGCAAACTCCACCATCAAAATGGCATTCTTAGAGGCCAACGCCACCAACACAATTAAGGCGATTTGCGTGAAGATATTATTGTCGCCACCAAGTAACCACACTCCCAGTAATGCCGAGAAAATCGTCATCGGTACAATCATAATAATCGCCAGCGGCAAGCGTAAACTTTCGTACTGCGCTGCCAACACCATAAATACCAACAGCACCACTAAAGGGAATACGTAGACCATGGTATTACCGGCAAGAATTTGCTGATAGGTGACTTCGGTCCACTCATAGGCGATACCGTTAGGCAAGGTGTCGCTGAGCACCTGCTCAATGGCCAACTTCGCTTGATCTGAGCTGTAACCCGGCGCCGGACTGCCGTTTAGCTCGGCACTAGGATAGCCGTTATAATGCATGACACGATCAGGACCGGTAGTAGGCGTGACCTTTAATACTGAGCCTAGGGGCACCATGTCGCCACTGCGATTACGCACTTTAAGCTGGGCAATTTGCTCGCGTTGCTGGCGATAATCAGCATCGGCTTGGGCTGTCACCTGATAGGTGCGACCAAAGACATTAAAGTCATTCACATACAGTGAGCCCAAATACACTTGCAGCGCATCAAACACCTCATTAAGCGGGATCCCCTGCAGCAGTGCTTGCTCGCGGTCGATATCAATATTCATTTGCGGAACTTGAATACGGAAGCTGGAGTATAAACCCGTTAACTCCGGTTGCTGGCGCGCCTCGGCGATGACTTTTTGCAGCGCTAAAAAGAGCGCCTCAAAGCCTTTATTTGCTCTGTCTTCAAGCTGTAATTTAAAACCACCTGTGGTGCCTAGGCCTTGAATGGGCGGCGGTGGAAACACTGCAACATAGGCTTCATCAATAGCAGCAAAACGCTGATTAAGCTGGGCTGCGATAGCGTGCGCCGACATGCTCGGATCGCTGCGCTTATCAAAGTCATCAAGGGGCGTGAACACAATGCCGCTGTTGGTGCTATTGGTAAACCCGTTCACCGATAACCCAGGGAAAGACACGGTATTAGCCACACCGGGAACTTGCAGCGCAATTTTCTCCATTTGCTGCACCACTTTGTGGGTACGCTCTAAACTGGCCGCATCGGGCAATTGCGCCACCGCAACCAAATATTGCTTATCTTGCGCCGGAATAAACCCACCCGGGACCTGTTGAAATAACCCCACGGTGGAGCCCACCAATACCACGTACACGGCACCGACGAGCACACTCATGCGCAATAGCTTTTTCACCAGTCGCTCATAGCCGTTGGCGCCTTTGTCGAAGAGGCGATTAAAAGGTTTAAATAGCCAAGTTCCAAATAACCGCTCCAACAGCTGTGTTAGCTTATCAGGCTTGGCATCATGGGGCTTAAGCAATAAAGCAGACAACGCTGGCGATAAGGTTAAGGAATTAAACGCCGAGATAAGCGTGGAGATAGTAATGGTCAACGCGAACTGCTTATAAAACTGACCCGATAGCCCGGTGATAAACGCCGTGGGAATAAATACCGCACATAACACCAAGGCAATGGCGATAATGGGCCCGGTGACCTCGGTCATGGCAATGCGCGTGGCCGCCAATGGGCTATGGCCATTTTCAATATTACGCTCGACATTTTCGACCACCACAATGGCATCATCGACAACAATGCCGATGGCCAGTACCAGCCCAAATAACGACAAGGTGTTAATCGATACACCGAGCCACTGCATCACCGCGAAAGTACCAATGAGCGAGACCGGCACCGCAATAAGCGGAATAATGGATGCACGCCAGGTTTGCAGGAATAAGATCACCACCACCACAACCAGCAGAATCGCCTCAAGCAAGGTTTTGATCACCGCATCAATCGAGCCGCGCACAAACACGGTAGGGTCGTAGGCAATATCGTATTCGACGCCAGCAGGAAAGTCTTGTGACAGGCGCGCCATGGTTGCACGAACATTATCGGAAAGTTCAATGGCGTTCGAACCCGGACGCTGAAAAATCGGAATGGCTAACGCCGGTTGCCCGTCTAGCATCGCCCGCAGAGCGTAATTGTCTTGCCCTAACTCGATACGAGCAACATCAGCTAAGCGGGTAATTGCGCCGTTATCATCAACACGCACCACCACTTGCTCAAATTCGTCAACGCTGGATAACCGCCCTTTGACGTTTAACAGCACTTGAAACTGACTGCTTGTTGGTGAAGGCTGAGCGCCCAGACTGCCCGCTGCGACTTGCTGGTTTTGCTCACGCAGCGCCGCAACTACATCCATTGCCGTGAGCTGACGCTCGGCCAGCGCACTGGGGTTGAGCCACACGCGCATAGCGTATTTACCGCCGCCAAACATCTGCACATCGCCAACACTGCTCAGACGTGCCAACTCATCCTTGATATACAAATCGGCATAGTTCGACATATACGAGGTATCGTGAGTCTTTTCAGGAGAATAGAGGTGAACCACCATAGCCAAATTCGGCGAGGACTTTTGCGCCACCACACCTAAGCGCTGCACTTCTTGCGGCAATCGCGGTAAAGCGCTATTCACTCGGTTTTGGACCTGTACCTGAGCGCGATCTAGGTCTGTTCCCAAGGCAAATGTCACCGTCAGGGTAAGGCGGCCATCACTGGTGGCTTGAGAAGACATGTACAACATGTTCTCAAGGCCATTTATTTCCTGTTCTAGTGGCGTGGCAACAGTTTCAGCGATCACCTTAGGGTTAGCACCGGGGTAAGTGGCATTGACCACCACCGTAGGCGGCACTACCTCAGGGTATTCACTGACCGGTAACTGGAATAATGAAATAGCCCCAGCGATCACAAACACCAAAGACAACATGGCCGCAAAAATCGGCCGGTTTATAAAAAAGTGTGAAAAATTCATACGCTCCCCTAACGCGCTGCGCTTAATGCATTATCAGCGTCCTGCGCCGGTGCCATAACAAAGCGCGTGTCGCTAAAGTTAAGCGGGATTTCGTTCACCGACACCGTCATACCAGGGCCGACACGCGCAGGACCATTGGCAACCACCAATTCACCCGGTTCAAGTCCTGATTGAATAGCGCGAAACTCACCATAACGCTCACCGAGCTGCACTCGGCGGTATTGCAAGGTGTTATCACCATCAACGGTCAGCACAAAACGGTTTTTCAAATCGGTGCCAATGGCACGCTCCGGAACAATGGCTGTTGGGCTGGCCCCTTGTGCCGCTAAATTAATGCGCGCAAAAGCACCGGGCTTTAACTGATGAGCGACAGCGTCAAATACCGCACGGATGCGCAAGGTCCCGGTTCTGGCATTAATTTCATTGTCGATAAAATCAATGCGCCCGGTGATAGCCTCGCCCTCTGCACTTTTACGCAAGTTTTGTAGAATAACGCGCGCCTGAGATTGCGCATTAATACCGGCAAAATCTTGATACCAAGTGCGCTCGTCAACATTAAAGTAAGCGTAAACACGGTCGTTAGAGACAATACGCGTTAACACATCTTGCCCTGCGGTGATGTGGTTGCCGGCTGTGATTTCGGCACGGGAGATAACGCCATTAATCGGCGAGCGTATGGTCGCAAACGCTAAATCGAGTTCGGCGGCTTGCAGCTCAGCTTTAAGGGCACTGCGCTCGGCTTGGCGCTGCTTTAAAATCGCATCGCGCTGCCCTGCTTGTTCCGTGGACATGGCATTTTTCGCCAGTAGACGCTGCGCCCGCTGCGCCTCACGCTCGGCCTGTGCCAATGCTGCTGAGTTGCTGATCAATTGCGCTTTTAAACGGTCCACTTGAGCGGCAAAAGGACGTGGGTCAATTTGAAATAACGGCTGACCTTTCTGTACCTGCTCACCCTCACTAAAAAAGGTTTGCGTAATTTGCCCAGATACCCGGCTTTTCAGCGCCACTTTGCTTGGCGCCTCCAACCGCGTAGTGAAACTGTGCCAACGCTGCGCGGGTTGCATTTGCACGCTGGCCACATCGATGGTCATCATTGGCCCTTGAGGGGTTGCTTGCTGGCTGGCTTGCTCCGAGCAGCCTGCTAGTATCAATGCAGCACTTAATAGTACCGCTGTTGTTTGCGCCAATCGCATAGTTTATCTCCTTGTTCGAAAGTACTGTCGATCCTAAGGAAAGCGATTGATGATAAAAATAGTGGTTTTATAAAAACATTAATGCCAGAATGGCACCAATAAATCATCGCACTGTCATGCAGGCCGCACTATGGATACCACAAGCCGTTTAATTATGCTGCTCGAAGTGGTTGAGCAAGGCTCTTTTTCTAAAGCCGCCGAGATGCGCAATATCGATCGCTCGGTGATCTCAAAGCAAATTAGTAAGCTCGAAGATGAGCTCGGTGTGCGATTGCTCAATAGAACCACTCGTTCATTTTCGCTTACGGCAGCGGGCGCAGAAATGGTGAAAAAAGCCAAAGAACTGCGCTTGCTGCTCAATGACACCGTGCAATTGGCGGAAAACTACCACCAAGAGCCACGCGGTTTGCTGCGTATCACTACCTCCACTATTTTGGGCCGGCGCTACATACAGCCGGTGATCAATGATTTTCAAAAGCGCTTTCCGCAGGTGAGCATTGATATGCGTTTGGACGATCGCCTAGTGGACATGGTTTCTGAAGGCTTTGATTTGGCCTTTCGCGTAGGTGAGCCCCGCGATTCATCTTTGATTGCACGAAAGCTGGCTCGTAACCGCGTGCTACTGCTGGCTACTCCGCAGTTTGTCAATGCCTATGGCGAGCCGCAAAGTATGGAGGAGTTGGGTAAACTGCCTGCGGCCACTTATCATAGCGCGCACAAGCGCGTCGATACTATTGGCTACATCAATGATCAGGGTGAGCAGTGTGAACAAGGGATCAATGCGGTCTACAGCGCCAATGATGGCGAAGTATTGCTGGACAAAGTGCTCTCGCATACGGCCTACGTGTTAGCGCCTGCTTTTTTAATTAACGACGAGATTAAAAGCGGTAAATTGGTGCCGTTGCTGCCCCATATTACTCTACCCGATTACAGTGCCATGTACGCCTTGTACCCACACCGTGATTTACCGGTGCGAACACGGCTTTTCCTTGATGCTGTGCGCCATTACATTGGTGAAGGGGTGCCACGTTGGGAGCGTAATATTCCCGGCTTAGATAGCTTGTATCAGGGCCGTTAACGCCCTCTTAGTACCTCACTAAGCTGACTAAAACCAACCGGTTTCGCAATAAAGCTATTCATTCCGGCTTCTAAGCAACGCTTTTTATCGAGCTCGGAAGTATTGGCGGTAAGGGCAATAATATGTGGTTGCCTAATACTTTTGAGCGAGCGTATTTTCTCTGTTGCGCCGAAACCATCTAGTATTGGCATCACGCAGTCCATAAAGACCACGTCATAACCGTCCTGCGTGTTACCCACCAACTCCACCGCTTGCTCGCCATGTTCGGCATATTCAGCCTCTAAGCCTAGCTTCTCCAGCAAGGCTTTCATAACCACTCGATTCATATGGTTATCATCCACAACAAGAATTCGCAAATTCTTATTGATACCTTGAGTATTAGGAACGTTTTTTAGTTGCGCTTTTATCGGTTGACCCGGAGCTAGATTAACCGAAAATGTAAAGACACTTCCTTGGCTCACCTTACTACTCACACCCACACGTCCCCCCATCAGTTTGCATAACTCGTAAACGATGGACAGACCCAAGCCTGTACCTCCATATTCTCGGGCGATATGACTTCCACCTTGCGTGAAAGGAGTAAACAAAGCGTCTAGTACTTGCTTATCCATACCTACGCCTGTGTCTATCACTCGGGCCTGTAATTCATAACAGCGTTCAACTTTTCTCAAAACCACATTAAGAGTGATACAACCTTTTGCCGTGAACTTGAGGGCGTTACTAAGAAGGTTAACTAAAATTTGCTTTATACGAGTACCATCTGCTTTTACCCAAACATTATTATCAACTTCGAAGTAGTGCTTTAGAACGATGCCTTTTTGTGCACACAAGGGCTGATATATGGAAATGACGTCGTTGAGCATAAGACTTACGTTGAGATTTTGCTCATCAAGCTGCATCTGTCCAGCGTCTATTTTTGAGTAATCGAGTACGTCATTAACCAAACGCACTAACGTTTCAGAACTACTAAGCGCGAGTTCAACACGTTGGGAAATAACGTCTAAGTCCTCTTCTCCTTGCAAAGCAAGCAACATACCGTTAATACCATTGATAGGAGTTCGCAGTTCATGACTAATTTTTGCTAAAAAAGCACTACGGGTGTTTAAGAGGTGCTCAGCTTGTTCACGTTGTTGCGCGAGGGCTTGGCGTGTGTTGACAATATCTGTGATATCTTGAATCGCACCATTTATACGCACGCATTGACCCTGTTCACACTCTGGTTTGCCCTTAATCGCCACCCATTTTTGTTGGCCATCTCGGGCAGTCAACGCAACTTCACAGCTCCAAGGTTGGTGCTCAGCAATTGCATGATTGATGTGCTGTTCAACCTTGTCCCGCTCAGTTGGCACGTAGAATGATAGCGCTTCACTTAAGGTCGGTTGAAAATCATCCGCGACACCATGAATGGCCTTGGTTTGTTTTGACCAATATAAGCTATCGCGCACTAAGTCGACTTCCCAAGCACCGATTAGCGCCAGCTCACTCATGGCTTTAAGGGATTGATGTTGCAGTCTAAGTGCTTGAATGTCTTGGTACCTAGCTATCTCAATGCCTATCCACTGCCCGAGTAAGGTCACATAATCAAGTTGCTCACGGGTGAACGCTTGGTGGTGTATATTCGGCGAGGAAAAGTTAATGGTGCCATAGACTCGACCGGCCACCTCGATAGGCGCACCAATGTAACTTTCCAGTTGGAAGTTGATGTAACAAGGGTGAGTCGCAATATCGCTATTTCCTGCGTGCTCAAACGCCAAAGCGGACTTGGCATGCAGTGTATGCGTGCAGTACGTTTCACCAAGGTTAAAGTGTGTTCCTACAGTCAGGGAGTCATCAGGAGTGATAACATGCTCGACTACATAATCTTGCCCTTCAATACGACTGACAATGGCTATGTCTAGTGCAAATTCATCAAGGCCAAAGCGCATTAAATGATGCACTTTTTCGTGAAAGCTGAGATGTTGATCTGAGGTGATCTGATGTAGTCGAGCCAGTGAACTCACACTAATCCTTAGCTGTATTTAGTCTTAAACAGAAAAACGTATTATGTAACTGCTTATCCAGTATTACGTATAACAGCTTGATTTTCCACTCTAACCATTGAATTCAGCCTTTGTTCGCAGCTAGATACGAAAAAACGCTCAAATCACGAATAAGTAAACTTAATTTATTTACCCGACCACAAAATAAGCTTCAACTAAAAACAATTAATAATCATATAGATAAAAAATAAAGTCCGGTAATTCATAACTTTTCATAGTGATTCAAGACTCAAAATGCGTACTCGACCTAGGTTGATAGTAGATAAATGACAATGCTGTCATTTGTCGTGTTTGTAGCAGTCAAATAATAACTAAATGCGCTCCTTCAGGCAGTGTGCCGCCACAGGCCGAGCACAAGGGAGCACAACAACACCAAGGGGAAAGTTTATGAGTTATCAACTCACACCCGTCGCTTGGGCCATAGGCCTTGCTTGCATTGCGGGGTCGTTTAGCAAACCGGTGCAAGCGCAACAGCCGCAGGCCACCAGCAGCGATATGGAAGTTATTCAAGTGCGTGGTATTCGCTCCAGCGTAGCGCGTTCGATGAATACCAAACGCTATGCCAATGCGGTCGTCGATGCCGTTACCGCAGAAGATATTGGCAAATTTCCGGACCAAAATGTTGCCGAGTCGCTGCAGCGTATTACTGGCGTATCCATCACTCGCAGTTACGGTGAGGGCGAGCGTGTCAGTATTCGCGGTACACCAGAAAGCCAAAACCGGACGTTGCTCAACGGCCAAGCGGTGGGCTCCGCCGATTGGTGGACCAACTCAGCACCCAGTCGCGGCTTTAATTACACCATGCTGCCCTCAGAGATTGTTTCTGGGCTGGAAGTGTATAAATCGCCAGAAGCAGACCTAGATGAAGGCCCTATTGGCGGCGACTACACTGGTTTAGCCGGAGATTTGGGCTGGCGTCTAAGTCAATTTTCAGCGCCCTTCCCTGAGCACTATTTACGCCATATTGGCAGCAGCGATACTTTGAAACGTTACGCCTATGCCGATACCCAAGCGCTGGCAAGGCAATATCGTAGTATTGACTTTCATCAGTACGAAGAGCGGCCCAGCCGCTTTGAAATTAACGAGCGTTTATTGGCCGGTTATACCCAGCTTCAGGTTGGGGCTGACACTTGGCAAGGGAACCTGGGGGTGCGCTTGGTGGCCACCGAGCAGCAAGCCGAGGCCTATGCCGGCCCAGTCCACTCGGGCCGAACCCACTCGGGCCGAACCCAGTCAGGCCGAACCCAGTCAGGCCGAACCCAGTCAGGCCGAACCCATTCGGGCCGAACCCATTCGGGCCGAACCCATTCAGTGGCAAACGCCAGTACTGTACAACTCGGGCAATGGCAACAAAGCCGACGCCGCTACTGGGATTTTTTACCTAGCTTAAACCTCAGTAGCCACTTAAATGACAACTTACTGCTACGCCTTGGTGCGGCGCGGGTGATGTCTCGCCCGCAGTATCATCACCTTATGCCCTCAACCAACTACAACGTCACCCAAGCGCAAGGCCAAGGCGGCAATCCACAACTTGACCCTTATCGCGCCAATCAATTTGATGCCGCCTTAGAGTGGTATTTTAATGATATAGGTTTGCTCTCTGGCACCGTATTTATGAAAGATATTGCTTCGTTTATTGAATTCGAGCGCCGACAGGAGGAGCATGAGGGCATTTTGATGACCATAGATAGGCCCACCAACGGTGCGGGCGGCACCATAACCGGTGCAGAACTCGCATTACAGCATGAGTTTTGGTATGGCTTTGGGGTGCTGGCCAATTACACTTATGTACAAGGCTCTCGGGAAGCTCACTCTGCGGGGACACTCAATGCCATCCCCGGGACGTCCAAGCATTCGGTGAATTTTTCTGTTTATTATCAGCAGCCATTGTTTGATGTTCGCTTGGCTTACAACTACCGGACCCGCTATGCCACCGGCGTAGGCGAAACCTTCATGGACAACTATGGCCAACTTGACGCCAGCGTTCGCGTCAACCTTACCGAGCAATTACAACTGAACCTAGATGTGATCAATCTCAATAATGAAATCACCTACCTGTATGAGCGTAGTCACTTGGCGCCCACCGGCATCTACGAAAATGGTCGGCGTTTTTACACGGGCCTACGCTACACATTCTAAAGGCAAAATGTAACTTTCTGTCAACTTGGGTAATAGTATGTAAAACACGGAATTATTAGCTGTTTAGCGCGTCTTAGTGGCAGCTAATAAAGAGAGTGCGCAAACGTACTCGCTAATGTTTTTAGCCATTGCATAGATAGTAAACCCAATCCCAACCTTAGGGGCTCCAACATGGGGCCCTTTTATCGCAGCCAGTGTGACCTTGGGCGCAAACACTGGCTTTCACTTGTTGCTTTTGTACAATAGCCAAGGCTAATAACAAGTGAAGGACTAACATGAAACTACTGACAACAGCGTTAGCGCTGGCAACAGCCATGGGCACCAGCCTATCGGCCCAGGCCAGTGATACCATTACCGTTGAAGATATTCCGAAAGTTAAAAGTGTGATCCAAACCGCTATCAGTCCAGATGGCGAGCAGGTTGCCTTTACGCGCTCTTTACCACGCGAGCTGTACGTTGATAAAAATGGCTACAACTACAGTGAACTCTACGTGGTTGATGACGAAGGCGTAGAGCGCCCTTTTATCACCGGCAAGGTAAATATTAAAAGCATTAGCTGGTCAGCAGACGGTCAAGACATCTATTTCCTCGCCAAGTTAGGCGAAGACAAGCACACCGCCTTGTACCACATTCCGGTAGACGGTGGTCAAGCTCAGCAAGTGTTTGCCCTCAAAGGCCGCTCAATCTCCAGCTACGAGCTTAGCCCAACAGGTAAGCAAGTCGCAATCCTGGCCATGCCAAGCAAAGATAAGTCGGAAAAAGAGCTAAAAAAATTAGGCTTTATGGCCGAAGTGTATGAGCAAGGGCTGAAAAACAAGCAACTGCATTTAATTGATCTAGCCAAAGCTGACAAGCCGCTAGACCCTGAAGCGATTGACATTGATGGCTATGTTAGCGACATGAACTATGCTGACGATGGCAGCAAATTATTAGTCAAAACTCAGCCGACTGCATTGATTGATGATAAATACATGAAGTCGCAGTGGCACTTGTTTGATGTCCAAAGCAAGGCCGTTACGCTGTCGTTTAAAACGGAAGGGAAATTAGGCGATGCCGAACTTTCTCATGATGGCCGTTATGTGGCTATCTTAGGCGCCGAAGATAAACACGACCCTGCCACCGGCCGTTTATATCTAGCCGATACGCAAAGTGGCGAGATTAAAGAGTGGTTACCTGACTTTATGGGCCACATTGCCGACATTGAATGGGCCAACACCGAAAACACCCTTAACTTTATTGCCGCTGTAAGCCCCGAGACCTTTGTTGGGCAAATTGAGGTAGGCGATGAGGACTATGACACCTTGATTGAGCAAGGCGAGTTTATTGCCAGTCGTTTGAGCGTGTCTGACTCGGATAAAACTATCGCGCTACGCGCTAACACCGCCAAGCACCCGAACGAAGTATTTATGATCCGTGGTGATGAGGCAACGCGCCTAAGCGATTCAAACCCATGGCTCAACGATAAACGTTTTGCCAAACAGCAAGCGCTTAGCTTTGAAGCACGCGATGGTGTAGAGATTGGCGGCGTCTTGGTATATCCATTGGATTATCAAGAAGGTCAGCGTTACCCACTGATTATGGCCGTGCATGGCGGTCCAGAAAGTCACGACAAGAACGGCTGGGTAACCAGTTATTCTGATCCGGGACAAATGGGCGCGGCGCGCGGGTATGCGGTCTTTTATCCGAACTATCGCGGTTCTACCGGTAAAGGAGTTGCATACTCTAAGCTGGGCCAAAATGACTACGCTGGCAAAGAGTTCGACGATCTTGTCGATATGAAGCAATACTTGGTAAAAATGGGCTTAGTCGATAGCGACCGTGTTGGTATTACCGGCGGCTCTTACGGTGGTTATGCATCAGCCTGGGGCGCCACTAAATTAACCGAGCATTTCGCAGCCAGTGTGATGTTTGTTGGCGTGACCAACCAGCTTTCTAAGTTCGGTACTACCGACATTTCCAACGAAATGTACTTAGTACACGCACGCTCTTACCCATGGGAAAAATGGCAGTGGTACTTGGAACGTAGCCCAATTTACTGGGCGGGTCAGTCTAAAACACCGCTATTGATTATGCATGGTAAAGACGATCCCCGTGTACACCCAGCGCAATCAATGGAGCTATATCGCTACATGAAGGTGCAAGGGAAAGACGTTCGTTTAGTGTACTACCCTGGTGAAGGTCATGGTAACCGCCGTGTCGCTGCCCAGTATGATTACAGTCTGCGCTTAATGCGCTGGATGGATAATTACCTGATGGAAGGCAACAAAGACATGCCTGATTACAAAATTGACCACGCCAGTAAATTAAAAGCAGTTAAAGACGCCAACAAAGCGGACTAAGCTGTACTCCTTGAGAAGCCTGCATCACGCAGGCTTTTTCATCTTAACAATTAACGTTCTGTTGTATGACTTCCGCCCGCGTGCCTAAATGGATGCTTGGTGTGGTGAATTTTCCATTTTTACTTGTAAAAGCTACATTGCCTCACTTCTTTAAAATAAAAAATATTTACTAATCATGGACTTGAAATGTGGCATTTGACTTGCTCTGTGTAGTTGGTAGCAAAGTAAAAAGGAGACACTATGACCATATTTGAAGCACTACGTCATGACCATGACACCCAACGTGAGCTCATTGATAAATTGATCGAGACCAGTGGTGACACTAAAACACGCCATGGCCTGTTGGAAAAACTCAAACATGAGCTGCAAGAGCATGCCAAATTTGAGGAGCGTTACTTCTATGACCCACTTATTTTTAAAGACCTAACTCAAGAAAAAGCGCGTCACAGCATTGCCGAACATCATGATATTGACGAATTGATCGAAGAGCTTGAAAGCACCGATATGAGTTCACCTGCTTGGCTGGCAACGGCGAAGAAGTTACACCATAAAGTGCACCATCACCTAGATGAAGAAGAACAAGAGGTATTTCAATTAGCTGGGCGTGCCTTAAGTGATAAACAAAAACACGATTTGGCACAAAAATACGATGCGAATATGCACTAAGCCGTAACAGTGATGACGCCGCTGCATCTAGAAAACTAGGTGCAGCCCTATCCAAGCTAGGCGATAAGCCCACTTACCCTTGCTATACATCCACCATTGAGAAATGATGGCTGGCGATGTTAAAACCCTCACGCAAATAGAATCGATGTGCAGCAAAGCGTTGAACGCCCGAGTCTAAGTGAATTTGCTCACAATTATTAGCCCGCGCATAAGTTTTAAACCAATCCAGTAAGAATTGTCCTACACCACGCGAGCGATACTTCGCATTAGTCACCAAATCCTCAATATAGATATGTTTACCCCAAGCCAGTTTTTCACCAACACTGAACCCTGCCACCGCAAGCACTCCATGTGAGGATTTCACATACACAAGCTGGTAATGATTTACTAACGAACGCGCTTGGATAGCTATTAATGATTCTGAACATTAGATACTAGACAATCCAAACTTACTACTAATCTGTTGAATTTGTCGCCAACATAATACAAAATGCATCCTTTGAACATTAGCAATAAGGATGTTATATGGCTCAAATGGATACCCAAAAAGCAGTCCATGCGATTCAAATTGAACCAGCTGATTTACTATTAGGAATTCGTCAAACTATTAGAGAATCAGGTGCAGTTTATCGCTTCCCAGATTCGGAAAAACTAATATCAGACGTTCTCGACCAAACCTTAAAAGAGACAGAGCGCCAACTTTCAGAAATAGAGATAGCTCAGCATGCTGCACGTCTCTACAATCAAATAGCCACTAGAAGTATAAAATTCGGCCTTATGGCATACTCAAAATATGCTTCACAAGCTCGCACTATGACAAAGGACATGCTTCTAACGGAAAAACACAGACCAAATAGAATGACGCGTTACATGGCCGCTACCGGTTCAGGTAAAAAGCCACCGAACACGGCTACTCATGCAATTGTTTCAGGAACTCATGAATTAGCTAGCGCTGCTAGAAAAATTCTAGCAAAGTTTAAAATACGAATAGATGACCCTGCTAACGGCGTTTATTTGCCAAAAAATGAAAACTACATACCTCATCCACAGATGCCTGATGCGTCAAATCATGCAAAAATTCATACAGTGCAGTATTACCTGAATATAACGAACCAGTTATCATTGGCAAATACACGTGATGAATGCGTTCAAATTTTACATGCCATCGCTAAAGCTTTACAAGAAGGAAAATACGGATACTAATGAGCAAAGTAATATATAAAATCACGCCTGACGTGAATAATTACAGAACAATTTTTCCTGATGATGAGTCCCTTTGTGAGCCTGATTTATGGAAGCCTAATTGTCAATCCAAAGAGTCAACCTTGCTAAACTTTAACGCACATTATAATCAAGAAACCGACACTCCATTGGGTGACTTTACCGCAATAAACCTGCTTGGTCTGGCGATTCAAGATTCAGTTGCAAATGAACTCGCACAGTTATTGGAAGCTTCTGGTGAGTTGTTACCATTCTTTGTCGGTAACGATACTTGGTATTACTATAATGTAACACGACAAGAGGCAGGGATTTTAGACATCGAAAAAAGCGCTTTCATGGTTCCTGGGCTAAACATTGGCTTGCAAAAAGCTGTATTTGTACAAGATAAGTTGCCTAAACGTAGCTGCATTTTCAAAATACCAGAAGACCGTTTCGAGGGCACTTATATACTCGACTCTCGTTTAGATGATAAGGATATAATGTCTAATCTATTTTGTGCAGTGCAGGCCCATAACTTTAAAGGACTTACCTTTGAGGAAATTGCTCGATTTGATTAGTTGATACGGCAGCCATCTATAGGTGGGTATATTGAGAATATGGTAATATACCTGCCTTCACTTAATACGCACAGATTCTCGCTCTACTAATAGCACAAAAACAAATCATCTTGCTTGCCCAACTATTTGTGAATACGAAGTAATAGCTAACCCCTTTAAATTCCAAGTAGACACTATTTGTGTATTAACACCTGATTTCAGATAATAAGTGCGACACTCATGGGATCGCGTAGAAGAGGAAGCCAACTGCTGAAAGTGGTACGCTCTTCTCGCCAAAGAAACAAGCAGTACTACCATGAGATATCAGCAGCTGACCGAGGGCAGAAGATACCAGATTTCCATATTATTGGAAGAGGGGTTCTATGCTAATGAGATCGCCAAAAAAGTAAAATGCCATCGCTCCACCGTTTATCGAGAGTTAAATAGGCATAAAGTGAAAGAAGCCTATTGCCCTGATTCGGCGCATTTAATGGCTATGGGGAAGCGTAAAGCAGCACAGAAATACCGTATTCCCCAAAAACGTATCAGATTTATCCGAATATTGCTGCAAGCAGATTGGAGCCCAGAGCAAATTTCAGTCGTTTTGACGAGCGTGGAACAGCCTGTCAGTCACGAGTGGATTTATCGCTATATTGCACAGGATAAACGTGGTGGTGGCAAGCTATATCAGCATTTGCGTCAAGGATATAAGCGATATAGGCGAGGGAGAAAGGACAAGGGTCCAGCGATTTTGAATGCGACTCCGATTGATGAACGGCCAGAAATTGTTGAGGGCCGAACACGCCTTGGAGACTGGGAAATTGACACGGTACTGGGGAAACAAGGAACGGGTGCATTGGTCACCGTTTTAGAGCGAAAAACACGTTTTTACCTTGTTAAAAAAGCCGCATCAAAATCAGCAGAGGATGTTGCGCAGGCAACCATAGAGCTGCTTGCGCCGTATAAAAATCACGTGCATACAATCACAGCAGATAATGGAAGAGAGTTTGCAGCTCATGAGCTCATTTCGGCGACTTTGAAAACAGGGTTTTACTTTGCACACCCCTATTGCTCTTGGGAGCGTGGGGCAAACGAAAATGCAAATGGTCTGCTACGACAATATATAAAGAAAGGCACCGACCTGAGAGAAGTAAGTGATACAGATGTTGATTTCGCGATGTCGCGGATAAATTATCGACCAAGAAAGTGTTTGAGTTTTAAGCAGCCAGCTGTGGTATTTAAAGAAACGACGGAGGCTGCTTAATTTTGGAAAGAGTGTCGCACTTCAGAGTTGAATTCGGGAACGTATCTTTTAAATTGAGTCGCGAACCTAACTCGACCACAGCAGTTTGAAACTACGGATAAGGAGTCATGAGTGTCTAAAATTCTTACGCCACTGAAAGATGCAGCTTACCACTTAGAGAATGTGCACCCATGATAATCGCCAACCCCCCCCACCCCCTTACTCGCATATACTCATTACTTGTCACACTAGTCCTTGGGGTATTCAGCGTCGGATGCGCCGCCAACGAATGCGTTTACGAGCAAAAAGAGAACCAAAAACAACTGTATGCCGCTAATCCAGCGATTAGCGTTCAGCAATGGCTGGAGTCGAGCAACGAAGTAAAAGGGGTGTTGGCTAATGGCAATTTATTTTCAGTGAAGCATTGGTCATGTGAGCATTATGGCAAACAGGCATTGATGGTTCTCGGCCCGCACATGGACACCGCTGCAAATCAATTGAACGCTTCTGTGTTACTGCTTGCAAAAGTTGCTCTTGATGAGCACGAGTTAAAACTGCTCACGCAATCGCTGCAAAACAGTAAACTGCGTCTCGCTGATGCGCCACTTCAGCATAATATCGTCAGTAACGAATTTGATGAGTTTTACGTTCAAATCGCTATCACCGACAGCCTCATCATCATTGAGATTAAGCTATATCACAGTTAAGTTCCCTTTTTATGCAGCAAATGAACTTGTACGGAGCACTCAAAGCCTGTTCGCTGTATCGCCCCTTTATAACTCACTTTCTATCTAAGTAAGCTCCGCTGCAAAGCGCGCACTTCAGACCTAAGCTTGCCTTCACTGAATATACTGATTACTCTAAACGCAGCGATTTTAACTGGGTGATTTAGCCTATGCAGCTTTGCATGTACATTATTGACGCCTTCACTCGTGAGCAGTTTAGCGGGAACTCTGCGGCGGTGGTGGTGCTTGATTCACCATTACCCGATGCACTCATGCAACAAATTGCCAGTGAAAACAACCTCTCGGAAACCGCATTTATCATTGCTCACCCAAGTGGTGGCTATGCCATACGCTGGTTTTCACCGCTGATGGAAATTGACTTTTGCGGTCATGCAACTTTAGCCTCGGCCTTCGTGCTATTTGAATACTTTCAGTGTCATCAGACCATACGCTTTACCACTCAGCAGGTCGGTGATTTAACGGTATGGCGCCACCATGATGGTTGTATTGAGATGCGCTTTCCCAACCTTGCTCCTACAGCAGTAGAGACTCCTGCGGCGTTGTTGGCAGGTTTATCACGCCCTCCGAAGCAGGTGTTGGCCAACGCGCAGGCCTATTTTGCGATATATGACGATGAACAGGACGTGATCTCATTGCAAAGTAACAGTGAGCAGTTAAAAACCTTGGCACCACGAGATGTGGTGGTGAGCGCCAAAGGAAGTGATTGCGACTTTGTCAGCCGCTACTTTTGGCCCGCTAACGGCGGTGATGAAGACCCTGTGACCGGCTCTATCCATGCTGGACTCACTCCCTATTGGGCAGAGCAACTAGGTAAAACCAAGTTTCACGCAAAGCAAAAATCCATCCGTGGCGGTGAGTTATTTTGTTCATTAGATGCAGAGCATGTTTTGGTCAGTGGCTACGCTGTGCTTTACGCGCAAAGCACCCTGCATATAGCCACGGCTGCAAGCTGACGGTGGCCAACAATCGCTTATTTGGTAAATAATACCCTATGGTGTTAAGACGTATCAAAGTCGCGCGCTGGCGCGCAAATAAACATTTACAGCGGCAACAGAGCCAGTGGCAGCCGCATAAAATGCGCCTGTTAAAACGTTGCCAGACGATTTGGTTTAACCTTGGCAGCGCACAAAAGCTCTACCTGCTTGCCATTCTCTGCTTAGTAGTGCTGCAATCAGGCTGGCTGGCCACTGTCATCACTATTATTGCTTTAGTGGTAGAGTTTTGGCCTAAGTTTAACCAGCTGTGGCACTCACTGGCAGGTAAAGCACTGATTTTGGTGTTCTATGCCACCATTGCGAACTTTGTGCTCGCCAGTGCCAGTGGCATTGTCAATGAAGTCACTGGAGTGTCGGCCAGCCACTTCAACTACACCCATAACTTTGCCACGTTGTTGTATCTGCCCCCTTGGGCGCTGGGGATCACCTTATGTACCCTGTTGTTGTTACAGCTTTTTCTACCATTTTATATTGTCGCACTGCTGCTTATTAAACCCTTTGGCTCGCAGCGCATTAAATTTATCAGCCAGAGCTATTCGCCACTAATGACCGCGTTGGTGCGATTCTTTCTCGCCAGTGTGGTGATTGTAAATATCATTTCCTTCGTTGATGACAAACCTGCTGAGGCTGTGCTCGATGATATCACCGCCAGCTTTAGCGAGGGTAAAGCCTTAGTCGATGAGTCGCCTGCTCGTCAAGAGCAAGCGGTGCAGCAACTGAGCGAGAAAATCCAACAAGATTTGCCCACCCAACACTCGGGCGCAAAACAACCCGGCAACAGCGCCGAAGTGCAGGTTGAGGGAGACACCGAGGCAGCAAAAAACATCCAGCAGTTTTTACACACTAAGGGCTATTTTGAGCGTAGCAAGCGCCTTATTGCCATGTTCGCATACAGCTACGAAGCCGATAGTTTCTCCCGCTGCGAAAAAGCGAACAGCGTCAAAGCGGTGGAGCTTAACGACTACGAAATCGTCGAAATTGCGCCGGATGATAGTATGCCCTATGGCTACCGCTTTCGCGTCAGAGCCTGTCAGTCACCCGGGATATCTCCGCCCTAGTAGGGACGAGTTGAAAACCTTAGGTTTTAGTCAGCACGGATTATTACCGCAATGCTGGGTTATTGATGGCCATTGCGCTGGCTCAGCGCTTTATGACCTACTTACTGAGGAGGTTTTAGTGTATGAGCACTCACCAGGATAAAGGTAAACGCGCTTTTGTCATTGCTGCGCTGTTAAGCTTTCTTGGCGCACTGGCGCATTTACTGACCATTTTCGCAGGAGCGCACTGGTATCGTACCACGGGAGCCGGTAAAGCGATGGCAGTCACAGTGCCAGTGCTAAGAGATTACTATTTGTAGGTGACGTGCAGGGGGATATCAATAAACCTCGCGAGGTCTTCTCCGTCGCGTTCCAAACGTTTTTTAAACCCTTTAGGAGCGAGGTTGAAACGATCGCCGTTAGTTAGTTGTAAAAAAAGCCGCGCATCATGACGGTCTAGCATCCGTTCATCCACAACAACCGCCTCGATATCACCAAATTTAATATGTTTTGTTTTTATCGGAAACAGCATCTTCGCGCGTATAGTCACGGCCTGTTTACGCTTATCAACCCACACCGCATAACTGCCAAACAACCCGATAAGACCAAGTGTAGTGACCGATGCCCATACAAACAGTGGCATATCACCACGGGCCACTGAGAACAAATTCGCCGCGCCAATTAAGGTAATAAATACACCGATAAACCGAGCAACGAAGATTTTACTGCCTTTGTTTAGCACCGCTAATTCATTAGAAATTTGCTTAAAAGACACGATGTAACTCCTTGGCAATAAGGCCGACCACTAGCAAAAAGAAAAATGGCCCGAAAATAAACTTAGCGAGCGCAGTTTTATCCCAAAAATACAGTTCTCGGCCAACGCGAGGGGGTGTATCAGTAGTCTGGTTTTGCACGGTTTCCGCTTGCTCTTCACTTTTGTCAGTGCCGAAAGAAATCGTTTGCTCCGTAGCCGTAACACTCTCTTTCACGCTCAGTTGGCAGCCGAAGTGCTGCGCAAGAAAGCGGGCCGCCGCTTGGGTGTCAGCAAGTGTCCCTAGCGTATATCTTTGCCCACATAACGCAAACTGATAGTGCGTGACCATGCTAGGGATGGGTTGCACCACAATTTTAACGTTTGCCAAATGACCAATAGGCATGGGAGTGCCTGCTCTGCCCGCGAAACGTGACTCTATATATGCTTGACCTTTCGCTGCATCGAGCACCAAATAATGGCTCTTAAGCCAACAAAAAAGGCAAGGGATCAATAAAATAGGTGCCACCACCGCATAAAACAGTGAATCATCAAAAACCGCGACCACGGCCGCTGATATTGAGAAAAACAGCAACAAAAAACGAAAGGTCACAATTACGTGGTGCGTTTTTGTTTGCAGCGCGACACGCTCAGGTAAGAGATCCGCTTTAATATGATGACGCGCACCTTTGGATAGTTGGCTATACTGCATTTGCTTATTACATCCTTGTTTACTCACTGTATTACTTTAAACGCTCTGCATCTTTGATTGAAGCCTTTTTATCATAAAAAGGCCTGCTTGATACCACTGTGGTTGGGTTGCTCTTTTAAAGCATAGCTACCGTTCAACCCAATCAGTGAACAGTGAGCATATGCGCAATCACCAGCAGGTGAGTGGCAGCGGAAAGAGCGATTCAGCTGTTATACCCCTTTGTTTGCGTTAACAATTAACATAATTTAAACATTCAGTCATGAATTAATAAGGATATCGCCCTATGGAAATGGCAGATTAAACATGGATACACTTTCTCGCCATCGTCGGTGCGGTGATTACCATGCATTCAGGCATAGCGCTCACATTTTATCGCCTGCATGTACTCAATGCCGATTTTGGCCCTAACTCTATAAAAGCACTGGGAGTGATGGTGTTTTTACCGTCGCTGCTGATCCTTGCCGTGCTCACCGACTTCGGCAGTGAAACCTTAGCGGCATTACTCGGTACCGTGGCAGGTTATGTTTTATCGGGTTCAGAGCCCAAGCCCGAACAAGGTCCTCACCAGTAAGTTCTAAAAATAGTAGCAGTGCCCCGTGCGCTGCTATCTCCTTTACCTTCAGTTACCTCGCCGATCACACTGACACAACGTGAATTTTTATCACTTTCTCCCGAACAAAGCGTCTCGCTTGAGCCCTTCCTCGCTTGCACCTGGTAGGTAGTCACCCCTTTAAATAGCCGGATTTACTTTAGAGCGGATGCATTATTCGAGTATGAATAATAGACATGTAATAAAAATGTAAGTTAAATTAATCCTTTTTTATTATTGTCAGTGATAACCATTATCATTACGATCCCGTTTCTAATCTTTGTACCTTAAATGGAGTTGCGTCGTGAATCAATTAGCCCCTGTGCTTGATAGCCAATCAGCTAGCAATAGTCATAGTGACCCAAGTCACCCCTATATTTTTAACGAGAGTAACCTGCTGCATTACGAGATGGCTTCTATGCAAACCATGTCGTTAATCCATCAGGCCATACGCCGTGCTAAAAAGGTTCATTCAGGTGTTAACCACCAGCAGCTTAGCCAATTGGTTGCCGATATAGATTTAAGTCAGCCATTACACAGCGTGGATAAAGCACTGGATGAAATAAAAGCACTGTACTTAGATCATGCAGTCTATTTTCACCACCCTAAGTACGTGGCGCATTTGAATTGCCCGGTCGCCTACCCTGCGGTGATAGCCGAGCAATTGCTCAGTGCCATTAATTCTTCGTTAGATACCTGGGACCAAAGCGCTGGCGGTACCTTAATAGAGCAAAAGCTAATTGACTGGAGCGTGCAAAGAATAGGCTTTGATAGTCACGCCGATGGCATCTTCACCAGCGGCGGCAGTCAGTCCAACCTAATGGCATTATTACTGGCGAGAGACGATGCGGCCAAACGCCTGCATGGCCATGTCATACGTGATCATGGCCTGCCCGCACAAGCCAAGCGCTACCGTATTTTCTGCTCAGAAGTAAGTCACTTTAGCATTCAAAAATCGGCGGCCCTATTGGGACTTGGGTATAACGCAGTGGTACCAGTGAGTGTTGATAAGCACTTTAAAATGGACTTAGATGCGCTCGATGCGGCCATGTGCCAAGCCCGAGCACAAGGTGACATTCCCATTGCCGTCATCGCCACGGCAGGGACCACCGATTTTGGCTCAATCGACCCATTAGCGAGCATCGCTGAGCGCTGTCAAAAACAGCAGGTATGGATGCATGTCGATGCCGCTTATGGCTGTGGCCTGCTCGCCACCGATGATTACACCCATCTACTTAGCGGCATTGAGCATGCCGACTCGGTCACCCTAGATTACCATAAATCTTTCTTGCAACCGGTGAGCAGCAGCGCCTTTATCGTCGCCGATAAACAGCAATTCCAACATTTAACCCACCACGCTGATTACTTAAACCCCTTCAGTGATTGCCCACAGGCAGCACCTAATTTAGTGGATAAAAGCCTGCAAACCACTCGCCGTTTTGACGCTCTGAAGCTGTGGTTGACGCTACGCATTATGGGCAGTGAACAGGTGGGCCGCGTGTTTTCAAGCGTGATGGCTTTGGCGCGCAGTAGCTTTGTGACGTTAAAACAAGATCAGGAATTTGAACTCGTTCACGAGCCAGAATTAAGCACACTGGTGTTCCGTTTTATTGACCCCCATCTCGATGACGAGCAGCTCAACACACTGAATTATCAGATTAAAGACGAGTTATTCAAACAGGGTGAATGTGCCATCGCACGCACCAAATTCAGGGGTATTAATTACCTCAAATTCACCCTACTCAACCCCAACACCGCCATTGAGGACATTAAGACCATTGCCGCCGAAATTAAAGCATGCGCCTACACCCTCAAAGCGCGCTTATTCGAAAAGGAGACAAACTATGAATAAGGTGTATGACTTTATCGCCATTGGCCTCGGCCCTTTTAACCTCAGCCTAGCCTGCTTAAGCGACCCAATTGAGCAATTGGATGCCTTGTTTCTTGAGCAGCGCCCGTGCTTTGATTGGCACCCAGGTTTGATGCTCGACGGCGTCACCTTGCAAACTCCTTTTATGTCGGACTTGGTGACTTTGGCGGACCCCACCAGCCGCTTTAGCTTTCTAAATTATGCCAAGCAGCAGGGAAAATTATACCAATTCTATATTCGCGAAAGCTTTTTCTTACTGCGTGAACAATACAACCAATATTGCCAGTGGGCAGCGAGTGAGTTATCCAGCGTGCGCTTTGGCCACTGCGTTCGCCGTGTCGAATTTGATAATAGCCAAGATTGCTACCAGTTAACCGTTGATACGCCAGAAGGTGAAAAGCGCTTTTTTTGTCGCCATCTCGTGCTCGGCACCGGTCCTTCGCCGTACTATCCACCCGCAGTGCAGCCCGATGCAGCCAATGTCTGTCATGCCACTGAATATCTGTATCGTCGCGATGTCCTTAACCAAAGTAAGAGTATTACCGTGGTGGGCTCAGGGCAAAGTGCCGCAGAAATATTCTATGACTTATTATGTGATATAAAACACCAAAACTACGACCTGCAATGGGTCACCCGCGCTCCGCGCTTTTTCCCCTTAGAGTACACTAAATTAACCTTGGAGATGACCTCTCCTGAGTACGTCGATTACTTTTACCAATTAGAAGACGCCACTAAAGAGCAACTGCTTGCCAATCAGCGTAACCTCTACAAGGGCATAAACAGTGAGCTGATAAACCAAATTTACGACAAGCTTTATGAGCTTGATGTTCAAGGTATTCAGCGAGCGCGGTTATTTACTAACAGCGAACTCCTTAAACACCAAGGAGAGAGCCTGCAATTCAAACATTTAGAGCAGCAACGTAGCTTCACCTTGCACAGCGAGCAAACGGTCATGGCCACCGGCTTTAATTATCAGTTACCCGATTTTCTCAGCGGCCTAATGGATGAGCTCTGTTGGCGCGACGATGGTCGTTTCGCCGTTAATCGCAACTACAGTATCGATAAACGCCAACGCGTATTCGTACAAAATGCCGAGCTCCATACTCATGGCTTTGTCACCCCAGATTTAGGGATGGCCTGTTATCGTAACAGCTGCATCCTGCGCGGCATTCTTAAGCGTGAGCCCTACAAGATTGAACAGCGTATCGCTTTTCAAGAGTTTGGCGCCCCAGCCAGTGTTCAGCAACCACAAAAGAGTCCAGTATGAAGCAACAAGCGCTGAAATCGACGCTTATACTGCTTACGGTGATCTCGGTGGTGTGCGACACCATGATTTTGCCGTTTTATCCGCAGTTTTTTGCCACTGAGTTCAACGTCAGCTCCAGCTTGCACGTAGGCAGCTACCTTGCCACTTGCTGTATCACCGTGATGTGCGCCTTCCCGCTCTGGGCTAAGGTGGCACGTCGCGTTCATGAACTGCACTTGTGGGTGGTGACCCAGATCATTGCCGGAGGGTTAGGAGTGGCGTGTTATTCTGCCACCGATCTCCTCGCATTCTGGCTACTTTCGCAAACGATGTTGGTGTTTAAGGCTAGCTATTTACTTATCTACCCCTTTGTTCTCAGCCTTGAAGAGAAGGAAAAGCATCTAGGCATCGTCGGCCTGTTCAGTGTGTTGATGCACTTCGGTGGCATTGGCGGGGCGTTATTGGGTGGTCTGGTCTTACACAGCTTTGACCCTCGGGCGCTGTATCTCATTATGGCGGCTGGCGATGCTGTACAAGTGCTGCTGTGCCTGTACTTAATTCGTGTTTTAGCGGTCACTTGGCATCAACGAGCGCTTGGTGAAAGTACCACTGAGCGGGCACGCATCCCCCGGTTTGTGCTCGTCCTTGGGCTGGTATCCATGGGAGTCTACTTCAGTGCCTTCTTGGCGCGCCCGTTTTTCACTCTCTTTTGGCAGCAACTAAGCGGGTTCAATAACGATATCCTCGCCGGCTTTATTTTTGCCATCCCGGCTTGGGTGGCGCTGGTATGCCTGTACCGCAATCATCGCCGCCCGCGCTCACAAGCGCACCATGGCAAAGACATCGCCTGGGCTATGCTGCTTGCCAGCATAGGTTTACTGCTGCATGGCGCACAGGCATGGCCGGTGATGATCTTTGGCCGAGTACTACTCGGTATCGGCTTATTTGTGGTCACGGTACGCCTTGAGGTGGTGCTTTTTGCCCTGAGCGAGCCTCGCTTTTATGGTAGCGACTTTGCCAAGGTGCACTTTATGCAAAACATAGGGCTGATCAGCGCCTCGTTTCTCGTCGGTTCGTTGGTAAGTGACGGCAATTACACACTGCCCTTTTTCGTTGCCAGTGCCGGCTTTGTGCTCACGTTGATGGTGTTTTATGGGCTTTATATGCGCCCGGAAGCACAGCAATTTAATCGCATTTCGCAAACCAGTACACCCAGCCATTAATAAGGAAACAATCATGAATACTCACCGTCTAACTGCCGTCGACTTTGTTCGCGGGTTTAGTGTACTCATCATGGTCTGCGTACATACGCTGTGGATGTACGGTTCCAGTTATACCCAGGGGCAATCGTTACTGGGGGAGATTATCCATTTACTTGGCAAAGGCACCGCTGCGTTCCTTATTGCTATGGGGATTTCCTTATTGCTTTCTCGGCATCATAGTCCGCGAGCCTTGGCAAAACGGGGCGTAACTATACTCGCGCTGGGCTATGGTATGAATGCACTGAAGTTTGTGCTCCCTATCGCTCTTGGGGTATTACCTGAGAGCTTTATCAAAGCGTATGGCTGGCAATCGCCGTTACAACTCCCGCACTACCTGTACTTGCTGGGCACCGGCGACATTCTGCAAATGGCTGGGCTCTCGCTACTGTTGTTAAGCCTTGTGGTGCACCCAAAGCGCAGCCCATGGCTTTATATTGCCTTAGCCTTGCTCGTTGCTTTTGTGACGCCGCTGATACGCGGCTGGCAAAGCGGTATGACTGGGCTGGATTACCTGAGTGATCTTTTTGTCGGCGCGCAGTTTAACGTCTACTTCCCGGTATTTCCATGGCTGGCGTGTGTGCTTTTTGGTCTTGCACTATCAGCGCGGCTACGCCAAGGCCGCCCTCTTGAGCGCAGCGCCCTACATCTTGGTCTGCCGCTGCTAATCGTCGGCGGCGCGCTTTGCCTATGGGATAAAGACACTCATTTTAATGACTTTTTCCATCTTGGCCCCGGTGGTGCCTTGTATTTAAGCGGACTGAATTTAGTCGCACTCGCGGCTATCGACAGGCTGTTGCGCTTGAGCCAAAACTGGCCTGTGCAACAACGGATTATGACGGTATTGACCTACTGCTCTCGTCATGTAACCAGCTTGTACATTACGCAATGGGTACTGGTGTGTTGGGGCATGGCGTGGGTTGGCTTTAAAACTCTCACGCCTTGGCAATGCGCCGCGATGATGCCGGTGATGTTACTGCTCACTTTCGCGATTCATCGTCTTTTATTTGTACGTCAGCGACGCCCTGCCACCACGCAGCCCCACACTCATAAAGTTATTGACTGAACTACTTTATCAACCAGATTGAGAACGAATTATGACGAAAAGTACTGTATACACGCACTCTCATCCACTGTTAGGCACGCTTACCTTTCGTGCTCTGGATCTTGAACACGACTTACCCCTGTTGATGCAATGGTTGCATCATCCGCAAGCCCATTTTTGGGGCGCAACGCAGCAATCTGCCGAAGAAATTAATGACTTCTATCAAGCACTCAATAACGACCCAGCGCAGTATGCTTTTATTGTCGAAATCAACGATAAACCCAGTGCGCTTATCGAGGTATACCAACCGCAGTTACTAAACCTTGAGCAGCACTTAAATCTACAAAGCGGTGACTTGGGCATGCATTTGCTCTTAGCACCGGCGCACTTGCCCGTGCGCGGCTTTAGTCTGGGGGTGATGACTTCGGTCTTACACTTTATGTTTACTGAGCTTGATTGCGAACGCGTGGTGGTTGAGCCGGATGCCGGTAACCATAAAATTCATACCCTGAATTTAAAAGCGGGGTTCAGCCATCACAAGGTGATCCAGCTAGGTGATAAAACGGCGCTGCTAGGCACCTTAACGCGCGCGCATTTTAATTATCTCAGACAGTTGCCTGAACGCTTTGATAGCTCAAGGCAAAGCCCAGAAAAACAGCGTATAACACCGAGCCTAAGTGGCCAACATTTGGATGATGAGTCATGGCAATACGCCAATCGTTTGCTGATCGCGAAAATGCTGAGCGAATTTTACCATGAGCGCATCTTTACCTACGACCAAGATGCCGAGGGTTATGTGCTCAGCACCCTCGGCGGACACAGTTATCACTTCCAAGCCCACGCCATGGCGCTCAACCATTTGCAAGTTGATCCGCAAAGCATTACCAAAGTGCACCTTGGGCAACACCACGCCCTAGACGCCATTGCCTTTGTGTTAGAGTGCAATGATAAATTAGGCGTTGCCCAAACTATGCTGGGTACCTATTTGGAGGAGCTTGCCAGTACCCTCAGTGGCTTCGCATTTAAGTATCGCAATAACAGCCTCAGCAGTGCCCAACTAGCACAGGCTGATTTTCAGGTGATTGAAACGCAGATGACTCAAGGCCATCCCAGCTTTATCGCCAACAATGGCCGCATCGGCTTTAATGCTCAGGACTTTCACCAGTACACGCCAGAGGCGGCCAGCGCATTTAATATTGTTTGGCTTGCGTGTCATAAACACCACACTACCTTTAAGAGCACCGCCGATTATAGTTATGAGGTCTTAATTACGCAGGAGCTCGATATCGCCGAGCGACAACGCTTCGATGCTCAGCTAGGCGAGCAAGGGCTAAACCCTGACGACTATTACTTATTCCCCATGCACCCATGGCAGTGGTTCAATAAGCTGGTGCATGTTTACAGCTACCACGTAGCGCAAAAACAAATAGTGTGTTTGGGCTACAGCCAAGATAAATACTTACCACAGCAATCCATTCGCACCCTGTATAACATCACAAAACCGCATAAATGCTATGTGAAAACGGCCTTATCGATTCTCAATATGGGCTTTATGCGCGGTCTTTCCAGCGCGTATATGAAAGTAACCCCTGCCATCAACCAATGGTTATTTGATTTAGTTGCCGGTGATGATTATCTGCGCCAGTGCGGCTTTATACCGCTTCGAGAGGTGGCAACTCTGGGCTTTGACGAGCAGTATTACACCCACCCGGCGCTCGGTGATAACCCCTATAAAAAAATGATGGCGGCACTGTGGCGAGAAAATCCACGCCATTATATGGATGACGATGAAAGCTTAGCGACCATGGCCAGCTTACTGCATATTGACATCCAAGGTCAGAGCTTTATCGGCGCCAAGATTGCAGCGTCTGGGCTCTCGCCACAGCGCTGGTTAGCGCATTACCTGCAGGCCTATATGACGCCTCTGCTGCACTGCTTTTATCAATACGATCTGGTGTTTATGCCCCACGGCGAAAACCTGATTTTACGCTTTAAAAACCATATCCCCGTCGGGGTGTTCATTAAGGATATCGGTGAAGAGATTGCACTATTGAATAGTGACATGGCCATCGCCGACGAAATCAGCCGGATCAAGATTGAGGTACCTGAAGAGGTGGCGGTTCTGTCTATTCTTACCGATGTGTTTGACTGCTTCTTCCGTTATTTGGCGGCGATTATGGTCGATGCCAAGTTGATTAGCGAAACAACATTTTGGCGCTGCGTGGCAAAGAGCATTCAAGCATACCAACAGGCTCACCCCGAGCTGCAAGACAAGTTTGCCAAACATGATTTGTTTGCGCCCTCGTTCCCATTGTCTTGCTTAAACCGCTTACAACTGCGCAATAACCAACAGATGGTGGATATCGCCGACCCCGCCAGCAGCATGCAATATGCCGGTGACTTGCGCAATCCGCTTGCCGATTATGCCGATGTCAGCGAACGTGCATAACAAGGCCATTGAGCAGCAATTACGCCAACAGTGCTCACTGTTGGCGTTTGCCGAGCCGCGCCCGGGTGAAATCTGGTTTGCGAATAACCACCTTGAGCGGCAGCCGTGGCAGGCGTTGTTGACCCGGCTAAACGCTCGCGCCGAGAAGCTGAGCTCAGCGTATCTCAGCGTTAATAGCTTTTTGCAGCTTAGCTGGCAACCGCTTTACCTGAGTGTTGCCTGTGTCGAAGGGTTGCACTGCGTACCTCAATTAGGCGTGATGCAACAGCAGCTGCACGCCAATGGCAGTATTTATGGTCTCAGCGCAGTGACCTATCAATATGTTGATAAGTGCATAGATAAGCAAGTATTAAGGAAGCAGTGCCATGCCCAGCTGTTAACACTAAGCCAAGGTTGGCTGCAGCACATCTCAAGGTATGCGGGGTTAAGTCTAGGGTTAGCCCAACGACTGTTAAGTGACACGTTAACGTCGGCACTGCTACATGGTGCCACGTACAGCAATGAAGCGCACCTGCACCAAGCACATCAAGGTTGGCAACAGCTTTTTTATCCGCGCTTTCGGCAAACCATTCACTGCTCACAGGGTCAATATCACAGCTCACGTATGACGTGTTGCCTGCACTATCAACTCAAGGCACAAGAGGCTTGTCAGAACTGCCCTATCAAGTGCAAAGCACAGCAAAGCGCATAAAAAAAGCCCCTAGATAGGGGCTTTAGCAGGGTAGAATAATATTAGAAACTGACGTTCACACCCGCAGTGACGCGTCGTCCAATGACGTCATAGTACTCACCGTCAGTGAAGGCGAATGGATTACGTGGCGGTGTGCGATCAGCCAGGTTTTGCACGCCTAAACGTACATCGACATGGTCATTCACAGTGTAATCGAAGTTAATATCGAAGGTTGTGTATGATGGAATGTCGTTGTAGTTATTATCCTCGATACTCCATGCAGGGCGCTCTTCAACCGTTGCATGAGTGTAGTTCGCCGCAAATACGGTACGCAAATCACCAACTTGATACTCGGTCGTGAAGCGTGCTTCCCAGCGAGGTTTGTGCTGCTCACCTGTGCGAGTACGGTTATCTTCTGCGTTACCTGTCGGGTTGAGCTCATAGTTGTTCAGATACGTGGCGATAAGCTTCATTTTAAAGCCGCCAATGCGGGTATCAAAGTCATAGACCGACTCGATATCGACACCGCTTAGCTTTTCTACTGACGCATTCAGGGACGTCTCGTAGAAATCAACAACTTCATAGGTGTCTGGGTCACGAGTGAAGGCATCACAGAACGGGTTGTTTAGGCTTTCTGAGCGATAACAGTTGCGGATTGAGTCTTCGTAGCCGAAAAACGCAATGGCGTTTTCAATTTCAAAGTCCCAATAATCAACAGTGATGTCGAAGCCTTCTAGGAAGGATGGCGTATAAACAAAACCAACGGTGATATCGTTTGATACTTCGTTATCAAGATTCGGGTTGCCGCCAAGTTTACCTTCTAGGGAGCCACCGTCACGCCAGTCGTCAGACGGAACCCAACCCTCAGGAATACCTGCAGCCGCACAGTTACGAGTAACTTGCTCTTTATACTGATCTTCTTTCGCGATGGCATCAGCCGCACACGGCTCTGCACGTTCTTGCGCATATTGCGTCCCTGACGAGCTATATAGCTCACCGATATTAGGTGCACGCACCGAGCGAGCTTGAGCAAAACGCACACGGATGTCATCATTTACTTGCCAAGTGAACCCTATTTTATACGCATAATCAGTCCCTGTAGAGCTGTAATCCATATATCGATAGGCAGCTTCCAAGTTCACTTCCTGCATTAGGTATCGGTCATAAACGAGCGGCACTAAGAATTCTGCCGCATACTCATCAACAGTTAATGAGCCTTCATAAGGCAATCCTGAGTTACCGAATATAAGGCCTTTGCGAATACCCGTTCCAGGTGTTTCATAGGCACTCTCACGACGCCATTCGTAGGTGAATGCAGATGACACATAACCCGCTGGCAACTCCATCAAGTCACCGGTAACGGTTGCACCAAAGCTTGACTGCTCATGGCCTCGTTCGGCTTTGGCAACAGTTGAAATATACTCTAACGCTTCAGCTGAATGTTGCGGTTTACCCAAGAAGTTAATTGGCGCACATCCTTGTAGTGCACCGATCACCTCGCCGTCTTCATTACGATCAGCACAAACAACTTGCCCTTCGTACTCTACGGCATCAAGAGCGTTAAATAAATTCTCAGTAAATACTTCACCGTACCACGATGTATCTTGAGTCATTTCACCGTGCTGGAAGTAAGTGGAGTAAGTCCAGTTATCATTGATATAGCCATCTAAGCCAACCGATACACGGAAGGTAGAACGGTCTTGAGAATATTTACGAGGACCAAAATCATCACTCAAACGACGCATATTAATCTGCTCTACGCCATTTTCATCCATAAGCGACGCTAGGTCGTCTTTAATGAAAGCGTTATCACGGCGAATCACCAACTCGTCACCACGTAAGAATATAGGTGTTCCCTGACCAAATGCTTCACTCTCAGAGTAAGTCACGTCAAAGCTAAGGTCATGACCATCAACAACTTCTTGGTGGCCTGCCAAATTAAACGTATGACGTTCTAGCGGCGTACGGAAGAACTCATCAACGCCATATTGGATACCATCACCGAATGGGCCTGTGTAGTACCAGTTAGTTCCTGCGCCAGGAAGACCACTGCCTGGCAATGGACCATCACCGTTATCAAAAGGACGTAAGTTTAAGTTCTCATCAAATGTCCATTGTTGCCCACCTAGGAAAAATTCACTAGATTCGTCATACAATCCATAGTGCTCTTGGTCATAGATAGGAATACGGGCCGGAATGCCATCGTCGCCTGATGTGTCGTTAGGGTTTGGCGTCGAGCCTACCGCATCAACATACCAATCTTTGTCTAATCGGGCCATCTGCTCTTGATCGGTGTAATCATAGTTAAAGATGAAACCGCCACCATCAAACTCACGGCCAAAGGTTAATGAACCGAATTTCTGGCTACCACCGCCCTCTAAAGGCTCAGTTGTAGCCAAGTCAATTTCGATGCCATCGAACGACTTACGAGTGATAATGTTAACAACACCTGCCACTGCATCTGCACCATAAACAGCCGAGGCACCGCCTGTCGAAATTTCAATACGCTCAATAAAAGATGTGGCGATGTTGTTAAGATCCACAGAGTTTCCACCCGCCTGACCCGGTAGGAAACGTCGACCATTTACCAGTACTAAAGTTCTGTCTGAACCTAAGCCACGCAGGTCGGTGGTATTCAGACCGTTCGCATAAATGAAGTTGTTTGAATTCTCTGGGCTAAGACCAACAGAGGCTGAAGGTAGCTCTGCTAGGAAGTCATTCACGTTGCTGACACCCGCATCTTCAAGTTCAGTGCGACCAATGACAACCACAGGCGTTGGCGCCGTGGCACCAATACGTTTGATTTTTGAACCTGTTACCTGAATACGCTCTACTTCTTGTTGCTCACTTTGTTGCTCGGCTGCAAGCGCTGTCTGTGCGCCAACTACACCGCCGAAAAGGATTGCAGAGTGAACTGCAACCGCTAATTTGCTTGTTTTTATCATAATTAATCCCTGATTGAACTGAAAACTTTTTTATTTATATATGCACTACTAAGTAGGTACATTATGAATGTGTAACATATCAAAATAAAAATGTAACCTTTTTTAAGAAAAAATAACTGTTTAACTACAATGAGTTATACAGAATAACAAGGGTAAAAATAAAACAGAAAAATAAAATAAATGTAAATTGAGAAAAACCAGAAACAATTTATTAAATATAAAAGCAATATTTAAACACACTTATAATCATAACTATGGGGAAGGGTGCACTGTATCAAAGAGTAAGAGCAAGGGGAGGTGAAGGACGGCGGTTCAAAATCGCCGTCCTTGTGCAGGTTACTTCAGGCCGCAGCGATTATCTAACCAATCAACTAATTCGGAGTAAAAAGTCATTTTATGGTCAAAAAACAACGTGTCAGAGAAATGGTCCGCATCCTCTAACACCACATACTTAAAGTTTTTGTTATGTTGCTTTAGCTCATTTACAAACGCGTCACTATGCTCAATAGGTACACGCCCATCAATATCACCATGAATAACCAAGATAGGAACATTCACTTTTTCCACCTGCTCCACAGGAGAAACACCAGCAATGGTAGGTTTTTGCAGTTTACTCAACAACGGATTATCGTTTAGCGTGGCATTAATGCGGTTTAAGTCACTCACGCCAGCCCCAGCGACAGTGCATTGATAGATATTTTTATCACGCATTGAAGCAGCAAATGCGGCATAACCACCGTAACTCCAACCAAACATAGCCAGCTTATCCTTGGTTGCAAGTCCTTTATCAACAAGATACAGGGCGGCATCATCAAGGTCGTCTTGCATCTTCAAACCCCAGTTCTTGTCGCCCGCCTTCCAATGCTCTAAACCATAGCCTGTCGAGCCCCGATAGTTAGGCTGGATCACCACATAGCCATGAGAGGCAAGTAGTTGTGCCCAGTCATCGAATATGACCGTATCGCGCACCCAAGGCCCGCCATGAGGTAACACGACAGCTGGGAATGGCCCTTTCCCCTGAGGAATGGTTAAATAGGCGCGAATCTTACGACCGTCACGGGCTTTATAGCTAATATATTTAGTCTCTCCCAGTTTATTTTTATCAATAAAGGGCATTTTCTCGCCCAGTTTGACGATGTCTTTTTTGTTCAAAATGACATAGTAAGTACCGGGGTCATCGTCCGACTGTGTCATCACCACTAAGGTGTTATCGTCTTCAGAGCGACTGACTACGCGAACAAATTTGTCAGGATACAACTGTTTCACGCCATCCTGGACAGCTTGATACTCGGGGTTGGTAAAGTAAAACTCCGGATGCTTTGCCGTGTAGGAAAACCCAATTAGGTTGTCTTCTTTGTCCTGCAATACTGCATCCACATCGACGGACTTCAGACCAAACAAGCGCTCGGAATACGTTTTCTCAACAATGTCATATAGGTATACCCCGGTGGTATTCTCGCCTTGGTTTGCAATAACGTATAATTTGTTTGGTTGCTCAGCAGACACACCAGCGATGTCAAAAGTTTCACGCTTTTCACCGCTGACACTGTGAATTTTAATCCATTCGTCATCGCCCTTTTTTCGCGCAAATACATCAATAGCCTGATCAGCACGATTAAAGCCTTGACCAACACGAACGTCACCATCTTTATCGGCAATAAAGCTACCATTTACCTTGTCGCTGCCGCGCACCAAAGTTTTGGTTCGACCACTATAAATATCAAGTTTTACAACATCAGGGATGTAGTTGTCATTGACGTCACCTTCGACCAAGATATGTTTGTTATCATCGTGCAATAAATCAATGATTGAGAATCCCTGACGGCTTTCACGAAAGGGAATAAGCCACTCCCCTTTACCATTTGCATTAGTAATCGCAAATTGAGTCACCCAATACTTACTGCCACTGTCTTCGAGTAACTGGCGAAACATCACACCAATTTTTTCGTTATTTAACCACGAGACACTGGATATACGCATTTTATCTGCGCCCAAGCGTACAGGTTCTGCTGCCATATCAGCTGTTTTTCTAACTTCAAGAACGTAATCACCATTCTTGCTGGTTGCTTTTAACACAGCAAGGTGCTTGCCGTCAGGAGACGTTTGTACACTGCGAATCGCAGGTAGTATAGAGAAAGATTCGATGGTAGAGACTGAAGGCTGCTCAGATTGGGGCTCAGCATTAGTCCCTGGAGCGACCATCACTAGCATTGCTAAACTAAAAATTGAGGTTTTTAACATTTTTATGTCCTCATAACGATTGAACCTAATTGTCCAAAAAAAAGGCTCCTGCAAGCAGAAGCCTTTTACCAAATTTACTTCTTTAGCTTAAAACTGTGCTTGGAAGTTAATAAATGGTGTACGACCATCTGTATCATATCCAACACCTAGAGGGATGTTAGAGCTTGAGAATGAACCATCAGGGTCTACTTTTGGTGGCTCTTCATTAAATACATTTCGAACACCCGCATTGATACTGAAGCTATCAAATTCATAACGGAAACTAATGTTATGAACATAGTAATCATCAGTGTAACCTAGTGGGCGACACTTCAACGGCTCACCGGCATTATTAGTCAAACCAGTACAGCCATCGGTACCTTCTTCGAAATCGCCAAGGTCATCCGCATCTTCAGTGCCTTCACTGATATAACGCGTTTCCCAGTTAAATGCGAGGTCGTTGTACTCAAGTTTCAAACGAGCAGTACCGCGCCATTCAGGATACTCAGGCTCGCCTAAGTTGTCATCAACGGTTCCAAGAACGTCATACAGCGACTCAGTCATCTTCGTTGCTTGTAAATCGACGGTAACACCTAAGTTGTCCTCAAACACGACAAAGTCTTGTTTATAGTAGATGTTGTAATCGTAACCTTTCGATGTAATCAAACCGATGTTAATGAAGCTAGCATCAACTAGGCCGATTTGTTGATTTTCGTCACGAGTAATTCGGCTACAGAATGCATCGTTGCCATCGGCTGAGTAACACTGATCAATACTGTAAGGTGCACTTGGCTCAGCAATCGAGTTGGTTACTTCAATATCAAAGCGCGTTAATGACACTGTGAGGTCAAAGTCATCACTAAATGGTTGTTCGAATACGAAGCCATAAGTTTTTGCGATTGATGTCTCTGGCGTAAGCTCTTGTGTACCACCGGTAACGATCTCTGTACTGGTCGAGTTAGTGAACTCTTCCTCACCGTTTTGGCCCAGACCAAGTGCAGTCGGATCAACACCTGAAGCTGCACACGCATCCAATACGCCTTGAGTACGAGTGTCTTCCGCTGGGTTATAGGTAGCTGGAACATCGTCATTCAACGGATCTTCGATTCGAGCATCATCCGGAACCACACAAGGGTCAATTACGGTGTTAAAGCCTGAAGTACCGTTTAAGAAGCGCTCACGTAAGTTGGGAGCACGGTACGAAGTACCTTTGGTTGCACGAAGCGTGAACCAATCAACTGGACGATATACGGCCTTTAAACTGTAAGTGCTTTCTGCATCATAGAAGCTTTCTTCTGAGATACGACCTGACGCTGTAAAGGTCAATTCTTCAGCCCATTGCTCGCCACGAATAAGTGGGAATTCCATCTCGGTGAAAACCTCTTTGAGGTTTCGAGAGCCGTCAGCTCCTTGGTCAGAGAAATAACCCCAAAGCAAACCTTGTGCAGCCACATCATTTGGATTTGACTCAATCTCGTCGCGACGGAACTCAGCACCAAACACCGCACTGACAGGCTCACCGTTCCAAGCGATATCGAACAGGTCACCGCCAATAAAGCCATTCACCACCAATTGGTTAACTTTTGTCTCAATGGTGCGGTCAACAAACAAGTAGTTCGCTTCGGCGTCTGTTAACGTACCACCGCCTGGCTGATAAATATTTTCGCTAAATAGGTTAACCGGAACACAGTCTGCGCCACAGGTCACTGTACCGTCATCGTTAAGCACCGCTTCGTTAAGTGACTTCAAAAGTCGTGCTTCTGAAATACCTTGACGGCTATCAGTACCTGTTGAGGCGCTGTAAGATACATATGCATCATAATACCAATTTTCTAAACCGATAGCCTCTAGAGCCGGTAGGTCAGCGGTAAAGCCCGCGACTGCGCGATATTGCTCAACCTCGATATCAAAGTGATCACGGTCACCACGAATATTGATAATCGGTAGCACGTCTTGCGCACCGTACGGGAAGCCAATTCCTGCGCGACAATCGGTTCCATTTACACCACATGGGTTATACGGGTTTGAAGCTGGCACGTTTTCAAACAGCTGAGCACCAGGGTTAAAAATAGGCGATTCACGCTTGGCATAAATACCTTCGTAGTAGAACAAAGTGCCATTGTCGTCATCAAAAGAGTATTCACCATTGAGCATAACGGAATAACGTTTGTTACGACTGCGGTAATCACCACTGCGATAATAGTCTGACTGCTGTAACGCGTATAGTGGATCTTGGAAATCTACGTCACGGTAACCGTCGCCGTTGCCATCAGGGAACCATACGTCATTGACACCATCACCATCTGAGTCACCGAAAACCCATCCAGGTACACCGAAATCTGGGCCAAGCTGCCCCCCTGTCGGATCCGTTGTTTCGCTAAAGTTTGGAACGCCGACGTTAGAGCTGCCGCCTGTGTAGTATAGGCTACCCCAAAACGGGACTGACACACGGTTTGTTAAAGGAAAGATATCACAAGTATCGTCGCCACGGGCAAGTGGGCCATCACCGCTGTAACGGGTAATGATATCACCCTCTTCTGTTTCCCAAATACGCTCTTCACAACCTTTTGTAAAAGGGTTGCCAGCATATGACTGAGCTTGGCGATCGGTGTACTCTGCACCAATAGTTACAAAGCCATTATCGAAGGTTTTACCCCACATTGCTGATAACGACGATTCTTCACCACCATCGCCATCAGGTTGTTTATATGAGCCTTGTACCTCAAAGCCTTCTACATCTTTACGGAGAATGATGTTGGCAACACCCGCAACGGCGTCGGAACCATAAACGGTTGAAGCACCATCAAACAGGTTTTCTACGCGTTGGATCATCACCCCTGGTACAAGGTTTAAGTCAGGTGAAGTTGGTGCACCACCTACCCCTGCAGGTGCCATGCGTCGACCGTTGATCAGAACAAGAGTACGTTCAGCACCTAGGCCTCGGAAGCCAATTGTTGCTGCGCCTGGACCATTATCTAGAACGTAACCACCAAAGGTATTGTCAATTTGCGAACCCGATGCTTGGTTCGTACCTTGGAGCATTTCGCCAGCATCAAAAAGACCCATTTCACGAGAAAAGTCACCACTGATAACCTGAATTGGTGAGGCATTAGAAAATTCTGCTCGGCGAATACGTGAACCAGTCACCTCGATGCGCTCTGGTGCTTCTTCTTCAATGACCGTTTCATCCTGTTCCTCAGCTGCATAAGCCCCAGAAACAAATGCTGCAGACCCTAGCATAAGAGAGTATTGCACGGCTTTTGATAGTACCGTTTTTTTAAACATTGTTATTACCCCTGACATTGTTATTTTAATTCAATGTAACATCTACTTACATTGGTCACAATTATGTACACAATTGACGGTAAATTAACAACAAAAATCGATAAAAAGTACTAAAAAACACAGTGACTTTGTAAACATTTGGTTACTTCCGTTTGATTCTTAGTTTGATGGTACAAAAATTCATCTAACACGTATCCAGTACTTGCATAACTTTGCGGTATTTATCTTGGTAGGAAATGGACGAAAAACACCTACTGAAATAGGAGGTTTAGGGGTAAAAATAATATGACCGCACTAAAATTAGCGCGGTCATATTCATTTAACAGTAGAGTTTATTTTTATCTACTCGAAAGTCACTGTCACTTCATTCGAACAAATATCCCCTTCTTGACAGATTTGATAGGTGTAAGAAGTTTGGTCTGCGCGGCGTTCAAAGTCACGATAGCCACCGGTATTGGCAGTGCTTTCTAAGAACTCGCCATTACGGTACACATCCACTTGCTCAGCGCTGCTTCCCTGCCATGCCAACTCAACGCGCATAAAGCCTAAGCGTGTTTTATTAGCACGTACCACTTCGAGTTGCACATCATCTGCGCTTAAAGTGACTTCTTGAGTTAAGGTATCACTGTTACCTTCACTGTCGGTCACAGTCAGGCTTACACTGTACGTGCCATAATCCGCGTAGGTATACATAGGACTAGCATCAGAGCTGCTGGCACCGTCACCAAAGTCCCACATCCAGCTAACAATATCGCCGTTCACATCAGAGCTTGCATCTGTAAACTGAACGCTTAGGTCATTAACGTCATAGCTAAAGCCTGCCTGCGGCGGCTGCGCCGTTACTTCGCCAATGCCTGTAAGGTTAAGGGTCCAAGCGTTTAATGTTCCCGTGTCAGCACCTACATTATCAGACACCGTTAGCGTCCAATCACCGGTGGCCACTTCACCATTAAAGGCCTCTGAGTTGAAGGTTTCGTTAATGTCATCCGCACTACCGCCACTGCGATTATGAAGCGTAGCTACCGTGCCTGATGGCGAAGTAAGCGTGACAATCAAATCGCCAATCCAAGTGTGGCTGATATCTACGAAAGTATTGGTATCAAACACCGTGACGTCATCTGCAACAGTGATCACTGACGTGATACCTGTTGCGTCATTATCAGGAATGTCCACAGCAGTGGTGTTTTCATAGCTAAACTCAGTTAACCCCTGAGGTAATACGTATAGCTCAACTGACTTTTGCTGTGCTAAATCACCCGAGGTTGCATCAATGGTAAAGCTGTACTCACCCCATTGCGTTTGCGCCGTCGTTGGCACGCTCAGCGTTACCACATCACCTGGCTGTGCAGTGTTGCTCGACAAGCTTGCGCCATCAATGCCTGCAACAAGCGCAAGGTCGATTGTTCCTTGCCACTCGGCCACCGAACTAAAGCTCAGCTCATAAGTCGCAGTGTCACCGGCAACAATCTCTTGGTTACGGGGCGCAGCCGTCATTCTAAAGCCTGGCTCAGGGTCAGCATCAATCACCGCTTGGTTCACATTTAAACGTGTACCCGCAACGGTCATTCCATCTAAGTCAGCATTCGCATCACCACTGCTCATTAGCAATTGCTTCACTTCTACTGCACTCAAGCTCGGATTCACCGACAGCACTAACGCTGCAGCGCCTGCAACATGAGGTGTGGCCATTGAGGTGCCAGAGTAGGATGCATAACCGCCCCCCGGCACAGTAGAAAGGATAGCGCTGCCTGGAGCACCCATATCAACACTTGTTAAGCCCCATTGTGAGAACCCTGACATCGCATCGGTGTGCGTTGTACTGGCAATAGAAAGCACTGATTCATGCTCATAGCTCGATGGGTAGTGAGGGTTAACATCGTTATCAACCGCGTCATTACCTGCGGCGGCAACGAAAAGAATGTCGGCATTCTCGCTCGCCGTAATGGCATCCGCAAGCGCTTGGCTAAAGCCGCCGCCACCCCAACTGTTGTTGGTAACACGAATGTTGTGACCGTCATTTTTCAGGGCCACGAAATAATCGATACACTCAATCGCATCCGATGTTGAACCCGAGCCTGTAGCACTGAGGAACTTACAACCAGCGATGGATACTTCGTGGTTTACACCGACAACCCCCTCAGCATTATTACCGGATGCGCCGATGGTGCCAGAGACGTGCGAGCCATGACCTTGGTCATCCATGGGGTCGCCGTCGCCGGTGATGGCATTAATACCGTGAACATCATCAATATAGCCGTTGCCATCGTTATCCACACCGTCACCAGCAACTTCACCAGGGTTCACCCACATGTTCATGGCAAGATCGGGGTGTGAGTAATCAACACCAGTATCGATAACACCGACAATTACATCTGCGGAGCCGGTGGTAATATCCCACGCTTCAACAGCATCAATATCTGCATCCTCTGTACCACCTGTTTGCCCAAGGTTATGAAGGCCCCATAACTCGTCAAAACGGCTGTCATCAGGCACGCCTAATGCTTTTACTTGGTAATCTGGCTCGGCATATTCCACACCTGGGTGCTTATTAAGTGCCGCCAAGGCTTGTTTGGCACTGATGCCATCGAGTTTAAAATTGGCAAGACGACCACCAAGCACATGCTTGTAGCGATCATCAACTTCATCAGCATTCAAATCGCTGATTTTTGCTTTGACTAAAGACCGTGCTTGAGCACGCACTGCGGCAGAAGTGCCTTGTTTGAATACCACAAGGATGCTGTCGTCATTGTCAGTGGCAGCTGTATCTTTAAAGTGAACGCCCGCATGAGCGCTTAATGAAAGCACCGGAACGAGCGCTAAAGTCAGCGCAGATAGTTTGGTTTTCATAGATCTATTCCATAGAAGTTGTCCGTGAGGCCCGAAGGTACACGGAAATAAGTTCTCTTCTCCAAAAGAGCACATACGCAGTCAATGTGTGGCAACCTCTTTGTTGTAGCGACTATTTTTGGAACAAGCAAAACAAAGGTGAAAAAAAGGTTAAAAATCACTCTTTTTTGTTAACTTTAATCCACACAGGTTGAGGTCCTCATGCTTTTTTTTGATCCCACTTCGAGCAATTTCAATTCATGTTTTCTCATTCTTTTTTGGTAGTAACCGCTAACCTCCGCGATAAAAAGCCACAAAAACAAACGCAACACGCTGATTTTAATGAATAAATAACCAACCACAAAAATTGCTAGTTTATCTGCTTTCAAAGTGAACTTAGAGTGAATACCTCGGTAGGAAAATGAGTGTTACTAATATTGATACCTTGCAGCACCAATCCATGCACTGTGCATGCAACTATCAATAACCCAGGAGGGAAAATGGCTCGTTGCAATTACTCAACAAAGCATTGGAAGCAAGTTTTTCCCATGCATGCTCGTAATTGCAACTTAGTGACGAGTTTTATTTCTCTCCCAACGCTTACCGAACTCTTAGGCTTCTCCGTATTCCAGCGCCCGGCTACTTATTTACGGCTAAGGCAAAGGAATGACGCCATACGCACCAGTGACCGTTGGTTTTTACTACTGCCAACACCTTTTAGGACAACAACGCTGCGCTCGTTCATACGCTTTTTTGATTAACCCAGCTCAGGTCGGCAACCCTGAGATGAGCCTTTTCATTTGTAACGTCGTCGCAGTAATAACAAACAACAAGGAGATAAGCGTGAAGCTTTCTAAATCTATTTTAACCTGCGCCATCGCGATGGCTCTATCAACAGGTGCTTACGCACAAAGCGAAGACAAACCTGGGTCAACATCTGCACTTGCTAACGTAGAGCGTGCAGCCGCCGTTGGCAATGAGCTCACAATTTCACAAACGTCTGTACAGGGTCTTGGTAACAGCGCCAGCTCTTTGCAACAAGGCGACGCCAACCTTACTGAGATCACTACGGTAGGTGATGGTAATCAAACAGATGCCATGCAAATAGGCAACGGCAATGTGGTGTTGGTGACCACACAAGGCGACAACAACCAGCAATCTTACAATCAAGATGGCGAAGCGAATGGCGCATTAAGCGAAGTGACTGGCAGTGACAACCAAATCGCGATTGAGCAAAACGGCACTGGTTTCTTAGGCATCAACAATGAGGCCATCAACGTGATTGGCGGCGATGCAAACCAAGTTAATGTTGTTCAGGGCGACGGCGGACACTGGTTCTACAACCTAGATATGCAGGGCAATGCCAACGTGGTTAATGCACAGCAAGCTGGACTATGGAATGAAGCGCAATTTACGTCGGTTCAAGGTGATGCCAACGAACTGAGCGTAGAGCAGGATGGTTTTTGGAACCAACTATCCGTCACCTCTATTAATGGCAGCATGAACGAATTTGCCAGTGAACAGCTAGGCGATACCAACGTCATCAGCATTGGCGATATTTTCGGAGATGAGAACGAACTCGCTGTTGAGCAGGAAGGCGCGAATAACAGCACTGATATCGTCTCTCTCGAGGGCAATGAAAATGCCCTGTCAATTGATCAAGAAGGCAGCGCGAATACTTTTGAGTCGGCTTTATTCTCTGGCGATGGGAACGAGCTAAACGTTATGCAAATGGGTGATAATAACGCAGCATCAGCTGAGGTATTAGGCGATGAGAACGATTTCAGCGCAACCCAAAATGGCAGTGGCAACGAAGTGTACCTTGGCGTGCTAGGTAACAACAATGAGTTTGATGCTATGCAAATCGGCAACGACAACGCCACGCATGTTGTTAACTTCAACGGCAATGACAACGACGTAGCAGTTGCCCAATCTGGTGACATGAACACCGCCGTTATTGAATCATCTTACCCAGATCCAAGCATTGCCAGCAACGATAATGATATCGCTATTACTCAAAGTGGCATGGGCAATGAAGCTGTATTGACCATGGGCTCAGTGATGGAAAGCTCAAGCAACCAAGTCGACTTGGTACAAAGTGGTGAGCTCAATGCTATCGACCTCATGGTAGAAGGCAGTGGCCACAGCATTGATATCGCCCAAGAAGGCGGCATGAACATGGTTGCCGGCATGGGACAAGGTGCGTTCGCAGTCGCAGGTGAAGGTAATACTGTGTCTATCAGTCAACTTGGTGAGGGTAACTTGGTTGAAGGCTCGGTTATGGGCACTGGTAACACCGTTGCAGTTACTCAAGTTGGTGACTATAACTCTGCAACTGTTGTACAACAGTAAAGCTCTAATGGGAGGGGTAACCCTCCCTTTCAGCCGATGATGAAGTATTTTCTCAGCATCTTGATTGTGCTCTTTGTCCTGACTCACACGTCAAGCAAAGCACAAGAAGTGGAAATTGATGGCCTCGTACTCGATCGCAGTATTAGCCGCTTTGGCCACCAATTTTACTTTAATTTCTCACAGTTATGGCGCGATCTACCTGATACCAGCGGCACCAACGTGGTGATCAAAGAAACAGTGCTCCCTCGTGCTGGCACCCGCCTTGAAGTACTCATGAATAATGAATTGGTATACGTCACTTTTATGGGCCGACGTGGTGGGCCACTTAAAGAACGCGTCGAAAGCGCGATGTTCGCGATTATGGATGCCATGGCGCGCGCCAGATTTAAACAACACTCCCCTGATCTAGCAGCAAGTGGATGGTAAAAATGAAAACAATAATTTATGCACTTTTGCTTTGTGCGTCACTGCCACTGATGGCCACTGAGCTTGTATACAAACCTATTAACCCATCATTTGGCGGAAACCCGTTAAATGCCAATATGTTGCTCTCTAAAGCACAAGCCCAAAATAAGCACCGGGCCCCTATCAGTGAAAAAACTTATGGTGAAAAGTTTCAAGAATCGTTGGAGCGTACGTACCTCAACCGCATGGTTCGTGAAATTACCGATATCGCCTTCGGTGACGATGTTGAAGACAGTATTTTTAACCAAGACTCCATCTTTATGAGTGGCGACTATCAAATCCAGATTATCACCAGCACCCCTGATAGTATCACCGTGCAAATAACCAATACCCTGGATGGCACTGTCACCGTAATCGAAGTACCAAGGTTTGGCTAATGAAACATATATGTGCATTTTTACTATTGACTTTGCTTAGCGGCTGTTCGGCTATCACCTCGACTGTGCCCCCTGATGAGCAAATTGCTGAGCAATTGGCGCTCACAGAGACCTTTGCCGAACTAAAAGCGCTACCTAATCCCAGAGGCGCAATTCCCGTCTCAGTTTATTCATTTCGCGACCAAACGGGGCAATATAAGCCGCAAGAGAACGTCAGCTCGTTTTCTACCGCCGTAACCCAAGGTGCGAACTCTATTTTGATGCAAGCGCTGCATGAAACCGACTGGTTTGTGCCCGTGGAGCGTGAAGGATTACAAAACTTACTTACAGAGCGAAAAATCGTGCGAGCGGCGATGAGTGATAAGGGCGACAATGCCCCAGAGCTGCCGCCATTAACCACCGCCAAAATCATTCTTGAAGGCGGGATCATCAGTTACGACAGTAACGTAAAAACCGGAGGCTTAGGTGCAGAATATTTTGGCATTGGCGCCTCAGAGCTGTACCGTGAGGATGTTATCTCTATTTATATGCGTGCGGTCGATGTGCGCACCGGGCAGGTATTGCTGTCGGTTGCTACCAGCAAAAAAGTACTCTCACAAGAGATGCGTGCTGGCTTTTTCCGCTATGTGAGTTACAAGCGCTTGTTGGAAGCCGAAGCGGGCTTCAGTGATAACGAACCCATGCATATTTGTGTCACGCAAGCGATTGAAAAAGCACTGACGTTACTCATAAAAGACGGCATTAACAAAGGAGTATGGTCGGCGCGAACCAGTTGATTACCTCGGCACTGACACAATAAAGGCGCCTCGTTTGGCGCCTTTATTTTTGCTCAATGGTAACCTCGCGCTCAATAGCATGCTGAGCAGGTTATTGACGTTGTTCCATGACGCGAGATGCCACCGGAATATAGCGCTGTGCCCAATTGGCCAATTCAATACGATTACGCGAGTTGGTCTTACGAAAAGCACTGTATATATGCGTTTTCACTGTGTGATTACTGATGTTCAGAGCGCAGGCGATATCATCATTTTTAGCCCCCTTAGCCAACAATGAAATCACCGACTTTTCCCGTGCGGTTAGCACACTTAAGTCGATGTCGCTGTGGCGTTGCGCCGATAGCGCATCGGTGGCAGGAAGCTGTTGAATTAGATCGCCAAAGGCATTGGAGATGGCCTTGCGGCAAAACCATAGCTCGCCACCGAGGACGCGGCGCACGCCTTTAAACATATGCTCAGGACTGTCATCGTTATAAAGCGCGCCTTTAAGATTCGCCAGCAGCGCTGTGCGTTCGTTCAGCGCGTGGCGCTGAGCATTAAACAACGCAACACTGTGCTGGCGCGCCAACTGAATAATCACCTCGCTGAGCATTTCTTGGCAATCACAATATGCAGCATCCACTAAAAATAGTGCAATGTGTTCGCGCTCACCCACCTCTGGCAGGCGGGAATCGACCTTAACGGTTGTTGCGAGCGTTTCCAATACTTTGAGTAACAACAAGAAATCATCGCTTTGAGTATTTGCATTATCTTTTGTTAAGACAAATAACTGCTTGTAATTCATTACTTCTTCCTCTGAAGCATCCAAACACTAGGGGGAGGGGGAGCATTGAGTGTACCTATTTAAGCTTTACTATCAAGACTAACCCCACATAAAACAAACATCTTGTTTACATAACAACAATAGAGCTAAACCTCTAACAACGCCTTTATTGCATCATAAGAGTGCAAAAATGCACTCTTCGAACTAATAAATTTAATGGCGTCTAGAGATAGTAACCACTTGCAGACATTCATTTTATATTCAGCTACTTTTGCGCTTAAATATATAATTGCAAAATAATCACTAATTTATTTAATAAGGCCTGCTTGGGTGTTCAACAAGGCATACAACTTGCGCCACCACATTTGTCTTTTTGGGTATTGCACGACCACAGATTCAGGGTCTGCCGCGCCTGCATGATAGTGAGTGACAAACTGCATCCCTAGGTAGGTGACAGTATGGATGAAAGGGTCCACAAACGCTTGCGGTGCCCGCTCGGTGTAACTAGTGGAGAGCAAGGATGCTTGCTTAGTGCGCAGTTGTCGTAACTGGCTACGCAATTGGGGCTGATCCATGTATTCCGTGAGTCTATCAAAAAACGCCTTCATCTGCGGTGTGGTGTTATACCAATAGACGGGCGATGCAAATACCCAATGGTCAAACTCCAGTAATCGCGTGATTAACGCGCGGAAATCATCGCTTTGTTCGCGGATATCATACCGATATGGGTTAATCTGATAGGCGTCTAAATCAATGAATTGCGCATCTAGGTGTCGGGCGAGAGTGTCGGCAGCTTGGCGAGTATTGCCTTGGCTTCTAGCACTTGAAAAAATAACAACATGTTGGTTCATAATTGCTTTCCTGCATTTGTATGTTTAACCTAAGGCTAAAAGCTCAAGTTAAGTTTAGGTCAACAACAAAATGACATTGGAAGCAAATTTATCTGTCGGCACTGTCGCCAAACGTGCTGGGGTCGCCGTATCGGCGCTGCATTTTTACGAGAAAAAAGGACTTATTCGCAGTTGGCGAAACCAAGGGAATCAACGCCGCTACAAGCGGGATGTACTAAGGCGCATTGCGGTTATCAAGGCCGCACAAAAAATGGGGATCACCCTAGAGGAGGTAAAAGAAACACTCAGTACCCTGCCCGAAAAACGCACCCCGAATAAAGAAGACTGGGCCAACATGTCACGCCAATGGCAGCGCCAACTCGATGAAAAAATTGCCTACATGCAACGAGTACGCGCCTATGTTGATGGCTGTATTGGATGTGGCTGCCTGTCAATGCAACGCTGCCCTATTTATAACCCTGAAGATAAGCTCGCTAATGTCGATGGTGGAGCCGTGTTATTAGATCACCCTGAGCTGGGAGACTAGCGCCAACAAGACACAGGCTGTTTATTACCGAGCGCAGACAATCACTCAGTGAGCTATGAGGGGAGTCACTTTGGGCCGCCGCAGATGTTAAATTTCTGTGGTTAAATGTATAAATTCACTTGTTTATTGCATAGAGTAACGTCTTACTCTTTCAAATTTGGATATGAACTGGTAGCGTACGCGCCTTTTTTTAACCTCGACAGGTGATATATGAAGTTAGGACCTGGACTACTGGTTGCCGCCGCCTTTATTGGCCCGGGCACCATTACCACCGCCAGCGTAGCCGGTGCAAACTTTGGCTTTGCATTGCTATGGGCCTTGGTGTTTTCAGTGCTGGCAACCATTTTATTGCAATCACTGGCCGCGCGTTTAGGCGTGGTCACCGGCCTAGATTTAGCCCAAGCACTGCGCGCGCATATTGAAACCCCTGTGTTTCGTTGGCTTGCCGCATTTTTGGTGATCAGTGCCATTGGCATTGGCAGTGCCGCCTATGAGGCAGGTAACCTCAGCGGTGCCAGTCTCGGTTTACAAGGGTTATTTCCCTCCGCTTCAGCGCAGCTGTGGACGCCCTTGATTGCTATTATCAGCGCCGCACTCTTATACAGCGGCAAATATAAGCTGATAGAGGGCGCACTGATCTTTTTAGTGTTGCTGATGAGTTTAGTTTTTTTAGCGACTCTGGTCATCGCCAGCCCCGATCTCAGTGCCATGTTTGCAGGTTTTAAGCCTAGCTTCCCTGAAGGATCACTGACCACCGTATTGGCGTTAATTGGCACCACCATCGTACCGTATAACTTATTTCTTCACTCTGGGGTGGTCGCACGGGCCAGCCAAGGTGAGCAAGATAAACAACAGGCCATTCGCAGTAGCAACTGGGATACCGGTTTATCAATTGGTCTTGGGGGATTGATCACCTTAGCTATCGTGTCCACCGCAAGCGTGGCCTTTTTTGGTCAGGGCAATAGTCAGCTCAGTGCCGCCAATCTCGCTTCGCAATTAACGCCTTTATTGGGTGACAGTGCCCATTACTTTTTTGCACTCGGGCTATTCGCCGCTGGGTTAACCAGCGCCATAACAGCGCCTCTGGCGGGTGCCTACGCGGTGTGTGGCATGCTCGGGTTACAAGGAGATACCAACAGCCCTCGCTTCAAGCAAGTGGCGTTGGTGATATTAGTGTTTGGTGCTGTTGTGGCCAGTCTTGGTTTAGACCCAGTGGCGGTGATTATTTTCGCGCAAGCCACCAATGCACTGTTGTTACCCATTATCTGCATTTACCTGCTGTGGCTAATGAATCAAAATAAGGTCATGGGCAGATTTAAAAACTCACTGCTGATTAATGTGCTGGCGATGCCGCTGCTGATACTGATTATCACGTTGAGCGGATATAAACTACTTACGCTCATATAATGCCTATTAAGTGAGCGCAAGGCGCTTGCCTCTGTGCTCACTTTCCCCTACCATCTCGGCTCATTTTACCAAGGAGTCGGTTATGGCAACATCCCCACCTCAGGACAAAAAAATCCCCAAAGTGCTGCAACAAGTCGACAACAAAGAGCTACGCAGTACCGGTTTTTGGCTCAACCAAGTATTTTTGGTGCTATCCACCATTTTTGGTGTCTACCTCGCCGCACAAAGCGGTTTAGAGCAGGCAATTAAATTCGATACCTACTCTAAAATGGAAGATAACTACTATCTGCGCACGTCTCTGTACGATGAGTTGCTCGACAATCAACGTAAAATTCAAGCGTATGCCGAGCTACTGGCTAAGAGCCCACCTACATCTGAGCTTGAGTTCAATAAGCCCACTTTAGATAAATATGTGTGGCACACCATGCAATACTCACCCACGACTTTGGAAACCCCAAGTGCCATTCTCTCTGCTGCGCGGCGTTTTTATAGTCAAAGTGAGTTTTATATTGAACGCGCGCTAAAGCGCAAGGTGTCAGCGCGTCACGCCAGTGAAAAGCTAGGCAAACTTGCAACCGACCTAGAGCAAAATACGCTCCCCTATTTAAAGCGCAGTGCCCAGGCACTGAAACAAGAATTAGCTGATAACGACGTGCAAATTGGCAGTCTCAAGGAGTTAGAGCATGAATAAACGCTGTCCCCATTGTGTTGATGAATACTTAGAAGTGACCGAGTATCAAGGTGAAGAAATTGATGTGTGCCTAGAATGTGGTGGCCTTTGGTTTGAAAAAAATGAAGTCAATCGCATGTTGAACGAGGTCAACGACGGTCCTGTGGGTGAGAAATATGAACACAATTTTGGTGAGCATTTAGGTATATCTGAGCGCGACTGCCCCGATTGCTCAACATTGATGGAGCGCTACCACTTATTAGAGCACTACCACAGCGAAATCGATGTATGCCGTCATTGCGATGGCAGCTGGATCGAAAAAGAGCAGTTAGAAAGTGTCGAAAATAGCCCACAGCTAAAAACGGCACTTGGCGAGCTCAACCAGAAGGTGTCATGGAAAACCTACTTATTTCAATTTCTAACGCAAATGCCAGTAGAGTACAACATCAAACCACATCGTACCCCGTGGGTAACTCGCGCTTTGGTGGCGTTGAACGTATTGATATTTGCCGCTTACTTTTTTGTTCCCAGCCATTTTGAGTTTGTACTTGAATATTTTGCCATGCGCCCGGTGGATGTGCTCGCCGGGGAAGAGCCTTGGACCTTGCTCACCTGTGTGTTTTTACACGGCTCAATTATGCACCTGGTAGGCAACATGTACTTTTTATACATCATTGGCGATAACCTCGAAGATGCACTTGGCCACTGGCGCTTCTTAGGCTATTACCTGCTTTGCGGGGTGCTCGCCTCCGTTGCCAGCCTCATGCTCTCAAGTAATGGTGCAATTCCCAGTGTCGGTGCCAGTGGTGCCATTGCTGGTTTATTTGGCATGTATTTAATGTGGTTCCGCTACGCCAGCTTGACCTTTATGTTCATTATTTACCAGAAGAAGCTCTCTGCTATGTGGTTCTTCATTATTTGGTTGGGCATTAACTTATTCGGATTATTTAGCCTGCCCGATGGCGTTGATTATGGCGCACATATTGGCGGCTTTATCGTCGGTCTACTCATTGGCTATGCGCTTAAAACCAAAGTAATGAGCGACAGACCTATGATTGCACTACTAAATAAGCCAGCCGCCCAGCTTAAACGCTAATACCGGGTTTCATCAGGTGAGTAGCGTGCATATATGCCATGCTGCTCACCATCACCTACCCCTTATTCATGATGGCGGCGCTCGATGGCCTCTAACTCGCTTTGCGGTTCGCTAGGCGCACTGGATTGCATGGGCGCAACTAAATCACACTCAGTAATAGTGTCGGACAGTTTCTTACACTCTTTATTGCTTTTACTCTGCGTTGGTTTTTGCAATGCACCGAGGACCGCCGAGTCAATCGCCAAGCCAAGTTTAGCGAAGCTAAAGCCGTCATTATCTGTTGGCGTGTAACTGGATTTACCCGGGTCGCCTTGGATGCTGGCGGTATAGTGCTTTTCTGCGCGCTGCTGCATATTTGGCTGCGCATAGCCATCGACTAAGATGCCCACCACCGTACAGCCATTTAAAATACTCAGCGCGGCCAGCGCGATAAATAATTTAAGCATGCTACGTATCCTTTCATGCCTTCGTGTGCTCGTTCTATCACTTTAACGGTAAACATTAACGCAAACTGTAAGAAAGTGTACCCTTTTAATTTTTGCACCTTGGCGGCGGTGGTTTACGCTTAAAGCTATGCACACATTATATGCTGTAAGCGCCATTGTACTGCTCATGATGCAGTTATGGTCATCATCAAGCGTAAACTGGGAGCTGACGCTAGCGGTGGCCATCAAGCGTCAAGAGAGTTTTTACGAGCAGGCTGTGCAGCGCTCCCCCATTATTCTCATTGCTGAGGAGTACCCATACCCTGATGAAGTCTATAGTGCACTAAAAGCACTCAATGCTGATATTGTTACTCGCTCCTACTACTAGTCAACAGACGCGCAAGCTAAATCATTTTTCTCCACCCTGAGCGATAGTCGCGTCGATGCCATTGTGGTGGATAGAACCTGGGCTGCGAAAATTATTCAGGATTTCGATTTGCCCGTTGCGCTTTTACACAACCTGCATATTGAGCCTCAATACATCGGCTACCATCCTAATAACGAAAAAAAGGCGTTGCGCTTGCAACACCTTTTGTCATCTATTCCTGAGAGCGTCAAAAAAGAGATTGAACGCCGCTATCAGCAACCCTAGGCTGGTTTTGTTAGCCTGTTATTGCACAGAAATATTCAAGGTTACACCGGAGTAATTGCTGTAAGCACGAAGACCTACATGCCAAGTGCCAGCTGCTGCGGCCTCTGAACACGACTCGTTATTGCCTGAACGAAACGGGCGACAATCATAGCTAGAGGTCGTTGGCTGCGCGCCTTGACGAACATACAAATCGACATCACCGCTGCCACCGGAGGTACTTACATCAACCGTGCTCGCGCCCGCAGGCACATCAACAGTAAAGTATTGCCACTGACCTTGGCTACCTGAGAGGTTTGACTCAGTGATCTCAATCGGTAAATCGCTGCCACTTTGCTCATAGCTTGCCACTAAGGTTGCGCCACTATAGGCGTTGTAACCATGGACCATAATTGAGTAAGTGCCTGCACGCGTATCTGTACAGCTCTCGTTATTCCCATTTTCATAAGGGCGGCAATCATAGTTATTCTGCGATGCCGTTGCGCCGTATTTTACATACAAGTCTAAGTCACCTGAGCCACTTGAGCTGGTAATGCTGATATTGCTGGCACCGGCTGGTACTTCAAAAGTGTATAGCGTTTCACTGCCATTAGCACCGCTGATGCTAATAGGCTGACCATTTTCAAGCTCGTTTGGAGGCGGTGGTGGCGTGCCGCCACTGCGGAAATTAGCAATCGTTGGACTGGTAATATTCAAAACACGCGTGTTGTCGCTGCGCGTGGTTGTGCCCATCGCCGTGCCATTGTAGCTCTTGTTTGGGTTTGACCAATAATTGATACGAGTACAACCACTGTTGCAGTTATACGCCATCACCGTACGCCATTGCGAGCTTGGGTCTTGGTAGCCGTGACCGTAGGCATAAGGCGAATTAGTGGGGTCGTTTTCAGGGTTGTGACGCGCCGCTTGGAGGTGACCAATTTCATGACCGAAAGAGTAATAGCCGGTAGCACAATCATAATCAACCATGGCAAAAGCACTGCTGGCGCTGGCACCAATGGCATCAGCTTGACCACAATAGCCGTTAACATCGTTCACTAATACCACCACATCGGCACCATACTGGTCACGCAAACCATGCACCTCATCCATGTAGCCATCATTGGTCCCGGCCAAACGGTTTAAATCAGTGCCTGAGCTACTCGCTTCGGTGTAGTTGACCTGTGCTTTGTGGGCAAGACTGACGGTGGCATTCACACCTGAATTTTGATAACCCTGATTGGTTTCATTGATAGCAAGGTCTATCAAGGCATCAATGTCGCCAGAGAGCTGAGCAGCCTTGGCAGTGTAAACCACCAGTAGGTCGATTTGCGTATCGGCAACGGCCTGCGGTTGCGCGAAAATACTAGGGCTATTATTGACGCTAACCTGCTTTGCGAGTGGGCCTTCTGGCATAACGTGTCCTAGTTGGTGCTCTGGTGGCATTTGCTCAGGCTTGAGTGTACGCAGCTGATGACCATGAGCGCCAACAGGCTTAAGCTTTAGCACGTCACCGTTGGTTTTAACCGTACCAGAGATGCCTTTTGCAGTTTGCACTAATGTGACCGAGTCACCATTGTCATTTTCACCTTGCCAAATAAGGTTACCGCTGGCGCTAAGGCTAGCGTTTTTGCGGGTAAAGTGTACCTGCGCACCATCAACAGGCAAAGACAAGGATGCGGTGTTGCTGGTTAATTGGAACTGCGCGCCACTGAGCTGTGACATATTTGCTTGTGCAGCGTTAACGCTGTTAGCCATTTGCTGCGATGACACTTCAAACAGTGGACCTTGAGCAAATACAGCGGTACTGCTAAGCAGCGCGCTGGCGATAAGGGTGGGTTTAAACATGGGATATCCTAGTTGTTTCTTTTATGGGAAACAGCAAAATAAAATAACATCAATCTGTTTTCAATTATTTTACATTTAAACCACCAAAACTTTGTAAACGCTTGTAAATATGAGATATTAAAGAATCAAATGCAACAAAAAAAAGAGCCAACTATTAACCCAAGGTTAATAATCAGCAAAAGTGATCTCTTTATTCTTTTTTCTTGAGCTTATCGAGGCTGTGTCTCAAGCTTAAATAAGGCCATGCTCTACCATTAAGGAACTACTATGAAACCTTTGTTTGCAGCGCTCGTGCTGCTATTACCGACTCTCGCGCTTGCGAAGAGCTCATTGTCACCTCAACTGAGTGTTTTCGAACCCTACTTAGGCACTTGGCAGGCACAGTTTCAACCCGCTCCCGCTCAAGAGCAGGTCACAGATGTAAGCCACTGGCAGCGAGCCCTCAATGGCACTGCTATTCGCACCTTACACAGCATCAATGACGGCGATTATGGTGGCGAATCACTGATATTTTGGGACCAAAGTAGGCAAAAACTGGTGTTTTATTATTTCACTACCGCCTCTTTTTACACTCAAGGCTGGCTTGAAGTGGGCGATGACGGCAGCTTCACCGCTTATGAGGAGGTAACCGGCAGTGCTCAAGGGATCACCCAAGTAAAATCCACGAGCCAATTCGAGGATGGCAAAATAGTAGTCAGTACACAATACTTACAAAACGAGCAATGGACATCACCGCAAATCCGCACCTACACTCGCTCAGATAAAGCGGTCGTTTTTAAGTAGATTTTCACAAAGAGGTATTCATGTTTCGTAAGCTGCTAAGAGCTTTGTTGCCATCGTTTGTGCCCGCTGAGGTTGACGCTAATTATGCGTTTTTTGATAAAACACCGGAAAATGAGCCCTTACCGTTCGCCGATAAAGCCCCTGTCGACGACCAAGCAATACCTTACGAAAACGACTTAGAGGGCGCCTATCTCGATTACTTATTTGGCTGTGATGCTCGACCAATGCAGCAGAGCGACAGCCTCAGTCACTTTATTTACCATCAACTGAGCCTGTTAATGCATGAGCCTGAGCAGTTGCTGTCACATCTACCCGTTATGCCGGCCTCCATCAGTCAGGTGCTTAAAGAGCTGGATAACCCTGATTTCGACGTGCAGCGATTACTCGCTGTGGTAGAGCGGGAGCCTGCGATGGCAGCGGATCTTATCAAGCTAGCGAACAGCCCTCGTTACCGCCGCCGCGAACAAGAAATCACCGAGCTTAAAGCCGCTTTTATGAGTATGGGGGCCAACGGCCTGCTTGAGGGCGTGGTGCAATCTTATATTAAGCGCTTTACGCCGCGCCCGAGTATTTATTACCGCCAGTTTGGCGAAAAAATATGGCAGCACGCGTTGCAAACGGCTGACTTTGCCAAGTTAGCAGCTGTCGATAGCGAAACCGACCCTGGCGCCGCATATTTTACCGCACTGCTTTACAACCTCGGCACCATGATTATTTTTGAGCTTATGATAGAGGCCTTTAATGTTGTTGATCCCGACGTCACTCCTAGCAGCGCAGCCTTTAAACGCCTAATTAGAGAGTACAGTCACGATTTAACCTTAACCTTGGCAAATTATTGGCAGTTGCCGCAACTGATTGTAAAAGGGTTGCACCACAGTAGGTTGGACCGCAGTCGGGCTCAACTCTCGCCTTTAGCGCAATTGTGTGAGCAAGCGGACATAGCCAGTAAACTGTGTTGCTTACAAAACCAGCAGCAGGCGAGGCAGCTCAGCGACCACCTCACCCACCCTGTACTTAAACAGCGAGTCGACACCCATTTATCGGGTGTTTGAACTGGACAATAAACACTTAGTTGGGCTGCGCTATCATAATCGATTTAACATTAACGAATTCACGCATACCAAAGCCGCCGTGCTCGCGACCGTAACCGCTGTCTTTAACGCCGCCAAAAGGCAGGTTAGGCTGTGCTAACGAATAGCCGTTAATGTTGACCATTCCGGTATCGAACTCGGTTTTTGCCAGCGCCACGGCTTTTTCTGTGTCCTCACTGAAAATACCGCCACCTAAGCCATAACGCGAGTCGTTAGCCAGTTGCATGGCATGCTCATCGTCATTGGCACGAATGAACGACGCCACCGGGCCAAATAACTCATCATCGTAGGCGGGCATGCCCGATTTAACGTCTTCCAATACGGTGATCGGGTAGAAAAATCCTTCCCCTTGGGGCACATCACCACCGAGAATACACTTTGCACCGGCTTCAATGGATTGCTGCACTTGCTGATGCAATTGGTCGCGCAAATCATCTCGCGCCATCGGGCCGAGATCGGTGCTGGACTCTTTTGGGTCGCCCATTTTCAGGTCTTTGGCCGCTTTAACAAAAGCATCGCGAAATTCATCGTACACCGCGTCAGCGATAATGAAGCGTTTGGCGGCAACACAGGTTTCACCGTTATTAACCACACGGCCTTGAATACAACACGACACCGCATGCGCAATATCAGCATCGCTGAGCACCACAAATGCGTCGTTACTGCCAAGCTCTAGTACCGACTTTTTCGATACCGACGCGGCCTGCTCCGCCACTTTCTTACCGGTTTCGTCACTGCCCGTAAAGGTTACACCGCGTACTTTATCGTGCGCAATAAGTTTACTCGCGGTAGCGCCATCGATAAGCAGTGATTGATAACAGCCCTCAGGGAACCCTGCTTCAAGAAACAGCGCTTCAATTTTTTTCGACATACCAAACACATTGCTGGCATGCTTCAACACCGTAGTATTGCCCGCCATAATATTCGAGACGCTATAACGGATCACTTGATACAGTGGGAAGTTCCAAGGCTGGATCCCTAAAATCACACCTATGGGCTGATAAGTCACCAAGGCGTGCCCATCTTCAAAGAAACGGTGTTCATCTTCTAATTCTTTGGCGCCATGCTTGGCGGTGTAGCGGCAAATTTGCGCGCACAACGCCACTTCTTGTTTACCTTGGTCGGTGACTTTACCCATTTCCTCGGTCATTAAGGTCACCAAAGCGCTCTCATTTTGTTCGATCAGGTCGGCGAGTTTGTTCAGTTTCTCAGCGCGCTCTGAAAAAGACGTTTTGCGCCATTGGCCAAACGCGTCATGGGCAGCATCGACTGCCTGCTCTGCTTGAAACTGTGATAATAAGGTGTACTCAGCTAATGGGTTACCATTACTTGGATTTACGGTTGTTACCGTCTTTGCCATAACCTTCTCCTTTAAATTTAATCGTCGAGCTTATGGGAGCAAAAACAGCACCAACTATTTAAACCTTTAAAAATCAACAAATTAAGATTAAACAGTAAAAATGAGTGGCTCTGTACTAGCAAGCACTACACACACTCAGTGAAGATTTTTCAAAAGCGCGCTTGAGCAATGCTGAGCCTATCTTTTGTTGCACTAAAAATAGGGTCAGATAAAATAGCCGCAAAACAAAGGAGTGTAAGATGTTAAAAAAATCTCTCAATATCGGCCTATTGGCTTTACTAGGCTCACCTTGGATGAGTGCCGCCGCACCCACACCTGATTTCGATGCCGCCTATGACGCCTTTGAGCAAGCACTGCACACTGGCGAGAATGTGCAGCAGCATGCACAAACCGCCTATGAGGTTGGCCTGAACACCTTTGGTGAAACATCGCCAGCTGTTGCTAAGTTAGCCATTAACTACGCCAACGCGATGGCCCCTTCACCCACTAATGCGCAGCAACGCGCGACCCTTTATAAACAGGCGTTGACGATATTAGAGCAGCAGCCTAACCCAGACCCGCTAAGCCTTATCGACCCGTTAATGGGCATCGCCAAAAGTGCGGATAAGGCACACACCGTTGAGAAGGCCATCGAACGTGCGATAGATATTGCAAAGCAGCAACAAAAACCTAAATTGGTCGCCGATTTAAAAGTAGACGGTGCCGAAATTTACTTTCGCCGCTTGGACTTTGATAAAGGCCGTGCGGCGGTAGTCTACCTCAATGAAGCCGAAGCATACTATCAAGCGCATATCGCCGATGACACGGTAGAAATGATTAATGTCACCATGCTATTAGGTGCAGTAGACAAAGCCCGAGGGCGTCGACATACGGCCATCGAGCGTTTTAACAAAGTGGTCAATATTTTTGATGATAACTTTAGTTTTGACCACCCTGCTGAGCTGCAAGCTCATTCGCAGCTCGTCGCGCTGTATGAGCAAGAAGGTGAATCCGAGCAAGCCACTAAGCATTGTGTTGCCATCGCAAAAATGCGTCCGTGGACTAAGAATCAAGAACAAACCCCATTGTATCGCACTCCTCCGCGCTACCCCGCTATCGCCGTGCGCCAACGCCGCGAAGGTTGGGTACAAATGGAGTTCACCGTGAACGAGAGCGGCTTCGTTGAAGATATTAGCGTACTGGACTCCGACGGCAGTGCGGCGTTTGAAAGAGCGGCTGTTAATGCCGTAAAACAATGGCGATACGCACCAAAATTTGAAAATAATCAAGCTGTTAAAGCAAAAACCTCGGTCCAGCTTGATTTCAAAATAGGCTAATCACTCGGCCCTTGGAACATCAGGGCCTCCTACTTTTTACTTAATTTAGAAACAAATGTTAATTTGGTGTTTATTTTTTGTTTGTTCTCTTATAGGGTAATTCCACTGCCTTGATCAAAGGCGATACCGATGGCTTACAGGAGTATAAGCAGTTGTAGAGCCCGTGGAATGATTCAAATGGAGAGAACAATGAAAACACTTATTGCATCAGCCGCTCTACTGATTGGTGGACTATTTAGCGCCCAAGCAAGCGCCGACAGCATGGAATGTTATGTCGATACTCAGGCATACGACCAATTTACACCTAACCGTTGTTTCGCACTGGTTTATGGTGCGAGATCAAGCACCGCCGTTTTTCGCGTGGTAGGGAACGGTTCACAAATCGACAGCGTTATTTGGTCTAATGCGGCCTCATCGTGCGGCACCTCGGGCACGTCGTGCTCTTTTGAAATTCGTGCTTTCCGCCCATATAAAGCCGAAGCAACCATTCTTTACAGTAACGGCTCGTGGAGCAAAGTTTCAGCTACGGCGTCATTTGAAGACGGCCGATAGTTAACAGCAACCGCCACGCGGTTGCAGGTACCTTGTTCATTGAATGGACACTTCGTGAATGTGCAAAAGCCGACTCGTTCGGCTTTTTTTATGGCTCACACAGCAAAAAAACGCAGCCAGTTGACACCCACTGCGTTTATGATGATGTGCTTGGGGTTAGCTGTTTTTTAGCTGCTGCTCTATTAGGTAAGCAGCCACCTCATCCAGGCTTTGCTTTTTTAAGCGCTTAGCAATGTTTTTGTCCTGATTATCGGTTGGCTCACCGGCTACAGGCTCGTATGCTCCTGCCTTTAACATCCCGGCACCAACGTCATATTCATCTCGCCAGGTGCACGCAAACGCTTTAGCATTCAGCGCTGTGGCAAGAGCGCCCATGGCTGCTAGCTGCTCATTAGGCTCAGGCATGTTTAAAAAATCATACTGAATTTGCAGGCCCTGAGATATTTTCTCGTACGGCATTGATAACTCTTCACACAATGCAAATAATGGCTGCTCGTGTTCTGGCACCTCGTCCTCAAAATCAGGGCGTGTTTCAAAGTCGATATAAAAACAAAACCGTGCTAAGTCCGCTTCATTGGCGAAGCTTGCAACAACCACTATGACATTTTCCATTAGGCTGCACCCTCCTTGGCGGCTTTAATATAAGGGGCGAGTAAAGCATGCACTGAATCGGGCAAGTCTGCTTCATTGAATAAACGGGTAAACTCTTGCGCCGTTTCCACAAAGCACTGCGGGTAATCGTCTGGGGAGGCAGTAATTTTTTCGAGAGCAGCAAAAAAGGTTACTAGGTTTTCCTTTAATAGCTCTTCTTTGAAGTCAGAGTCTCGATAATGCATAAATGCGCTAATACAATAAGGTAAGCGGTAACGGTAAATGAAATTAGGGTTAGGCTTTTCCTTGTTAAAGTAAATAGCTAATTTAGCAATGAATACATTTAATTCTTGCTCACAATCATCACTTATCTTGTCTTGCTCATTTCGTCTCTGACAACCGACAAACCAAGACTCATCCTCTACCGAAGCGGGTAATAATAATTCGGCCAATAATTGCTCTTTACCCTGAAAAAAGCTAGTGTCTCCATCATCTGTGGCACTTTTATGAGTTTCATAATCTCGACCACAAAGCTGTAACAAGCGCTCTCCGCCGTTGTAGTAGTCTTTAACTCTATCATTTGGGTTTCGTGTACCCGGTTCATATTTATCAAGCTCCTCAACAATATACGAGCACTCAAAAGAGGGATGAAGCCAAACCACTATCATACCGACATGACGCACTTTGCGGCGCACTTCACCGTAATTATTCACCGTTCTCAGGGGTTCTTTATCTGGCCCGTAAAGGAAATACTCTTTTATTAATTTAACGTCCTGTGGAGTATAAAAACGCATTTCCTTTAGTGACTCTTTCACTTCTTTCCACTGTGCTTTGCGTGCTTTTAACCATGTTTTATCGTCTGGGTACCAACTCATTGTCTTTACCTTTTTTATTACTTTAGGGCCAGTTAGAATTGTGGGCTCATTTCAATTAATTCTTTGACCAATTCAGGGTCTACGTTTTCAATAAGGGCTTGCCCTTCTTTTTTAAGTAGCCAGTCTTTAATATTAAACAGATTTAAATGCCTTCTTGCATGGCTCGTTTTATAGGCAGCATTATGCTCTTTGGCATCGGCAAAGCCAAGGCTAATGGCGCCAATATTATTAGCTTTACGGGGGAGTTTACGAGCATATTCCGCGACTTTATCTAGGTCTTTATTATCGTAACTTGTTACTTTGGAGCCTTTAAAACTGCGTTTAAAATCTTGAAACCACCACTCGAAGTTAGAAGCAAGAGGTGTCACTGATTCTCCATTGAGCTTGCGCCCTTCAGAAATAGCGACTCGATCGAGGTAGAATTGGCGGTGATTTTTTGTATAGCCCGCTTCTTTTCCTCTTTTATTCTTCTCTAAATCCCCAGTTTGCCAATAGTCGGTAACCTCCCCTTTTGGCTTACTATAGGACTTAGTTTCAATAAAAATACTCTTTTGGCTGACATCTTCTTCATCGCCACCAGCGACAACAATATCGACATAACGCTGATAAGTCTGAAACTTACGAACGCCATCCAAGGTTTTTACCAATAGCATAGGTTCAGCCAGATGCTCAATGGCAATAGGGCGGCGGCGGCCGGTTTGCTCATAAAGAAGATGCTCGGCAGCAATCACTAAAATTTGAAATAAGTACCCACTGTGACTCGGCCGAAAATACTTCATTTCCATATCCTCACCTTTGCGGATAAACTTCAGCGCCGCTTGCCTATAAACCTTAGGTAACTGCTCCTGAATGTCACTATGTAACGGTTTACACGAGTCACCAAAGCTGGGGTCGCAGTTCTCTACACTTCGTGACTCTAGGTACATAACGGCAGCAGCCACCGCTATTGGCGACACCCGTAAATTTTTTGCTCGCTCATTAAATTTCTTAACCGCGTTTTTGCCAAAAATGGTGCCCAGGGCAACCCATTGAGGAATATGAACGGCTTTACGTAAACTGCGGTTGTTGGTTTTCTTTGCGCCTTCGGTGACGCCCCTAATACCTGCAACAAGCTTCTTCCTTTGCTTGCGGGTTAACTCCTCGCCGCCTTTACCAAATAGTTTACCTAGCTTATTGATCATTTGGGCAAACTGTTTTGATGTGACTGATTTAAATCCACCTGGCTTTCTAGCTGCGTAAGCTGAGCCAATGAATCCCCATTGAGGGCTTTGCTGCGCTGCAGGCTGATAGCCTATCTCAACATTGGGAGGCTCCGATTCGCCATCCCACCCGTCAACTGGTAAGTTTAAATACTCAACCCAAGTTAGTAAATCGTCAGTAGAAGACACGGTTTTTATCACCAGCATAAGGCTTTGACGAGATTCACTATCAAACGCCATCTCTCCGGCAATAACCAAAAAGGGAAGCAGGTTAACCAATGTATCAAAGCGTTTGTCCAAAGCTTCGTCAGCCACTTTCCCGATTACGCCGCCTACAGATTTCATAAATTTGGGATTGGCTCGCTTAAGCGGTCTAAGCACGGCTTTAAGGGTGCGAACAACCGGTAATAAGGGCTTAGCAAGGGGGATGACGGTGATCACTTCTAAACCATTAAGTACAAGTTCTGCGGCATCAAAATCATCGTCTCCACTGGCGAGGTAATAAACTTGCTTAACGAACTCTATGCCTGCCTCATACGGAATTAACATTCCTACCGCTTCAACAAGGATTTCATAGGCATTATCCATGACCCAGTCAAAAAAGCCCGCATGGGCCACGGGGATGAGAGGGAAAGGGGTATATGGCTTATAATTGGCCGCGTATTCAGGGTAGCCTTGTGGTTTAGCAATACGCATATATAGATTCGCCATTTGCACGTAGTACTGCTTGGCTAACACACTGGCGTAGTGCAACTGACCACCGACATTTAAACCAATGCGTAAAAAAGCAGCCTGCTGCTGAGCACTGTTGAGCTGCCCTGAGCTGACGATTTCAACATTATGCTCAGTTTGTGCTGCGCTGAAGCTTATTTCTTTCTCTGTACTGCCATCACTGAATGTCAAAAGTGGCGCGGCATTGTAATCATAGAGTTTGACACTACTTAAATAACCGGTGTAGTTCTCACCAATGGTGAAACCACGCTGAGTCACTGAGTATGTTAGCTCACCGCCGCCGTCTTGTTGATAAAGCTGACCGGCTGCTTCAAGCATTAACACTCCATTTTTATAGCGTCCGGCGACAGTATGCCATTGATTTAGTGCAACTGGGTTGCTGGTAACACTTAGCTTGCCTTGTTCAGTGAAAACCGTGTAGGTCAGTGAGCCGTTGGTATTGAGAGTTAAATGCTGTACCCCCCCCTCTAAGTCGAGAACCTTACCGCCGTAGAGCTCTGGTTTCATATCAAGACGAAAACCTACGCTACTATGAGGGCGCAACTGTTCACTTGCGGGAATGGTAATACGACTGGATTCCCATTCATCTCGAGGGTTCAATGCACCTTGCTTAGAGAAGTAATAACTCTGGCCAACGGATGTGGGATGTTCATGGTGCAGTTTAATGTGTCGCGCAACGCCATGATGCTGGCCGTTAATATCCCTCGCCTGCTCTTCATCTAAGGTGTCCATTAAAAATGCAGCCACCGGCTGAATATTGGGTTCGGCTAACGTACCTAAAACGATCCGTTGTTTGCTCCCTGCGGCTCCTGAGATAGGCATAGAGGCTTTGGCTCGGTATGGGATCCCCATAGTAAGGCCATCTTGGCGTAAGTGCTCAGCGGTGCCATTTTCTTGTTCATCACCTACTAGCATTATTTTGCGGCTATCGGCGCTTAAATGGGTGTCTTGAGTACCCGCTTGAGTCTGATAATTAGCCTTTGTAAAGTCGCCACTTTGCGTGGTTGGCTGATCGCCGATCTGCTGTTGCATTGACAAATTAGTAGGGGCGTTTGCTGTGACTTTCCCTTGTACTACGTCTCCACGAACAAACCCCACTCGCGCGGTTATCTGCAAATTATCGAGACTATAGAAGCCCGTATGCAGATCAACCTGGGCAATGCCCTGACCATTAGTGGGCGCTTGTGAGCGTGTGAATGCTCCTCCGGAGGAGTGAAACACCACAGGGACACCTGAAACAGCTTCACCACCCTCTTTGGTTACTTTGACGCGCACGGAATGGGATTCATTTGCGGCTATTTCAGTTGGGTAATCTTCTATTTCTACGTGCAATGGTCGCACGATAAGATCGATAGTTTGCGACACATCACCCACTGTAACAGTTAATTGGAGATCATCGTCTGGAAAGCTATGGCCTTTAACGGTTGCTGTTGCGCGGCCACCTTGTGTGCCACTCAAGGCATTGACTAGCTTCCCATGACCATCAAGAGAAAAGTCAACGGAAGTACCATCGGCGACGGCGTTACCATGGGCATCAAAGGCCTCAACTTGAACGTCGATGCCTTCTACACCCTCAATATAGGCTTTCCCGCGCTGAGTCACGGCAAGATTAGCAGGCACTCCCGGAATAACTTCTATATTGTCAAAGTTGACTGTGTTACTGACGTCATTGCGCATGAACACATAAGGGCGAGTCCGTGCTCCCGTTATCGGCGGCAGCTCAATGTCCGCATTGGTTACACCGTTGATTATATTGTCGTTACTAATATTGGTAACGATGGCACCACCGCCTTCGGTGGCCCACTCAATATTCAGTGGACGCTTATTTTGACGGCTCGCATATCCCGGGACAAAAGCATGCATCGGTACTACGGGGTTATCAGCACTCACGTAGACAGTGCCATCTTCACCGACATCGTCATAACCAACCCAACGACTATTGATGGCAATACTTTCAAACGCATACTCCCATAATACATTGGTGGGATCTGTATTGTTGTAAAGGCTCAGCGTTACAAAATCTTCTACATCAAGTGCTGCGATGTGATCAAGGCGCTTAAATATGACTTGGCCGTTTTCGCCAATGGTGGCTTTGATCTCATCAGCACCCAGGGCGAACACCAGCTCTTGCCCTTGACCTAGGAATTGCAATGCATCACTTTGCGAAGCAATGACTTTGTAAAGCAGCGCTACCATGTTGTCACTGCTACCAATAAGCGGCCGAGACTGCGGAAACAGGTTAATACTTTCGCCTTTGCTGTTTTCACGAATTATATTTTGAACGTCTAACTCATAAGTACTGAACTGATACTCAGGACGGTACAAATAACGATAAACCGGCTTGGGCTTAGGGATGTTATTGGCCTCACCATTTGCTTGTAATTTTTTGTAGGCATACCACTGCTGATTGGTTTGCAGCTCGTCAAAAACCGGAACTTTTATAGGTACATAGTGAGCTGGGCGATACTTTAAAGGCCCCTCATCAGCGGCACCTATGGTGGCAAATGACGGAGACTCGGTAATCGGTTCACCACTGACATGAATGTAGAAGTGTTCATTTCTATTTGCCTGCTGCGGTAAACGTATTTGCACTACGTTCCGTCCAGGGCGGATGGCAAAGTTAGCCATATTGCCGCCTACGGTAACCAGGTTATTAGGCCCTTTTACTGCGGACAAACGTCCTGTGTAACCGTACTCAGCTAAGCCATCAGGTAGCGGCGTGCCGTCGTGATCAAGCCACTGTGTGGTCACCACAATCATGTCATCGGCGCCGGTGGCTGATCCTTCATAACTGATGATGTGCTGCTTTTCCCCTGGGTTGGCGGTGTATTCATCAGCTTGATAAAAGCGCTCAGCAGTTAACTGCAAGTTAGGTGGATACATGGCAATGCGCGAGACAAAGTCAGCGGCGTGCTGCATACTTGCGATATCGGCAAAGGTCTTAACTGCCGTTCCGATATACCCTGTTTTGCGGTTAATTAATACAATTTTAAGGCGCTCGTGAGGACGCAGGTGATCAGCTTCGCGGCGGTGTAACTCGGGATTCATGTGCGACTCGCCCTGGTAACGGGCGAAACCGGCTTCCCCTTGGCTACGTCCTGATGGGCTAAATGCTGAAGCCGCAGGGCCACGCATAAACAGTTGATACATGAAAACGTTTTCTTCTACCCCATAACGACTTAGGCCATCTTGTTGGCTAAGCCCTTTACGTTGGGTGACGAGCATCCCCGTTGACTCGCGAAACACTAATATGTCGGTGTCTTGTAGGTCCACCTCGGTGATTTTCTCTAACAGCCCCTGCGGCTGCATGTCGATGAGGGTATCCGCCACTCGCACTGCATCGGGCTGAACCTCTTCATTCTCACTGTCAGTGCAGTCTAACGCTGGCAGCTGGCTATAATTTGACGAAAAGTAGACCCCGACATACTTCCCTTCAGCACTTTGCTGCACACAGAAAAAGTTTCCCTGCTCATCAATATCACCCAAGACGAAATGCTCAAAGCTGAGATCACCATCAAAATCTACATTTGGAAACGCAATCGGTGCTTGTTCGGGTTGTTGATAGCTATATCGCGTACTGTCTCCAATCGGGAGCGGGCTGCCATCGTTGGTGACGAATGCACCGCCGGTGATCAAGTTAGTATCGACATAAAAGTTAGTGGGTTTTTTGACAGGTTCGCTGAGACTAGCAAGAATACCGATAATGTTGGCTTTAACCATGAGCCCAACAAGATCTGTGGCTTGCAGGGCATCATAACCCACGCAGACATCGTAACCTGGCTTTATTTGGTAGTCGAACCCAGCACCACTGCCCCTTGGGTTATAAGCCCCATAATAATATTTCATTATCGCTGGCGTGCTGTACTCGAAATGAAACATCGGACAGGGGATCAGCCGATATTGTGACACCCAACGACCTTCCGCATTCGTTGCCGCATGACCACCTAATGGCGCTACAACTTCAACCCCGGCTCCCACAAAGGGCGCATAAGTTTTCACGCCGTTTAAATCTTTAAGTGATGGAGGGAGAAGTTGCTCCCCTCCCTCGCCATCATAAAATGCCGCTTTAAAGCTGATGTTATTAGCCGACTCATGAACCACGGCTCCTCGACCATCCAACAGTAGCGAACGTATACCACTGCTAGGCGCAGAAACACTATTCAGATCAAAGCGTGCTTGCAGCAAGATATGTGCTTGAGAAGAGCTCAAAAGTGTACTTGGATCGCGTATCACCACCGATTTAATATGGCTGGGCAAATAGACTTTAGCTAAGGTGGTATCGAGGGCCGTTTTGAATTCTTTTTCACGATACTGCTCAGCACTAAGAATAATACTTTGAGGGCTTTGTGCTTTAATCACATTTAGCAGTTCATAGGTGGCCCTGACTTGTTGCGCTGATAACACGTAACCTTCGGGAAGCTCTGCAGCACTCATTGAGAAACCGCCAGCTAGATTACCTGCTTCATCATATTCGACATAAACAGGGTGACCTTCTTCTAATACTAATCCACGCGCCAGCACCCAGCCGGAACGAGCTCGATTGACATCTTTCCACCCATAAGCATAGGCCTGGCTTATTTCAAAAAAAGCACATATAGCCAACAAGCCCCCTAAAAAGAGGCACTTCATGATGTGTAAATACGGTTTAGAGGTCATGCAATTATTCCTTTAATTGAGCCGAGCGCGAAGCTGGCTCAATGACAACTGTCCCTGAGCATACTGCTGCAAGTATTTTTCTAAATCGGGGTGTACCCGACCAAAGGCTATGTAGTCTAGCGATCGGGCTTGGACTTCGCCTTGGGATTGAATGTATTTTTCATGGCGCTGAGCAACGCCTACTAACACTAAGCTATTGGTATCTGGCTGGCGGGCAAATAACGGCACCCACCGGCCTACATCAGGCAAATAACTGTAATCACCTAACATACCCGCCGGCTTTATTTTTAATTTAAGCGGCCCAGATACTCTCACGCCCTGTGGCTGACCAGCGAGAAGGTAAAATACCGGGATTTGATCAGGAAGCGCCATTTTCGCTATAGCTGGATCCTGAGTAGTAAATTGCATCGCTATCGAGTCACTGCCTTCAAAGCGTACTGCTGTTTCACTCAGGTCAAGTGTGAGGTCCCCGTTGCCTAATATAGACTGCGGTAGGTAACTAGCAACGACGTTGTATGCGACCTCTTTAGCTATGAAAGGCAGTTGCACTACACCCATGTTGTGTTGCTTCCCGGGCGTTAATTCAATATGACGAATGTAGCGACCAAAGCCTCGTTGCGGGCTGTGAACATTAAATTCAATGGTATATGTGCCACCTTCAACCACATCTAAAGACTGGTTTTGATAACCAAAGGTGAACACGCCCGATTGGCTTGTTTTAGTTGTAACATTGAGCTCTTTAATGTGCACATATACGTCGGCAACAGCCACATTGAGTGGGTCTTTTAGCGCACCATCAATCAGTGTTGGCAGCATTTGCGTATTGTAATTAAAGCGCGCCAACTCCTTGCCTTTTACTTTAATAGATACATTAATACTGGCGCCGTAGCCCAGCTCACGGTTTGGATAAAACGCGTAGCTATGATCTCCTGGTAACGAAGAAAGCTGACCCAGCACGCGCTCATTGTTACGATGTACGGTTTGTAATTCGTAGCCATGTTGCGAGAGTAAAGAGTCTTGAGGCTTACTGGTGTCCACATAGGTTTGCCCATTCAAAGTCTCATGTAACTCAACGTCAATATCTTGTATCGGTACAGATTTGTTAAAGTAAAAAGCGACAAACCCATTCGGCTGTGCATTTTTTTGCCCACCTGATGGTGACGTTTTTAGGATGCGCAAAGGGATATCTTCTTTTGCTCGAACGGTGATTTCCACTAACTCACTTGTTATTACATCACCTTGCGGGCTGATGAGCTCGATGTGAATTTGCCGTTTTTCACCTGCCGGTATTGATAGTGATTCATTTATAAAACCGTCAACAATAGGCACAACTTGGGGGCTACCTTGATCCACATATACTTGTGCTGTTGCATTATCGGCCCCCGATACTTGAGCAACAAGCTGCAATTGTAGCTGCCCGTCATCAACCACAAACTCTTGATCCATGGTGGGGGCGATGACTTCAATTTGCGCCGTAGCTCGGTTGATAAGCGTAAACTCGTAAGTTTCAGAGTTACCGGCGCTGTCTTTAGCAAGCAGTCTTACAGGTTGGGCAACCGCTGGCTGTAACGTTACGTTCTGTGAAAACTGATAACTATCGGTTGCTTCAGGCTGTAAATTAATCGCTTGATCATTAATGAATAAACTAACTGACTGCTCATCTCGCACTCGACCTGATACTGTCACGGTGGCAGCTGTAACTTCATGCTCGGTATTTGCAGACCAGCTCTGATCCAGTTCTATCATAGGGGCTTGCTGATCGAGCTGATAAACAAGCTCTTGCTGCGCTGCGCCAAACTCATTTTCAGTGCGTACAAGCCATGGTCCATCGTTAAAGTCGGCTGCGTAACTAAACTCAAAGCGCTGCGGGGAAGTCCTATAAACATGAGCGGCTTGACCATTTATCTCTAGCGTTGGTAATGAGCCACTTGCTATCACTCCCTGAATAAAGAACGAGCGATTATCTAGCCATGTGCCAGAGATGGGGTTAATTACCTGAAAACGTGGCGCACTGCCTGATGGTTCTTGAGGGCTATAATGCAAAGTGAGGTAGGCAAAACTATCACCCGCATTAGACTGCACGCCGAGTTCAATAATATTTTCACCCTCGACTAGCTCAAGTCCCTGGTAGCGGGCTTCGTAGTTGCCCTCATTTAAGGCGATAAGTTCACCCCCAGTGACACCATTGAGTGTTAAACCAAGGTGTTCTGCTGAGAGATTGGTTGTTACTTGGGCTACAATGTCAATGCGCGCCTCGTTCACACTTTGGCCATTGCTGTGGCTAAGGATGGAAATTTGCGGCCTGTTCGGTAACGCTTTAACAACTTGGACACGAGCGCTTGCCTGCTGCGCGAGATTGTCTTCCACTGTAATAGTAATCGTGTTGTTCCCATCTAATACAGGAATATCCCCTTGATAGCGCTGTTCAGCGACTAACAAATTAAAATGGGTTTCAGGGAAGCGGTCAGAGTGCGCAACCAACTTGGCTACGCCAGAGGGGACATATAAAGCTCCGCTCAAGGTGATAACGTCTTCTGCGGTCTGCATGGTTAACGTATCGGGGGTAACTTTGGGTTCAGGGGCTTGCGTTAAAAATTCTAAAGTGACGTCAGTGTGCCAACGGTTGTTATCCAAAACGCTAAGCTGCCAGGTGTGCCCTAAGGTTAAATCTATTGCCAACTCAAAAGGTTCATCGTGCTTGATATGTGTATTTTGAGTCACATCACCCACTCGCAGCTCAATCGTATTGTCTTTCAACGCATTGTGTAGCTCTCCACTTAGGACTAGTTGCTCACTATTTTTACCCACATACCAAAGATACTTGTTCCCTTGGACAGTGGCGTTATCGAATGTAAACGATAAGCTTTTAACAAAGGTAATTTGCGCGCTTGAGCTCCAGGGACCGTAAACCCAGGACGCTGCTTTAGTAAATGGGTTGGCCACCTCAAGGGCATAACGAGCTCTATATAGGTACTGTAGACCATGCAACACGTCGAGATCTTGCCATTGTTGCGCTTGAGTCAGAGCACTTCGATGCCATTGCTGACCCGCTACTTGGCGTTGAATCTCAGTGCTAAAACTTCCAGAACCACCCCAGTTGAGCTTGACTCCTTCGCTGATGGTTTGTAGTTGCAACTCGGGATTGCCATCAAGGGCTTGTACATAAAAAACTTGTTGAGATTGGCTGACTCCTAGCACGCTATCTTCGGCATGAGCTTCTAAGTAATACACATAGCCTTTGGCAAATTCGACTTGTGTATCACTCCACTGGCGAGCGTTTTTTTGTAACTGCGCGATTTCTTTAAAGTCGCCGCCGTAAGGCGCCTTAAATACCCTAATAAATTTTAAATGTTCACTGTATTCAAGCTCCCACGTTAAGGATATTTGGCCTACTTCAACTACACTACTAACGTTGAATGATATAGCCGGAAACCAGCGCTGTGGGTCATTAGGGAATGCGTCAATATTGTTGTCATAGCCATCTCCATCTATGTCAGGGTCGGAATTGTCGCCGATCCCATCACCGTCTAAATCTGACCATTCCTGAGGGTTGCTTGGAAAGGCATCTTCATTGTTGTCGTACCCGTCGCCGTCTAGATCTGAATCTGAATTATCGCCAACACCATCGCCGTCAGTGTCTTGCCATTCATTAGCATCGAGTGGAAAAGCATCAACTGCATTGTTATAGCCATCGCCATCTATATCTATATCTGCATTATTACCAATACCATCGCCGTCGGTGTCTAGCCATTCATTGGGGTTTGTTGGAAACGCGTCCTCATTATTTAAGTAGCCATCATTATCAATATCAGGATCACTATTATCACCAATGCCATCATTGTCGGTGTCTAACCATTCACTAGGGTCTTGAGGGAATGCATCCACTGCGTCGGCATACCCATCACCGTCGGTATCCACCTCATTTGGGTCGTTACTCCAACGGGTCGGATCATCAGGGAAATCATCTTCCTCATTAAGAACCCCATCACCATCTCTATCGGGGTCAGCGTTGTCACCAATGCCATCACCATCTGAGTCTCGCCATTCATTGGGGTCATCGGGATAGAGGTCGTTATCATTGTTGTGTCCATCACCATCGCGATCGGGGTCTTTATTATCCCCTATACCATCGCCATCTAAATCCGACCATTCCGTTGGGTCATATGGAAACGTGTCCTGTTCATTTGCAACACCATCATTATCAATGTCAGGGTCTGCATTGTCACCCACACCATCACCATCGGTGTCGGATGTTTCATTGGGGTCATGGGGAAACTGGTCCTCTTCGTTGGCTACGCCGTCACCATCAATGTCTGGATCTGAATTGTCACCTATACCGTCGTTATCGGTATCTTTATGCTCTGTGGGGTCATCAGGAAATGCATCGTCTTCATCGGCCACACCATCACCATCGCGATCAATATCTTTATTGTCACCGACTCCATCACCATCTAAATCTGACCACTCTGATGGGTCATCCGGAAACGCATCATCTTTGTCCGCCACACCGTCACCATCTAGGTCGGCATCGCGATTGATTTTCTGTGCAATTAGCTCTAAAAGCTCAATGAGCTTTGCAAGAAAGCCGGGTAAAGAAATCCTTATTTTTGGCGCCCTATCAGCCACTCCACGGTGATACATGATGATAAGAGAATAGCTGCCTTTTTTTAGATAAACGCTACGATGAGTGCGCGTGTCAGCCGAGCGGTTTGTCGAACTTGCGGTGGAGTGGTCTCCTTGGTATTTACTTTGTTCAATATTTACAGAAGCTTGGCTATCATTTTTGAAAATGGTGTGCTGCTCCAAACGGACTTCGATGTCACCATAGTCTTCGAAATAGAAGGTCGCTATGCCATCTTGCTCAACTTCAAGCTCAGCATCATAAATAACTGTAAAAGGCCTGGACCACTGGCTATTGTCTACTGCATGTTCTAAAAGGCCAGCCATATTAGGTAAGCGTGACTGCGCATCATCGATAAACAGGCTTTCTTGGCCATGGAAATATTGATAATTTACGCCTGGAACAACTTCCTCTGGTGGAATGCTAGGTGGTACTGATGTAACCACTGCTCGTTCGCTTTGTAAGCGCAGTTCATTGACGGACTCATACTGAACAGATCCCTTTGCTTGCGTCGTATATCCTAACGCGAGGGCTAACGCTGGTTGTTCTGACCCTGCTTTCATTTTTAGGTTGAGGCCATAGTGCCCAGCTTCTAAATAGACGCTTTCGACTATCTCATGATGCGTTGTTTTTGTGGCGGTAATTTGCTGGTTGTTAAGAGCTAAAGAGGCATTGTCATTACCTTGGAGTAAAAAGCTATATAAACCTGGCGTGTCAATTTCTATCACACCCCGATAGCTAAGAATAAAGTCGTTATTGCGATTACGGACAGAAGCATCGACATGCTCTATGTTAGCTTGCTCTATAAGCTGTTGCGGTGAAAGGTTGTCAAAATCAAGGTCCTCACCCTCATAATATTGGTAAAGCCACCCTGGTACGGGATCATTGAGACTCAAGGTCTGACTGGGTACACGACTGATTTCTGACTGCTCAACAAATAATTCACCAGCCATCAGATCAATTACTCGACCTGATTCAGTTGTCAGTGTAAATATTGCGGTGGTTTGCCATTGCGGTTTGGCGACTGCCAAAGAAACTTTGTGATAGCCCGAAGCTAACGCAAGGGTACTGCCAGATTCAACTACCTTATTGTTTACACGAACACTATGTTCTGTGCCGGTTTTGATATCTAAAGTAAAAACATCGTTTTCGGCTATATAAAGGTAGCTTTGAAAAGATATTGATTGCCCTTGTTTGGCCAGCTGAAAAGACACTGTAGGCATAACGCCTTCATAAAGGGGAGCAGCCGAGGCCATATCAGCAAGTGCAACATGGTCAGAAAATAGCGTATATCTAACAGCAGATACGGGCTCTTTAAGCTCCTGACCTGGTTGATAATCATATGGCTTTTCTGGAGTGTCTGCAGGTTTTGAACACGCTGACAACAACAATATGGCAAGCAGAGGGACACTCCACTTAGTAACTTTAAAAATATTGCTAATCCATAGCATAACGGGTGACTTGGGCTTGTTCTGATAACCTCGCCGCTTCCTCTTTGATTGCTTGTTTTAAGTTAATTGGCGCTAGCGCTTTTTTTATTTCGTTTTGTACTTGAGTGAATGGCTTGGCCGCTATATGTTGTTCCGTGAGCAATTTAAACTTCACCAGCTTACCTTGATAGGTGTAAACAGGTGACACATCACTTGGCTTTAACTTTTTAAGAGCGCCGATATAGAAAGGGTCAAGACCTTTTTCTGCTTGATGACCAGCCGAGTAGCTGAAGTACGAGTGTTGTTGAGCTTGATGCTGCCAATTACTATCGGCATCGAATTGTTTAGCTTCTTCTCGCAGTAACGACTCAGATTGCTGTGTATTATTCTTAGATAATGGCGCACTTACCATTGCAAAACGACGAATAACACGCTGTCCAAACTGCGGCAGGTTATTGTCATAGTAGTGCTTCGCCTGCTCCAAAGACACTGGGGAAGCAGTAATGTGCTCTTGTATATAGCGCTTTGCCAGAAGTTCGTCCCGATACACATTCATTGCCAATGCGATCTCTGCTTGTTGCTCTGCATCTAATGACTGCTGCATTTGCTCAACCATTAGCTTTTTAATGATGAGACTCTCAAGAATTTTCTTCTTGGTATCTGCACCTAGTTGCAATGCAGCAAACTCGCCGAGTGTATCATTAACTACCCAGTTGAGTTCAGCTTCAGTTATGTTGTGCTGGTTAACTTTGGCAATAACAGGGGACTGAGTATTACTTTGCTTATGTTGCGGCTTTTCTGCGCTGCACGCACAAAGTAGCAATACAACCCCACAAACGATTCCATGTTTCATAATCTATTTTTCTATCTTTATAGACTTTTTCAAGCGCTCTAACTCCGCATCTTTAGCGGCCTTGCGCAGTATGCGTTTGATATTTCCAGCGACTGACTCAAAGGGTTGGCGTACAGTTTTGGGGGGTTGCTCTAACTTGATAATATGAAAGCCAAATTCCGTCATAATAGGGGCTGAGACTTGTTCACTCTGTAGGTCTTCAAAAACAGCTTTTGAAAATACAGGGCTGATTGCTCCCTCTGCGACCCATCCTAGTTGACCACCTTTAGAGGCGGACACACGATCTTCAGAAAGCTGTTGAGCCACTGTTGCAAAGTCCTCTCCAGTACTAATGCGACTATATGCCTGCTGAGCTTGGGTAAGCTTCGCTTGACGTACGCTCTCGTCTGCATCAGGGCTTACCCTAACCAAAATGTGTGCTACTTTGGCTTGCTTGGACTGATATTTTTCTTGGTTTTGCGCATAGTAATTTCTTACTTGCGTATCCGAGACCGCTTGTTCTAGATAGGTATTTAGGTAGCGGCTGATGATAACATCTTTCTTTAACTCAAATAGCTCTGCTGCTACTCGGTTACTGTCAAAATCCGGTTGTTTTGTAATCGCCTCTACAAGTGCGATATTATCTAAAAAGTGCTCTACGGCCCTGTCTTTGGTTTGTTGATCCACGTTGGACAGACGCTTATAGGCAAGATAGCTATTCACCTCTTCTTGCGTCACTTCCCTATCGCCAACGACCGCAACCGACGATGGCGCTTCTGAACAACCACTGACACATGTTAAACCGGTTACAACTGTTGCTAACACTGCCATGTTCTTAAACTTCATGTTCATCCTTTTACCTAAATAACGATTATATAACGCAAATTTAACCTTGCTATTATCCACTATTTTAGAAACTAATGCCAAACAATATTTGCACCTGATGCGGTGAGTTTATCCGCAAATAGTGGATTCGCTGCGCCCAGAGCTACCTCAGTATTCGGGTCTATTTCTATATACTGCTCTTGTAGTATCTCTACTCGGTTATTTCCGAAATCCACTTTAGCACTGTTTAAAATGCTAATACCTTTTAGTTGAATCACACCTTGAAGTTGTGAGCCCATATAGTCTGTTAAGTCCTGATTAGTTTGGACAATGATTGAAGTTCCAGTATTTGCAATAACCGTCAGTAAAGCATTACTTTCATCACTTGTATCAATATCAACCAAACGACCAATCAAACTACGCTCTGGCTGGTCCTGAGAATCAAACCAAGGTGCTGTAGCATAAGCAGACTCATATTCTTTCGATTGACAATCTATGTCTAAACGCCATTTGCCTGCTCCTAAGGACTCGACGCACTCAATAGTGTGAGTCCCAGCGCCACGAATATAAGTCCCCGCCCGATAAGGGAAGTGTCCTGCATTATCGATGACAAGGGTGCCAACCTCTTCTTCACTGCTGGTCACATAAGTAGTGCCTGATGCAGAAGGTCGGTACGTACTCATAGACAAAGCGGTGTTGTAGGAACCTGTGAAGTCATTTTGTTGAGCGTATACGGCAATACGGCCACCACTTCCGGGGTAATAGTTTCTGATACTAGAAGTGCCATAGGCATCAATACGCCCTGCACCAGTGAAGTTTGCGACAGAAATATGAGCGCTACCTCCTGAACCACCCACATCATATCTACGACTCGACATCCCTTTGATATCTATATAACCATCTAGCGTTAAAGTGTTAGCATTAATGCTTACCAAGCCCCCAGTCACGCCCATATTCTCCCCTCCAGCTCCGAGGTGGTGCGCAAAGCGATAATCGCCATAAGCACAGAGGCTCGCGTCATTTGTTGAGAGAGAGCCGCCGCTGAAACAACCATAGTTATTGTAAGATGATGCACGTGCTGAGTAGCTAGCTTTTAGGTAAGCTAAAGGCGCAATGCTAACCTCTCCTGTAGCATTGACACGTAAGCTTTGCTCAGCCGTTGCTGAGGCTGATTGATGCATGTTCCAATATCCTTGGATGTTTAGCAATGCGCCGTTTGCGAACCTCAGAGAGGAACTCTCTTTTTGTTCTATCGAACCCAAAGTAAGAGGTTGATTATTTGTAGATAAAGATAACTCAACTGATGTTCCAAGCTCTAAGACTTGGCTTACCGACAGAGTCTCTACAGACTCAAGTTCGACATCTTGTTGCACCACCATATTCCCAAGCACATTAAGTTCACGACCCCAAGAGCGCGTCGATGTGTCTGTATCAATCCTCAGATCGCCCTCGACTGTAAGCTTTGCTCCATCTTGTACTTTCAGCCTCGTTTGCTCGTTCAGGTAGAGATCTCCCTTGACAACGATCTGATCGCGGACATTGAATATCAGTGAAGCATTGTTATTGACAGAGATATCACCATCAATAATTAATGTATCAGCAAACATCACGTGCTCTTCATCGTTCATTAGTAACAACTCACCATTATGAGTGTAATGTGAAGATATCTGGCGCACACCTTTGTTTGCAAACCAAGGCTGCATACTTGGATACGGCTCGGACATGGTAATAATCACGTCTTCACCCGCCTCAGATAAATCGAGATTATTGATAAATAGCTTGTCATTACCAAAGTGGAGACGAGAGCTGATCCCCAGGTTTACACTCTCAAATACATGTACCCCTACAAGTTGTTTGCCAACAAAAGAAGACAACGAATGAGAAGCGCTTACCCGGAGGTAATTATGGCCAAATTGGTCTATTTGATAAAATTGTTCTTGGTTATCATTTACGTCCAAATCGACGTGAACACCTGAAATTCCCATTCCTGTAGCAGAATTAAGATGCTGCCAAGGAGCTCCTGCAACAGTGATCTTCCAACTATCACCACCAAGCGACTCAACGTCCGTTATAGTGTGTTCACCCACCTCATTGAAGTAAAGAAACTCATCCTGAGCATAGTTTGGCTCAAGATTGTCGGTATCAGTACTGAGCGACACTGCCTCTGCGATATTAAGTGAATTAGATGATACCAAAGATCCACGCCCCCGAAGATCACTGTCATCAATTTGCGCTGATAGGTGAATCTCTCCCTCAGTAAAGCCACTTCCTTGTATGTGCTGAGCCTTGACATACGTGTTGTCACCAGCAAAGTAGCCATTTAAGACAAGCTGATTCACATCTAACAAGATGGCACTCACGCTTTCTTGAGGGCACTTGTCACCTAAGCATTGATTACTCAGCTCACTGATTTCAGGTCTTTGTCGATAAGAAAACAGCGTTTTGTCTCCATCAGGGATCGAGCTGTGATCACCACCAATGCTGTTGACTTTCATAGAGCCGTCGCTACTCACTGTCATGGTGCCACCGACATTGAATTCGGCGTAACTTTGCTCTGCAGGTGCGGACAAGGAAAGTTCTGAGCTCTCATCAATATAGAGGTCTCCGGTGATATTAACCTTCGAGGTCCTATATAGTTGGTGCTTACCATAGTAGAGATGAACATTACCGGCGAAGTCAATCTCATCACTGGCGATCTCGGTCATATTCCATTCACTAAAGCGCGTCCCCGCACTTAGATCCCCACCAATATAAAAGGAGCTGGTGTAAGCAACAGAGAGGAAGCCGCCAATATTCACGTTTTGCAAGAACGACACGCTTTCCACAACCTCAGCAAGTCGCAATCTCGAATGAGGCATCTCTACCGCTTGATTCACTGTGAAACTCTTTAGCTGCTTTTGAGCCCTTATACTACTAAAGTTGTAGTCTGTGGTGGCTAGTAATTGGCCCTCAAAGCTCACATCTATCTCGCTGACTGTAACTGGCGGTTGCTCTGTGTCGTGGTCGGACCCCATAGATTCGAAGAGGATATCAGCACGGTCCAACTCAACATTGTTAGCGAAGGTGATATCGCCGGAGCCATAGAATGTTAGCTGCACGCCTTCTGCTAGGGACACGTTATCTCTGAAGGTAACATTACCAGCACCTTCGAAGTCTATGCTCTGTCCCGGCGGCACAAAAACCTCTCCATTGATACTTAAGTCACCGAACACCACGTCAATGAATGCATCGTTTAGGTTGAGGTCCCCATTTATAGTGATCCCTTCCTGCGCACCAAGGTGTGCTCGGAAGCGTATCTCGTCAACCACTGAGTCGATTAACAAACTTCCTGAAGAGATGAGTCTGACAAACCGGTTTCCATCAGCAAACTCGTTAACCTTGATATCTCTTGCGATAAGAGTGAAATACCGCGCTCCAGAGAGTGTATCTACTTCTACATTTTGATTTACTCTTAAGAAGCTTTGCTCTAAATCAGCTGAGGCAATAAAGTTATTTACCACTGTTTCGGGCAAACTACCTGCATACAGGCCTCCGTAATTCATCCACAGAGCCTCTACTTCAACCACCTCATCACCGAAGAAGGCATAGCCATTATCTAGGCTTATTGACTTAAATCGATGTAATCCTTTCAAGTTCTCTACCTGAATACCATTGAGGTCGTTCTCCAAGGTCACCGTAAGCATTGATTCAGTATTACCGACAATGCGCGCATCGACAAACTGGCCATCTATATCACTAAGCCTAACTAGTCTACCAAGCAATTCATTCTCACGTTCACCAACGAGGTGTTGCCATGGCGCGCCTTTGACAAAGAAGCGCCATTCGTTACCACTTACCTGCTCAAATTGTTCGACTACTTGGCTTCCGACACCGGAGTAATCGACCCAGTATCCGTAATCAAATTCAGGGTCGACAGTATCAATCACCGACTGTGCACTACCTAGGCGGTCATCAGCAAGACTCTCTGCTGGCTCACCTATATGTTGTTGCGTGCCCTTTGAGGGTTGTTGCGACGATGCTGCACTTAACATCGGTCTGTTTCGAGGCTGCTCTTCGGGGGCACCTACAGCGATATGTGACTCTTGATTTCGTTTATCGAATAGATACACAGAATACAGCTTAGATAAATAGGAGTTATAGTTTTGCACTATCGCCTGTAAAAGGGCTAGATCACTTAGCGTGCTTTGATTTCCTTCATTATTTACTGTAGTGCGCAGCTCGGTGTCAGCTAGCTGAGGCCCACTGGGTGGAGGCAGTGGCAACTCTGAAATATTTATGTCTAAGGTATCAAACCAAACTGCTATACGCCCCTCCGATAGGGAGAAAGTGTCCCTCGACTCAGGGAAGTAATCGTCGTATCTCGAGACTACCAGCTGCTGCGTCTCGCTAATAGTCAAAGCTCCAGCATCGATGAACACACTACCACCAGCGCCAGGATATGCAGAACTTTCCCATTCGCGGTCTGGCAACTGGCCGCTTATATCAATCCAAGACGTCAGGTCTTGGACTTGCAACCGGTTCGCCTGAATATTAACAACCCCCCCTCCTGCATAGTCGACAGAGCCTGAGCCAAAGCTGGACGGAGCTCTGAAGTTACCGTAGCTACAATCAGGTGTTAACGCAGCGCTATGCGCCCCCAGGCAATAACCCTGTCTAAAGCCTAAACCGTAGCCGGCTGGATAGCCTGCTCCAGCAGCATCTATAGCAGCGTTGGCGGAGAATTTTTGCCCTACGCTGATATCAAGTGGATAAAGCTGCTGCTTTTGTAAATCTGCTGGGCTTGTGGAAATAATACCGTTTTGATTGAGGTTATTAGTAACGACTACTCTTCCTGTTATAGCAAGTTTTAAATTGCCATTTAGGATATTCATATCCTCACGGACAAACAGGTTACTACCTAACAATGCACTACTACCAGCAGTATTAAGGTTGGTACTGATCTCTATATTCTGATTATCAACACTTAAGCCCGCATCAAATAGGTTCATTGCACCATTGACTGCTAGGGGCTGTTGCGAATTTACAGCCATAATTGCAGGCGGGGCAATGGCATCGTGAGTGTAGACCATATCTAGGTTGTAATACCATTCCATACTTTCGACACGCACTCGGTACTCCCCCTGAGACGGAAGTATACACAAGGTATCGGAGCCACTACTTCTATTCGTACACAGCTGCTGATATGAACCGTCATCTAGGACTTGTTCAACCCAGAAGTAGTACCCTTGATCGTCATTGAATTCCATTCTCGGATTTACATGCCCCTCCTGGACTAACACATTGTAAGTAAGAGTTTCTCTGCCGTAATAAGACTCTGTCTTACCTGCAATCATATATCCTGATGGCGTATCGTCTTTTTCCCCTAACGTCATATCACCGTTAACAGTCAATTGCGATAGCGTAATGTTTAAATCCGCTGCTGGTTCGACGATGAAGTTCTCGACCACGGTGAGGCTACCAGCTATATCGACATCGACATCTCCCCGAACAATAATTGATTGAGCGAAATAATCTTCTCCTAATGACACGGTTTCGTTGTCCCATACGACATGCCCTAGGCTGGGCACCTCGGAAACAACTAAACGTGACGTATCACTGTGGGCACCAAGTGTTACCGTTAACATTGCTTCACCTTTAGCAACCGGAGTAAACCCTTGATATGAGGGGATCGCTACCGACTCATTACTAGAGGTGAATACGAGATCATAGAAACCAGCATCACTGACATCGGCAGAATAAGTACGACCATCTAACATCAGTTGAGCCACAACAGTTAGACGCACATCCTCATTTTGGAAGTTAATGTTATAGGTTAACTCTTTCGGCGTTACTTGAATCGCTGTAACAAGTTCAGGCTTAATAGCTCGACTGTGGCTATCCGTAGGATCCGACCCTGAAGCAATCTCAACAGCATCGTCAATACCGTCATTGTCACTGTCTGCACTTAATAGATCCGTTCCCCACTGATACTCAACACCATCAGCAACACCATCATCATCACTGTCTTGCTCTCTAAGATCAGCTCCTAACGCGACTTCAGTGGCATTGTTTAGACCATCTTTGTCATAATCTTCTTGACCATCCGCTACTCCATTACCATCAGAGTCCTGCAGTAGCGGATGGTAACCAAGTTGGTGCTCTAAAAGGTTACTCAAACCATCGCTATCATAATCAGACGTAGCAGTGAGCAATATAACAGTACGGCTATTTGCAACAGGCAATGCCTCGTTACCATTGTGCCCTTCTAAAGTGAGCGGTAGCGCTTGCCCCTCTTGCTCGTCGGTAAAGTTTGGCGCCACAAAAGAGCTACTCTCAGTATCAAGATCTAAGCGGTAGTCAGCAACGATTACCTCTGGGTGGTAACTAGCATAGTTCACATCTACATCGCCCCACTCGATATCTAGCTCGTTTTCAACACCGGCTAAGACATAACCAAGGCTTTGCTCTGGCAAAGACACCCAAGGGCTAAAGACGCTCAATTCATGCTCAACAATTTCATCTCCTTGAGCAACTCCGCGTAGTGATGAATCAACACTGGAAACCGTATACCATTTACCTAACTGCAATGGCTGCTCAGCTATAAATTCAATCGTGTGTTCATCTCGCAGCTGCGCACTACCATTGATAGCCTCTCCCTCTGGCCCGTAAATAAATATTGGTTCTAGGCCACCATGAGCGATCACTGGTTCCGAAACTGTAATAACAATCGGAACAATATCACTGTCGATAACCGTCTCAAAGGTCACCTCTGTCATTACCGGTGGACGCTTAGCAAAATCTAAACTGAGTGATGCATCAGTGCTTACATCCCAGTTAGCATCAAGATCTAAAATCGATATAAATAAGCTTTGTGCCACCTCTGTGCTTATACTTGCCTGCGCTCGCCCCTTGTGGAGAAGCAGTGTTACAGGGTTGACTTCATCGTTAAATAGCCCATCACCGGAGGAAACTAAAGTGATATTGGCGTCAGCACTTAGCTCCTCATCCATAAACTTCACATGAGTGACCGCATTACCAAACGTGTCAGTTAGGACCAATTCGAAATTGACAACTTCACCTGTCTCTAGCAGATCAGTGCGCCCCAATAGGTGCTCATCTATGGATGAAACCTCAAACGCAAAAGTATTCGCAGCACCCGGGTTGACAGTAATAAAGCCTGCATCAGTCACTACATACTCACCAGAGCGTTGCTCTTGGTACGCAAGGTCAATATCCTGTTGGTTTGTACCAACTAATTCAAAATAGTATTCACCTGCTTTTTCAGTGGCTTCCACTTCAATTTCTGCAGCGCCTCTGGCTAGACGAACCGTTGCCAGCTCACCTAGGTAATTATTTTCAACGTCATAATGTGACTGGGTGGATACATTACTGGCAAAGGCGAAATGGAAGTCTGGATTATTGAAAGCCAGCTGCACCTCAGCGTCTGCAATTTGCGTTGTAGTGTTACCAGCGCTATCAACCATCCGCATTGTCAGCGCAAAGACTTCGTTTGCCTCAACGTCATCAATATGCGCGATTCGAAGGGCTTTAGGTTGCCCCGGCAATACATCAAAATAGAGTGATACTGGGCTAATTGATGGATAATTACTTAAGCTAGCGACAACGCGATAACGCCCTGTTGTCAAACTATTGGTCGGTACACTAAAGTACGCATGACCTTGCCCATCAGTTGCAGATTGCCGCGTGAGTATCGGAGCTTCAGAATCACTGCCATATAGCGCTAAACGCACACTCTGTAGCGGTACACTACGGTTAGCCATATCCTTTACTCTAAAACTAAACTCGGCGACATCACCGACGTTAATAGCGCTGAGGTTAGTCCCCTCCTGAACGCCTCGAACAATCGCATTTGGCTGCTGCGTTAGCGCCACGGTGAGCTCTTCGCTCGTGCTCTGCTGACCAAGTTTATCGGTCGCTCTCAAAGACAAACTGATAGAGTCGCCACTAACCATCTCATTGGGCATAGTTGGCGCAATATATTGAACGCGAGAGCAAGTTCGATAAGTATTTGGGCTACACACTGTTTCTACTTGCTCACGACCATTGACAGTCATTACAACTGCTACGGTTAACTCATGTAAAGGTCCATCATCGATACGCTCCAGCCCACGCAAAGCAATATTATGTCTATGCCCATAAATTGCTGCTGATTCAGTGTAAATGTTTTCTAAGCGCGGTGTAGGAGCCCTGTCAGGAGCGACATTTACTGGCACCTCTAGTTGGACGGCTTGAAGTTGGTCATCCCATACCTCAACCATGAGAGTCTCAGTATAAGGTTTTTCTAGACGGTTAGTACGATGGTCAGTCAGCTCCAGCATTAATTGCGAGCGTTGTCCTGACATCGCAAACTGCTTTTCAAAATTAGGCCACGTCGCTTTTGCACCAGCAAGTTGAATATCATCTTTTGCCTCTAACAACACCGTGAATTTACTCAATTCACGCACTGGTTGTTGAATGTCAACAGATCTAATCACCGGCGCTGCATCTTCAACAACCTGAACAGCGAGTAAAGTACGAGCGGTATTATTGGCATTATCTGTTACTTCCAGAGTATAGATATATTCTTCACCTGTTTGCTGAGCTTGCTGGGCTATCGCAATCTGCTGAGTTTCAAATCCTGCCCAAATAACCTTATTGTCACGCTTGAGTAACGCTAGAGAGATACCACTATCAGGATCGGAAATGGACACATTTATATTGTAAGGTTTTGTGATCGTTACCTTATTCGACTCATCCAATGCAGAATCTAGTTCCAACATGGCAATGGACCGTTGCTCATCACTTTGACGAACAATTTCAATTGCACTCGATTCTGTAACATTGCCATAGACATCGATAGCTCTTGCTTTTATAAATTGCCCGCTATCTTCAAGGGTGAAGTTAGTACGAACAATAAACTCTGGGCCGTAATGTTTCCTGATTAACTTATATGGACCATCAGCATCATTTGCTAAGTAAAACTCTACTTGTCTTATATCCGCTGTCGAGTCTGACACCAACGCTTCAATTTTTAGTGGTGCTGGTACGTAACTTGGGTTCTTCATTTGCAGACTAACAGAGAACGGGTTTGCAGGAAGTTGCTCACTACGAAGCAACAACTGACGCTCGAGTCCTTCAAAGTGCTGACCTCTGTAGTCTGTGACATGAGCTGAGACTGTGAAGGTAGAACCATTTTTGATACTCGCTGGTATGTGCGTTGTCACATCAAAAGGCGCGCGTTGACTTCGGCCAACAACTTCACCGTTGACCAAATACTCAACATATCGAACAAACTTAGTATCCTTTAGCTTCAAGTTCAGCTTGTCGGTATGAGTGAACTGAACTAGTGGCTGCGGACTTGCTAAATCTGCAACCGCTCTGTGCTCTGTACTATGACCCCAAAAAAGCGCGACTCCATGAGTAGATAAGGCGAGCGCTATTTGATCGCCAGATACATCAAAGCCGGTTATTGGTCTTGAAGCCTTAATGATAGGTCTAGCTAAAGAGCCATCAGTTGTTGAAGGCAAACGTAAAAGCGTATCTCCTTGCGCGTACCATAATTGGCCGCCATGAGCCTTAATACTTTGCACATTAGCGTTAATAAGTTGCTTAGAGCTGTTCGTACTCAAATCAAATACCGTCACATCCGTGTCACTTTGCAGTATGATTTGATCACCCATTAACTCTATTGACTTGAATACTTTTTGCGACGCAAAGAGCTCACTGACCTCGATAGTAAAAGTATCTATGGGATGAGTTCCGTGTGTTAACCGTAACAAATGACCACTCAATGTTGCGACATAGATACCATATTCGTCAGCCGCTAAGGCTGTTATCGGATCTCCATTAGCTATGGTGTACTCGAGAGCCTGTAGACCTTGCTTGTCGCTTATAATAAGTTGCTCACCTTGGGCGATATACAAAGAGTGACTATTCGCAGCAAACGCATCAAATTGAGGATAGTTCGCGATAATCCTTGATTGATCTAGATTCACTTTATCTAACAACATCAAGTTACCGCTTTGCATGTCGTAACTATACAACTGGTCACTAGAGGGATACAGCGAACGGTAATCTCCTGCATATGCGCTTGGATACACTTCAGCCTGAGTATTTTCTGGTAGATCAGTGTATTTGGTTAGCGCATAACCTCTATTTGCACTAAATACACTTCCTTCATGTAGGAAAACATCCTCACTGGCTCCTCGCGCTCGTTGAGTCTCGTATAAAACTTGATAGTTATCCTCAGAGGCTCTTTCAATACGCCATGCTTTTCCACTACTGCTGCGAATAAGGTCATCACTGATCGAGATAAGATTAGTGTCGATTCCTAGTGCAAAACGGCCAATAACGTAAGGCTCGGATTGGTTAAAACTTAAAATATATGCTTCACCAGTGGCGAGACTATAGGCGAACGCTTGTTCAGCAAACGATACAATGCCATCAATGCTGTTAGTATCAAGTTGCGTATGTTGAATGGCACTACCGCGTTGTCTATAAATACCACCGCTGGCATCTGTGACTATGATACTTCCAGATACAAGAGTCATACCTGTGGGTTGCGCGGCGGTGGCCACTTCAACACGAGTATTAAAGGTTGAGACATCTAGGCTTAGAATACCGTTTTCGCTAATCAACCAAACAGCATTGCCGTCAAATAATACTTGTTTAGCGTAGACGTTATCAGGTTGATTTGCAGAAGGGACTAGGCTATTTCCATTAATATCAAAAACCTGAACAAGTCCTGATGCCATAACTGCAATGAGCTGATTTCGCACTACGGCAAAATCTATAATATTTTCAAGTGAAGGGTAATATCCCAATACATCATATGGGGCTTGAGCTTGAACGAATGCTAGACCAACTCCTTCTAAGGATAAGAGTAAACGGTCTTGTACGTAACTTGCACTGAGCACATCACCATCAAAACGAGCTAGCAGCCCATCCACTCCGTACATCTGGCTACCAGTGAATTCATAGCTATGCTTTTTATGCACCAACAGATGGCTATAGGGGCGTTGTTGAGAGCCAGCGGACAGTATGTAGGGCTTGTCTACAAATACGGTCTTCTCCACCAGCGCTTGATTCCCTAGCCCATCATCTAGCTCAGCTTGAATATGCAATCTGGAAATTTCGGGAACAGTAAATTTCAATGGCGCTTGACCACTAGTTAACAGATTACCGCCCTCATCAGTTACTTGAATAACAGTATCGACAGCACTATTTGTTGAAAGAGTTAGGTCGCTACCGACTAACACTCTCTCCTCTACGCCAACTATTCTCGTTTGCAAGTTCTGTCTTTGAGGTACTACACGCACTCGGGCGATACGCTCAACGTAATGATGCTGCCTGCCAAAATAAACACGAACACGAACAGTGTAAGTATCTAAGCGATCAACTTCTGACAACACTAGTTGAGATTTCAAGGCCGCTTTGTCACTGAGTACTCGATTGATTATTTGTCCGTTAAAATCTAATAGTGCTAATTCCGTATAGCGCACTTTCTCGCTATCGAAACCACTAGCTAATAACTCTACCTCTATCGTGTCGCCTTCATAAAAACGCGCATTATTGATTGGGGAAACTAGGCTGAACTGTCCTCTCGGCACCTCGTTTTCAATTGCTTGCGTTTTAATTGTGGCGAGTTCTTCTTCTAGTGTAAGTTGTATTCCATTGCTGGATTGCTCACCGCTAATCCAAAACGCGGACCCCTGGCTACTGTGATATAGAGGACTTCCTGATGAGTTAGTTAACGGTAATAATGAGCCTCTATCAGTTTCCACAATGACTCTCGCCAATGCGCTTTTAACCAGCTCTTCACCAATATCACTGACTGTCACTGCTGTGGCTGAGGAAACACTATCAACAGCCAATGATTGGTTCTGCTCATTTACAGCAAGGTTTACATGAGTTGAGTCACCAACCTGAGAAGTATTTACAAAAAGCGTCTGTCTATCAATCCAAACCGGCATTAGCAGTTGACCTTCATCGGTCTTAATCCGAACTTGATCAAATGATGCAGAGTCACCAATAGGGCCTATGGTCCAACCATTTGGAGTTGTCAAAGCCATTAAGTTACTCATATCAACTTGTGCTGATGACACTAGCTGTTGGCGTTTAATGGTTGATTTATCGAATATCAGTAACTCATCTTGTTGCACAGTTATTTGATGTGGCCAATCAATTACACCTTTTACCTCTCCACGCTCTAATGCGAGCCAAAATCTTTTCTGTTTTGGAGTTTCTAGCAGCACCCATGTCATCTCTGCTTGTTGCGCACTGATATAACGTGCAGCCAAAGGTTGTTGAGCTACAAGCTCAACAAGTTGATTATCGTCTGTTTCTTCGAAGTGACTATAATGCTGCTGTGAAAATACAGTGATCCCTGAGGTTCCTACTGTGATAGCGTCCCCTGCGCTAAAGCGATAGCTGTATTGTTTAGTTAAAGCGAGCTGAAGTGCATCGAACTTCAGTTTGACGATCTCTGAATTCGTCAAGACCCATACTTGATCACGCCAAACAGCAACATCACGCACTTTTTCATGAGCTTGGAAACCAATAACTTCTATTTTTGGTTGCCCTAGTAGATGAGCATTAACTACATGATTGTGGACTGAAATTGCTATTTGCGAGTTCGCTGCTGATAGCTTCCCATCAAGCTCGATAACAGGTCCTAAGGCGAAGTCAGTAGTATTAAACTTACGCAAGAAATGCTTAGGGCCATTGGTAACATGGGCATAGACGTGACCATGCACACTGATCAATGAGTTTAGCTTACCTTCATCTTGTGTAACTTTAACTACATCGTTAACAAGCAGTTGATAACCGTTCGTTCCATTTTGCACCCCTAGTAGTAACTCTCCAGAGTGCGCAAGCTTAATAACATCAACAAGTTGCCCTGCTGTTACATCCATCTCATACTGAGAAGTAGCATTGTCGAAGTACGGGCTTTTTAATAAGACTTTATGCTCGGTAGCCGTGTTACCTGATAAGTCTTGTAGCGTTGCGTCAACCGTGAAGCTTTCTAACTCTTGGTTCGTTGCAAAAATACGGTCAACAGGAGCCAGTGGTTGCTCTAATTCTGGTGTATTTCCATCTTTAATTACTAGGTTTGATGCCTCGTTATAGTCATCCATAGTGGGAGGAACTTCACTGAGTACTCTCACCCCTAAGCCTGCCTTCACTTCGGTACTTGGCCAAGTTGTGAGCTCGGGTAACTCTTGTATTTCGTTATCTTTTGTCACATTGATGAAACGACGAGCTATATAGTTTTCACTGGTCAATTCTAACAGTAGTACCAAACTTTCATTTGCCTTTGGAAGTTTGATAGGAACTATTTGCTGCCCGCCACCAAGATCTGGGTTTTTGATCAATACCGAAGGCGGATTACGCGAGTCATCGGCATCAGCTCCCACCTTGATCGAAAGAGTAGCTTGCTCTATATGTCTCATGCGAACCGCTACAGAAATGCTCTGCGCATCCTTGAACTGTTCTCCGTTTTGTGGAGAAACAATTGCCAACTCAGGTTCACCTTTCTGCGGATCAAAGCTGGTAACTGTAACAGGCTGCGAATAACCGACATTACCATTTGGATCTGTAGCTTTGGCTTGTAGAGTAAGCGTCTGCTCTGCTACCGGAGTAAATGTGTACAAACTCGGGTTCGTTATAGGCTGATACTGAGCACCATCTAACGATATAAAGACGTCCTCAACACCATATTTGTCGAAGGATTTTAGCACTACCTCAGCTAATTCCCCGATGGGAAATTTATCGCCATTCTTTGGCGTAAGAATTTCAATCGTTGGCGCTGTAGCATCTTTGTATAATCGATATTGTTCACTATGGATGCGAACATCTTGGTAGCCCAAGTGAATACGGCTTTGTACTTCAATGTGCTCAGCGGGTGCAATATCTGCCAGCGAAGGATGTAAATAGGTAAAGCTGACTGTGCCTTGCTCAGTACCTGCAGAGTAAACCGCTCTGTACCAACGACCATTAATTTTTAGATCGACAGAGTTAACTAAGTCGAAATCGCCTTTTATATTGTATTGCAATGTTGCCGTTGTTAACTCTTCGACTTTCTCTGGAGCTGTTTTTATCGGCTCTATAGTTAATTGAGGCTCAATTACAGAGGCGATAAACGTTGAACTGGCACTGTTGCCATTATCATCTACTGCAATGACTTTTAACCCCAGCTGACTAAAACGTTGGTCAACAGGAACCAACACATATGCCTGTCCGGGTTGGTCAAAATGAACTTTCAGCTGTTCTGAGAACAGTACTCCATCAACACTCAGATAGGCCTCTAAACCGACACTTTCAGAGATATTATCAATTGCGGATAGATTAAAACGATACTGACGGCCTCGGGTTAGGGTCATCGCTGCATTAACTAATTGTTTATCACTATCCCGCTCTGCTCGTATGGCTTTTGGAGCCAGGGTGTCATGCGTGATAATTATTTGTTCATAGGTACCTTTCGGGCTATTGTGCCCAGTGTTAAGTAAATTACCATCGGTATCACTGATCCCCGTCAATGTTATTTGGTAACGGCTATTATCGAGCAAAATTTGGTTTTGTCGTAAGCTGACAACAACATGAGGCCCGCTAACTTCAACATTAAAACTATCACTGACATCTTCAGACTCTTCGCCGTTGTAGTCCAAAGCAAACCGAGTGACTGAAAGATTCGGTAAAGATGCACTATCATCCAACGTCAGCGTTAAATTCTTTCCATAACCAAGCTGTTTTGCTGAGACTAAAACAGGTGCGGTGTCATCAATTGCCGTAAACTTCTGTTCATAGACAATACGTTCATCAGTCGCAGGCTTTTCCAGTACTAAAATATAGTCATACCCTGGCTCGACTGTTGGTGTACTTAACTTTAAACCTTGTTCGGTAAGTTTGTAATTTAGACGCGTAGCCTCCGAGCGAGCTTGTGCCAGTTGCTCTGAGTACAGGTAAACTTTTATATTTCCACTGAGCCCTGAACCAGCGATCTCTAACGTATCACCACCAGAATCTGATAACAGGTACAAACCCTGGTCATTATTCGTTTGCGCACTGCTGATACTCATCGCTTGACTTATATCCAATGCCGCGATCATTGCATCCGACTGCTCTTTCTGAACAATTTCGATACTCCGTATACCTGGCTTATCAAAGCTGGCGACGAAAGTGAGTTCCCGAGCATCATCACTTACTGTGAATTGTCTTGGTAAAATAATAGTGTTACCCAGCCTAACTTCCTCAACCAGGTGCAGGTTATGGCCTCGAATCACATAAGTCGTATCTCTGCCAGTAATACTGCTGGTTGGCGTCAGCCTATCAATCGAAGCAGGAAGATCATCAAAGAGCGGGTGCACCGTTAAGGTATGAGGCATATCGAACTCGATGTAGCCACCATTTATTTTTTGTTCCGGCTTAGCAAACAACGATAGTTCAACATCACTGCCAACAGTAAAGCCTGGCTGATAAGGTGTATATTCCAGCTGTTCAGAAAATACCTCCGTGTACCCTGCAATAGGCTGATCAGCTGTCACAGCCTGTAAAGAAGCTGGCAGCCAATTTTCTTCTCCACCTAATACCTTAAAGTATAGAGTTTGCTCAGCCCCTGTAATGATTGGTGAACCTGATTTAGTCAAGTTTACAAGTGGCGTGTACGCACAATGCATTTTCTTATCTTTGCTAAGAGCACAGATGCTGTCGTCAAAGAACCACGTACGGATAAGCTGAGATGTTGTATTATTATCGAATACAACTGGCGCTACTTTATTTGCTGATAATTGCAGCATTTCCACGTTTAAGTCGTAGACGCTGAACTCATTGCCATCAGATAAAAGAGCCAATTCACCATTTACGGAAACAGAGTTATCACTGCCAAAGCTAGTAGTAGTAGCAATAATATCTAACTGGTTTTTAATGATCGGAGCGCTGTTTACCAATGTCGATGCACTTGAACCCAATATCATAATCTTGTCTGCTAACTTAATTAGCTTCGAATATCCACTTTCAGGTAACTGCATAACATCAGAGACAGGCGAGAAGTTCGTTGGCTCAAATAACTGAAGGGTATCCTTATTAAGAACGACAATACGCCCTTGCACATATAAAATATCATCTGCCGGGGCAGGAAATGACACGGCACTTTGAGCGTAAACGGAGAATAGTTCTACGCCATTATCTGTAAATAATACTACGGTATCTTCTTGTACATCCGCGCTATGTATAGTGCGGCCTTGAGCTAACTTGACCCGACTCACCAGGACCAATTCGCCTGTCGGCAATAGCTCATACACTGCAATTGTATTGTCAATCAACACCGCTGCAATGAAGTTCTCGCCATGCCCAATTATTGAAGCTTTCTGCGGCAAGGCTACTCGAGCTAACTCGTGTATTTTCTGTGAAGATAAGCGACTAACCACCAGCTCTTGATTGCTACCTTGCATTGTGACAAGAAGGTTTTTACTGAGTGAAACATGTTCAATGTCCTCGAGCATGAGCGTGCTTTGCAGATGAATAGATAGCTCATTGTTGTGGGCTTTGGCCATTACATTGTCGCGATTGTATACAGTGACATCTAGCGTACCAATATGTTCTGCTGGCAACGCAAACTTGATTACGTTAGCGCTCACTTGCTTTACATCTTGCGCAGGTGTGTCATTGATCATAATAACCGTCTGAGCTGACAAACCATCCCCTGAAATAGCGACGGTCGCGACCTCATTATAGGCAAACTGTTGATCTAAAGGTTCCGGCAGATTGGTTTGCTGATTAAACCGACCAATCATCTCTATTTTAGGATCAGCTATGTATAAAAATGCTCCGTCAACAAAGTGACTTTGTCGCCCATGGTAAACTTCAAGCCCGACTAGCCGGTTACTAGCTGGCTGCTCAGCTAATCCAGGAGCAAATATTTCGACCTTGTTCTCGTTGATAAAACGAATGTTGTCACGGCTTATCTCAGAATTACCTAATTTAAATTGACTTTGTGAAGTAAACCCTTCTCCCATAACGGTAATCAGAGTACCACCACGCCAAGTACCTAACTTCGGTGTAATCACATCGACATGAGGAGCTTCATACTGTTCGGTGTAGAAACGATAGTTATAATCTCGGGGTAGAGTTTGACTGTCGAGGCTCCGTATATCCTTAGAAACAAAAACCTCAAATGCTTTGTTTACAGGTAGAGGCTCATTCGCTTCAAAAGCCAAAGTAGAGCCGGTATTATTCGCCGATAGTACCCATTTACCAGCTATCGGAGCCCCATCTAATGTTACAGCTAGAAGCTGTGATTCATAGTCACTAAGATATTGTGTATCTAACACTTGGTTAAATTGTAATGTTACCGATTGCTCAGGTGAAAGCAGCCCATTAATACTTGGAATATGGGACAAAATAGAAAAGTTCTGATTAGCAAAACTAACCACTGCACCACCGACTCGAGCAAAAGACTGTCCTTTAGGTATAGGACTCTCGACCGCATTACCTTGCGAGTCTTTTAAATATGACGTAGCAGCATACAAGGTGTTTTCGTGCGAACTTAAGCCGTTGACAGAACCAGTAACAGCATAATAATTATGCAACGAAATGTTGCTCGACCACTGACCCAGCAACCAAGATGCAATATCATATTGCTGCACATCGCCATGCCCTGCAGCGATAGTTAGAAGAGTACCTTGTAATAACATCTCTCCGGCATAAATATCTCCGCTGCGTAACAAGTAGGCTAAGCTAATACGGTTCAGGGACTCGCCAGAATGACGGTCTAGTAATTCGATAGTCGCTGCATTTCCAGTAGAGATAAGGATCACTTCAGGTGTGATAATAAAATCATCTATTGCTAATCGCTGACCAGATTGATTCTTAGCAACAATGTTTTCTAAAACTTGAAATTCTCCACTAGCCATTTCAAGTGCAATGAGCGAGCGGCTAGAGCCTATAGCCGCCCACAGCAAGTTGTCCTTGATTTTTAGCTTAGTAGGTACACCCCTCAAGCTTGAGCTAGAGATAATATGTAGTTGTTCTAAAAGGTCTCGCTGACGTTGATAAACAATGATACCGGCTTGTGTCGCTACGTATACAAGCTTCTCAGAGACATCAATATCATAAATACGGCCTGGCAAATCTATCTTCTGAATATGCAATGGTTCATTGACCAACGTAACGTCAAATATATGCAACTCTTTGCCACCACCAGCTAATAGTAAGTTGTCAAACGTCACGATTTCAGAGAAACCCAATGGCTCAATGACCTTGGAGAAATGGTACTGCTTTTCTTGATTACCTTGCTTTTTTGGAATGACTTTCAAGTTCACAGAATCAGAGCTATCAATCACTTGCAACTGCGCGGTATTAGTGCCTAAGGGCTTGATCGCTGAGCCATCAGTGTCGTAGCCATGATATTGGCCCCCTACTACCGCATGTACTAAGTTTTCACTCGCATATAAAGCAGAAATTGGGTTGTTCTCATCTTTTCCTAAAGAAACTCCCGAAGTTTGCTTCTCTGCGTAAAAGTAATCGACTGAGGAGAGAACAATTTGTTCACTAAACTGCGGGTTTACCGCAGATACCTGCGCTAGACCAAATGTTCCCGCTGGAACTCTCACTTTCGCCTCGGTCGCAGAGCGAATATCTATATCGTTTACTTGTTTATCAGCGAAATAAAACAAGGTATTCGGTGTGAATCCAAAACCACGGATTGTCACTATGTTGCCGCCCTGTGGAGGCCCCGTGACTGGCGATAAATCTTGTATTACCAGCTTAGGTAAAATGATGGCTGCGCCTACCAGATGTGCCTCATCTCCAGGTTTTTCTATCGAAACACTCACTACTTGTGAGTCATTCACGAACAACTGAGGAACTTTGATGTCAATACGAGAATCACTAAAGCTTAAAATGTCGTCGACGCGAATCAATGTACTGCCGAAATATATGTCTAGTAATTCAGCGTTACTACCAAAGCCTTTGCCTTCGATAACAGCAACCTCAGAGCCATCTGCATGGAAGTAGTTGTTCAAAAGCTGACTATTTGCCGATAGTCTACTAATAGCGTTAATTTGAACTGGCTCGTCAGTTGTGTAAGAGAAAATAAACGTGCCGTTGGCGCCAAGCTGCTCACCATTTATATTACTTAATGTGGCAGCGACTTTTAATGTTAATTCACCTTCCTCTAAAGTCGGCACAGTAATGTTAATTTTACCGCCACTTAAGGTGTTGATTGCCTCTATGCCAATATCGGTCTGAACCTGACCATCTACTAATAACGTAACTTTTTGTTGGATATGTTCAGCCTGAGTATTTATCAAGTTATTAAACTCGACTGAAATAACGTCCCCAGTGGTGACCTTACTACCTGTACCCGGAGTCACCTGAGAGATAGCTAGTCCATTCGCTATGAGTTGTACTAGTCCACCTTCTGTTGAGTGGAATTTCATGGCTGAACCTTCCATCAATACCGAGGTGTGTTGCTGTTGTTCGCGATGACGCAACGAGAAGTGTTTATTGTCTGATGAATCCAACCATAGTATGTGTGCGCCCAATGTAATTGTGGCAGCACCTGACTCAACCTGCATACTAACAGGGCCGCTTACCTCATCTATCTCGGCTAATTTGCTTATAGAGTAGCTCTGGCTATTAGGTAGATCAGCAAAAACCACAAGATATACTTCATTTTGCTTTCGCAGCAAGACATGTAACCGGCCGTTGAACCAAGCTAGCTGCTCAGGCTTACCAAGCAGTTCACCCTCATTAAAGCGTATGGTTCCATAACCTACCGGCGGCGCATAGTCGGCACTTGTCAAATCGATAAATCGAACGTATCCATCACCTAGATCGTTACTAGCAGAAATTGCGGCAATAGGCTTTGCCGAATGTATAGCTACATCTTTGGCATCATATGCCCCAAGGCTGATAGTGTCGACGATATAAGGAGACGAAGTGTCTCGCTTATCCACGATAACGATACCTTGGCTATTCACTGCAGCGACGAGTAAGTTATCAAGGCTGCCCATCCCAGTAACACTATCTTGAAGATGGATCTGGGCTAAACGAATCGGGCTTAGCGGCAGTTGGGTATCATATATTTCGATACCGTGTTGCAGTAAATAAGGGTTTGCGCTAGAAGGGTTTGCACCATCATGCACACCTACAAACAGGGAGTTTTCACTATTCAGTAGTGACCCTATGGTCATAGGTGGGTAATTAGGTAAATCAAGTATAGATCCGCGTTGAAGCTGATAATTGAATTCACCAATATGATATTCACGCTCTCCACTAAGCAGGTATAGCTTATACCGGCCCGGCGCAGTTACTTTAGGAATGCGAAACTTCAGCTCAGAACTTGTAACGATATTCTCTTCTAGGTTTAGAGTATAATTACCGTCGTCAGCAACTTCTGTATAAAGTTCATTTCCTTGCTCATCTCGCATCAATATTCTATCACTAGGAAGAAACACTGAATTTGATGCAGATACTGTTTGTAAGTAAGAGCCGGCAATAGGGCCGGAAGTTAAACGCACTGAGAAATCAGCACTGGATACTGGCTCTGCAATAAATACAGCTCCATCAATGCGTGTGCTTTGCTCACCGCTCTCTATGGTAATAGCATAGGCTCCAGCATCAATATCATACAGTTCCAGACCTAATGTATCTATTGTGATCCGCTGATCATGCAATTGAATAGGTAATTCGTACGGACCAATATAAGCGCGTGTTTGTGATATAAACCCACTTCCATCGATATGAATTTTTTGCTGTTCACCTAAACGAATACGAGAATTTGACACGCTACTAATTGATAAGCGTGGCTCATCATGAACATGAAAATCTAAACTATACGGTGTGAATAAACCAGAACCACGTGTATTTCGAGCATTATTAATTCGTAGATTATAGTGAGTATCGGGTGCCAAGTTGTTGTTAACTTCAAATGAGCGACTAATACTACTTTGTGCTCCCAAAGCTATCAGTTCGACGACTTCGCTATCACCTGTTGCTGAGTTAGTAATGACCCCTTCTAGAGAGTCCGTCACTATTGCTTCGTTGAAATGAATATGCAGCTTCTCGGCTTTATAAAGGGTGCCCTGTTGTTCGATACTTGCGTTCGAAACTATCGCACCAGGCAAAGCGTAAGAGACTACCCCCTGATCCTGCTCAGCTGAAATAAGACTTCCGCCACTAACAACTGTGTCTAATACTTTCGCGTGCGTTCCAGCAGATATTAACTTTGGCGACTCAATATCAGAGATGTCATAAATCGAGACGCCACCAGTATCTTGTGCGACAAATAAAGTTGAGCCTTGAATGTTAACTTTAGTGCTAGCTCCTACTTGGCTTTGCTCGGAATCGGTTAATTGTATATAGGTCTTTACCTTATTTAAGCCCAAATCAGTAATAGCAACTCCCGAGGTTCCCAAAGCTACTATTAAATTGTTTCCGTAGCGCTTAATATCTAAAACGTTACCCGGGAGTTCTAATTCCTTGATGATTTGGGGAGAATCAACATTAATTGCGCGTAATACATTACCTTCTACTTGGGTTTCAGGTTTGCTTAATGTGCCCGAAGAGATTAACCCACAAGCGCCCGGTTCACCCCAAACCTTCGAACTAACATGACCACCCACATAAAGCCAAGGTCCATGCAACAATGTTTTATTATCTGCTGACAACTCTACATCGAGGTCTACTCGAATCGGATCTGCCTGCTCCAGTAAATTTAGCCTAGATAGCTTCCTTAAAACTGTTTCCCCACCTTTTGCAGTGCAAGGGCCAGGCTTTTCTGTACCATCTGGAAGCTTATTTGTAATAGAAGTTGTATAGATGCTAAAGCCACTAGCTGCACTTGAGACAGCTATCTGACCGGAGCCAAGTGGTTCTTTATGTAATAAAGGCAAATTGCTAGCATCCTGCGCAGAGTATATAAGTACACCCGCAGCTCCACTGGTTCCTACCAGAACATCTTTAGTTGACACTGAGCCAGGTACCGGTAAACGATAAGGGACCAGTGATACGCTGTCCAAACTAAACTCTTGTCTATTCGGTAAGTGGTAATCTAAAAACAGCTGCTCTTGTGTAGTCAGCTCAATATTATGACCAAGCAGCTCTGCTTGCATTTGCTTGGCTGTAATTTCGTTGTATACGAGTAACTCACGCAGCGAAGCCTCAGAAAAACGGTCGCTTCTTAGAGCTGAGTTTGCACCAGCAACCACCAGTTGCTCAGGGTCGTTCGCGTCAATACTAAATAAAGGCGAAGGCATTGGAATTGGCTGTTTTTCCACAACTTTGGTTGGCTTATCCGCGCTATAATAACCTGTGGTTGCAGCTATAACGCCAGGCTGGTTAGTGATATAGAGATTAGTTGGTTGAGCATGCTCTCTCGTGACTGAGTGCTGCTTTATTAAGCCATACCCCAAAGAAAGCGGAGTTTCGATATATTCAGTGGTTTTAGGAGAGATTACACTTAAAGGATGTTTTCCCGAACTATTGCTTGGGGCAACAAAACGTAATTCTCGACTTGATATCACCGTGACTTGCTGTGCGGGTGCATTTCCTACTTTTATATACGTGCCATTGGAGACACTGGTACCCGGCTCAAAACCAGTTCCAGTAAGGGTGATAACCTCCCCACCTTGGGCTGATGTCCACAGTGGAGAGACATTAGTTACATTGAGTTCAGAATCAACAGAAAATGCACCAAGTAACTGTGCGGTATATTTAATACCCTCATCATTAAGATCTACTACGATGTCATATAAGCCCGCTTTGTCAAACGCTGGAATTTCTATTTCTGCTACAAGAGCCCCCTCATTTTGCTGACTTTGTTTTATCTCTTTAACAGCAACAGAAGCACCACCCACTTTAACGGACAAATCTGCATTGGAAGAAAGCCGTCCAGTTAGGGTTAGCTGCGCAGATAAAGACTCGTCAACACGAGTGCGCCGAGGTGCGACGTCATCAATTCGAATGATTGGTTGCTCGTTAACACTATACCTAAAATAAAAACTGTAGGATTTCGAGGTAGAATATAAGGTTATGACTTGATCTTGTGAAACAGGCTTAACATTCTCGATACCCGCTTCAACTTGAACCTGTACTTTATCGCCATGATTAAGGGAAGTGCTGTCCAGAGCTACAACAATATCATTTCCTTCCAGAACGATATCTTTATCCAACCGCTCACCAGCGCTGCTATAGAGTTTAACTTTTGCTTTATTTTTATCATTTAAAGAAATAGATTTATTGAACCGCACTCGAACCTTGTCAGTTTGCGGATCAAGTACTCGGGACAATGGCAACACTTCAACAATATCTAACTCATTATCAACGTACCTATCAGCCAAGTACTCGCGCTTGTACATATTTTCATAGTTTGAAAAACCATATAGTGCATAGCGTGATTTTAATAAGACTTCTACAGAGTACTCTGAATTAATGAGACCAACAGCAGGGGTAGGTGAAGATTTATCACTCACATCAAAAGCCTTGATGCCCTCATGTCCTAAGGCAAGGTATAATGTATCCCCTTTAACAATCACATCATAAACGTGGCCAACGTTTGTCAATCTTGATAGCAGTTTAGGCTTATGTGGAGTGCTAAGATCAACAATCGCGGCTCCCATACTCCCCATAGCCAAGTAAGCATATTGAGCTTTTACTTCAACTTTTGAAGCAGGTAAGTTAAGACTCGCGATATCGGTTAGGCCGTTTTCAGAGTCATTTGATAGTACGTGAAAACCACCCTCTGCCAGACTATGTGAATCTAAACGGTCAAGCCCAAAATCATATTTTCCTGTTACGGAGACAAAAAACCGTTCAGCTTGTGAATCTTGGAATGTGTTCACATCGAGTGCCGGATACGCGAAGCGCTTTTCACTGGCGACATAGAGCTTGGTATGTAAATAGCTATCTAGTAACTGCACGCCCGCTTCACCTGCCGCTACGACTAGCTGGTAGTTTTCACCAATCACAGACTTCGCAAAAGACGACGAAGTTGGTAACTCTTTGACTAAAATAGTTTTGCTAATATCAAAGCTGTTAATAGCAAGAATAAAAATACGGCCAGAGTCCGCTATTGGCTTTCCGTTAGAGTCAAACTGAGCCGCCGCAACAACGAGCCTATCACTACCTCGCTCAAAATAACCATATAACCCCAAAGCGTGATAATTATTGGGGAGCGCGTAGTTCGCTACCTGCGAGTCTAGGTCTTTCTCTGCTCGAGAAATATCTTGGACAATAATTCCATCGGAACCAGCGGCCAAAAATAGGTAGTTACCTGACGGGTCGGCAACTGCATCGACTATTTTCCCTTCACCTTTAAGACGCATTTGGCTGGGGACACGATATGTGAGTGCATTGTTAAGCTGCGCGCGTTGGTGATTTGCTAATAATTTTACGCTTGCAAGTCCTGGGCTACCTGCTGGAGCAGTAATATTAATGGTATTGGAGTCAATAATAGTTACGGCTTTCGAATCTAACAGCACATCCCCTACAAATACTTTTAAGCTATCTAAAATGCCAGCAAACCCTTGCCCGTTGAGCGTTACAGAGCTTCCACCAAGTGTTGATGCATATTTAGGAGTCACTGAGTGTAAAGCTAGAGGAGCAACAACCTTAACTGCCGCAACTTCGCGGACCAAGTGATGCTCGCTTTGTACAGCGAGTGACTTTAAACCGGGTTCCTGTGCAGGGACTTTAATCCTTACCTTACCATTGACTGAATCAACATCTAGGATTTTAGTGAGTTTTCCCCCTACTTTGATCTGTAAATCGTCTGGGGTAGCTGACAGTTTTAACTCTACTTCACCACCCGAGGTGCTCAGTGTTTTAGGATAAACGTCATCAATTGCAAACCTTGTAGCGCCTTGGTGTGCTTTAAAGTTCAATTGATAGGGTGGGAGCCCTTCAGCTCGGTAGCTCGCTGTCTCACCATGTAACTTTAAAGTGTACTGTATTCCGCTTTCGAGGCTAACTACTGGGGTTACTCTTAATTCCTTATTTGTAACCTCGAAGTCAAACTCAACTGCTTTAGCCTGCTGGGAACCATCGTCAGCATATAAGGTGACATAACGCTGAATAAAATCTTCAGCATCTAACCCATCAAAATCCAGCTCTCGGCTGAGCTTTATTAAAACTGACTCGTTGATGTCAATTGTCCCACCCTCTCTGGGGTAAGTATCAACTATGTCGATAATTTTCAGATCAACCAAAGAGAGTTTACTGGTGTTTTCAGATGAGTAGTTAGCACTAACAAAAGCAACACTATCGTTTGCAACTATTTGACTCAATTCACATGTTTCATCGCATAAATTGATAGCATCTAAAAAAGGAGTTTTCTCCCGTGATGTATCGAACACAGCTAAAGAAGAGACAGCTCGCTCCGCTAAGGCATTAGCCCCTTTATTATAAAGCTGAAATGCTAGTGTATTTGTAGCGTACTGATCTACGTATCTTTGGCTAGGCAGCTTGGGAGAAAAGCCAATGTCCAGGAACTCTCCCCAAAGAACTTGCGATTGATGTTCCAGTAACCATACCCGTAACGGGGTGTATTCATTGATATCAACTACCCGTTGATAATTTGGCTGAGTAACTACAAGCGCTCCAAAGTTAAACACCTCTTCTGTCAAGACAAGCGTGTCTAAATCAATAGATTTTGTAATGGTCTCTCGCCCTTCGACGACTGATACTAATAGCCTATCTTCCAATAACACTGTATCTGTAATCTTAGTACCCAAGTCAAACTGATTGGCTACAACAGGTTGAGAAGCAATAGTAATGTCCACAGCAACAATTTCATTGTCACTGACCAGCAATAACAGGTTATCGATAAGATGAGACTTTTTAATTTCTCTGCTTTGTACAGGAATAATTGATTCAATGCCTCGGTTTTGAGGCTCCTGAGTGCCAAAATCAGGTTTGGTGAAGGTCACCAGATAGTTTGGCTCTTCGTATGCAGCCTTGACAAACGGAAATTTCGTTCCAGTTGCGGTGACATATAGATTGCTTTCACTCTGCTCTAATGTTGACGGTTTTAATGATTGAGGCAGATCGTAAAAGCCCAAGCCATGCATTGGTGCTGCGGCGCCAATATTACTCACGTCATACTTAACAATCGACAACCACCCTGGAGCATAGTATTGACGAACGTACTCTTCATCATCGACTTGTTCTGGAGACAGTACTTGCGAATCATTTACACCTTTTCCTAAGATATAAACGACGTCTTGCACTCTATCTATTGAGAAATCAACAATTTGACCAGGTGGAAGCTTGAGAGGGTCAAGCTCTCGAAATTGTTCACCTTGGTTATACTTTATGATTTGTTCTTTTGTCAGATTATTCTCTGTTAGGATCGCTCGGTCTTCGGCCAATCCTCCATAAAATAATGCTTTGTTTAGGTATGCATGTTTTCCTCGTTGGTCGCTGACTGTTACATCAACATACCCTCTAAAGGAATTACCAAAATCAGGAGCACTCAGTGTTACTCTCTGTGGGCTATATAACTGAGCATCAGAAGATGATACCTTCACACTCACTTTGGAGCCTACCCCGTCACTTCTTTGAAAAGTAAACTCTGTGGACGGGTTAAAACCGTGACCAATAACATCTATGTTTGTACCTTCACCGCTTTGACTAGCTGCTATGACAGCTGGGGTGATATAGGAAATACTTAAAATATCTGTGTAAATGTACTCACCCGGGTATACAGAAAATGCACTCTCGCTATTTTCCAACTTCAGTGCTGCCGGGCCGGCATAGTTGGGTTGAGTCGTTATTTTTACTTCTGCTGTATTATTATTTTCATCAAGTAGTTTGAAGCTTTTCTGTCTATGTTGAAGCCCACCTAGTTCAATTTGAGTAGCTGGCGTTAGGTTCTGTCCGACAATAGTTAGCTCCGTCCCCCCGTCTATGCCCCCTCGGTTAGGGGTCACTGTTAGCAGAAGCGGTCGCTCAGCGCTGTTATCTGCCGTCGAGAAATCGAAAATATAATCCGTAGTCATTGGGTATCCAGATAAACCTGGAATCGCTTTACTGGCGGTGATATAGACGCTGACATTCGCTGGCAATTGGTACCCAGGAAGCTGCTTGAGCACTACTCGCGTATAGTCAACGCCCTCATCAAGCTGCGCAAAACTAGCCTTAAAGTACTGACTGATATCTTGCCCCATACTTGGGTGGGCAAGGTTCACTCTAAATAACTTCTGTAATTCAGCCTGGGGCAATAAGGCGCCTGAAAATGAAATTTCAATATCAAGTGTTTCACGTGTAATAAACCTAGCACCATCGTCTGGATAGTGACTGACAACATTTAAACTTGGAAAAGAGATTTCGCTAATCCCCGAAAAGCCTGAAGTTGCTAAAATACGATTATCGTGGGCAACGACCATGGGTGCAATAAAGCTGTCACTTTTGATGGGTCTATGTGTCAAAACTCGTTGATTGATATCTTCACCTGTAGCGAGAAGCTTTTCTATATCTACGATTTCGATAATGCCCTCAGCAGGGGCGTGCTCTTCATTAACAGAAAACCCTGATACATAGGCTTTATTGCCTATTACGCTTACTTTGTATGCTCCTGCCGAGTTTAAGTTGTCTTGCTTGGAGGTAATCAAGTGGGTGGCTTTAATTGACGGTGAGAGAGGATCACGAATTGACGCGAGGTGGACAGCCCCCTCACCGCCCCAAACAGACGCATCAGCAATAACTAACATATCATCGCGAAGAGCTAGACTCATTGCCATACCCGCAGTATCGATCTCGCTAACAATGGGCATATTGGGCTTGTTAATATCGGCTACTACAACACCTTGATAACCTGAGGCTATATAGGCATAGCCGTCTTTAACGACAACATCTGTTACATATCCATCAGGCTTTATCTGACCCACATGATATGGTGAAGTTAAGTCATTAACATCAACAACTTGAACACCACCAAAACCATTTGCGATCAGAGCTAGATTGCCACTTTTAGCAACACTGTAAGCCTGCCCAAAGGGCAGCTCTACAGCTCCTTGGAGTAGAAAAGGTAGGCCAAACTGGTTGTCACCATTTTCTTTAGAAAGTATTAGTAATTCTGAATTTTGGTGCAAATGGTCACTAGGAAGTGCGTCACTATTGCGCTGAGACTTGAGTGCTGAAACGAACTCACTGTCCCTAGCACAATCAATGCACTCTACTTTACTTTTTACGGCGTACAGACTTCCATCTTGCGCTTCGAGATCAGTGATAGTGCCAGAGTAAAGCTCCACATTTTGATTAAGTAGGGGCGAGTAAATATAAGTTATACCATCGTCACTATCGGTATCCTCATTGACATAGTCAGCTAAGAAAATCCCTGTGTGCGGCTTAATGTTGCTACGACTATGCTGTAAGTCAACAAAGTCTATGTAAGGAGGTAATATCGTTAACGGAGAATGGGAAGCCCAGCTGGCTGCTAAACTTTGTTTATTACTTTCATCTTTGTGCTGTGCTAAAGAACTGTAATAGACAGTTTGACCAAGAGACATTAATTGGCTGTTGGGCGCGAAATATGTTTTACCTTTTATGGGTAGTGAAACTTCATGAAAAGTCTCATGCTTTACAGAGTGGTTCGACGCTACAACCTCTGTCGTTAGCTTTACGCGCTCATTTCTATGGTTTTGGTCACTCAGAATATTACCATCACTGAACTGACTCCAATATACATATTCATTAGCTCGGCGGTTGCCCGGCTCAAAACCGTGACTTTGCAGCCCTTGATCGTCTAAGAGCAATTCACGAGAAACTTCAGCCAAGGTTACCCATAACCCATCGGGACCTTGATATTGTCGAGTCCATGTTTGTGTTACTCCGCGCTCACCAGAGCTGCCTATGTCTTTCAACAAAACTCTAGAAATAATAGGCTTGTTAACATCGAGAATTTCACCATTTACTGGATAAACACTCTGAATTTCAGGCTTAACCGTATCAGTAAGAATCCCCACATTAACGGGTTGTGATACCCCTTGTTGGTTTAAACTGTCATAAGCGATAACCTGAATAGTGACGCCGCTAGCATCCACGGGAGGATGCACCAGCGCTCTGTATAAGTTGCTTAAACTATCGTCTGGAATTCGAACAACTTCTACTGGCTGTTCATTCAATAAAAACACAACTCGATCAATGCCATCAACGCCTAAGTCATCTTTCACTCTTGCAAATACTTCTATAGGTTCTCCAGAAACACTGAAGCTTTGCGCTTGACTAGGTTGTACAATCTCTACTTCAGGCGGTTGGTCCGCGACTATTGTAAATTCGTAAGGTTCAGACTTAAGAGAAGATAATCCTTGTATATCCGTAGCAACCGCACGGTAAAAAACTTTACTTCCAGGCTCCAAACTGGCGCTGGTGTCTTCAAACGAAAATGGCGCTAACTGATCTTCACCTATTTTTGTATAAGCGCTTTCTGTATCGCTACCTATAGCTTTGTATAGAGTGACTTTATCAATCCCACTTTCCACATCAGTTGCACGAACTTGCACTTTGTAGGTTCGACCAACAACTATTTCAGGCTCAGCAAACAATAAGCCGTTTTGGTCTATTAACTCGATAGCATCGATGTTTGGTACTGTATTGGCCTTAATTCTAATCGAACGGGTGGCAATACTCTGATTTCCAGCTCCATCATTGACGGTTGCGACCAAAAGAGCTGTGACAGAGTCTGTATCTACGCCAAGCGAGTCTAAATGTGGGGCCTTGAATGAACCATTGTAAGGGGCTTTACCTAAAAAGTTTTGGGCAATAACTTCATTACTCTCGAGCTTACCATTGCTATTTTTGTCGATGCCTAGCTCTGTATTAATAGCCGTGACCTTAACATTGTCTGTTGCATCCAAGCGGTAGGCAAAAGACAATCCCTCTGTCACCGTCGCATTGGCTTGAGGTGTTATTATTGTCAACTCAGGGACTACTGTATCGGCATTGACCTGCAATTCAACTGCGCTTGAAAATGCACTTCTAGCATTAACTTCTCGCCGCTCCGTAGCTTCTGCAGTAAGGGTAATTGGTTGCCCTTTCTGGCCGTAGGGGAAAGTCAAAACAAACTGATAAGGCGCCTTGACATCACTGAGCGTTTTCGCCCCTGATGCTAAACCTGAAACGTGCAAGCTTACGCTGTCGATAGCGACATCATCTGTTGCCAAAACTTCAACAATTGTGGTTTCACCTTCAGTGAAACTTGATTGGTTTTTTGGTGTTGAAATGCTCACAACCGGAGGCTGATCAGAACGTACTGCATAGGTACGAGTTTCAACAGCCTTGTGGTTATCTAAGTCTCCAAACTTTTTACCATAGCTATCGAGTGCTTCAACTTTTAACATCAACTCTTGCGTAGCTAGTTGCTCAAGATCAGGTACTTTAAAAGAAAAAGTGTAAGGGCCATTTTCAAATCGCTGTGCTTTAATACGCTGATTACCAGCGATTACTTCTGCCCGGACATGGTCAATAGCGACATCATCCTCAGCTTGAATGTTGACTGATACAGTTGCTCCAGCAACAAGACCTTGCTCCACTCGCGGGGATAAAATATCAACTATGGGTTTTTCATCAATACGGATACCGTAGGCATTTTCTACCGAGCTACTATTACCTGATATGTCCAGAGCTTGAATTTCGAACCATACAAAATATTTTGCTTCCTCGCTTAAACTCTGATTGCTGAACAGCTCTTTTATTTCCGGGACTGTTTTAATGGAAACCGACTGCTTGTAAATTGGCGTATCTATATTGGAAACTGTAACTACGTTACTGTCACGATTTGGAATTGCATCAATAACACGAATAGGCGAGCCATACTGAGTAGCAAATGTTTGCCCCCCGTCACGTACAGCGTACTTTTTAAACAAGCGAATTTGCGATACTTTGACATTATCGAAAGCCCCAAATCTTAGATCTATTTCACTATTTTCTGTCACACCTAGACTTGCTAACGGCGAGATAATTGCACTCACTGGCGGTGAATTATCTGCAACTCCAACGAAAGATAACGTATCACTTCCTACTGCATTATCAGCATCGACTATATTAGCGCTAACTTGATATATCTCATCCTGCTTAACGAGTGTATTTGGCATTTCATAACTAAGTGTAATAACCCGAGCAAATGGAGCCCCCTCTGAAGCGTAGAGGGAAGCTAAGGATTCCCCATATATGGCCTCATAGTCATCGTATATTTCAGCAAGTTTCTGATAATCATTTTCGTTGAGCTCAAGCTGAGTTTGCACGTCTGTAACAGCAAGCTCGACCCCTTCAACCTCTACTCTTAATTTGTCTAGGTTCCACTCCCTATCATCTGTAATCAACACCCGTAATTGTAAGTTAAAAGTACCCGCGACTATTTGCTGATTCTGCGCTGGTGATACAATTTTAACCGCAGGGCTTAAATTATCGAGAGGGTGAATATAGAACTGCCGTTTGGACTTATTTCCTAACGTGTCTACAGCAGTTATCTCATATAGCTGTGTATTTGGGTTATCGAAGCTAATCTGCGGCTCTAAAGTGCTTTGCTTGATCGGTATTTGACCACACTGGTTGGGGTAGATGTGCTCAAACTCTTTAATTCGTGCTCCACCTTCCTCTACACGCTCTATAAGTACATGTGATAGCGCCACATCCTCGCTAATATCTAATGATAATTTAAAATCCCCTCCTTGGCGTACCCAAAACTCACCATAATTTAGACGAGCTGCATCCGTCACCTCAATGTGCGAATAGAATCCTCTTAGACCAATTAATGGCTCTTCATTATCAGCTAGCGTGTATAGTGTTTCCTCGCTATGCGAATTACCAAAGTAATCAACAAACTCAGTTCTAAGCTTAACCGTCTGATTTGCCCTAAAAGAATTTTCTAACTTAGCAACAATCTCCGATGTAGATCCGAATAACGTAGAACCTTTTTTAGATATTATATTATCATTTATAAAGTAATTAACTTCCTTGAAGTGCGCCTGTGAGCTGCTTACATTAACTTTCCAAGGAAAGACTTCCCCAGGTCTTAACACGCTCTGCGTACTTGGTGTTGTTTGAGATAAAGAAGGCACTGCTTCTGGGGTCGTTAGCGAGCGAGAAATAGATGGTTTCCAAACACCTGACTTGTCAGCTTCATTGTTCGTATTGACGCTCAAAGTGTATACATCAACACCATGGTTTCCCATAGTTACTGGCAATCGAGCAAGTATTTTGTATGAAAACTCAATACCATCAGCTTTGCCACTAGTATTTTTCCGTTCAATGACTGGCATTGGATTAAACCAATGTGCATTACCTTGTTCATCAACAATATTAACAACTGCATCTATGTGCCTTTGGGTTACATCTAACTCGCGGTTTCGGGCAGGATATGCTTCGATCGCCATCAACTTAGCAAGGCTGAGGTTTATTTTGTTGAGAAATGGTAGTGGCTGCCCCTCTCTCAATATTTGTAGGTCGATGTCGCTTACTAGATTAGTAAGTTCACTTAGCTCTAGAGCAGAGGTGGTATCATCAGATAGGCTTAGCTCGGAATCAATACAAAGGTCTGTATCTCTTACTCTGACTTGAAGAGCTAACTGTTCATTACCCATTTGCGCATGAATACGGCTTTGCGTAGTGAGCGTAAGAGGCGACACTTGAATTTCACCATTTTCGAAGACTAACCATGGCCTATGATCAACGAAAATAGTTACGTCTTGCGTTGCCTTAAAAGGCCAGGAATAGCTCAGCTGCGACTGTTCTGATGTTTGGTAGACCAAGTCACCTTGCTTCGCAAATCCTTCTGATGTCATCAACGTCACAGCTTTTACCGACGCTTCCGGCTGCACTAGGTCATCTCCCACTAATGCAGATAGAAATAGATGGTCTCCCAGCAGCGGCTCCTCGGGGAGTAGCTCATTAAGAGAAAAATAAGTAGGTTTATCTTCAGTCACCACTACTGCGTGTTCAATAGTGTTTATATTTCCGAGCTCGTCGCTGGACTCAACAACGATTACAATTTCTTCACCTATAGGTGTTGTATTGTCACCAATTAACAGTTCATCAGACTGTGGGAGATTAACTGATTTCTGTCCCTGCAATGAAATTTCTAACAGCGGTGAACTCTCCTCCCCCAAATAGTAGGCTTTAACATCTTTTATTCCCGCCTCATCTTTAACTATTAGTTCAAATGGTAACTTTTGCCCTTCAATAATATTAGTTAAAGGTGATTGCACATGGACTTGAGGTCCTTCACTATCACCTAAAAGAAGTAAAGGAATGGAGTTACTATATGATTCGTTTCCACCACCATCTATAACTTTTACTTTAAATACCAGCTCTTGGTCTTTTGCTTTCCATAATGAAGAGGGTAGTTCAGGTGTTCCTGACACCTCGGCAACTATTATCTGCTCAACAATAGTAGTACCGATTGTGATTGGGTTAGGAATTTCTATATTTTTTAATTCATCTTTGCGGTTGAATGCTTTCCACTCCAACGAAAACTCTTCACCATTAATGTCTATAATTGGAACTATTTTTTCGATGTAAAGGTCATCTTCTGCCAGTAATTTAAGGTCAAAACTAGAACCTATAACCAGACTTACTGTCTCCGTTGGCCTCAGTAGGCTAACCGTTGCTGCATTAGTATCTTGTTTTGTATCAAGTAGTATTGATTTTTGGGTGGCTTGTCCTACTGAGTTTTTGGCTGTAAACACAACCTCAACTTGCTCTGATATAACTTTTGGTAACCGCAAATTGGCACTAAAATAATCTCCATCTTGTGACTGAAGACTTTTACTAATTATTTCATTGCCTTGCTCTAGCAGTGTTACTTCAACGTCAATGGCTTGATTATCCCCAGCCCTTACAAGTAAGGGAAGCTGTTCGCCTTCAATGAAAGAACTTCCGTCTATTGGCTGGCTTATCTCTAAGTAGGGCACAGGGTCTTTATCAACCGTAAATTGCCACTCTACTTGACTAAGTTCTCCATAAACATCCACTGCCTCAATACGGATAGTCAGACTTCCTTCAGTATTTGGCTGGAAATTGAAATTCCCCTCTAACGTTTTAGCTTGTCCAGGCTTACTGTGAACCTCTGCATCATCAACAAACGCAGTTACTCGCTGAACACTAGATTCATCACTAGCTCGATAACTTAAAGTATATGAAGAGCCCGTATACAGAAGCTTTCCGGCTTCTAAACCGGAGAGAGTAATTACTGGAGCAGAGTCATCTGTAACTACATTAATCTCCTGACTTGCATCCTCGGTGATTTGCCCAGCGCTGTCAGTTACAGTAACCCTAAGAGATAGATCATACGCACGGTTTTCTAATTTCAATTTTGACAATTCAATAGCAAACTGAGTTTGGATGACCTTACCTGAGACTAAACCATCTCCAGATACTTTCTCAGCTTCAAAAACCGTATTTGCTCCCTCTTTCAGTTCTATTTTCACTGCATTCACAGCTAAGTCATCCCGTGCCGCGACCACGATATTCATAACATCAGTCACGGTATACTGAGGCTTTGAGGTTTTGATAGATGTAACCTCAGGGTTAGCATCAGCAATAACATTCAGGAAAAGCTTGCTTGTGGTCTTATTACCCGCTTCATCAACAACCTCTGCGCTCACCTCGTAAGTATTGGCACTTGAAGAATTTAATGGCGGTACTTCTACTAAAGCGATAGCAGAAAAGCTGTTGCCCTCGCCAGGCAACTGCTGCAGTGGCAGCTCAGTATCCGTGACTACATCATTAGGGTTGCCTGTTAGCTTGTAGCGACCACCGACCTTTCTAATACCTTTCATTACTAAGTTGGTAACACCCACGTTGTCGTATCCCGTGATCTTGAGTGTTTCACTGCTTCGCGCTACGACTTTGGCTACACTTTTACCAGCGGATGTGGCATTTAACTTAGGGGAAACAAAATGCAGTACAGGTCTAATGTTATCTAGACCTACCGAAACCTCTACTTGCTGCGACTTTCCTATTTGTCCTTGAGTATCGACGCCATAAGCCTGAACCGTATAGCTTTGCGCAATAGAATTAAGCTCTGGTACCAAATATTCGAAAGAATATGGGGCGCTATTGTCAGTCCCTACTTTTTTACTATTGATGTAGAAGTCTACTTGCTTGAGCCCTCGATCATCACTGGCATTGGCCATAAGGCTAGCTTTTGTACCAGCAACCCAATAATCTCCAGCCCCCGGAGCTACTAAATTTACTGTTGGAGGTTGATCTCCTTTTGCATTAACGACAATAGTACTCGTTGTTAAATCTTCCCCATGATAGTCTTTTACAACGACATGCAGTGAAACTGGTTCACCTAACAACTCAGGATCTATGAATAATTGTTCAGTAACTGTAACAGATTGCTCAAATAAAGATCTCTGGTCATATTGTTCTAAGTCTTGAAGCGATGTGGAGCTTAACTTTTTTCCATTTACAAAAAAGCTAATATCAGTCCCAAGAAACAAAGTGTCATCCGTTACATTAACGCTAATATCAACTGTTTCACCAGCAATCACATCTTGGCCATCTTGTGGAAAGACAACCGTTGCTGTTGGTTTTTTATTCGCTCGGAGTCTTAATACTTTGCCCGGAGCGGACTCTGACTTTGATTGTCGAAATATTTTAGCGGTAACAGGCAGCGCACGCTCTCTCAAAGAGGTATTAGGTGAGAACACGTCTAAAGACCATACTTCGAAGAGGTAATCTTTCTTACCGTCTGCACTAACTACTTCTCTCGTTTCATAATTCGGAAGAGAAACTGTACCGACATTTTCCCCATCGATAAAATATTGGACTTTATCAATTCCAGACTTCTTAGCATAAGAAGTTTCCAACGTACCTAATTCATGAGTAATTTTAAATTCCAGAGGAGTATTACTAACTACAATAGTTCCCTCGGTGGGCGCTTCGAATAGATATTCAGGTATCGAGATAGCATCCTGAGTTATAACCTCAATTAATTTGACTGCAGGACTCGAATAATTACCAGCACTATCCACAGCAATCGCAGAAAGCTCTATGCTGGAACCATAACCAACTGACTCAGTGTTAAACTCAAAGTTAAATGGGGGATTCGTAGCGAGCGCAGCTCGTTTACCGTTAAGCCGATATATAACATGATCAATAGCAACATCATCAGACACGTCTGCGGTAGCAGATACTTTGTCTCCTTCAATAACGGAACTAGCAGCTGTAATTTTGATTTCCGGCGGAGCATCAACAGACGTTAATTTAGCCTTCGCAGCAATTTCAGCCATTTCTTCAATCACCACTTCAATGTAAGCATTTGATTGCTCTGAAATAGCTTGTGTCGCTGTTATATGAGTATCTGTCGCTTTAACCAAGTGACGTACGTTATCTGATATGCTCAATGTTGCAGAAAACTGCTCAGTAAGAGGCGTACTCGAACCATCATCAAATTTAACTATCAGTGATGGCAGTGGATAAGGTTCGTTTAAGCTCGGTAAGGAAATAGCTTGCTGAGGTAAATCGAACTCGAGCCCTGCTATTTGTTTACTAAAATTAACCTCTACTGGGATGAGAATTGGGTCAAGGCCTGGGTAGTTGGCTGTTATGGTTGCACTTGCTCCATCACCTGTAGGGCTGGCATATAATATCCCTTCGGGGCTGACGTGAACTATATCTGGGTCAGACGAAGTATAAGAAAATCCATGACCACTCCCAGCAAGTGAGACATTGCCACGAAACTCGAACTCTACATCAGCTATTAAAGAAATACTTTGAGTGGGATCAGTAATACTAACCTTATTCGGAAAAATATCCCAGCCTATAACTCGCTCCTCTAACGAAGAACCCGTTTTCCGAACGGCTGTAGTGGCTGAGCGATTGCCCATAGCATCTTCAGCATAGGCGTTAATGATTAACAAACCATCGGATGCAATCTGTGCGGGTGTAAGTTTACCTTCCACCGGTATTGAGAACGAAAACTCAGATTGGGTATCTGTTGAAGGATGTACAATTTCATACCCATGAGTACTGGCAAAAGCATCACTTAGAGCCTTTTCTAAAACCCCTCCGTATTGACGCAGGCTACTACCAGTTACACCTGATAAATTGACCCCCAATGCACGAATATCTTGATCATCATTAACACTAAACGTAACGTGGATATTTTGCTGTGGGGAGTTAACATCAATCTTGGTGTCAATAAGCTCTAAGCTAGGCGGAGTAATGTCATTAAATTGAAAATTCTCTTGGTAATCGAATACTGTACCATCAGTCAGCCGGACTCGAGTTTGAGGCTGAATATTTGCAGGAATATCAAAATGAAAAGCGCATGAGGAAGTTGAGCCACTTATTTCAACATACTCGGAGCCATCAAAATAACTCACTTTATCGATGCTTGAGCACTGATTGAGCTGTAAAACGAATTGGTTGGTACCATCGGAGTATAACGGAGCATTCGCCCTGATGTCTGCGTCTTCTGCCTTAATCTCGAAACTCAAGAAGAGCACACTAACCACTAAGGCTAGACGAAAAATTCCGTTTCCAATAGTCATTCCATTTTCCCAATTATTTCACCCAATGATATTAAATTAATGAGTGAAGCTACAACAAAATCCGCGCTATTATAGAGAGCTGAATCGGTACATTCAACATAAATTAACAACAAATGAACAAAGATGAAATGCACCTAACCCTTCACCAACATCGTACCTCTTTTGAGAACTCACCATTAAAGCTAAAAGCCTTTAGTCATAAAACTGTCATTTAACTGCGGCATAATTGTGCGCAAATTATCAATATTAAGCAGGATATGGCGCAGTATCGCTCCCCTCTCGCTGTGTTCGCATTGCGAAGCGAAGGGTTATTATCAGATTTCGAAACTTTGGCTGCCCGGCCAACCACTCTGGGCGGTGTGGGTGTGCCTGTGCAACTGCTGTGTCGATTGCCCAGCAGTGCGCAGCAAGGCGATGCGCTGCAGGCAAGTATCACCTTTGCACAGCAACGTGATGCCCAACTTTTGGCGCATCAGCCATTGCATTACAAAGATATCGACAGCGGTATGGTGGCATTAACTCTCTGTGCGCATAGCACGATGCAGGGTGAGTGTGATTATGAACATGCACAGTTGCAACTTACGCTACATGGCCTGCACAACACCGTAAAAGAAAGCGCGCAATACACCGTGCATATTCATCCGCAAGCGCAGTTAAGCTCGCCACAAATGATGAATTACACCGGCCTGCGCCAACGCCTCGGCCAGTATTGTCAACGCCTTTGGCGCAGCACGGCGTCAGTCGGGAAAGCTTAATTTACCCATAGAGATTTGCGGCATCCCCTCTATGGCCGCTGCTTTCGCTGGCTGACCGGCAAGGGTTTCATTGGCGAGTAAGGCAAACAACACCGCCTCTTTGGCGTCGGGGTTCATGCCCAGCTGCGTCAGTGAATCTAGCTGCACCTGTTCACCGCTGAAATGGGCAATGCGCGCCATTAGCAATGGGTTGTGCACACCGCCGCCACTGGCATAAACATGCAGCGGGCCGTGGACTTTCGCCAACCGTGCCAGCTGCGTTCCTACATGATAAGCCGCAAACTCACATAAGGTTGCCAGCACATCCTCGTGAGCCAGGTGCGTTTCCCCAAGTGCAGCTTGGCATTGTGCTAAATAGGCAAGATTAAACACTTCCGGCCCGGTGGTTTTGGGCATGGCGGCGTGTAAAAAGGGATGCTGCGAGAGCTTCGCCAAAAGAGGCTTATACACCTGCCCCTGCCGCGCCAAGGTGCTATTTTCATCGAATTGCCGTGGTGCGAAATAGCGCTGCACATAGGCATCGAGCATGGTATTGCCAGGGCCGAGATCAGCACATAGCGTATCGCCCAGCTCCCCGGCCTTGGGCAGCCAGGTTATATTGGCAATGCCCCCTAAGTTTAACAACACCCGGTGCTCGTGGGCGCTAGCAAAGTATAGGTAATCGCCATAGGCAGCCAGGGGCGCACCTTCACCGCCTGCGGCGATATGCTTTTGGCGAAAATCACTGATAGTCAAAATACCGCTGCTGCAGGCAACATGGCAGCCATCACCAATTTGTAAGGTGGCGTTAGGGTAACCATCCAAACCATGCTGAGCTTTAGGGCAGTGATACACGGTTTGCCCGTGACTGGCAATCGCATCGACCTCATCCGCATTGACCTGCCACTGTGCTAAACATTGCTTGACCAACTGGCCATGCAAACGCCCCACCCACGCATTTAATAAGGTGAGGTGTTGCAAATCGATATCGCGCTTGGCAAACACTTGGCGCAGCCGCTGCGAATACTCCTTCGGGTAGGCACAGGTGGTGAAATGTTGCACCTTAATACGGGTATCGCGACCCGCGCCGCTGATTTGGCACAAGGCGACATCCAACCCATCCATGGATGTGCCACTCATCAGGCCAACAATCGTGCGTTGCGGCTTGGCACTGAGCTCATATAGGGCATGAATGTGCGGATGCATAGGGGCTCCATGGAATAATTTATGCCAACAAAATAGCCTGTTTATTGTCATCATTCAATCTTTACGCTGCGGATGACATTGCCACGTTTTAGGCGTAAGCTAAGAGTCGGAAATCCTCAAAAACAAGCAGTTAGCCCCTGGGTTAATGATACCCAAGTGCATTTAAGCGGTACTGGGCGTGCATTTGGGTATGCAATTTTTGAGGAATAAACCATGAACCAAGACTCTGTGGAGCGTATAATTGTTATTGGCGGTGGTGCTGGCGGACTCGAGCTGGCAACCGGTCTGGGAAAGTCTCTAGGCAAAAAAGGCCGCGCTGAAATTGTACTCATTGATAGAAATCGCACCCATATATGGAAGCCGCTGCTGCACGAAGTCGCGACGGGCTCTCTTGACGCCAGTTTAGATGGCGTGGTGTACTCCGCCCATGCCGCCAAGCACCATTTTCAATTCCAGCTTGGCACCTTCTGCGGCCTAGACCGCGATAGTAAACACATTACCTTAGCCCCGCTTCGCGACGAGCGCGGTAACGCTATTCTCCCCGAGCGTACTCTCAGCTACGACAAGCTGGTAATTGCCATTGGCAGTGTCAGTAACGATTTTAATACCCCTGGGGCGCAAGAGCATTGCTTCTTTTTAGACTCGGTCAAAGGAGCGGAGCACTTTCAACATACCTTATTGGACAGTTTTACCCGTTTACAGCAAGGCGAAAGCGATAAAAGTGCGCTTAATGTGGCGATTATCGGCGCTGGCGCAACCGGTGTGGAACTCTCCGCCGAGCTTTACCATGTTACCAATTTGCTCAAAGCCTATGGCCTTAATAAAGTCTCCAAAGAACGTTTAAAAATTCATTTACTGGAAGCAAGCCCACGCATCTTACCGGCTCTGCCAGATAAAATCGCAATCAAAGCCAGCAAAGAGCTGCAAAAAATTGGCGTACAGTTGCACCTTGGACAAATGGTAAAAGGCATCGACGAACACGGTATTGATGTCGGCGATGAACGTTTGGATTGCGATATAAAGGTATGGGCCGCCGGTGTAAAAGCGCCCGACTTCTTACGCGACTTAAATACTTTTGAGCTTAATAAAAACAACCAAATTTTGGTTAATCAGTACTTACAGGTGCGCGGCGATGACACGCTTTTTGTGATTGGCGATAGTTGCGCCTTTGAGCAGCCAGATGGCAGTTTTGTGCCGCCGCGAGCACAGTCTGCGCACCAAATGGCCAGCAACGTACTTGCTAATATTAAACGTCAATATAAAGGTCAGGCGCTGCGTCCATTTCACTATAAAGACCATGGTTCACTGGTCAATTTAGCGCGCTTTAGCGCGGTCGGGAACCTCATGGGTAATTTAAATAGCAATGTGTTTATCGAAGGTAAACTGGCGAGATGGATGTACATGAGCTTGTATCGTATGCACCAACAAGCAGTGCATGGCACATTGAAAATGATGGCTTTATGGGTAAGCGAAAAAATAACGCGGGTGGTACGACCGAAGATGAAGTTGCACTGAAGCATCAAGTTTAGGGGTGCGCGGCACCGAGCTGGTTTTGCAATAACGCCGTGATAGCCTGTTGCTGCGCTGTGATGGCTTGGTTGAGCTCGCGCATAAAGCCTGTGTTACTCAGCTGATGGCTAATCAGAAAATGAATGGGTTGTGCCGAGACTACCTTGGGGTGCAGCATCAGTTGCGCGCCGCCATACTCGCTCAATAAATGCTTGGCGACCTGCTCATCCTCTATGGTGACATCAGCACGGCCCGCTTTAAGCATTAAGTAACGCTTCACCGGCTCACTCACGGTTTGAATTTGCTGTTGATAACGGCTTTGTTGCACCAGCGTTTCCACTTCTTCACCATAATAAGCGCCTGGCGTGTACACCAGCGTTAGGCCACTTTGCAGCATAGCCTGTAAATCGGCCAAAGCAGATGCTTGCACCCGCTCGCTCACAACCAAACGCACGATTTCTTGCCGATAAGGTGCGCTAAATTGGCCGATGTCTTGGCGATAAGCGGCGAAACTCACCCCACTGAGCAAGTCAATCCGCCCAGCGCGCAGCTCGTTCATAGACCGCCCGGCACTGGGCAAACGCACGTAGTCAAAACAACGACCCATACTTTCAAGTAATAAAGTAATGATGGCCATGTCTAAGCCGCTGATATGGTCATTCTCAATCGAAATATAAGGTGGCCACTCGCTGTTTACGCCAACTCGAATGGGGTTTGTGCACTGGCCAAACGCGGTGCTAGAGAAAAGTAAAATAATAAGCAGAAATTTGCCCACGCACATCTCTGTGGAAACAACCTTAAGTATCCTTGAGTATGGTGGCGAACATGAAAAAGGGCAACTTTCGTTGCCCTTGGTCTCTCAAGTAGGAATCTTATTTATAGCTGGTTCCACACAGCGGCAACGCCAGGCTCTTCACCTTTTGTCCACCACTTAGCTTCAAAACGTGCGCCGTTATAAGACACAACATCACCGGTGTTGTAGATAGACGAGGCACTCCAAACTAGGTCGCCGTTACCGTCTGTGGGTGCTGATACTGGCTCCCAAGGACCACCCAAGTCAGGTTGGTCGCCTTGAGTCCACCATTTAGCACGGTACTCAACACCGCCATAGATCACGGTATCACCACCGGTATACACAGCTTGCGCATCCCAGGTGTCACCCGGTGTGGTGGCGCCTGAATCGGTCACCGTAACGACAAAGCTCTGGCTGCTGCTGGCTTGGCCATCACTGACTGTCACCGTGACGGTATAGCTAGTATCCGCATCCACAGGGTCCGCACTCAGTGTCGCACTGGCACCGCTACCAGAAAGCGTCAACCCGGCTGGTACGTCCCAGCTGTAGGTCAAAGCGTCATTGTCAGCATCGCTGGCAACCACGTTAACGGCTAGGCTTGCGCCCTCTTCCATACTGGCATCAGCGATAGCATCAACCACAGGTGCTGTGTTGCTGCCGCTGCCATCCGCTACAACATTAACACTAACCACTTTACTGACCGTGTCTTTGCCATCAGAAACCGAAACAGTCGCACTGTACTGCGTGTCTTGGCTTACTTGCGGCGCATTGATCACTAAGGTCGCTGAGTTTGCACCACTCACGCTTAGCGCGCTATCAGCCTGCCAGCTAAAGCTGAGAGGGTCATTATCACCGTCAGTGGCTGAGGCAGTAACTGATACCGAGCCACCACTTTGCACTGTGACACTGCTGTCTACACTGAGCACAGGGCGTTGGTTGGCCGGCGGTACATCACCTAAACCTTCATGCATAGCATTAAGAATATCGCCATTATCGGCATCAATTTCCCATGCGAACAAACCACCGAGGTTATGCTGTTGCACGTATTGACCTTTGGCCATGACTGTTTGCGGGGTGTCTAAAGTGATCAGCTTACCGCTGCTGCGATTCCACACATAAGCCGCTTGTGCTTGCGCATCATAACCCGCTTCAAAACCGTTAATACCTTGGAAGTTAGCACCGAGCATATTGGCTTTTACGCCTTTATAATCAATGACTCCATCTTCCCATACACCTTGTGCTGTGGTGCCTTTAAGCGGTCCATTACCAGATGCAGTCATCGGGTTGCCTGCGGTACTCGCGTTTTCAGGATACACGCCTTCCCAACCACGACCATACATAGCCACACCCGCCACTATTTTTTGCGAGGGCACGTTTTGCGCTAGCAACAGCTGAATGGCGTTATCCATGGTGTAAGCCGGGCCTTTATAAGGCTGGCCGTTTTCATCAGTGCCGGAGCCGTCACATTGACCTGGGCGGAAGTGTTCGCCACAATAAACGGCTGTTTGGTGTCCGGTCACATTGCTCCAAGCCCCATAGAAGTCATAGGTCATGGCAAAGATGTAATCCATGTACTGCGCTGCGGTAGCATAGTCAACATCTTCAATCTTGTCGTAACCAGCACCGATGGCTGAAGTCAGCTCATACTGGCGGCCTGTTTCCGCTTCCAGCTCATCGAGCATGACGCGTAACTCACGCATCAACGCAATGTAAGTAGCGCCATCGGTGGTTGGGTCGCCAAGGTTCGGGTTAGCACCATCGCCCCCAGGGAATTCCCAATCAATATCAACGCCGTCATAGAACTTCCACGTTTTAAGGAACTCTTTCATCGATGCCACAAAGGTATCGCGGTTGGCTTTATCGGTGAAATAGTAGAACGGATCAGAGAGTGTCCATCCCCCCACTGAAGGCACGATTTTCAGATCTGGATAACGCTGCTTCAGCGCCATTAACTGTGCATAAGTACCACGAATAGGGTCATCTGCACTAACACCCGGTAGGGCTTTTTGCACTGCCGCCCACGGATCGTGAATAACCACCTCAAAGTCTTGTGAACCCTGACAAGCGGTATCAAGCGCACGCTTTGGCCCGCCAGTCAGTGAGTCATTCGGGCCACAAATCGGAATAAAGCCGTATAAAATGTGGCTAAGGTTTTGTGCTGGCATGTTAGTGACATCATAGTCACGACCATAAATGCCCCACTCAACAAAGTAGGCCCCCGTAACCATGCCTTGCTTTAAGCCATAGTCTTTGTTGTTAGGATCATAATCCATCGGTAACGGTGCTAGATGCGCGCCGTCGGTATCGGCAATGACGATGGGCTTGCCATCACTGCGCGCGCACACGGTGCCTTCACACAATTCAACATACAAGGTATGACGGCCAGCCTTATCATACGGGAAAGTGATCACGCCACTTTTAGTGCCCGCAGGCAGTGCACCAGAGTTCACAACTTGGTCATCAAAATAGACTTTATAGTTGTCACCGCCATCACCACTCCAGGCATTCCACTCGATGTTGATGTTGACTTGGTCTTGGCGACGTACCAAGGATTTATAGCCACCAGTGCCTTCTAAATCTACTTCAACAAAGGAGTACTCTTGCGGCTCCCAGTTTAAGCTCGGTGTCGAAGGCGCGGCAACGGCGACACCCGATGCCATAGCCAGCGTAATGGCTGCGGTTAATTGAGTTAATTTCATATCTTTCTCTTCTTGTTGTCTTATTAAAGGCTAAGCACGACGCATAGGTACTTGCCCGACTAGCGGCGATTTAGGCGCCTCCGTGTGTCCATCATCGCCATTGTTTACTGCTTAAAGTGCTTGCCAAACGGAGGCCTGACCCGGGGTATCCCCTTGAGTCCACCACTTGGCTTGGTATTGTTGCCCTTGATAGAGCACCGTCGCGCCACTTTCATAAGCGCGCTGACTATCCCATTGTGCGCTGCCAGCATCTTTGCTCAGCGTTTGCCATGCCGAGGATTGATCGGGTTGTTCACCTTGATTCCACCACTTCGCCTCATAGTCGCTGGCGTTGTAGCTCACCTTGTCGCCCGCTACATAAGTAGCACTGGCCTGCCACGCAGGGTAACTTGGAGCAGGGTTAGTGCTGGTATCGGTAACGGTGACGACAAAGCTTTGGCTGGTACTGAGTTCACCATCTGAGACAGTGACTGTAATGGTGTACGGGGTATCGGTATCGACATTGGCAGCGGTGATCGTTAGGTTGGCACCCTCACTGCTCATAGTCAGTGGTGCTGGCACATCCCAGCTATAGTTCAGAGTACTTTGCTCATCGTCAAAAGCATGCACATGAACGACACTGGATTGTCCTTCAGCCAAGGTAATATCATCAGGCTTAACCACAGTGGGCGCACTATTGCCTGGTGCCTGTTTCACACTTAAGCTATAGCTGTAGTTGGCATTGGTGGTGTATACCTGATTTACCAGCGGGTCGCCGCTTTGGTAGACCACTTGACCTTGCTGGTCTTGCAAACCAATTTGCATATATTGGCTGTAGTCGAGATTAAGCATAGCCGCGAGGTCTTGCTGCCAGCTTGCTTGGTTATCGGCGCTGACGGCAAACATTTGGTTAACTAGCTCTTGACCACTCTCGTCAAATAGCCGCACCCAAATAGAATCACCCACCGCCGGCGTTTGACCTTGTTGCAAGTAGTAACCAATGCTTTGCCACTGGCTGGGATCACTAGGCCCGCCATCACGCACTATGGTGATGTCACTACAGTTGTAAAACCCCTCTCCAGCTGCGTCATCACGCTGCCAGCGTGTGTACAAGATGGCATCACCTTGGCGCTCAGCGGGAATAGCGACATTCATTTCATAGTAGCGATGGCCCTCTGCGTCCTTGATAAAGTCGATATTGCCCACTTCTTGCACCAGCTCTAGATCGCTCCAGGCAAGTGTTTGCGTGGCGCCATCAAACCCGGGTTTGCTTAGGTAAAACTTCCAAAAGCTGGGGTTATGTGGAGTGGTCGCACGAAAGCGCACCTTAATCTCGCCATTAGCATTGGGGGTCACGTCACTGCGTTGCCAATGCGCTGAAGGTAAATTCATACCGCGCTTGTTGGTGTCTCCAGCGGCGCACAAGGTGCCATCGGGAACGCTGGCCTCAACCGCTGCTTGGTTGTAGTAATCAGCGGTGTTAACGGCAAATTCATGTTCTTGAATAAACTGAAAGTGCCCTGATTCCAAATAGGCTGCGCGACACGCCAAGTTAGGAATGTTGGAGCCATCTTCTGGCCACCAATAACCGCCCTGAGCCTGACAAATAGCTTGGCGAGCCTTCGGGCTATCCATGTAACCATGGGCATAAGCTTGGCTGGCGCTGAGCGCAGCACCAACGGCTAGCGATGACACAGCCAGTGATAATAATTTCGCTTGTGGTGTTCTCATATCAATGTCCTCGTTGACAAAAGAGACCCGAGGCAGCCCTTACAGGGAGGGCATGGGGCCGCCTCAAGTCTAAGATGGCGAGTTACAGGCTACAGACCTGATCCCAATCAGCGCTGCTACCCGGCTCAGCAGAAGTCCACCACTTCGCCTTATAGACAGCATTACCGTTGACCATTAAGTCGCCACCCGCAGCATGGCTAGGGTTGCCGGCGTAGTCACTTTGTGGCCAGTTAGGATAAACGGGGATATCGGCAATCGCGGTGCCTTCACAGGTACCATCGCCGCTGCCATTGCCACCGCCAGTGTCGCCGCCGCCATTGCCACCGCCAGTGTCGCCGCCGCCTGTTCCAGGCTGAGCATCAGGAAGGTGCGGGTATTGCGATTTAAAGGCATAGGTTTTGCCATTTTTCTCGATGGTAAAGTTTGCAGGACCGGTAATAGGCATGTAATACATTATCTGCGCATTCACCGTGTCACCTGGAGCAAAGGCTTTCTCTTGTCCGCCCCATTCGTTGGTCAACGTGATTGAGAAACGGTGGAACTCATTCTCAAAACCACCGATATTGTTACCTGCTGCATTCGAGCCATTGACGTCGACCGCCATGCCCAATTTCTCTTGTGCGTTCCAGTTAGACTTGAAAATGGCGGAGGTCGCCACTGGCACATCGAAAGAAATCTTGGCACCACTTAAATCAATGTTTGAGTTGTTAGTGAAAGCAAAGGTTGGAGCAATCGGGTAGTTGTCATCACCGACTGGAAAGTCCTTGGCTTCAAAGCTCACATCAACCGCTTCTGTTGGCACTACAAAATTAGTATTGCCTTGGTCAATGCTGTACGGCACGCCGCTTTGATTAAACTGATTATAAGCAAGGGTAGTGAGCGTTGAGCCCATGAAGTATTCGCCCTTGGCCTGGTCATAATCGTAGTCACCCGCCAATTCCCAGAACATAATGCCACCAATGCCTTGGTCGATAACGTATTGCACTTTAGTGGCCATTGATTCCTCGTCTTCCATAGACAAGAACACATTCTTATCGGCATTCCATAACCATGGCGCAACGGCCACGTTGTCATAATGACGCGTGTAGGTGCCAATCAGCTGATCATCTGGATCGGTTTGTGGCGTTAAACCGTAAGTTGCGCCATAGCTTGGGTAAATGCCGTTTTCTAAGTTCTTGGCATGCCAAAGAGGGTTAGAGCCTGCTGGCATTTCTTCGCCATTGGCATCTTTATCGTGCCAAAGGTTATCAATGCCAATGGCACCGTTACCGCATTTGTTTTGCTCGCCAACGCCCGTGCCTGCTGGACACTCGCTTTGGTTCGGCAGCGCCGCCTGGCCCCACAATCCATTGGTGCCACCTTGTACGTCTTTAAAACCACGGGTGTAATAAGGAATACCAATATTGATACGTCCTGCCGCTAGCGCGCCACGGAAATAGCGTACCGCCCAATCGGTGTTCAAATAGCCAATGCCTTCGAACTCCTTGGTGCTGTATACATTCCATTGCGCCAACTCCGAGTCTTCACCGGTGTCGTACAATGCCGCATTGTGCCCGACATGAGAGTTCCACGCGCCGTGCAAGTCGTAAGACATGATGTTGACGTAGTCTAAGTATTTAGTGACCTGAAAGGTCTCCATACCCCGCAGTAGGTAACCCGATGACGGTGAAGCAATCGTGAGCATATAGTGCTGACCATCTTGTTCACCCGCTTTATCAAGCTCTTCACGTAGCACCTTCATCAATTCTTTGTAAGATGCATTGAGACTAGCGCGCAAAGGGTTGGAGATAGCAAAGTCATCTGGGTGACCAGAGTCCTTCATTGACGATGGGTATTCGTAGTCAATATCCACACCATCGAAATCGTAGGTACGAATAAATTCAACCGCACTTTGTGCGAACGCGGCAATACCTGCGTGATTAATTGAGCCATCAGCATTGGTGGTCATGGTGTAGAAGCCACCGCTATTGACGCGATTGCCATTTTCGTCAAAATAACCGCCAGTTTCAGCCCAGCCACCAACAGAGATCAGCGTCTTCACGTCTGGGTATTGTTTCTTGTACTTGTTAAGTAGGTTGAAGTGACCTTTGTACGGCAGGCTTGGGTCCATTTCGGCGCCTGGTTCACCTGGCCATTCCATGTTCGTTGCTGGATTGCCTGGGGCACTGGGGTTACCAATGGACAACTTATTGTTGGCATCAACGTGTGCGAAGGCATAGTTAATATGGGTAATTTTATCCCATGGAATATCGTCAACTAAATAACTAGGTTGCTCATTGGCGCCGTTACGCCAACTGGTAAAGTAACCGATGATACGACGAGGGTGATCTGGGCCCATGAGCTCACGGCCGTCTTGATCATAAATAGTACAATACGGCGTGTTCACTCCCGGCGTTTGGTATAAACCTGCTGGGCGACAAGCGTCAACGCCAGTTCCTGGCTCAGACACATCTACCACGTTGATCACTTGAGTGGCCGTCCCCGTGGCCCCTTGATCGTCAGTCACATTGAGTACGAATTCAAATTGCCCCGTTGCTGGAGCCTGCCAAGTGTAAGCTTCACTGGCGTTTGCTGAACTCAGCACTTGGGTGCCATTCTCACTGAATGTCAGCGCGGTGACTTGGCCATCGCTGTCTGTGCCGCTGAGGGTAAAGTTCAAGCTATCTCCCACCATCACTTGCGTGGGCAGATTAGCAATTTGAATGCTTGCGCTTGGCGCTTCATTCACGGGGGTGCCGCCGCTTACGCTAACAGCATTAGCAAGAGCTGTAGATAGCGCGCCCTGATCGTCTGTAGCCACAGCGCTTATGGTCGCGTCGCCGGCTACAGCTTGCCACGTAGTGCTAAAGGGCGCGGTGGCATCAACCGCGATAGATTGATTATTAACGAAGAATTCTACCTGGCTAACTTGACCATCACTATCACTGGCTGACGCCTCGATGATAACGCTGTCATTTTCAGCAAATTGACTGCCTGCAGCGGGGCTCAACGAGGTGACCTCTGGCGCCTGGTTGACAGCGCTGTCACAAGCACCCAAAAGAGTCCAGTCTTGCCATTGTCCAGAATTCTCCACAGGATTCGTTTGCGTCCACCAGTTCGCCTCATAGGCACTGTTTTGGGCCTGGACTTGGCTTCCGCCAACGTAAGCGTCACCACTTTGCCACTGGGCTAAATTGCTGCAATCAACAGCAAAAGCACTGGCGCTGCTCATACCTAAGCTGGCAAAACACATCGCCAGGGCGCTGCGTTTAAAGCCGCTTTCGCGCATACTTTGTTTACTCATTTTGTTCTCCACGACGTAAGGTTTGTTGTGTTATTTTTATAACAATATATTTACAATGCTTTTAAAACTTATCACACCTATCCGGCTCTTCAAGCAATAGTCGACCACTTTTTAGACGTTTTAGTTCTAGAAGAACCGTTTGTTTATTCGAATAAATTGCTAAAAACTGGGGTAAGCATGCCACTTTATTCATTCAGTTTTTTGTAAGTTTGTACCTCAAAGCCGCGTGGAGTCTAGCAATCACAAAATGAACAAAAGATTAACCTTTGGTAAACAATTAGAGTTATATTGGGTACATATTTATTTCGTCTAGTTTATAACCAAAACAGTTTTTTAATAGCTTTGATGATAGAAAATGCAAAGAGTTATGCTATTTAGAAATATGACATGAACGTCAACGTTAATGCTTCTGCACACGTTGGTGGTTTTTACTTGCCGTTCACAAGCACTGGGCAAAGGGTTGACGGGGGAGTTAAGAGTGACACGTGTGCTAGCAGGTTCACCGCCATAAGCGTTACTCAGGCGGTGATAGGCCTAGTCAGCACGCTAGCGCGCTGACAGTTTAGGTATTAATCATGTGAGCGAGAGAAACGCACCACCAGCTCACAGAGCTCATCTGATACAGTTGTTAAGCGAGTAATAGCTTGTTGCGCTTGATCCGAGCTTTGCTGGCTATCATCAGCCAGGCCGGCAATACTGACCACTTGCTGGTTAATATCCTCAGCCACATGAGCCTGCTCTTCAACAGCCGCAGCCATTTGATTCGCCATGTCATTAATGTTGGCCACCGCCTGAGCAATACCACTGAGTTTTTCGGTGCTTAGTTGCACTTCATCAAGGCCTTGTTGCGACTCTTTACGCCCTTGCTCAGCAATAGTGACCGCCTGCTCACTGCGGCTATTGAGCTCGCTAATGATCCCTTGGATCTCCCCGGTCGATTTCTGTGTGCGTTGTGCAAGTTGCCTTACCTCATCAGCTACCACCGCAAAGCCTCGGCCTTGCTCACCAGCACGCGCCGCTTCAATCGCCGCATTGAGTGCCAATAGGTTGGTTTGCTCAGCAATTTGTTCAATCATTTGCGCCGCTTGCGCAATCAAGGCTGACTGCTCTGAGACCCCTTGTACCGAGTCACCGATTTGTTGCACCGTGTGCCCTAAGGTTTCAATAGATTGACGAGTCTTATCTGCCACTGCGGCACCTTCTGAAGCCAAATCATTGGCCTCGCTGGCTTGCCCAGAGGTCAGCTGAACATTTTGTGATACTTCGCCAATGGTGGCCGTCATTTCGTTCATTGCCGTGGCGACTTGCTCGGTTTGCTGATGCTGAGCGTCTATTTTCTCTCTCGCATCGACCGACATGGAATAGCTGCTGCTGGCATCTGCAGCAACACGGTTCGCGGCATTATCGATACGCGTTAAGATGGTATTTAAATGCGCCCTGTCTGATTTCACCGCTACGCTTAAACGCCCCAAAGGGCCAGCATGATCGCAGTAGCTTTGCACCGCAAGTGGGTCACAGAAGCGATCGCCTATGAGTGTGTCTAAGCGTTTTTTCAAACGCACCCGGGAAAAGGTATTAAACCCGGCAAACACTAATACACTCACTAGGGCCACCGCCTCGGCGGCGACAGTATTGCCACTTAGGAAGATAATAAAAGCGACTGCGAGGGCTAGGCCCAAGGCATAAAATTCAGTATTGTTAGGCAGCGTGAACGTGCTTTTATTGTCTCTGATGCGCGCGTAAAGTGCCTCAGCGCGGGCAATATCCTCACGTCGTGGGCTGGTGCGTACCGATTCATACCCTACCACTTTACCTTGTTCGGTAATGGGCGAAACATGGGCATCGACCCAGTAGTAGTCACCATTCTTACAGCGGTTTTTTACTAGCCCCATCCACGCTTTACCTTGCTTTAGGTAACCCCACATTGTTTTAAACGCCGCAGGTGGCATATCGGGATGGCGGACAATATTGTGAGGTTGGCCAACCAATTCGTCGCGGCTAAAGCCACTGATATCGACAAACGCTTGGTTACAATCAAGGATAGTGCCATTTAAATCAGTGACGGAAATGAGCTTTTGCTCGGGAGGAAAACGCTTTTCACTAGCGGTGATGGGTTGGTTATTTCTCATTAATGATTCCCTGTTACGACGCCCGTGCCATGCTGCACGTATAAAACTCTATATTAACAAAAACTTATACTTCATAGATAGCATTTGCTTGGCAAAAAAATAGCAGCTGCCATACTTACAACGTGAGTGTTGTAAGCTGCTGTAATTTATTACTTAGTTCAGTCTAGTTAAGCTTTGCTCGAAATTGCAAAGAATTCGCTGGGTACAGAGCCGTTGCCGGTCAATTTGCATAAACAATACATCTTATCGGTGAGTTGTTTACCTTTGTTCACCCTAGGTAAATTATTGCGTAGACGCATTACCCGGGGATGTGACATAATAGCGGAATACCCACCCTAAAGAATTAGTTTTAGTAGCAGTCTGTAGCAAGCTATTAAAGGGCTAACCCAGCCGCACATCGTCACTTGGTTTAAGTTAATCGGCAGTATTACTATTGACTAAATGTAAATTTGTTTTCACTGTGGTTGTTGCTCTGTTTGTCTCGGGTTTAATAGCGCAGCCTACAAGAGCAGTTGCACCCACACACTTCGAACAGTCAATCGCTTTTTATTACGGCGAAGTTGACTCCGTGCGCGAGCTTATAAGCTATCAGCGGGTTGTGGTGTCACCGCAGCAGCTGTCAAAACGCCAGTTACAGCAATTAAAAAATGCCAATACGCAAGTGTATGCATATCTCAGTGTGGGGGAGTACCTAGGCGCAGATACCCGGCTTTTAGACGCCGCAAGCATGGGCCGTAACAGCGCCTGGCAAGCCGAAATTATGGATGCGGCATCGCTTGTGTGGCGTCAACATCTGCAACAACAAACTGAGCGCTATCAGCGCCAAGGATTCAGCGGTGTTTTTCTCGATACCTTAGATAGTTATCAACTTGCACTGCCTCGCGAACAACATGCCTCGCAACAACAAGCGCTTGTCTCGCTCATCGATAATATCGCCACATCACTGCCGGTGATGCTCAATCGCGGCTTTGAATTGGTCGACAAGCTAGCCCAGCCGCCGCAAGCGGTGGTCGCCGAATCACTGATGTACGGCTTTGATATAACCAAGAATGACTATACTCGCCAAAGCGATAGCGATATCCAGTGGCTTCGCACCAAGCTTGAGCACATTGAGGGCTTGGGCATTGAGGCCATTGTGATTGATTACCTGCCAGCGGGTGTAGAAGCCAGAGTCGCGGCAGCAAAAGAAATCGCTGCTTTAGGCTTCACCCCCTATGTCAGCGACGGCTTATTGCAGCAGTTTGGGGTTTCTTTGCACTACCCTGTTCGTCGGCGAGTGCTGGGGGTCTATGACTCGAGCGTAGTGCTTAAAAAGCAATCTGCGTGTCATAAATATTTAGCCACCTTAATCGAGTATCAAGGCTATGTTCCCCAATGCGTTGATATTCGTGATGGCCACCTTACACAGCTTGATTTGAATCGGTTCGCCGGCGTCGCGTTTTGGCTCCCCCAAGCCAGTTATCAGCATTTAGATGCACAACAGCTGCTACTGCGCAGTATTTCTCAGCGGCCAACAGTCATTATCGGTGAGCTTCCCGATGATGAAGCCTTGCTAGCGCGTTTAGGGATACGTGAAAACGGCAGTTACATCGGCGCGCTTGAAAGTAGCGGAGCCAAGCTCACCTACCCCATGCCCCATGCTGCGCCCAAACAATTTCCTCGATATCAGTTAACTGATTCACGCACACCGGCGTTAGTGAGCATTAATGATAGCCAAGGCAATACGGGCGTGGGCGTAGCGCGTATGCCCTGGGGTGGGCTGTTTCTTGAACCTCTGACGGTCCAAGAGTTAATAGGCGATCGCAACCGTTGGCCACTAGAGCCATTTGCGCACCTAATGCCACTGTTTTCCCTTGCTGCTATTCCGGTGCCCGATGTCACCACCGAATCCGGGCTGCGCATCGTTACCGCGCACATCGATGGCGATGGTTTCCCCTCAGTCGCTTGGCTTCCTGGGCGCCCCTATGCTGGCGCATCAATACTCAATAATGTGCTGAAAAAATCGCCCCTCCCCCATACGGTTTCAGTGGTTGAAGCGGAAGTTGCTCCTCATGGCTTATACCCTGACATTGCCAGTGAACTAGAGGAAATAGCGCGGCAAACCTTCGCGCTTGATAACGTTGAAATTGCTTCGCACACCTTTAGCCACCCTTTCTTTTGGGACGACCGTATTGATGCGAAAGAAAAGCTCTATGGTGATTCCTTACCGGTCCCCAATTACACCCTTGATTATGACCGTGAAGTGTTTGGCAGTGTGCGTTATATCAACGAGCATCTAGCCCCTAAGCATAAGCAAGTAGAGGTGTTCTTGTGGTCTGGCATGGCCGACCCAACCGCTGATGTCATTGCTAAAACCAGGCAACTCGATTTATACAACGTCAATGGCGGCAACACCTATGTACTCAACGACAACTACTCTATTGCCCAAGTATATCCACACCTAAACTGGTATAAAGACGGCATTCAAGTCTACGCTGCGGTGATGAACGAAAACCTCTACACAGAGCTGTGGACTGAAAACTACCGAGGCTTTGCCCGTGCCAGCGAAACCTTTGAATTACTCGGTGCGCCACGACGCTTAAAGCCTGTGAGCATTTACTACCATATGTATTCCGGGGTTTATCCTGCTTCTTTAGGCGCATTAGATCACCTCTATGATTGGGTAGAGAAGCACGAATTAACACCACTGTACTTAAGCGAATACGCCCACCGTGCGCGCACGCTTTATGAAACTGGGGTGGCTCGCGCCATTGATGATGATAACTGGCATATTACCAGTACCGGCGTGAAATCGTTGCGTATCGCTAGCAATCAACTACCAGATGGTGACAGTGAAGGCATCGCAGGGTTCACCCCAGGCCCGGATGGCAACTACATCACCTTAGTACAGCCTCGCTCAACTTTATCGCTTAGCCAAGGCGATGCGGCGGCGTTTTCTAACCGTGCCTATTTAGCTAAAGCCAACGCGGTGATTGAACACTGGCAGTGGCAAGGAGAGAGGTTACGCTTTACAGTGCTGGCTCATCGTGATTTGCAACTAACGTTAGATAATGTCGCTTCATGCCAAGTAAACAAGCTCAGCGACCCCGCGCTTACGCTTGATAAAGCAGCTAATCAATGGACAGTTCGCAGCACTCAGCGTGGACGCTACCATGTTGAGCTCCATTGCCCAGGGCAAGGTCAATAACGATGAACCCGCCAGCGCGTATTCACACCAAGGGCGACCCTCGCGGCGACAAGCGTATCGTGTTGATGAGTCGTCGTGCGCTGATCACCCTTGCAACGGTAACGTTGGCACTGTTGTGGATACTGCAACCCAATCGCGCTCTGCTAATTGATATGCTTGAAGACGCGCAAGACCCCACTGTGGCCATCGCCTTCTTGAACGTGCTTAAGAGCAACCAAGTACCGAGCTTAAAACTGGATTTAACCCTCGCAAAGCAGCACTTCAAGCTCGATCAATATCATCAAAGCTTGGCCCAGCTAACACCGCTGACTAAATTTGCCGACTCTGCTTTACTTACACAAGCACAAACGCTCTACGCCGACAGCCTACTGCGACTGATACAGCGCCAAGACCCAACGGCGCGCAGACAATTAATCGATTATTTAAACGCCCTAGTGCCAGAGCTCAACTCATCACAACGCCAACACTTTGCCAGCTATGCCTTGCAAATAGGCGAGCCTCGCCTTGCTTATCAGTTGCTAAGTCAACAACAAGGTGAACATCAGGCTTTATTGTCTTTAGCGTTGCAGGCGGGTCTTAAAGAGCGGGTTATTTTCCACAGCCAAGCCTTGTACGAGCAACAACCCTCAGATGCACACTTTGAGCAATTACTTGGGTTATATAGCGCCCAACAACACTGGCAACAAGGTGAGGCGCTTATTCGCCGCCATCAGCATCAGTGTGACAACACCTGTTTGCAGTTGAGTATTAACTTCTTGCGGGCCGCCAACAAGCCAACGTTAGCAGCTCAATTAAGTGCGAATAAGGCCCTACAAAGTACTGATCCCGCTGATTGGCGCCAAGCCAGTGAACGCTTTGCTGAGGTGGGTGATATTGAACAAGCGGCAGTGTGGCTTGCTAAAGTTTTGAGTGTTGCACCTACTTTGGCAGATAAGCGCCAACTTCATGATTACTATCTTTGGCTGGGCGATACCGCCAGTGCGCTGGTACTTGCAAAGCAAATTATTGCCACGCAACCTGACAAAGCACTTCTATGGCAAGGCGTCAGTGAAGCTTTAGCAGAGAGTGACCTATTTGCTTTGAGCGACTTTTACTATCAGCTAGCACTCAAAGACGAGCTTGATGATAGCACTCTTAAACAATGGGTCGACTTCAGTGATAAAGCCTTGGGCGCACAAACGACCCTCACGCATTTGCAAACGCTGCATCAGCGCTTTCCAACTCGAGAGTTTTATTGGTTCCAACTCGCGCGTTTTTATAATTTTGTCGGCGCACCAAAGCAAGCCACGGCCTTGTGGGCAACGTTGCCGCTTGAGCCGACATACGACTACATCAACTTGAATTACTTTGCGCAAAGCTTTGTCGCGATCGGCGAGGTAGATAAGGCGCTGATGCTACTTTATCGATACAGCGATGAAGAAGCCTTAGATGTAGAGCAGCTTACCAACTTACAAGAGCTGGCGACCTATATCGCAAATAGGCCATTGCAACAGCGTTTTCAGCGTGCTCGTGTGCATCGAGGTGATACCAGTTTGGACCCCTACTTACTGATTGCCACCCACAATAAGCTAGACCAACAAAGCTTGGATACCTTGTGGCTTTATTATGCGCAAACAAAAAGCATTGTGGTGCTCAATCATCTCCTAGAATATGGCCTCAGCGAGCAAAATGCAGCACTGATAAAACGTGCCAGCGAGGCGTTAACAGCCGATCACAGTGGCGATAAACGCTTATCCGTGCAGCTATTGCGCGTGCGTTTAGCCATGTATAAAAAACACCATACTCGCGCCAAAGAGCTGCTAAGTGCATTACTCACCCAGTACCCGCATAACCCGAACGTGCAACAAAGTGCATTGTGGCTGGCGATAGACAGTCAAGACACCCCATGGCTGCGTGAGTTGTACTGGTATTTAGCACCACACAACCAGCAAACTGCGTCTATGTATCAAGCGTTAGCTTATGCGGCGCAGCAACTGGGCGAATATACTCATGCTGATAGCTGGTATCGCAAGTTAGATAACGCCAAGTTAAGCACCGCCGCTGATAAATTAGCCTGGGCATCGCTGTTGCAAAATCAAGGTGCTTTAGCGCAGGCTCAACGCTTGCGCGTGCAAGTGCTCACACAATTAAGTGCTGAGCTTCGCGCCCTCCAGGATGGCGAAATTAGCTACGTATCATTGCTACGCACTTTAGTATCGCCCGCCTATGCCAGCGCACAGCTCAATTGGCATCTGCACCAAGGCAACGGTGGCGCTGATATCAATGCCTTATTTAGCGACCCAACGCTTGGAGCCTTGCAAAAGATAGCCTTATTACAAGCCCAGCAAGTCATTGCTTCCGAGCAGTTCAATGACAGCATTTTATTGTCTTTAGCGCTGGCACAGCACAACCACTCGCAAGCACGTACTTTGGCTTACCAATCAACAACACTGACCGCCACTGAGCGGGCCACAGCACTCTCGCAATTAGGTGATAATTTTGCCGCATGGCAACTGGGCCAACAAGCCCTTAATGGTGGTGTCGCCAAACAAGATTTAGCACCATTGCAACGCTTTTTAGCTGCCCAACACGACCGCCATGCCCATGGTGTGCGTTTTGAACACAGCCTGCTTGATACGTGGCAGCTAAGCACAGAGCAGCTTAGCTATTATCGTCCTTTAGGCGATGGTCATATGGCACTCTCTTATCAATATGATAGTGGCGACCCCGCCTCAACCCTAATCGATCATTACCAAGACCAGAGTGTGAATCTAGATTGGCGGACACGCGCTCGACCGCGTTGGCAAGACCTGCACTTTGGTATAGCCATCAGCGAGCGCGATACCAACACGGTATTCGGCCAGCATGCAAGCGCAACGTGGCAATCAGATAGACGTCTAAGCCACACCTTGAGTGTGCGTCACAGCATGCCCTCGCAGCAAAGTGAAAATCTCTACATGCTCGGCAATGAGGATAGGCTCGCCTATCAACTGAGCTGGCAGCCAACGCGCTACGAGCAAGTAAATATAAATATTTCGCGGGCGCTGTTTCATTCCGATTTTGGTGAGCCTATCGGTCAACAATGGCAAAGCAGCGTGCGTCTGAGTGAGCAATTCAACTTTACTCCGAGTTGGCAGGTGTATGCGCAGTATGACCACCAAGAAAACACCTTGGACGAGCGGCCATTACAGCGATTAACAGCACACTTGCAGCGCCCAGAGCCAGTTAGAGCTGTGGATTTTCTAACCCCTAAATACCGACGTTTAGCGTTGGGCCAATCGTTGCTGCGTGGTGAAGTCTCACAGCCTGGACGAAACACCCCAGGTATGCGCTATTGGCTTGATACGGCCGTGGGTTATAACTTTATTGAGCAACGCGTCGATTATTCGGCTAACGTAGGGCTGGGTGTGCAAGCATTTGGCAATGATGAATTTTTCATAAAGGGTGTGTGGCAAAGTGCCGACCAAAATGGCCGTGAGAGCTTAACACTCAACGTGGGATACTTTATCGACTTTTGATGTGAGGATAAAATGATGAAAACAATAATGGCATTGGCTTTGGCCTTCATACTCAGTGGTTGCGCAACGCACTATGCCGGTGAAAGCCCGACGCTCAGCGCCAGTCAACAGGTTTATATTATGCCCTTGGCAAATCAGTCAAATATGCCCATGGCGCAGGCTCAGGCTGAGCAACTGCTGGCATCTGCACTTGCTGAGCAAGGGTTGAAGGTAACACTCTACCCCAAGCAACAAGTGGGTGATTTACAGGCGAGCCTTGAGCCTGCCCAGCGTAATCAAGAGGCGCAGCGGTGGCTGAGTGAACAGCAGCCGGGCTATGTGGTATCTGGTTCAGTACAAGAGTGGCAATACAAGTATGGCTTAGATGGTGAGCCGGCTGTGGGGCTGACACTGACCCTTGCAGATAGCAGTGGCAATGAGCTTTGGCGTGGTTCCACATCAAAAACAGGATGGGGCCGTGAGTCGCTCTCGCAGGTCGCACTTGAGGCCATCGATACCCTGATTGATGAACTAGACTGGGATTAGTCGCGCTATGCCTCACAGTAAACGTCGTGGCCTCAATGCCGTTATCAGGCGCCTGCTTTTTGGCAGTGACCACCAGCCTATCGCCTGGTTTGAACTGGTTTTTATCACCTTTATTGCCCTGAGCATCTGGGTGTATCAAGCCAGCCTCGCTCATGAACACGCCACTGATTACTTCTATTGGCCGATGTTGGGACCCCTTGTCATCGCCCTGCGCTACGGGTTTGGTCGCGGAATGATGAGCTTCGTGCTGTTACTTGTGAGTGTCGGTGTGGTCGATAATTTTATCGCCACCGAAGTATCGATTAGCCTATCTGTGTCTGTGGGCACAGCAGTGGTGACCATGTTGGTGGGCGAATTTCGCGATCACTGGCATGATATCAATCAGCGCTTTGAGCTAAACCACCGCTATATGGAACAAAAGCTAAAAAGCTTTACGCAAAATTACCATTTATTGAAGATATCCCACGACCAGCTTGAGCAGCGCGCGGCTGGCAAACAAATGAGCCTACGCACTGGCATTCAACTACTCCAACAAGCGGCCTCCGGCCATGCGGAAAACCGTCTTGCCAACCTGGCCCAAAAAAGCCTCCAAGTATTTGCTGATGTGATTACCATGTATCAAGCAGGTTTGTACGAAATACGTGACGGCAAGCTGGTGCCCGGCGCACTGGCCACCATTGGCAGTGAACATGCCCTTATCGCTGATGATTTAATGCTACAAGATGTGTACACCTCTAAGGCTGTACTCTCTCCGGCGAACTTTATCGACAGCGATGAGTATAATCTCAATTATCAGTTGGTGATCCCCCTAGTTGATGTCAGCGGCGAGCTACAAGGGGTGGTGCTTGCAGAGAAGGTCAAGTTTGTGTCCCTCACGCAAAGTAATATTGCCCTGATTGCATTACTGGCCGGTTATATTGCCAACTTTATGTCACACCAGTTGTTCGCACCCATTCTCAAACCCGAACAACGCCAGCTGTTCCGCCAGTATTTGGAAAACCAACTGTGGTATAAGCGCCATTACGGTGCAGATAGCGCCATGGTGGTGTTTTACGACAACAGTGAAGCGCAACACCTCGATTTAGAACATGTTACCGATTTTCGCCGTGGTGCCGATATTTACTGGTCTTGCGAGCGAGAAGATGGCCGCCAAGCATTGTGCGTGCTATTGCCGATGACCACAGTGATGGAAGCAGAGCAATTTGTGCAGCGGATCCGCAGTATCCTCGCCAATAATGCCCCCCTTGCCGAAGGCGATTTAGACGTATTTGGTCCGCTGTTGGTATTTGAGCAATACCAGCAAGTAAATACCTTGCTCGAAGACTTAGGAGCGTTCGATGAAGATTTGGCTGATTCTTCAAACGATTCTCTTTGAGTCGGCAAGCCTTTACCTACTCGGCAAGCAAGACCTTAGTCTGCTCGGCTGGTTAAGTTATGCTGCTAGCCATGGCGCTGCGGCGGGAACCTTCACCTTAGTGTGTTGGCTGGCGCTGCCGCGACGCTACAAACAACCCGTTATCGGTGCCATTACCTTTATTTTTGTCATTGCGTTCAGTATGCCCATGGTCGGTATGCTGGGGTTGGCGACGATTTTTATCGTCGCCTTGTATTTCCCGAAGAAAAAGCAGCCGGCACTATGGGAGCGCTCCGAAAGCTTGGAATTACCCCTGCACCCAGAGCAACTTGAACAAAGCCAGTTTGGTGCCGCCGCACTGAAAGATATTTTGTTGTTTAATCCCTCCGATGAGCGTCGCCTGATTGCGGTCAATGCCTGTCGCTTTTTACCAGAGCGCGTGGCGGTGCCGTTGCTTAAGTTAGCGCTCACCGATAAAGTCGATGACGTGCGTTTACTTGCCTACGCCGCCATCGAAAAAATAGAATTTGGTATCAACCGCAACATTGACGCATTGAAAAACAAACTAAGCGAAGGCGCACAAGCCTCGTTGCATTTTCAAATTGCTGAGCTGTATTGGGAGCTATGCTACCTTGGCATCGCTGAAGGGCCACTGCGCAATCACTATTTAGAGCAAGCGAAAAGTTACCTACTGCAAGCCGAAGCCCTCACCCCTTCACCGCGCAGTGAGTTACAACTCGGCCGGGTGCTGCTGGAATTACAAGAATATGATTTAGCCACGCAGTATCTAGAAAAAGCACGTCATCGCGGCCTGTTATTAAAACAAGTGGCGCCCTATTTAGCCGAGGCCGCTTTTGCTCAGGGCGATTACGACCATGCCGCTTTATTAGTCAGTCACCTGCCCACCGAACCCGGTGACGCGCTAAATGAATTAAGGGAGTTTTGGCGTCGTGAAGCGTATTGATGTGTGTTTATTGTTAGAGGGCACGTACCCTTACGTGCGCGGCGGTGTATCAAGCTGGGTGCACCAGCTGATCAGTGGCCTTAGCCACCTTAACTTTTACCTTGTATTTATAGGCGGGAGCCGCTCTTTTTATCAACAGCAGCATTACACCTTGCCCGACAATGTGGTCGGCATGGAGACCCATTACTTGATGGATAAAGACGGCTTACTGGCACCGCGCGCTCGACGCGGGAAAAAATCCGCCTTCAGCCTTTGGCAAAATGTCATCTCACGCTTTAAAAATCCGGAGCAAACCTTAGATGGTGAGCATTTACAAGGCTTGTTGGCTAACTTGGGTAAAAAGCATGGCCTAAGTTATGATGACTTTTTATACAGCGAGCGCTCTTGGGATGTGATTGTTGATCTGTATTTCCAACACGCACAAAACCAATCGTTTGTGGATTACTTTTGGACCTTTCGCAACATCTACAGCCCCTTATTCACCTTAGTCAAAGTGGCTGAAAACCTCCCCCCTGCGCGGCTATTTCACAGTATTTCGACCGGTTATGCCGGCTTTCTCGGCGCCTTGGCGAAACAAAAACAGCAGATGCCTTATTTATTAACCGAGCACGGTATTTATACCAAAGAGCGCAAAATCGATCTCACTCAAGCAAGCTGGATCAAAGACCGACACAGTGCGCTGGACACCAGTATCCATAAAAAAATGGAGCAAACACGGCAAACCTGGATAGATTTTTTTGAGCAATTAGGGCGTACCGCCTACGACCAAGCAGATAGCATCATCGCTTTGTATGAAGGCAATAGACAGCGGCAAATAAAAGACGGCGCACCGGCCGATAAAACTGGGGTGATTGTCAACGGTATCAGTATGGAGCGCTTCAGTGAGGCCTACGCCAAGCGACCGCAACAGGCGCCTAAAGTCGCGGGGTTAATTGGTCGCGTGGTGCCCATTAAGGATATTAAAACCTTTATTCGTGCTATTCGTGTGGCCCTTAATAGCGAACCAGAACTACAAGGGTGGATCATTGGCCCCACCGAGGAAGATCCAAGCTATGTTCGCGAGTGCGAACTGCTGGTTAATAGCTTGGGGCTGCAAGACAACGTGCTGTTCTTGGGCATGCAAAATGTTGCCGAAATTCTTCCCAAACTTGGCGTGTGTATGCTCACCTCCATCAGTGAGGCGCAACCCTTGGTACTACTTGAGGCCATGGCCGCAGGTATCCCCTGTGTGGCCTCAGAAGTTGGCTCATGCCGCGAAATTCTCGAAGGTATGAACGAACACGACCAGCAACTTGGGCGCTGTGGCTATGTAACAAATATAGCCGACCCCAACCAAGCCAGTGAAGCCTTGCTGGCGCTATTGGAAGATGACCAGCGCTGGCGACAAATGGGTGATAACGGCTACCGCCGAGTGCAAGCATATTATCAGGAACATACGATGTATGAGCGCTACCAAACGCTGTATGAGGAGCATTTAACATGGCAGGAATAGGCTTTGAGCTACGCCGAATATTAAAGAAAAACACCCTGCTCTCTTACCTCGAAGCATACGGCTTGGCGGCAATTGTGGGCTCGGGGCCCTGGGTGCTATCCATTTTAGCGCTGATGATCATCGGTATGATAAGTATCGGTCGAGTGTTCCCTAACACTCTGATCATACAGTACCTAGTGCTAGTCACTTACATGATGGCTGGCTCACTGATCCTCAGTGGTATGTTCCAACTGCTACTAACACGGTTTATCTCCGACCGGCTATTTGAAGGCAAAGATCACAAGGTAACGCCAAACTTATTAGGCTGCATGTTACTTGTTTCGGCGCTTGGCACAGCCATTGGTATTGCGGTATTGGCCAATACATCGTTAGATGCAGCAGTGAAAATGGCGTTGTTATGCGGCTTTGTGGTGCTGTGCAACCTGTGGTTAATCATCGTATTCCTAAGCGGTATGAAGCAGTATTATCGGATTGTTGCCACCTTGGCAATTGGCTATACGCTGATGGTGCTGGCTTCATGGTTACTGCCACCTTACGGTATTTTGGGGCTATTGATGATCTTTGCCGCGTGTCAGGGGCTGATCACCTTTGTTTTGCTCTTTTTTATTTTACGCAATTACAGCGCCGGTTCGCTTATCGCCTTTCAGTTTTTAAACCGCAAGCAAGCTTTTTACTCATTAGCATTATGTGGGTTGCTTTATAACTTGGGAGTGTGGGTAGATAAATTCGTATTTTGGCTACACCCCGAGGTGTCTTTTGCCGTTATCGATATGTTCCGCGCCTCATATATCTATGATTTACCAATTTTTATCGCGTACCTCGCCATTATTCCTGGCATGGCGGTGTTTATGCTGCACATGGAAACCGACTTTGCCGCCTCAAACGAGCGGTTTTACCAAACGGTGCGCGAAGGCGGCACCTTGGAGTCGGTGTACTTACTTAAGGACCAAATGGTATTGCACTGCAAAGACAGCTTATATCAAATTTTTAAAGTGCAAGGGATCACCCTCGCATTGCTGCTGTTGTGGAGTGAGGAAATTCTCACACTGCTGAAAATAGACCTCGCCTATCTACACTTACTGTATGTCGATTTAGTCGGCGTGTCTTTGCAAGTTATTCTGATGGCCATACTCAACGTCATGTTTTATTTAGATAAACGTTATCAGGCCACGGCCTTGGTGACGGTGATGACCCTCGCCAACTTGATGCTCACTGAGCTCTCCATTCAGCTTGGGCCTGAGGTCTATGGCTACGGCTTTGCTTTAGCCATGCTGATCAGCACCGTCTTGGGGTTAGTGATGCTAAATCGTCAGTTTAACCGCCTCGAATATGAGACCTTTATGCTGCAACGCTAATAAGTAAAGCGTTCATTGCTCGCTACAGCTAAAGCGATACGCGTCATTCAATGCCGTGGGCAGCACCAAGGTGGAAAAGCCCAGCGGCTCGGTTTGTGCACAGACTCGTTGCAGCTCACCGCTGCCGACCTCGGCCACCGACAAATATTCCACATGGAAAACCGCCTTTTTAGCATCAACAAAAGGGGCTAGGCGTGCACACTCATTAAAGCGAAAGCACGATTCATTGACCGCAAAATCAAAGTAAGGCTCCAAGGTTTGCGCCAAGCCAACATTGTTTTTAAGACCCACATACAAGCCGAGCGAGCGCGCATATTCAGCGATAAACTGGCTGTAATTAATGCTGTTCTCACGAGTCAGTGCAAAACCGGTGTTATTAATATGACCATCAACATTATCCGGCTCCACCGCATCACAGCCTTTGGCGGCGGCCAAATCCATGCGCGCGCGCATGATAGCGCGGACATTGCTACTGCGCGTGTCCAACCAACGCTCATTAGCAAAATTGGCCAAGGTATTGCCAAGCTCGGAGTCTAAAAACTCGCCGGCATCCTCACGGTAAGATTCATAACTTCCGGCTGAAAAATAACAGATGACGAAGCGCCCTTGCTGCTGGAGGCTAGCAATGGTCTCGGCAGCGGTATTAAACAAATCAATGTCGTAAGCGAATACATCGTACTCGCTATTGAGCGCCCCCAATAATTGCCATTGCCATGTACTACCTTGTGGTGGATACGGCGGCGGCCCTGCAGGCGCTTGTGAGTCGGAGCTTGACCCACCGCAGCCCACCAACATACCCATACTTAGCAGCAATGCACTGCTTAACCGTCTTATCATTGATGACTCTCTTTTCTCTGCTTAGCAGTCCCTTGCGCTGTTATTGTTTGCCTCATGAGTCCATACTCTGAGGCCAAAGCACTTGGTTATCTAAAAGCGGCCATCATTTGGGGCAATGCTGCGCTTTCGTATAGGTGTTATATTCCGTATCATTGGGTTTTAGTCAAGTGAAAGAAGCGGATGAATATTCAACAGGTTATTGACGACATTAACACCGATGTACGTTCACGATTGTCGCAGTTCGAGGGCGCGGTGGCCAGTTATATTCCGGCTTTGGCTGAGGTCGACAGTGAGCAGTTTGCGATGGCGGTGCATACCGTGGATGGGCAAACCTTCAGCACCGGCGATGTGGACGTGCCTTTTACTATTCAATCGGTCTCCAAAGTGCTCACTCTCACCTTAGCATTGCAACGCTATGGCAATTCGTTGTGGCACCGTGTTGGCAAAGAGCCTTCGGGCACTGCGTTTAACTCGCTTACCCAGCTTGAATTTGAACAAGGCATTCCGCGCAACCCGTTTATTAACGCCGGCGCGATTGTTACCTGCGATGCGCTTTACTCTCGCTTAAGCGCGCCCACTCACCACATGTTAGAAACGGTGCGTTGGCTCAGCGGTAATCCTCGGGTGTGTATCAACCAAACAGTATCTCGTTCAGAGTTTCAACACCGCCATCGTAACGCGGCCATGGCGCACCTAATGACCTCGTTTGGCAATTTTGAAAATGATGTAGAAGAAGTGCTCAAGGTTTATTTTGGCTTTTGCGCCATCGAAATGAACTGCCAAGAACTGGCGCGCACCTTTGGCTATCTCGCTAATCGGGGTGTCGACATCGCCTCGGGTGAGCGTATTCTGACTAGCAAACAAAACTCGCAATTGAACTCGCTGCTCTTTACCAGTGGCCTTTATGACGCCGCTGGCGATTTTGCATATCGCGTTGGCATGCCCGGTAAATCCGGAGTAGGCGGTGCCATTGTTGCTGTTGTCCCAGGGCAGTTTGCGGTGTCGGTGTGGTCACCCAAACTCAATGCCTTTGGCAACTCCAGCGCGGGTCTTTATGCGCTGGAGCAGTTCGCCGACAGACTTTCGCTGCATCTGTTCTAAACCTTAAATTGACTCACTAAATCGCGCAGATGCTGTGCCCGCGCTAATAAGCTTTGCGTTGCGCTTTGCTGCTGCTCGGCATAAGAGTGAATGCTGCCGGCACTGTCTGATATTTCATGGGCCGACTGGTTAATGTGCTCAACCACTGTGCCCTGCTCTTCGGTGGCGGCGGCAACCTGATGATTGCCCTGACTGATCTCCTCAAACTTTTGCTGAATCGCGCGCAGCGACGCCACCGCCGTTTGCGTGTGGTCAGTGACTTGGCGGCTACTTTCTGTGCCTCGTGCGATGGCCTCTTGTGATTGCGTCGAAGTGCTTTGCAAGCGCGCCACTTGATCGCGGATCTCTGAGGTAGACTTTTGCGTACGCTGCGCCAGTGAGCGCACCTCATCCGCAACCACAGCAAAACCGCGCCCTTGCTCACCGGCGCGAGCAGCTTCGATAGCGGCGTTCAGGGCTAATAAATTCGTTTGTTCGGAAATGGCATTGATCACTTCCACTACCGAGTTAATTTCTGCCGCCTGATTAGCAAACTCACCCACGCTGGTATCCACATTATTAAGAATATCGTTGAGTTCTTGCATGGTTTGCGCGGTGAGCGTCATGTTGTCGTTAGTGGTGGTCGTTTCACGCACCGCTTCTTCGGTATCACTGGCGGTACGGTGGGCAATATCGGATACCTCGGTAATCGTTTGCCCCATTTCAGTGATCGCTGTCGCGACCTGATCCGTCTGTGAGCGCTGGCTTTCTGTGGCACTAAAGGTTTTATCGGAAAAATCGGCCAGCTCAGCAATGCCCTCGCGCATCGCTTGTTCGGTGACACTGATTTCATCCACCAGCTCAGCGACTTTGGTAATAATGGCGTTAAAGCCCTTGGCCAGATGCCCCAACTCATTATCAACGCTATCATCAAGGCGCGTACTTAAATCGCCTCCTTGCCCAGACATGGCAAGGAGGTCATCACCCACGGTACGAATGCGGCTGCTCAGCCAATTGGCAAAATACATGGTTAGCACCAAGAACACCACTGCAAGTACCACGCTGGCAAGAACCGACGTCCAAATAACCGAATTAATTGCGCCGGAGATCTCATGCTCTGGCAGCACCGCGACCAATTTCAACTCGGTGCCTTCAATAGGCATCACCGCACCATAAACCGCCTCGCCATCGAGCTCAGTTTCATTGAGTACAAAGCCACTGCCATTGCCAGAAAGAGCCGAGCTCAGTGGTGCTAATTGGTTAACATCGGCCACCGTTTTACCAATAAAGCGGCTGTTTTCATGAGCAATAATACGCTGTGTGTCATCAACCAGGAACAGATACCCTTGCTCGCCGACTTTACGTGAGGTAACCATATTGGCAATTTTCGACACATCATAACCCAGTCCCGCGACTCCTGCGCGCTGGCCATCAATACTCACTAAGGTATTAACGTATAAAGTCAGTTGCCCACCTTGTTCACTGGCATCCAGCGCCAACTGTTGCTGTGCACTGCTGGAAATGAAATCAAAGAACCAGCTATCCCGTGATTCACTGCGCGATACCTGCTTAAACAGCCCACCCTCGGTGTAGTAATTCAGGCTTTCTCGGCTTACCCAAAACACCGATGTCGCACCGGATTTTTGCTGTAAGTCGCGAAAGTAATCAAGCACCTGTCCATGCTGAGTACTCCCTTGCTCGCCATCGCGCACCCATTGATGCAACATCGCGTTTTGCGACAGCGTTTTTGAAACCGTAATGGGATACATCAGTTCGGCTCTAATTTCATTCGCTACTCGCCCAACAGTATCTGGTAATAACTGCGTTTCAGTTTGCCGATAATAAAGGCTGGAAAACTGACCAGTATTAATGAGTGCAGTCACTAACGTAACCACAAACAGGGCGACAAACACAAAACCAATGAAAATGGTTTTGAGGGTGAGGTTTTGCATGGTGTAGCTCCTAAAACATCGGTCTTATTCACTATGGCACAAGATTGTTAAATTGCGATTAAAACGCTGCTAATCGCTTAATTTTAAACACTTTTTGAACCTATATTGGAAAATTCATTGGGGCCGTTTACATCATCATTATGCTTGGCTAACAGCGCCATCGCCTCTTTTAAAGGAACTGCAGGAGAGTAATAATAACCTTGGCTAAAGTGACAACCATACTCACGCAATTGTTGCTGTTGCTGCTGTGTTTCCACGCCTTCGGCAATCACTTCCATATCCAGCTCTGAGGCAATACGAATAACGCTGGCAATCACCACTTGGTGCTTGTGTTCGCTGAGCATTTGCTGGGTAAAGCTCTTATCGATTTTAATATAATCAGCATGTAGGTCGATAAGGTGACTCAATGATGAATACCCTGTACAAAAGTCATCTAAGGCCACCATGACTCCTTTGCTGCGTAACTCATTCAGCACCCCTTCGGCTTGCTTTCGGGCATGAATGGCCACCGACTCGGTCACCTCAATGGTCAAACAGCTGGGCTTTAAGTTACAGTCAGCCAAGGTATCGAGCACCGTATCAACGGGATGCAATACATGGTTAAATTCTGAGGCTGAACGATTCACTGCCATGCTGATGTCGTTGTAGCCTTGGCTATGGATCCATGCCAAATCGGTCAGCGCTTTGCGCAGCACAAACTGACCCAAAATAGCCACAAGTCCGAACTCCTCAGCGATGGCGATAAACTCATCGGGACGGATCACCCCAAGCTCTTCATCGCGCCAGCGTGCTAGGGCTTCAAACTTAACAATACGCCCGCTTAGGTTATCGATAACCGGTTGGTAGGCCACATCTAGGCCATCAAAGCGAAGTAGCTTATGGAGTTTGTCGCGCAGTTTAAGTTTACGCAGGTAAATGGCTTCAATCTCTTGGCTGTGTACGGCAATGCTGTGAGACTGAGCGCGCTTAACACTCAACATGGCATGATTGGCGTTGCGAACGAGCACCGTGGCGCTATCGGTATCGCTATGCATGTGAGCAATGCCAATACTGCAACTTAGTTCAATGCTTAAATCACCCAAGCGTATGGGCTGGTGGATTCGCTCCAACACTTTCTCGGCGCAGCGGTGCGCGTGCCCAGGTTTGGCATCGGCAATTAAAATAGTGAATTCGTCACCGCCATAGCGGCTGATCACATCATGGTTACGCACACAATTTTGCAGCCGCAACGCCACCGCAATCAGTACCTTATCGCCAATTTCTGGACCATATAAATCGTTGATATCTTTAAAACGATCGAGGTTTAAAAACAGCACTGACGCGTGCTGCTCCTGAGCGCGAAACAACGAAATATGTTGCTCCACTTTCTCTAAGAAACTGCGACGATTTAAAAGCCCTGTTAAGGGTTCTTGGCTGGCGTAAAACCGCAGTTGGCGCTCACTTTCTTTCCATTGGCTAATGTCACGAAACAAACCAATATAATGGGTAATTTGCCCATTGGCACCACGATTAACAGTGATCGACAGCTCTTCTGGGTAAATTTCACCATTTTTACGACGATTATAAATCTCGCCTCGCCAATGGCCCATCTGCTCGAGCTGCCGCCACATTTCATGATAGAACTCTGGAGGATGCTGACCTGAGGAAAGCACTGCGGGTGAACGCCCTTTTAGTTCACTTTCACGATAACCGGTATACAACTCAAAGGCGGGGTTAACCCGCAGGATACGGTTATTGTTATCGGTGATCATGATGGCTTCTTTGCTTTGCTCAAACACGATATTACGCAGTGATAGCTCAGCTAACAGCTTATCCTTTCGCGCCAAATCGGCATCATGGCGGGCTTGAGCAGCAACGATAAATGCCAAGTCCTTGAACCACTGCTCATCAACTTGGTCAAACGTTCGCTGTTGTTCAAATAGCGCCACCAAAATACCAATGGGTTGGCGTGATACATCGCGTAGCGTCACGCCGATGTAAGCTTCAATCCCCAGCTCCGCAAGCATGGTATCGTCGGGGAATAAATCAGCCACATTATCGCCAAAAGCGCACACATCGACGCTTTGTAATGCATCGGCGCATGGAGAACCAGCCAAAGGGTATTGGAAATTTGCGCGCACGGCACCGTCTTGATGGTAGGCCACAGTCTGTACTTCTGTCGCGTTGGCGCATAACTTACCAACAAAGCAATGGGCTGTGCCAAAAGCTTCATCAATCATACTCAGTGCCAGCTCATAGGCTTGCTCGCTGCAGCTACATTGGTAAAGCGCGTTAAAAGACGATGTCATATGATTCTTGTAATTTTGTATACCATTTCATAAGAAGCTTAGCACAGTATCAGGAACAGGCTTTGAGGGAAATTCTGGTTATTGGTTAGCTGGCAAATGTATGATTCAAATCAATAAATTACAAGAGTTTAATTGTTACTTTCCAACAGTTTAACAGCTGTGATCGGCGCGCCAGCTAGCCGGTGGTGAAACTTTGCTCATTGCATCTTGAATTACGTTGCTAAGTTACAAAGTGAAGGATGATCAGCGCCCAGAAGTTGATATACTAGGGGCGATTTCTAAAATGGTAGGTATGCATGACTAAACTGGCGAATAAACGCAAAAATACTTTACTGAGCATTTGTGTGTTTTGCTGCATTGTGCTGAGCCTAAGCTGGTTGTTTATTAATGACTCGGCGCTACTACTGGCGATCACACTGCTGATGATTTTGCTGTTAGTATGGGGCATTGCGCAGCGCCTATTGTCGCTTTGGGATAAGCAGCAACCACGCAAATAGCCCTAACCTAGCAACTCCACCTCGCAGCGATTGCGGCCTCGTTGTTTCGCCCGATACAGCGCATTATCAGCAGCTTTGAGCACCACATCCACCGAGCAACCCGGCTGCCATAAACTCACGCCAAGAGACACCGTTACTTGCGGTACTGGTGTAAAATCATGGGCCTGGATAGTCACTCGCAAGCGCTCTGCCAGCTCTAACGCAATGTCTTTACCTATGCCTGGGAGAATAAGTAGGAACTCTTCGCCACCACTGCGACACACGCCATCGTATTCTCGACAACTGCTCTGCAATAGCTGCCCTAGCCCTTGTATAACGTCATCACCCACATCGTGGCCATAGTTATCATTGACACGCTTAAAGTGGTCAATATCCAAGGTGATCACCGCAAAGGCTTGTTCATCAGCGACCATAGATTGAATAAACACTTCCATATAACGGCGGTTGCCAATGCCGGTGAGCGGATCGGTTAAGCTTGCTTTATTCAGGTCGTTAATACGCTGGTGCTGCTCATTGCTGTAAGTTCTCAGTGCATTGCGTAGCGTTTTCGCTTCAAAAAACCAGGTTGGCACATCATCATATTCTTTACTTGAATCGGCCACGCGTTGCGCGAGCTGTCGCAGCGGAGCACTAATTAAATTCGCTAAATACCAAATCACTAATAAGGTGATCACGGTCACTGGTGCAGCTTTGGCAAGCACGTTCATTATAGTGTTGCCGACACTCTCAACGACTTGATTGCGCTCAGTCCCCACTAGCACCACCCAATTCGCTGCGCGCACAGGTGCATAGCCTACCAACATAGCGCCAACACCTTCGCTGCCACTTTGCATTTGCGCATTGGCAAACGCAGGCCACAATGGCGAAGCCGGCGTTATTTTAGAGCCCACACGCTGGCGTTGAGAATGATAAATAACGCTGCCATTTGCGCTGAGCACCATAATATTGGCTTTATCGTTGTGAAAGTGCTGCCCGAGTAGCCGCGAGAGAATATTGTCGCCATGCAAATAAATAGTACCTGCAATATAGCCTTGATATTGATCATCGGGGCTAAAAATGGGGTGTGAGGGGCTCACAATTAAATTGCTAGCCGGCGATACAAACGGTTGAGGAATGGTAGGTGCTTGTGCGCGCAAAGATTGCTTAGCACTGTCGCTTTGTAATCTCACACCTTTAACACCTAAGGTTAACGGCGCAGTGCTGGTAATAACGCCTTGCTCGTTCACCACCACCACAGAGTTAAAAGACGCGGTTTGCTCTAATAATCGCAGCGTTTCTTGCTGCTGTGATTTTAGGGTATTGTTATCAGCTAATCGCGCAGCGCTATAGCGCAACTGCATTTGTAAAGAGTTGAGAAACTGTTCGGTAATATCAGAGAGCTTACTGGCATAAGCCTGATTGGATGCCAGGGTATGGGCCACCATTTGCTGGCCGTGTACTCGGTAGTTAATAATGAACTGATTACCCAGGGTGACCATCACACACAGCACCGCAAACCCGAGAATAACTTGGCGTAAGTCAATCACACCAAAACGGGAAAACTTCATATACACAGCCCAACTACAAGCACTACCTACTACTTTATGAGTATAACAATAGCACTAATCATCAAGCTTGTGCTACATCAAATGATCTTCCTACTGCGATGCCCCGTACTGCTCGGTAGAGAACTATGTATCACCTTAGGTGCAATCGTTTAACTACGGTTGTCGAACAACAATGCTATTGCTGACACGGCTGTAACTATGAATCAACCAAGCGCACATTTAGATTTAGCCGAACTCACTGAGCTGGAACTGTTTACCTTATGGCTTTGCCTGCATGCAGACAAAAGCAAAGAACAGGTTTTGGCACAATTACAACCCATGCTTGGCAGCGCTTTTTTATCGCCGCAAACCATGGCGCAGCGTTGGCGTGAGGATGTTTACAGGCAACTTATGCACAAAGGTATGGCCACAGAGCAGCGCCCGGCAAAGCCTGGGTTCGCGGATTATCTATTTTGCCTGTTATCAAAAGTGCCTGATGTAGAAACGCATTATGCCAAAGAGCTGGCGCTATTGGAGTCCATTATTCAGCACCCAGAGAAGTATCAAAACAATCCAACCATCATTCAGCATTGGTTGGAATCCCCTATTCACTGACTTGAAAAATAGGCGAAAAATTCATCAACTGTTCAGTATGATTGCGAATCGCGCTTTTTGGCTATAGCTAAATGTGGCCACAAGCTTTAGACTACGTGTAGATAACACCTTGTTTACCCATGTTTATAAAATGAGATTCGCGTATTTCGTCTTATTCCTAACCTTGAGCCTTGCGAGCACTCAAAGCAGTGCCCGCGAGTATAACAGTGCCATGTGTATTCTTTTGAAGCAGCAAATGGCACAGTTTGATCATTCTCGCACGCACCCAAGTTATCGCAGTGCCAAACGAGATTACGATGCCAATTGTAAGAATATAGAAAAGCGCACACCGCAAGCGAAAGCGACCTCAAAACCCGAAAATGACCAATCTCAGCCTCAGGAAGTAGCCAGCAAACCTAAGAAGGTATTAAAAGAGCAAAGACCTGAGGCCGAACCAACAGTTACCAACTCTGAGCCGCAACTTACTATTGTCGAGCAGCGTGCCGCCGAAGAGGCTGCAAAACAAGCGAAGGCGGAGAAAACACAAACTACCGCGCCAAAAACAGCTCCGGTGACAGCGAAAAAGGTGGCTCCTGCTCCTGTACAAAGCCAACCTTCAGAGCCGAGTTCACCTTTCGTTGGCTTGATTTTCCCTGCATTAATAGCCTTGGTGCTTATTGCCATGCTAATTACGTTGCTGATTTTTATTCGCAGCAACCGCAGCAGCCAAGGTAAAGCGGTGAAGCCGAAAAAGACAGCGGCTATCAAAGCTATTCCTGTGCCGAAGTTGCCTAAGAAACAGGTTAATTACAAAAAGATGTGGCAAAAGGTCACCGGTAAACAGCCTGACACGCTCGACCCACAAGTTTATAAACGCTTTTCTTCGGTCCCTGTACTGGTGGGTCCAAAAGCCAAATCATCAGCCATCGAGCAATTATATATTAGCCCGTACGGCGTGTTTATCGTGGCACGACCAAACCAAGAAGGCGATATTTTTGGCGGCGAGCACGCTCAAGAATGGACCGCCCGAAACGGCGATGAAGAAATCAAGTTTGATAACCCCATCACTGAGCTCAAGGCCCAGGCTGGCGCGCTAGCTAAAGTACTGGACATACAAGAGCAACAGGTTAACTTACTGGTACTGTTTAGTAACAACGCTTTATTCAAATCTGATTTGCCTGCGTTGGTGATGCAGCGTGAAGACTTGGTAGACTACATTCTTAGCTACAGTGTTGAAAGCTTCGACGCCCAACAATGTTCTCACCTAGTCGACAAGGTGAAGCAATTGCTTGCGCAAGGAAGCAACGCCGCGCTAGGCGCGTCTTCAACCAAGCCGTTAATCGAGACGCCCGTGCAGCCACCAAAATCAGAGCCGCGCACTGAGCCTACGCCTCAACCAAGCGCTGCACAAGAAGAGACACCTCGCCCAGGGGTGCCCGCAGAGAACGTTGCGCCGATGCCCAAACCTGCTGCTGAGCCTCGCTCCAGCGATCCGGAAGGAGCAAGCAAGAGCGCAGAAATTCACCCGTTTAAACGCAAAGACGACGCACCCAACTCGGACGATACAGCGCACTCTAGTAAAGATTCAGCACCCGCGCCGACTCCCAAACCGACACCTGCAACGGAGCAACAAGAGCAAACTCCTCTGCCCAGCAGTGACAGCAGTAGCAAAGACTGGTCGAATATGAGTGATGAGGAGTTTATGGCGTTTTTAGAAGCCGCCAATAAACGTGCAGGTGGCGAGTCCGACCCAAGCTCCGATGAGCAAGCATCATCCACTTCTGCCACAGAGCCGCCTGCATCAAGCTCGCAGCAAAGCCACGAGGATTCCAGCCAAGGGGATGACCCGTTTGACGACTTTGACCCGTCACAACCCTTGTTAGAGACCTCTGAGCCTGAGCCTGAGCCTGAGCCTGAGCCTGAGCCTGAGCCTGAGCCTGAGCCTGAGCCTGAGCCATCAATTATTGAGCCCCAAAGCACAGCAACACAAGCGCAAACATCATCAAGCGATGAAGAGTTGGCGCTAGATATTGACGATGGTAACAGTCAAAGCCTTGATGACGCGCTTGCGGAGTTAGAGTCTGCGCTTTCAGAACAAGACCAGCAAAGTGAAGAAGCTCGCACTGATGACTCAGAGCCGGAACAAACGAGCGCTGAAGACAAAGACAAAGACAAAGACAAAGACAAAGACAAAAAGTCGAACCCTTTTGCTAACCTTTCGCTAGACCCTGACTTTAAGCCAAGCGAAGAAAAAGTAGATATTGGCGCCGGCCCGCTCGATGACGAGAAACCAAAACGTTAGTGCCTGCGTATTATTTACTGGTGCGAGTGGTATTGAGCGAACGTGCAAAAATAGTCAGGCTACAACGCCGTGTGGTGCCTATAATAAATAATTGTCAGTGGCTCACACTGGCGCAGTAAAGTTCCAGTTACGCATCTAGCGTACGGAGCAAGATTGGGCATAGTCACAACGTTATTGTTGTGAGGAGAGTGGCAAATGGTTGATTTATTTCAGCTTAACTTGGCTTTAACTAACCCAGGTTTAAGCCACATAGAAAAGCTGCAAAAGATAGTTCACACTGCAGCAGAGCATGTTCCCCAAGCCGATGTCGTAAGCCTTTGGGTGGCCAATGAAAACACCTCAAGCATTGTGTGCATCGCTAAATTTGATAAACACACCGGCGCCTATTCTGACGGCGGGGTTATTGGCCAAGATACAGCCCAGGCTTATTTTTCTGCGCTATTCAGCCATGATTTTCTTGCGATTGAAGATGTGCGTCACCACCCGTTTACCAAACATATGGTCGCAGGCTACTTTGAGCCATGTGGCTTTTACTCTTTGCTTGATTACGTGCTGCACGATAACTTCGAGCCAAGAGGGGTGCTTTGCTGTGAAAGCCGCACGCAAGTGCCACAATGGCAGGACCAAGAAAAGGCAGCATTGAAGCGCATTGCCAATATGAGTTCGCTGTTTTTCGATTTGCCCACGTACCAACGTGCCGTGGGCTAGGTTGAATGCACACTAGTTTCTGAATAAAGAGATACGTTTGCGATATTTTACAACGATGCGCACGCCTTGATGGCTGCACTCACAGCTTTTGCGCTTTGTTTGGAGTACCCACCCCCTCCAGTTACAACTGCCGGAATCTTATGTTTTTGCAAGTGCTCTAAAATCATTTTTTCCCGGGCGGCAACATCTTCAACACTGAGTCCTAATCCCCCCAGCTTATCTTCAGCAAGTACATCTGTCCCTGCCACAATAAATGCCAGCGCATAATCACTGTCGGTAAGCTCTAGGGCACTCGACAGCCTTGCTAAATATTCCTCCCCCAAAGTGCCACTGGTTAGAGGAACTGGAAAATCCACTTGTTCCCGCGTGAAACCAGATAAGGGATAAATGTCTTCGTTATAAACATCGAGCAAATGCACATTAGTCTGCTCACGGAAGCTAAACGCGTTGCCGTTTCCATGATGGGCATCAACATCAATAATAAGCACCTTGTCATCAGTGCTTAGTCGACCATTTTTGATTAACTGTTGGTGTGCTATAGCAATATCATTATAAATACAAAAGCCTTGCATAAACTGATAGCTGGCATGATGGAAGCCACCGGATAAATTCCACATTACCCCGCCCGAGTCCAGCGCTCGCTCTGCACCGAGAAGTGTTCCGGCTACCGCCAAGCGCATAGGCTTAAGTATTTTTTTGTGTAGGTAATTGAAGCTAATAAACGGAATTTTAGAAACTTCTAAAGCTCGAAATATCAGTATTTTACTCTGAACACACTTCTGCATTAGGCTGTTCAGATACTCGTTTACTATATCCATAGAAACAGGCTCGGTTGGACTGATACAATCTACTTCAACTCCTTGTTTGCTTAAATCATTTATTACACTTAAGAACTTTTCCCCCTCAAAAGGATGTAAATACCTTAAAAGTCCTAGCCGGTAATTGTAACCTGGGTGATAAATGATTTTCATAGCTGTACCTCGTTTTCGCCGGCCAATTCTCTAGCGTAACGCAGTACCTCATGGGGAGTCCAGATACCTCTTCCCAACACTCCTGCCAACTTCCCGTAGGCTCTTGCGCTAGGCTTGAAGCTGGGCTGCTTCCCACAGGCTACTTTTAGGCAATCAGCCACTACATTAGAGCAATTAAATTTAGCTAACTGATACTGGGGGATATTATTTAACAGGGAAACGACGTAATCTTCCAAAGCGTCAACATCTGCAGCCAAAATGGTCACAGTAATAGGTCTTCTGCCTCCTTCAGATTGGATGTCTTGCTCCAATGCTCCCATAAAGTTCCCAGGTTGCCTGCGCTTTAACTTTAAATCTTTTCTGCCAGCCCCTTCTGCTGGCCAAAAACTGATATAAGATGTGTCAAATGAAAGCGAAGTATGGCCCACCATTTCTCCGTGTGGCAACCAAACATGTACCTTTAACATATAAAGTCCTTTTTAAATCCCTTTTGAAGGTACAACACTATAGATTGTGGCTCTTGCTATCAACTAGGGTCTGTTGACCTTTCAAGTTCGTTTTTGCAGCAGTTTGATTGGGTTTTATACAAGGCAGAGGCTGCGTGGCATAGTTATTCTATGTGAGCCAGCCGATAACACAGTAGAAAAGCCAATCAAGTGCTGCCGAACGGTTCTTTTGAGCGCACTTTTCTCATTGTTGCTCAATATTCGCTTAGATTACTAGGCCACACATCGAGCGCCGCGATAAAAGCACGCTCAAAGAGAACAAAAATAGAACAGCAAAGATCAACAGACCCTAGTACAGCAGGTTAGAAATATAAAACAACATATGTAAATGTGATACCAGAAAGCATACTATAGAATTCAATTTACTACTGAGGCGGACGTATGGATTTTACTACAAAAATAAACACCGCACGCCAAGTGAACCCGCTGAAAACTTTGCATACCAGCTTAGAGAGCGATCGCGGCCGCATCATCAATTCCTCCGGCATACGTCGGTTGCAGCAAAAGACTCAGGTATTTCCATTAGAGCGCAATGCCGCCGTACGCTCACGCCTCACCCACTCTCTAGAGGTACAGCAAAACGGCCGCTTTATTGTGCAAAAACTGTTTTCTAAGCTCAATGCACAAGAGCGTGCACACTATGGCCTCACCGACATGGAGCGGCCCTTTGAGACCTTAGTGGAAATGGCGTGTTTGATGCACGATATAGGTAATCCGGCCTTTGGCCATTTTGGTGAGGCCGCCATCAACCACTGGTTTGCCCGCTACCTGCAGCAACGCTTTGGCCCGTTGCCAACGCTTGCGCAAACACACCCGCTAAAGCACAAGCTAATGCTTGATTTACAAAGCTTCGAAGGCAACGCGCAAGCGATCCGCGCTGTTCACTCGCTGTTAGCGCTGAACTTAAGTTACAGCCAAATAGCGGCCATTCTTAAATACACTCGCCCCGGTACTATGGCGAAAGACGCGCGCCCTGAAGATAAAAGCTACCTTATGAAAAAAGTCGGCTTTTACCACAGCGAGGCCGCATTCATCGCTCAATTGCGTGATGCCTTAGAAATGGATAATGGCTGTCGTCACCCCGCCAGCTACATTATGGAGGCCGCCGACGACATCGCTTATTGCTTAGCCGATATGGAAGACGCGGTAGAAAAAGGCATACTCTCGGTGGAGAAATTGGTGCACTACTTAGATGACGCTTATCGCCAGAGACTGGCCGCACTGGATACCGCAGAGCAAGGTTACAGCGACCTGGTGGCCAAAGCCTGCGAGTTTGCCCTACAAAAAGCAGATGAGGCCGAGTTCAACTACAACAACACCTTTTTCATTTATCTGCGTGTAAAACTCTTACACCCATTGGTCGAGCATGCGGCAACGCGCTTTAAAGACAACATAGAGCAGGTGTACGCGGGCACTCTCAACGCCTCATTAATCGAAGATGGCAGCCACCACCAAGCCATTACCGATGCCTTGAAAACAGTCGCTCGTGAACGCGTATTTTGTCACCCCGAAGTTGAAAAGCTCGAGCTACAAGGCTATAAAATCATCTCCGGCCTGCTTGATGAATACCAAGTGCTACTCGATCTAAACCATGAGCAATTCACCCAAGTACTGAGCCACCACAAAGACTTTTTAATTGCCACACGCATAGTGAAGAAACTCTCGGGAAAATACCTCAACGTTTATGAAAAGGCCGTTGCTGCGCTGGATAAAAACGCCGAATACTTTCACCTGTACGAGTTTTACCACCGCTGTCGACTCATTCAAGACCACATTAGCGGTATGACCGACCAATTCGCCTACGACGAGTACCGTACTTTAAAGGTGGTGGAATGAGTAATGAAGATAAAGCTTCGAGCTTTATAAAATCTAAAAGTAAGGCATCACCATTCTTGAAGCTGTTGCATTTCTCGTAAACGATCACGCTGCAACACTAAGGCGTCGAAAAGATCATCGACTGAGGTATTATTAATATCTAAATTCGGCAGAGCCAGGTTAGCCTCTGCAAAAAACCGTTGCTTTTGTCGATTCGCTGCATCGCCAGTATTAAGCCAAGCACTACGCCACCAGTGCTTTATTAAACCTTCTTGAGCTTCTAGGCGCTGCACACTTGGCAAGCGGTCACGCTTTTCGTTGTTGGCTTGAGCTGATGCGGGAAGCAAATTCCACAGGTCATTATTGGGCCATCGCGCAAAGGGCATGCAATGATCAATGTCATACTCTCGTTGCAGCTTACGGGTTGTCCAGACACAAGATAAATTCTCACCTGCATGGCGCAATTCGTCGAAACGCTGGCGTACCTCGGTTGTCGTTCTTTTCGGTTCCAACCAACTCAATGCTTCCATAAAAATATGACGCTTAGTGGGGCACTGGTACTGGTTGTTACCTTGATAGGATTGCATGGTTTTAGCCCATTCATTGACTAGAACAGGCTCAATCCAGCAGGCATAGCGATTGAGCGCTGTCCAGGTGTGCTCAGGCAAAGAGAACTCGCCCCATTTGCATAACGTTTGAAAATCAAGAAATAGTAACTCAGTAGCTCGCACTACCGAACTACTGAGTTCAAACACGCATTGCTGCGTATTAGGGAAAGTAATGTAACGACAAGGCATATCACGAATGTTACTCACCGCATGCGACAACGTGCGACACACAGATTTTGCCTCTTCTCCTTTAAAGCCATTCCCGACTTTCAGATCTGAGGCGGTGAGGTGGCCTAATTTGTGCCAACCATTTTTCTTCATAAAACCCATATTGGGGCTTTTATTGGGCGTTTGATAAAGGCTGTAGTGATCAATTAAGGTTTTATATTGATGGCACCAATAAAGAGCAACTAAGCCAGCTGGCAATATCACGCGATTATCCTCGCGCCGTATTACAGCACCGGGGTGGCCATCGGCAATACGCAGTAGCACTCGCATTAAGGCGAGCTTATGTGTCGCTGACTTACCATCATTTAACGCCACATGGCGGATCAGCGGAAATGCACCCGAACCATCATCTGGTAAACGAAAAACCAGCGTTTGCCAGCTTACTTGTTCACGTTTTAGCTTATCGCTCTCACGTTCAGTACATAGAGTGCAACTAAGGCCCAAATTGCGAGCCATCGCTTTAAGCGAGTCAGCGCAAACTTGATACATAGCTCGCTCGCTACGCTCATGCTCACCTTGACCATAACGCAGGGAAATAACAATTTGTCCACCTGGTTTAAGTAAGTTGGTCAGTTTACGCAACGAGCGCTCGCGTTGAGACTCCGGAATGTGCATCCAAACGGCGCTAAGTAAAATAAGATCGAAACTGATTTCTAATCTTGTCACGGCGTGAAGTGCTGGTAATGAGTCCGTGAGCCAAGTCACAGGTAAGCCTTGCGTATGCTGCTCACCGAGCTGAGCTAACAGTTCCGCTGGCTCCACAGCATAGACTTGAGTTTGGTTACCTTGTTCAGCAAAATAGCGCGCGTCACGACCTGCTCCAGCACCAATATCAAGGATCCGAGCGCGAGCCTTGCTCAGTACCGGCACAATATATGGCATACACTGCTCATGTACCTGCTCAAAGTCAGTGCTTAGATACTGTTCAGCTAAGCGCTCAGCATGGGTGTTGTAAAAGTCGCTACTCACAAAAAGCTTTGTTATTTATAAAGTTAGTTAAAAGCTATCATATAACAAACAAAAAGTAATGAAGTGCTTTGCACATAAAAAACGCCTCACTGAGGCGTTTTTAAAAATTAATGTCTCCGGCTGATAATCTCGACTATTTCTAGGCTGTTCTCTAATAGCCGGAACACATCGCCGTGCATATCCACAATTACGTGGCCATGGCGGTCTCGCCTCAGAACTTTGCCATGACGGTATACGTCATCATCAATATGTCGGCCTATACGCCAGTAGTCATCGTCGTATCTATGGCTGTAATGATCACAGTGATGATGGCGCTCATAGCGCTCTTTGTGTTTGTGCTTATGTTTTTTGCCTTGGTGCATTTTTTTCGCATGGCCTGGGGGCGTGAAGTGTTCAGGCTTAGCCATTGCCTCACTCGTAGGAAGGGCACCGGCCAGTAACGTAGTTAAGCATAAAGCTGTCAGTCGCATAGCAACCTCCTTAATTGGTCTGTTGACCATTTCGCAATAACTTTACTGTAAATGTGCGCCAATGAACCCAAGCTAAACGTATTGAGTGCAAAAATATTGCGGTTTTCTCATTTTTTAATCTAGTAACGCACTAAAAATAAATAGCTTTTAATAATTAGCCTATACTTTTGTATGAGCTATCGAAATAAATACACTCTAAAGTATCGGTACCTTAAATAGGTCATTGTTTTGGCTAAGGAAGGAGGCACTTTGCAGACACAGTCGCACACATCACTGCTTATTTTCGACTCGCAAGGAGTTTGCAGCGCTGCGCACCCCGCTCAGCTTGAGCGCTATGTAGGTCTGCATTTTGATGATTTTTCATTTTTTAACAATCAAGATGTGTGTGTGTTCACTACGTTTTGCAAGCAAGCCCCCTACATTACCCTGCAAGTTGAACTTGAACAACGTACTTTTATTGCTACAGCGCAGTGGTGTCAGGGCAACCAAAGTAGTTTAGTGGTCTCATTGAGCGAACATTTTGAGGGTTACCGACAGCGCTCCAATGCTGAGCGTTTGGAGGCCTTAATCGAGGGCACTCAAGCCGGCACGTGGGAGTGGAATATGCAAACCGGCGAGGTTGTGTTAAATGAGCGCTGGGCCAATATTATTGGTTATACGTTGGATGAGCTTTCACCCATTTCAATTGATACCTGGCTGCTGTACGCCCACCCTGAGGACTTACACGCATCAGATGCTGCCTTTGACCGCCATTTCAGCGGTGAAGACCCTGTTTATCAATGTGATGTGCGCATGAAGCACAAGCAGGGTCATTGGGTTTGGGTTCGAGATTGCGGCAAAGTGGTGACCCGCACCGCAGATGACAAACCCGAGTGGATCTCTGGCACTCATATCGATATAACCCAACGCGTGCATGACTTGGAGCAGCTCACGCAAGTAAGAAACGAGCTTAAAACCATCATCGACAGTGTCCCTGCCGCTATTTATAAAGCCCCCTTTGATGAGCCTTGTTGTTTTAGTTTTATTTCTTCGCAGATAAGCCACATTACCGGTTACAACCGCATAAAGTTCGTACAAAGCCCGCACTGGTGGCGCGAACATATTCATCCTGAGGATTTAGATGCACAGGACACACAAACCCGCCACTGGCGCAAAGAAGGGGCGCAAGGGGTGTTTAAATCCGACTTTCGGTTTCGCCACAAAGACGGCCACTATATTTGGCTTACTGAGTACAGCCAACGCATGCAAACCACGGCGAATAATGGCCAAGATTACTTAGTAGGCTCGCTCACCGATAAAAGCGAAAATGTCAGCCTCTCGAATCGACTGGATGCGTTTGCACAAGTGCTTCCGGGAATGATTTATCAATTTGCGCTAACGGCTGAGCGCTCTTGGCACTTCCCTTACATAAGCGAGGGATGTACGCGCATCTTTGAAGTCGCACCCGAAGCAGTGCAACAGGACCCCGCCTCTTTGCTTACCAAAATCGCCCACGACGATCGCCAGCGGGTGGTACGTTCTATTTTAAATTCCGCGCAAAGCCTAGATGACTGGGAGTGCGAGTTTAAAGTGGAGCTTGAAGACAATGAAGAAAAATGGTTATTCGCTCATGCTATTCCCAAGCGCCAGCTCGATGGCACAGTGTTATGGTCTGGCATGGTGATTGATATGACCGACCGCAAAAGCTTGGAGCTCACCTTACTGCGCGAATCAACAACCGACCCTCTCACCGGGCTATATAACCGCCGTCATTTCAATGAACAATTGCAGCAGCAACTAGCTCGCGCAGAGCGAGATGGTACCCATGTATCGCTAATGATCATCGACTTTGATTTATTCAAACAGATTAATGACCAATATGGCCATCATGCCGGTGACATAGTGCTCAAAGAAGCCACCATGCAGATCAGCGCCATTTTACGTAAGTACGATATTTTTGCTCGTATTGGCGGTGAAGAATTCAGTGTTATTTTACCCAATACATCCTTGGCACAAGCACGCCATGTGGCAGAAAAAGTACGGCGCCAGGTGGAGCATTGCCACATTCAAGCGCACGAACACAGCATTTCGGTGACCACCACAATAGGTGTTGCCTCTACTGAGCAAACCACCGCCCACCCCGGCGCACTTTTAAAACAAGCAGACAATTGTTTATATCAGGGCAAGCATCAGGGTCGTAATTGCGTAGTGAGCGACTAGGCGTTGGCCTACGTATCAGCACCATGGACAATACCTAAATCTTAATGCACCCTGTGCTTTTAATTGCAGTTATCAACGAATATGAGCCTACGCCAACCTTACTCTGTACTCGTAGTTATCTACACCCTCGAGGGCGAATTTCTGTTACTACAACGCGCTGATGACCCTGACTTTTGGCAATCGGTTACCGGCGGTATTGATGAAGGTGAGCTCCCCTGTGCTACCGCAGCTCGCGAAGTGTTCGAAGAAACCGGCATTGATATTAGCCAGCAGCAACTCAGGCTGGTGGATGAACAGCGCTGCCACCGTTATGCTATCCGCGAGCAATGGCGCTATCGCTATCAACCGGGGGCAACGGTGAATACCGAGTATGTATTCTCATTGTGCTTGCCCAAGCGTTATCCAATCCAACTGGCCACCGACGAGCACCTTAGTTACCTGTGGCTTGATGCCAATCAAGCCAGCGCCAAAGCGTGGTCTGACAGTAACGCGCAAGAAATCCGTACACTGGCGTCGAAGCTTGCACATAACAGCCGTTAAACACGAATATTTGTTCCGCCTTTAGCTGCTGTGGTAATCTTTGCTTCCTAACATGGAAGTGTGAACGCTATGGATACTGCACAGATACTAATCAACCTCTTACTCTTCGTTTTTTTGCCGCTGTGGGGCATTGCCGGCTTCATCGACTGGTGTTGTCACCGCGCAACCGATATCGAACACACCTCTGGGTTAAAAGAGTCATTAATGCACTCGGTCATGGGTATCCAAGTGGGTATCCCTATCCTGATGTGTTTGCTATATCGCGTAAATGTTTTGGTGCTGCTGATATGCTTTGCCGCTTGGCTGCTGCACGAGGTGGTGGCCCATTGGGATGTCTCGTATGCGACGGGTAAGCGCCACATCAGCATATGGGAGATGCACGCACACAGTTACCTGGCGACCTTGCCGCTTTATATGTTGGCGCTCATCGCAGTAGTTAATTGGCCGGTGGTGGTCGATTTAGTCACCCTCAATTGGCAAGGCCAAATGCAGCTTACCCCAATGGAATCCCCCCACGGTGGCTCTTGGTTCTTACCCGCTTACTTAACCTTTATGGCGGTACTGTGTGTGTTCCCTTATTTAGAAGAAAATATTCGCTGCTTGCGCAGCAGTTTGAAAGGACTTTAACGTGAGCGTTTATATCACCAGCACGGGTTATCACTTGCCGGGCCCGGCCATTAATAATGAGCAAATTGAGCCACTTCTGGGTTATGTGCACGGCAAAGCAAGCCGCCTAAAAAAGCGCATTTTACAATCCAATGGTATTAAAACACGCCATTACGCCATTGATAGCGATCACAACACCACTATTTCTAACGCCGAAATGGCCGCTAAAGCGGGTGCCGACTGCCTTGCGCAAAGCTATCTTGATAAACATCAGCTTGGCTTATTGTGCGCAGCCACCAGCCAAGGTGATTTGGTGCTGCCCGGGTTTGCCTCTATGGTGCAAGCCGAGCTGGCACTCAGTGATGTAGAAATCCACTCCAGCCACGGTATTTGCTCGAGCAGCTTAATGGCATTAAAGAATGCCTATTTACAACTGTTGGCTGGCGAGCACGAATCGGCCATGGTGGTCGCCAGTGAACTCACCTCGCGGCTGTTCAAAGCCAGCCGTTATGAGGCCGCAGACGCGCAGCTAGATTTTAACGCCGAGTTTTTACGCTGGATGCTCTCCGATGGCGCGGGCGCCCTCATGCTCGAGCGCCAACCCCGTGGCACCTGCTTTAAAATAGAGTGGATCCGCAGTTTTTCGCACGCCGATGCCTATCCTGTGTGTATGTCGGTGGGTACGGCGGATAAAAGCACTAAGCCATGGCAGGATTACCCGAGCTATCGCGATGCCGAGGCCGCAGGGGCTATTTTATTACGCCAAGATGTGCGCTTACTCGATAACATCGTCAAACTGGGCGTGGATGGCTTTTTAAGGCTATTAGACCAAGGCCGTGTCCAGGTCGACGAGATAGACCATTTGCTTTGTCACTACTCATCCGACTATTTTCGCCAGCCCATCTTCGACATGCTTAAGCGCGCTGGCTGCCATATTCCCGAGCATAAGTGGTACACCAACTTGTATGAACGCGGCAACACCGGCTGCGCCTCTATTTTTATTATGCTCGATGAGTTTCGTCGCACTCAGCAGTATAGCGTAGGCGATACCATTATCTGTATGGTGCCGGAAAGCGGCCGCTTTAATAACGCCTACATGAAATTAACCGTGGTACAGGAGTAAATATGGAACATTACGTATTAAGTGAGCACGGCCAGCAGTGCCTGCAAGGGCTAATGCGCATTTGGTTCGACTTTGAGCGCCAACTTGGACGCGTCGACATTATTGCGCGCCTACAGCGTGGTCAGTTTACTGTGCACGACTACCAAAAATTACTCCTTAATCTGCGCCAGCAGGTGGTTGAGGGAGCCCGTTGGATCACCCGAACCGCCTCAAGCTTTGATAGAGACTATGCCGATGTGCGCGCCGTGGTCATTGGCCATGCCCAAGAAGAGCACCGCGATTACGAGGTGTTAGAGCAAGATTACCTTGCCACCGGCGGCCAACTTGACGATATTCTCAGCGCCCCTCGCAACGCCGGTAGCGAAGCCTTGCATGCGTTTTTAATGTATCGCGGCTCGCAGCCCAACCCGGTGGATATGATAGGCGCGATGTGGATCATTGAAGGCCTAGGCCACAAGATGGCCAGCGATTGGGCAAAGCAAATAGAGCAATGTGTCGCGTTAGAGGGTGAATACACTCGCTTTATGCGCTACCACGGCGAAAATGACGATGCCCACTTAGAAAAGCTTTATCAATTAATCGACCGGGTGTGTCAAAACGAGTCTCAAGTGCAAGCTATTTTACGCACCGCCAAGGTTGTCGCTCGCCTTTACGCCCTGCAATTGGAGGAAGTCGATGGCTAATAATAGCGCCAATAAAAACGACTCAGCGCTGTTGCAAGCGCTGGCCGTTGATAATTCCATCCCCATTGAGCAAGCGGCTGTGGATTTATGGCTTAAAGACTTAAACAACCCGCTGCGCTGGTTAGTGCGCCCGCTTTTTCAAGGGCTATTCGCTATATTGCTGCATTTGGTGTGGTTATTTAAACGTTTACCGCTGCCCCAATTTAGTGCCCATGGACTACTACAAAAGCTGATTTGCTGGTTTTGTCGCCACTTTGTAAGTGTGGAGGCTAATTTGCTGATTTTGCGCCACTACGCCACCGAGTCTAACATCTTGAATTTTATCATCGCCAATAGTGATAAAGCCGATGTTGAGCCGGTGCCGCTGTATCCAAAAACCATTGATGATATGCGCCATGCCAGCTTTGTTGAGCATGATCAGTGCTTGTTTAAAGCCTTTGCTCAGCTCGGCCATTGGCAACCGCTATCAAAGCCTAAAGCTGAGCTTGATTGGCACCATTGGCAAGCGGTTAATATGGATGATTTTCAGGTGGAAAAGCGTTGGAGCCAGTTTTTAGACTTTGAAAGTGCGCATGCACTGTTTATGTGCCTGTTTTGTTTACTGCTCAAACGCGACGAATACCGCGACGCCATTAATGGCTTTAACCTAGACCAATCTATGGCGATTCGCATTGGCCAAATGATTGGCGAACCTAATCTCACAGAAATGGCTTACAACAAACACCCACTGTATTTAGTTGGGCCATGGAACCTCAGCCAACGCTTTTTAATGCATGGCTTTTTTACCGAGTATATGTACGCACGCTTGGAACAGCTGCGCGACTCATCTTGCTAATATCAACAAGGACTTACATAATAAACATGAAACATTCGCTTCTTTGTAGTGCTATTGCACTGTCTCTTTTTGGCTGCGGTGGCAGCTCTTCTGATTCACAAAGTGCCCCTTCACAACCACAAAACACGGCCCCATCGCTCAGTGGCGTTGCCAACAACACGGTTAAAGCTTTGCAAAGCTCCACGGTCACTCTAGAGATGAGCGACAACGAAAGTGATGCGCTCACCTTTACCATTGAAGACAAACCACAATGGGTCACTGTGGACCTTACCGAGAATACCGCCACGTTAACGTTGGCACCGGATTTTTTTGATATTGGCAGTCACGAATTAGCACTGAACGTTTCCGACGGTGAGCTTAGCCAAGCCTACTCTTTAACCGTTGAAGTAGATGACAACCCCGAGCAATGGCGTGATGATATCAGTCTGAGTCGCGCTGAACTGCGTGGTGCTTGGTCAAACAGCGCTAATGATTTTAATATTGTATTTAATGGTTATGATGCCGGCGCGCTAATTATTGATGACACCATGAAGCAGTTTGACTATGAGTTAAACAATAGTGCGACCGCTGTGAACTTAGCTGTTGACCCTGCTTTGTGTGGCCCATATTGCGAGCGTGAGCAACAAACTGCAACGCTGCGTGCCGTCGCTGAGTCTGACTCGCAACTGCGTATCCATGTCGAGGGGCTAGAGCAAAACTACACTTTTAATATGGCCAAACGCTCGGCTCCTGCAATCGAAGATGCCTACTTTACAACAGCAATAGACCCTAGACTCACATTTTTAGGGCTGTTCACCGCTAACGCTGAAACTCGTTTAGAAGCGAAAGTTTCGTTACCTGATCGCTCTTTTTATTACGCTAGCCTAGTTGGAAAACTCGATGGTGAGCACTTCACTGTGAATGAAACCGAGATTAGTTTTTCTAAAGACTTTGAAAACGCCAGTGCACCTCGTTGGGAAGAAGTGACGATAGGTCGCAACATCGATTACATCGAGCCACTTTACGTTGATGATAACTTTGTCGTGTATGATGCACTGCACAGTGGCGAAGTATTGTCTTCATTAAATGGCTACGAAGTAGATGACTATATTGGCTTAGCCCCTTTATTAGCTGACTATGCTTCTTTAAGCGCCACCTATCGCCTGCACAAAGTAGCCCCCCCCTCTTTAGAATTCGGACAAAAATATGTTGGTCGATTAGCATCAGTTCACGATGATCTTGCCAGTGAAACACAATTTAAAGGAGTGGTTGAGGTCATCTTTGATTCTGCCAGCGAGCTGACTATTCCTTTAACGGTTCCACATACTGAGGGGTCATTAGAGCTAAAACTTCCTTATGAGATCAAAGCGGATCACTTGCTTGTAGGTAACCCTGGCAATGAATATAAAGTTGGCTTCTTCCAACACAAAGATGACGATATTTTTGTGTCGCCAGATGTAAGCCATGTATATACAACAAAAAGACCTATGAGTCTGTTTATGAAGGCCGAAGAGCAGCCGCCGCTCTCAGTGCAAAGCTTTGCCGGTTTGTATGAGCACCTAGATTGGGTAAATGAAAATGACGATATCTATTACTCAGTTTTTCACGACAATGGCACATTGGGATTCAATTTACGTGCCGATGGCCCTCTCGATGAAGTTGAATTGAGTGAAGAGACAACACACTTTTGGGGAGTTTACGATAATCGCGTCGTTTTTATAAAGTATAATAACTGCCCTCAAGCGACTAACTTTTCTACATGTTTTGGCATCGTACAAAATGCATTAAACAATAATGAATTAACTCTTATACAAAGTTTTGCACCTCTGGCAACAGAGGGTGAGAGTATCATTTTTAACTATTCATCATACTATGGTGGCTGGGCGAATAGTGAATTTGACTCAGTTTCCAATACCGCTGTAACTTCACTTCGACAACTAAAAAAGCATTAACTTTTTAACGCCGAGGCAAGCGCCTCGGCTCGCTTTTGCATTATTCGGGGTTGTTTATTTTAACCACCATTTTGCCAAAGTTACGCCCTGCCAGAACATCATTGAGGCCTTCAGGTGCATTTTCTAACCCTTCAATTAGGTGTTCCTTATACTTAATTTTTCCCTCTTGCACCCATTTTTGCATGTCGGTGGCAAACTCTTCATAGCGATGCGCGTAATCATCAAAAATGATAAACCCTTTCATGGTCATACGTTTAGTAAGGATTTTCCCCATCAGCAATGATAAGCGATCAGGCCCTGGCGGTAATTCGGTGGCATTGTATTGCGACACAAGGCCACACACCGGAATACGCGCACCGGTATTTAATAACGGCAATACGGCGTCAAACACTTTGCCACCTACATTTTCGTAATACACATCAATACCGCTGTCGCAAACCTTGGCTAATTGCTCAGCAAAGTCATCGGCTTTGTGGTCGATACAGGCATCAAAGCCAAGCTCATCTTTAACATAACTGCATTTTTGCGCGCCACCGGCGATACCAATGACCTTTGCCCCTTTTAGCTTGGCGATTTGCCCAACATTAGCACCTACCGCGCCACTGGCCGCAGCAACCACGACGGTTTCCCCCGCTTGTGGCTTGCCAATATCAAGTAGCCCCATGTAAGCGGTAAATCCTGGCATGCCCAAAACACCTAAAGCATAAGATGGGTTTTGTGGCTGGGAGCCTAGGTTAATAACGCCTTCACCATTGCTGATGGCGTAATCTTGCCAGCCATTCATTGATAGTACCCAGTCCCCTGCTTTAAATCCTTCAATATGAGATTCAACAACCTGGGAGACCGTACCACCGACCATCACCTCATCGATAGCCACAGGATCGGCATAAGACTCGGCGTCGCTCATGCGCCCGCGCATATAGGGATCAAGAGATAAATAAATCGTGCGCAGCAGCATTTCCCCTTGCTTCGCTTTCGGGACGTCCACCTCTTGCAGGCGGAAGTTATCTGCTACGGGCTCACCTTCAGGGCGAGAGTTCAATACGATCTGGCGGTTTGATAATGACATAGTCACTCCTTTTTGAATAGCCGTTCAAATTTAAATTGGGACACGCCGATGAATTTCAATAGCTGAGCGACGATTTATTTTGAAGATGCGAAGATATCAACACAACACAAAATGTTATAATATAACACCTGAAATTTAAGGGAGGACCTATGAAAGATAAATTAGCTATTTTTTTCAGTGCTTTTTGCCTAGTCCATTGCATTGTATTGCCCGCAGGCTTTTTGCTATCGACATCTATTTTAGGGCAGTTTTTGTTCTCAGAGCGCATTCATCAAGGACTTTTCCTCGTTATTGCAGCCTTGGCGCTGTGGGCTCTTCCTCAGGGGTTGCGTCCACATCATCAACCACTGCCGTTACTGCTCGCGTTGATTGGCTTGTCGCTGCTTGGCACCGCGTTATTTGTGCCAAGCTTAGAGGTGCTTTTCTCCGTTGTCGGCAGTTTATTGCTGATGGCTGCGCATCTACGCAATTTTTGGTTGTTAAAAAAAGCCAAGCCACTGTGTGTATAGTGCTTATCTGACAGTATGTACGAGGGGCTTAAACGCCCCCCGGCGATGAGTTAGAAGCGCGCTCGCAACCCAAGGGCTATGCTGCGACCTGGCAATGGAGCAATAAAGCGTAAGTAACTTTGGTGCGCACGGGCATCTTCATCAGTGATGTTATCGATATTGACAAATAATTCCCCGCTATCTCCTAACCAAGATTGCACAACACTGGCATCAAAACCTAACAAGGCATAGCTTGATGAAGGCCTTTCATGCTTACCGACATTTTGTTGTTTGTCATGATGTGTGTAATTTACAGTAAATCGCAAGCCATCATACTGCCAACCTAGCTTTAGGCCCGTTCTATTCGCTGGAGTTTTAGGTATGCTATCTCCTTCCATAGTGCGCCGCCAATATTCAGCTTCTTGTGCTTTATCTGGGTTTAGGAAGTTATCTAGTTCAAAAGGATCGTAGCTGCCATCAAACTGATAGCGAGGCGTATTTTTTACACTGTCTGTGAAAGCAGATAGCGTTATTACGCCCCAGTCTGTAAAGGTATATGAATAATCTAAAGTAATTTCATAGCCTTGATTATCGGTATCAGCCTGACGCCACTCTTGAACATACACACCCCCTCTGTTTACGCCAGTATTTCCTAGATAAGTGAAGTCGGTGTATTCATTATCAAACCAGGTCGCGGCCAATTGTAGGTCACCCAAAGTAACGCGCGTCCCCCATTCTAACGCTCGGTTTTGTTCGACATTTAAATGCGTATTGCCTTGCTCTTCTATTAATAAAGCCAAATGGGGGTTACTTGCGTAGAGCTCATTAATTGCAGGTGCACGCTGCGCATCAGTGTAGCTAGCATGTAGGGACCACATAGGCACGGGATGATAATTCATGCTTACACTGTAGTTTTGCAAGTGAAACTCACGTTCCTGCACGTTTGCTCCTTGGCCACGCCCGGGCACATAACTCCCTTCAAGATTCGGCTTATATTGAATATGGTCATACCTTGCGCCAAACTGAAGCTGCAATGCTTGCAAGTGCAGGTTTTGAAGTAAATACAGCGCCTCTCGTTTGCCCTCGATCTCAGGCAAATAGTTATCGCTCCCCTCGCCTCGGTGTTCACTGCGCTCTATCTGTAACCCAACTGAGGCCGGTGCTTGGTCGTGCCATGTAAAGCCAATTCGTGGATTGAGTTGCAAAGCATCTACTTCGAACAGGTTAACGGAGGTGCCAGCTAACGTCTCGTCATCTCTTTGTTGAGAATAAAAGCCATTAATTTCAAGGTAGTCTAGGTAGCTTTGGGTATTGAAGTGTTGACTGTAGCGGCCATCAATACGATGAAAAGAAGAGTAAATGCGAATATCCGCTGCTTGACCTACTTTTGGGGCCGTTGCGGACCCTAGATGCATAAACCCAGGGATCCCCCGGTTAGCTTTACCAAAGCTGTAAGCAAACCCGAGCTCTTGATGCTCTGAAAGTAGCTGGCTTCCGCCAATTGAGCCAGAGGTTTGATAGCTACTAGAGTTGCTAACTTTCCCTTGGTCATTGAGGCCATAGTGACTAATTATCTGCTCATCAATGGGGGTAATATCAACCCATTTTTCACCATTAAACTGCCACTGCGGCGACGCTAGATTAACCTGACAGTGGTCGGCTAGGCGCACATCGGTCACTAACTCTGACCAGCTTGCACACACCGGTGCCTTGGCGCTGTCTGGCACTTTGTAATCACCTCGTTGACGCACAAGAATATTGGCATTAAAGGCGAAGCCTTGTTGCTGCCCTTGAGTTTGCGCTAGCAATGAGCTGGCACTATTGTAGCCACTTTGCAATTCGACTTTTTCTTGCGCTTGCCAAGCACTTAGTTGTTTTGGAATACGGCTATCATCAACATCGACAACGCCTGCCATCGCCTCACCGCCAAAAGGGATCACCGCAGTGGCGCCTTTAATCACACGGATATTGTCGGCAAAGAAAGGCTCTATCGGCACAAGTTGATCCGCACTGATAGAAGACATATCACGCACAGCCATCGCATTGGACGCTAAGACCACACGTTGAGCGCCGAATCCCCTGAGTTGTGGACGACTAGCAGAGGGACCAAAGTGGCTTGCGCTCACACCTGGCAGTGTATCAAGTGTGTCGCCGAGTGTAGGCGCTTTTAACTCGTTTAATTGGGCACCATTGAGTTCAATATTTGCGCCAATCAATTCGCTGCTTGCAGAAGGAAGTTGATGCTGCCCACTGACTTCGATGTGCTCAATGGCACCACTCACATTGTGGCTGCTGGCTAACGCTAAGGAGATAAGAGAAAGTGAAAGATTCATGATTTACCATAAAGGTTATGATACAACATAACATTATCACCACAATAACAGTCCCTTTTCAAGGAAATTAGACAAACTCTAGGTTCTTTCGTTACGCTTAACTTCTCGTTATCGCTAAGTCTGTTTGCTGTATGGCCTTGAATCCGCATTTACCTTTGGTTTATCACCCCAATTACTCGTTTAGCTTTGACCCCAATCATCGCTTTGTGATGAGCAAGTTTGCCCGCCTGTACCATCATGTAAAAGGCTTGGGCCTGGTCGGTGATAACCTTGAGCAACCGCCGCTCGGGACCCCGGATGATCTCAGCTTAATTCACTGCGATAACTATGTGCATGACCTATGGCATAACCGCTTAGATGCCAAAGCAATGCGCCGTATCGGCCTACCCTGGTCACACAACTTAATGGCGCGTACCTTTACTGCGCCTTTGGGTACGTTGAAAACAGCCCGCCTTGCCCTTGCTCATGGGGTGGCTTGCCATTTGGCAGGAGGCACTCACCATGCTCATTATGACTTTGGCTCTGGCTATTGCATGGTTAATGATTTAGCGTTCACGGCGCAAACGCTGATTAATAGTGGCGAAGTGACCAATGTGTTGGTTTTTGACCTTGATGTACACCAAGGCGATGGCACCGCCGCGCTGCTGCAACATCAACCTTATGCTTTTACCTGCTCCATTCACTGTGAAAAGAACTTCCCGTTTCGCAAATGCCCCAGTGATTTGGACATCGGTCTTGCCAATCACATAAGCGATGACGAATACCTCGGCGTGGTCGATGACACCCTAGTGCACTTGCTCGACAGCCTAAACCCCGACTTAGTCTTGTATGACGCGGGCGTTGATATCTGGCAGCAAGACGGCCTAGGTAAGCTGGATGTCAGCTGGCAAGGGATCGCACAACGTGATCGCTCAGTGCTCAAACGCTGTGCACAGCACAATACCCCAGTGGCTACGGTGATTGGCGGCGGCTACGATAAAGACCATGAACGCCTAGCAGCACGCCATGCCATTGTGGTTGAGCAGGCTGCACAACTATAAGAAAAAAGGCCCTTACGGGCCTTTGGTTAACTTTGGGAAAATGCTGCTAAAAGGTGCTAATTAAGCACCAGCAACTGTGGATTGGCAGCGTGATAGTCCACAGCCATGGTGATGCTCAACACAGTGACATTAACAATGGAAAAGGCAAACACTTGGCGTGCCCAGCCATGCATATCAATATCGCGGCGATAGCCACGTAGGGCCATCAGCAACCACCAAAAACTAGTCGTGCATGCCACCGCCATAAAGGCGAGCCCGGTGTAGCCACCGAGCGGCAATAGCATGACCACCAAGGCATACAAAGCAATGTAGAAAACAATATGCCGCTGCGCCCGGGCTAAGCCCTTTGCCACCGGGAGCACCGGAATATTGGCGTCGCGGTAATCCTGATAACGGAAAATCGCAATGGCATAGGAATGCGGCATCTGCCATAGGCAAAACATCAGCAGCAAAATGGCTGCCCCTGCATCAAATTGGCCGGTGACGGCGCCATACCCCACTACCGGAGGCACCGCCCCAGAGAGGCTGCCAACCAGGGTGCCATACACGGAGTGACGTTTCATATACAAGCTGTATATGCCTACATAGATGATGTAGCCAAAGGCAGCAAAGCCCACCGCCAAGGTATTGGTGTAGTAGATTAATGCGCCAAAACCACATACCGCCAATACCAAGGCGTGGAGCAATGCCGCCGACGCCGATATTTCGCCGGTGACGGTGACGCGGCCTTGGGTGCGCGCCATTTTGGCATCAATGTCACGGTCAATAACATTGTTCACAACGCACCCCGAGGCCACCACCAACGAGAGCCCCATGAGCGTAGCCAGCATAAGTGGCCAGTCTATCTCGCCGCGTGCGGCCAGCAAGAAGCCCCCCGCCACAGAGATAAGATTGCCGATGATGATCCCCGGTTTAGTCACCGAAAAATAACGACGAAACATAAGCTCGACCTCAACGTTAGTACATCATCATGGCGTTGGACTCATAAATGATCCACACCGATAAGCCAACCACCATAACGATGATAAGGGCACTAAAAATAAAGGAGATACTATTCGCTTTGCCTTCTTCACTAACAAAGTTAAGGTGCAAAAAGTATTTTAAATGCACGCAAATTTGCACTATGGCTGCCACCACCACAGTGGCCAAGGTACTGGTTGTGGACAACACTCCACTGCTCACCGCCCAAAACGGTGCACCGGTGAGCACTACCGAGAGTACAAAACCAATGACATAATCCTTAGCGTGATTAACTAGGCCTTGCTCTGCGACTGCCTCGAGCTTATCCATCGCGTGAGTTTCACTATGACTCATGACATCACCCCCATTAGATACACCACGGTAAATACACAAATCCAGACAATATCCAAAAAGTGCCAAAATAAGCTTAAACAGCTTAATCGCGTCACCGTTTGCCCCTTAAGCCCACGGCGCAGCACCTCAATCATCATCACGCTCATCCAAATCAACCCCGCACTCACGTGCAAGCCATGCAGCCCCACCAAAGAGAAAAACGAAGTTAAAAACGCACTTTGTTGTGGGCCATTGCCAGCGGCAATTAAGTGATGAAACTCATACACTTCCATAGCGATGAACACCGCCCCTAGGGCAAAAGTAACCGCCAACCAGCTCAATGTAGCCGCCTGTTTTTGCGCCTTAGCGGTTATCATGGCAAAACCAAAGGTAATACTACTGAGCAACAAGGCCGCCGTTTCTAGGGCAACAAAGTCAAGCTCAAAGATATCTTTGCCGGAAACCCCGCCGGCGGTGTTCATGTACAGCACCGCGTAGGTGGCAAAAAATGACGCGAATAACAAACAATCGGTCATCAGGTATAACCAAAAACCAAACACGGTATTGCTTGATGTATCGTGGTGCGCACAATCGGGGTGATGCGCCTCACCTAAGGTGTGAATAGCGGTTGATGTAGTGGCACTCATGAGCGACCCTCCGCAGTTGCATGGTGGATATGGGCTGACTCGATGGCTTCAATTTCAGCCACCGGCACATAGTAATCAACGTCATTGCTGTAACAACGCTTAATAAACACGGTTATAGCGGCGCCAAGGCCAGCAATGGCAAGCCACCAAATATGCCAAATCATGGCGAAGCAAAATGCCGTAAGCGCGGCGCTCATAAGCACGCCAGCTGAGGTGTTTTTCGGCATGTGGATGGGCGCATAGTGTTGCCCTTGCTGATAAGCCTGCCCCTGCTCTTTGATATCGGTCCAAGCGTCAATATCACGTACCACCGGGGTGTTCGCGAAGTTGTAGTACTGGGGCGGTGATGCCGTAGACCACTCTAAGGTATGGCCATTCCAAGGATCGCCGGTGGTATCTTGCAATTGCGCACGGTTTTTATAACTCACCACCAGTTGGATCACCTGAAATAGGATGCCAAACATAATGATCACAGCACCGGCAAAGGCAATGTACAGCCAGATGTTCCAATCTGGGTTGTTGGTGTGGTTTAGGCGTCGCGTCATACCTAAAAAGCCCAGTACATACAGCGGCATGAAGGCAACAAAGAAGCCCACCAGCCAACACCAGAATGACGCCTTACCCCAACGCTCATCCAATTTATAGCCCATGGCTTTGGGGAACCAATAAGCAAAGCCGGCAAGGTAGCCAAACACTGCGCCACCAATAATGGTGTTGTGAAAGTGCGCAATCAGAAACAAGCTGTTATGAAGCACGTAGTCTGCGCCGGGAATGGCCAACAACACGCCGGTCATACCGCCCACGGTAAAGGTGATCATAAAGCCAATGGTCCACAGCACCGGCACGGTGATGCGCAGACGCCCTCGGTACATGGTAAATAGCCAGTTAAACAGCTTCACCCCAGTAGGCACCGCAATGACCATGGTCATCACCCCGAAGAAGGCGTTTACATTGGCACTGGAGCCCATAGTGAAAAAGTGATGCAGCCAGACGATAAAGCCTAAAATAGAAATTGCACCACTGGCATAAACCATGGACTTGTAGCCGAACAAACGCTTGCCAGTGAAAGTCGAGATCACTTCAGAAAAAATGCCAAACGCTGGCAAAATCAGAATATAAACCTCTGGGTGGCCCCATGCCCAAAATAAGTTGATATACATCATGGCATTACCACCTGCTTCATTGGTGAAGAAGTGGAAATCCATGTATCTATCTAGAGTAAGCATGGCCAGCACCGCTGTTAAAATGGGGAACGATGCGGCGATAAGAATATTCGCCCAGGTACATGCCCAAGTAAAAATAGGCATCTTCATCAAACTCATGCCTGGCGCGCGCATTTTAAATACCGTCACCAGGAAGTTTACCGCCGTCAGCAAAGTACCCAAGCCTGATATCTGCAACGCCCAAATATAATAATCGACTCCCACACCGGGGCTAAAGGACAACTCTGACAGCGGCGGATAGGCGACCCACCCAGTCTTCGCAAATTCGCCAAGCCCTAGAGATAAATTAATCAGTATTGCGCCGCCCGCCGTAAGCCAAAAGCTCAGGTTGTTTAAAAATGGGAAGGCCACATCGCGGGCACCGATTTGCAGTGGCACCACAATGTTCATCAACCCAATCATAAACGGCATCGCCATAAAGATAATCATGATCACGCCGTGTGCGGTAAAGATTTGGTCGTAGTGCTCAGGGGGCAAGTACCCGGCCGCCCCGCCGGTAGCCATGGCCAGCTGAGTGCGCATCATAATAGCGTCAGCAAAACCACGGAATAACATGATCAGGGCAAGGGTTATGTACATCATGCCCAATCGTTTATGGTCAATGGAGGTGATCCAATCTCGCCACAGCACGCCCCATTTTTGATATTTTGTCATCGCCGCTGCAAGCAGCAGCCCCAGTACAGCCACAACCGCCAAAGTCACCATAATAATGGGCTCGTGGTATGGAATGGCCTCAATTGATAGTTTTCCAAATAGATTCATTTTCACTCCTCGACGCGATGTTGGTTATGCGCCGCATGCTCGGGCTTGGCGTAGTAATTCATTTCACCGTGACCTTGCATGTACTTCATCACAATGCTGTGAAACAGCCCCTGCTCCACCTCGTTGTAATAGCTCACCGGGTGGTATTCACTGGGTTGGGTTAACGCCTCGTAGCTGTGTTGGTCTAACTTAGTCCCTTTGGCTTTGACATTGGCAACCCAGGTATCAAAGTCGGCCTGTGTGGGGGTGGCAATGGCATTAAACTTCATACCGCTAAACCCGGCGCCACTGTAGTTAGCTGAAAAGCCTTTGAATGTACCAGGCTCATTGGCAATCAGGTGTAGCTGGGTTTCCATGCCCGCCATGGAGTAAATTTGGCTTCCCAGCTGGGGAATAAAAAAGGAGTTCATGGTACTTTGCGAGGTGATTTTATATTCCACCGGCACATTGGCTGGAAACACCAGCTCATTGACCGTGGCAATACCCTGCTCAGGGTAGATAAATAGCCACTTCCAATTTAGCGACACCACCTGCACGGTTAAATGTTCCCCTTTCCCAGCCAGCGGCTTGTATGGGTCAAGTGCTTGTGTAGAGCGCCAAGTGATCACCCCAAGCACAATGATGATAACGATGGGAATGGTCCACACCGCCGCTTCTATTTTGCTCGAGTGCGCCCATTTCGGGGCATAAATCTCATGGTCGCGACCATCGCGATATTTCCAGGCAAAATACAAAGTCATGATGATCACCGGGATCACCACAACCAACATCAGAACAGTGGCAATAATAATGAGATTTTTCTCATCAATGCCAATTTGCCCCTTGGGGTCCAGCACTCCGCCACTACAGCCACTGAGCGCCAACACCATAAGAGCGAAAGCGAATGAAAAGAGTTTTCGAGTTAACAAAACACTACCCTACAACCTAAAGGTTAAACCTCGCCACAAAGTGGCCTGAGCTACTTCAAGCGCATAAATACAGCGCTTAAAGGGCGAAATTCGCGGTTAAGGGAGCATTTTCAAGATGCAAAAATGCTGCTTTGCCAAAGGTTCTCTGCAGCCGCAACATGGGCGACTGAGTCAGCGTATAGCTTGACCTTCACTAATGTAGAGTGTGCAGAGATAAATTAGCATTGCTGCCCGAGGCACCGCGAATAACACTGCGGTGGGTTGACTGTGGTCAGTGACAAAAATTAAGCAGACGCACTGAGAGCGCTACCGAGGACACGCATTTCCTAGGGGATAGCAACTAAAACAATCAACCGGCAACTGATGGAGGAGCGCGGCACCCATGCGCGCCTTGAGGATTCTGGCAACGGGTGGGAGCGACAAAGGCAAACGCCGCTTTACGCAGCGAAATGGCTGCGCGCTTAGGCGCAAAAAAATGAAACAATAACCAACATAAACCAACTAACAACTGGGCGCTAAGCACCGGCTGGGCAAAAAACTGCATCGCCGCCACCAACCAAGGCTCTTGGCTTAAACCTTCGCCCATTAGCGCTTCAAGCTCGATGGCATCTCCAAGGGAGCCACTGAGCAACAACGCCGTATTAAGCGCAAAGAGCACACAAGCAAGCACAACACCACGACCAAAGCACGCGCCCAACACCAGCGGTTGCGTTAGCAAGGTTGAATTGTTCGTGTTAGCTGAAAGCACTATGTACATCCACTTCGGGTTTAATTACGAAATATTGGTTAGGAACTTTCACTACTTACTGAAAGTTCGCGCCGAGTATAACAAAGGCATGCTAGGTTGCAACTAACAAATCACCTAAGCCCACGCATTAAAGTAAGGCGCTAGTTCTCTAGCCACGAGATAGACGCGATTGTTATTTTTTAAAATAAAAGTGATCACTCTATTTATAAAGTTCCGTAAAAGCGTGCGAAGGGTTTGCAATTGCAACCACCTTTTGTTCCTCTCTAACTGGATTCAAACAGGGGGTGTGCATAGGAATTGGCCCCCCTTCACCATAGCGTAGAATAAGCGCCCTGACTGGGCGCTTTCTTTTTATTGTGCTTTTTTTTAGGCATCATATCGGGTAATATTGTCGCCAGTTAAAAACAATTTATGTGTGCTATGGAAAGCTCTAGTCTTGTCAAGGATTACAACCCAGTAACACCTGCGGCATTCGCTCGCGGTTACATTGTGTATTGCAGTTTTGGTCATCCTCATTTGGTGTGTCGCCCTGAACATATCCCCGATGATCCTATGCTTCCCCATCCCATCTATGCATTTCGGTCCGGGCGTGTATTCGCCGAGCAGTTTTTGCATGATCTCGACCCATGGCGCAATAGTCAGTTTATTATTAGCACCTTGTTCGACTATTTACATATCACCAGCTTCGGCTCAGGCTATAAGCCTGTCACTTCACAGCTTAACGAGGTGGCCGAAGCTTTGGTGGATGAACGCTTAGTGATGTTCGAGTTGTGGGATATTGCCGAGCACCCTAACGTGGTTAAACAACAGCTGCAAAAATCAGATAAAACACGCAGTAGCGATGCCGCTGGCTCAAGCGCACCGAAGCGCAGCAGCGGCGCCGATTTGGCAAGCCCAGAGAAAAAGGCACCCGCACCCAGTTCCACAAGCTCAGCCCCAGTGGTCACCGGCGCAGGCAAAAAAGCGGATACCAGCAAAGCGAGCGAACCGCAAGCAAGTGAAGCAAGCGCTAAAAAAGCGCCAGCACCAAAAAAAGCACCACCGCAAAGCATGGAAGAGTGTGTGCAGCGCTTGGCGGATGCGCGTAAACGTCTAGAAGAGACCGGCGAATATCAACCTAAATATTCACAGAGTGAACTTACGGAATTAGCCGAAAAAGGTGAACTAAACGACCGTTTCTTTGTGAGGCTAATCTTCGGTGATGTAAGTAAAGCGGAAAACACCAGTCTTGGCTTCCCCAGACCAGATTCAAAAAGAGCTCCATATTGGGCAACTACTTTCGATCAAATGGAAAATGCGGATACAGACCCAATGCTACTGGCCGCCTTATTCGGTATTGATCATAAGGAGATATCCCCAGATCAAGAGTTTACTTTAGCCATCATCGACTCACACTCAATGCCGCCAAAAGCCGAACGGGAAACCTTTATTCCTACGTTCGAGAAAATGAAAGACTTTAGCAAACGCGAGCTAAAAGGCGACTTGAAAGAGCGGAAAATTCCCCAAGGGGTAATCGATGAAGTGCTAAGTGAAGAAGGTGCCATTGAGTTTGAAAAGACTATTGAAACATATAAAGAAAAAGGAGGTAACATATTTGACGAGCAGGATTTTAAAGAATTTTTAGAGATAGAAAACAATAATAATCAAAATCAAAGTTTGGCTAGGTTCAGAATTATGAACCAATTTGGCGCCAATCAACTGTTTAGTGGTAACGGCTTAACGAAAATCGATAAGTCCTCAGATTGGGGTAGCAAAACTAAAGGTAACTACGGCGTGGTTGAATCTTTCACGTTTGAAAGAGACCCTCTTGAAATCAACCAACTTGAAAATGCAGTTAAGCTTATTAAAGCTCCAAGAGTGTAACGGTATGAAATTATTAAATCCCTTTGACTTGCCTTCTGACATGTGTGTTGTATTCAAAAAAGGCTCGCCTGATTCAAAAAAACATTTTCTTATTATATCGAGCGAATCTATAGATGTGCTCATTAATCTATCTCCCCCGAAATATGGCAAACCGGATATCCCTGACTTTTATGTTAACCAAGTTGAATTCCCAAAACTTACTCTTCCTTTAATTGCGAAAACAATAGAAGAGAAATTCTGGAGCAGCTCTTCAGAGGGAGGTCTACCTTCCGGAGTAAACCGAACGGATATCTTTGTAAATGGCGAAAAGGTAACTATTTATAGAGAAATGAACGTTGGCGCACCACTTAGAAAGGGTTTTAGGATCACTAACTTTAGCCGACCCAGCCGCAAATTTAAGGAAAACTTTCAAGACTTCTGGTTGACCGATGATGAGCTTTTAAACGAAGGTGTTCTGCGAGCTTTTAAAGAATGCGCTTAAGCATCACAATGAGTAGGGCTTTAGATATTTGAATATACCAATGGAACGACTTCAATACATTGCTGATCTCTTCCTGTGTTGCAAGAAAGTACAGCAAAACCCATGGACAGCGTTTGCGTTTGTCTTTGAATTTAGCGAAGGTCATGTAGCTAACTCTGGTTTCCTTTATAACGGTGAGGCAGTGCGTCCCGCTTCAGCAAGCATTGAAGAGGAGCCTCTATTACTACGAAATACTTTGCGTGAATTCCGTGAGGAAGTTTATGAGCAATGCGACTGGCGTTTTATAAAGTTATTGTTCCAAATGGAAAGCGAAACCGGGCGCTTTAAAATCGACTTTGAGTTTGAAGATAAAAGCCGCTGGGAAATCCACCCAGGTAATATGATGGAGATGCGAGAAGAGCTGCGCCCTCATTTCGATTGATGCCTATTCTGATTTGCCTACTATAGGTCTTCGATTGCGAAAAGTATCAGCCAATCAGTCTGGTACTTTTCGTACAGCAAAACCGTTGGCATTGTTAATCATCTCTTAGGAATTTTTAAAAAAGGCCTTGTTATTTAATGCCTTGTGAAATGACAGGATCAGATATCAAAGCTCAAGGCACTGGCACAATGAATTTCATAAGACTTGAGAGCGCGACTCAAAATGCGTTGAGGTTACTCAAGCTGGAAACGGATGACTCAATTGCCAGCGTTAAGCCCGAGATAATGGCGCAACTGGCGTTTATTTTGGCCTGCGCTCAATATGAGAAGAACCCTAGAGACGAGCTTCCTGAAGGAAAGGCTTTTACTTTTGGAGTCCTAACTTCCAGATATTTTACCGCACCAATCCATAACGAACTCTTAGCAAATATCGATATTATCTTCGAAGAACTCTTAACGTGAGCCATGCTTTGACCTATCTAACTCTGAGCTCAATTTAGCAAGCCCCGAGAGCGCTGATACGGGAACAATATGAATATACCAACAGAACGACTCCAATATATTGCCGACCTCTTCCTGCGTTGTGAGGACGTAGCAGAAAACCTATGGACAGCGTTTACGTTTGTTTTCGAATTCAATGATGGCCATATAGCTAACTCCGGCTTTTTATATAATGGCGACAAGGTTGAACCCGCAACAGCTAGAATAGCAGAGGATATGTTAATGCTTAGCAATACTCTTCGTGAATTCCGTGAGGAAGTTTATGAGCAATGCGACTGGCGTTTTATAAAGCTGCTGTTTCAAATGGATGGTGAAACAGGGCGCTTTAAAATCGACTTTGAGTTTGAAGATAAAAGCCGCTGGGAAATCCACCCTGGCAATATGATGGAATGCGTGAACAGCTGCGCCCTCATTTCGATTAATCGCTATTTTGGCGTTGGTTGTCGATTTTATGCATCAAACGCCTACAGAAGGACACAGTATGAATATACCAACAGAACGACTCCAATACATTGCAGATCTCTTCCTACGTTGTGAGGACGTAGCAGAGAACCTATGGACAGCGTTTACGTTTGTTTTCGAATTCAATGATGGCCATATGGCCAACTCCGGTTTCATATATAACGCAGAGGCAGTACGCCCTGCCTCTGCGGAAATAGAAGACGATCCTTTGCTGTTAGACGACACATTGCTCGAATTCCGTGAGGAAGTTTATGAGCAATGCGATTGGCGTTTTATCAAAATGCTGTTTCAAATGGAAAGCGAAACCGGGCGCTTTAAAATCGATTTTGAATTTGAAGATAAAAGCCGCTGGGAAATTCACCCTGGCAATATGATGGAAATGCGTGAGCAGTTGCGCCCTCATTTCGATTAATCGCTATTTTGGCGTTGGTTGTCGATTTTATGCATCAAACGCCTACAAGAGGACACCGTATGAATATACCAATGGAACGTCTCCAATACATTGCAGATCTATTTCTACGCTGCAAGAAGGTACAGCAAAACCCATGGACAGCGTTTTCGTTTGTTTTTGAATTTAACGAAGGACACATCGCTAACTCTGGTTTCCTATACGATAACGATAAAGTAGAGCTCGCTACAGCCAGGATTGAAGACGACTTGCTGTTGCTCGAGGATACCTTACTCGAATTCCGTGAAGAAGTTTACGAGCAATGCGATTGGCGTTTTATAAAACTGCTGTTTCAAATGGATGGTGAGACAGGGCGCTTTAAAATCGATTTTGAGTTCGAAGATAAAAACCGCTGGGAAATCCACCCTGGCAATATGATGGAAATGCGTGAGCAGCTGCGTCCTCATTTCGATTAATTTACGCTTTGCCAATATTATTGAGTCTTTGGTTCTGGCTCAGCGCTTTTTGTATAACTGACCAGTGCTTTTGTAAAACAAGGCCACAGAACAACTTATATTCAACCATAGCGCCCTGCAACCTGAGGCAGGGCTTAACTGCTTGGTTATAGGAACATGGGTGCTTTAAGTACCAACTCAACGCGACGGTTACGCTGCATATTATCGTCATTGTCGTTTGCAGCCAACGGAGCGACTGGCCCGACACCCACCGCTTGCAATCGCTGTTGGGTTATTTGGTAATCACGAACTAGGGTGTTCACCACTTCTTGAGCGCGTCGACTAGCTAAGTCTTGGTTGTAGTCAAATGCACCTTTGTTATCGGTGTGACCAACCACATACAAAGAAACATCAGCCCTTTGTGTTAAGAACTTTGCAATTTCATCCAATTGCGCTTTTGAGCTAGGTTTAATGGTGTGTTTATTAAAATCAAACTCAATACCATACAAAGAAACACTGCCTGTGTTTTGTATTTCTTTTAAAAGATTATCACTGTCGATATTTAAAGCTACGTGGCTAACTCCTTTTTCTTCAATAATATCAAACACCAACTCAACACTTTCCTTGGCCCTACGTTGTAGGCTGTACATCGATGTGTATAGCTTGCCATGAGGTGTGTCTTTCTCAGCTGTAAACAAGTAAAAGTTGCTTTTTTCAGTCATGTTATAAATATCAGAATCATGACGCTTAGCAAAAATGGTATCGCGGTAATTATCACGCAAGATATAGTTGCCACAACTACGTGCTTGGCACTCATAAATAATAGTGAACCCAGCTTGGGTCAGTGCATTCATGTAGTTTTTATGGACTGCATAAGGTCCAACCGTTTTATCAATACGGTAGTTTAGCGTGGTCACTTTACCGCCGACGGTGCGCACCGGAATTGATTTTTTATACTGACCGACAATTAACGGGTAGGGTTCATAATCACTCACGCCGCTGCTTTTGATATAACTGCCAGGGAAGCGCTCGATTAATGGGTGATCAGCACTGCCTTTTGCATCTTTTTCCTTGGCTTTTAGCTGACTAAAATCCAACGCATCAATCTCAAAGTCTTGTTGCACGCTAAGACCCGCATCAGGCATAGGCAACGATGCAATTTGCTCATAGCCTAAGGAAAGCCCTCCGCTGCGTTCTTGTTTAGCAAACAGCATAACTGCACGTGGCTGCTCATTCACTGTTTTCATCGCTGACAGATAGCCAAATCGGTTTTCCTGCACATTGTAATAACCTAAGCGATACAACACTGTATCGCGAAAGGTATCATCAATTAGCCGAGCGTAAGTGCGTTTATCACACTCCTGAACGCAATAAACCTGTGTGCTAAAACCCTTGGCCTCCAGCTTGGCTTTAACATCAGCAAGTAGATGTGAAAAGCCGAGCTTGGCGCTAGGCTCAATCTCCTGCATGTAAGCGCGATACTCCCCCGCTAACTCTATACGTTGATCACCTTTGCCTAGCACTAATACAGGCATATAGCTGTAATGGGCGTCAGCCTTGGTGCGGCCGCCTTTGTATTTGTCGACGAATAGATTACTTTGCGCAAGGCTAGAAGTGGTAAGTAACAATAAAGCGAAGGTAAAGAGCAAGCGAACCATTATTTTCATCCTTAAATATAATTAGTCTTATTAATACTTATTACTGTATTTAAATCAACTAGTTTCAGTAGCGAAAGCAAAAAGGCGGTGATCTCCGATCAATGTGGATTCAACAACATTTCTAATTTTAACCGACGCTTTCAAACAATAAAGAACTGCACCCCGAGCCAGTTTCGCGCGCGGCTTCAGCAGCGCGCACTGATCTAAACATCGGAATCTCCTCCCAGGCGCTATTAAAGCTTTACCCAGCAACCACGCCAGAGCAGCCGCACAGCGCTATACTGATACTGTTAGCGCTTTCTAGCAACTGTACCAAAAATTAAAACTCATTGACTTTATAGCTCACAGTTGCCACAGTTAACTTATTGAGTAAAAAGACATTACTGGAGGCGAAATGGCTAATTGGCTGAGCGCAAAAGTGACCCGAGTGAAGTGGTGGAATGATAAGTTATTCTCGCTGGTGGTCCACGCCGACATCGCCCCTTTTACTGCGGGGCAGTACACTAAGCTTGCGTTAGAGGTAGACGGTGAGCGTGTGGCCCGAGCCTATTCATTTGTAAACCCTCCTAGCAGTGATGACCTCGAGTTTTACTTAATTAAGGTTGACGATGGTGCCCTATCTGAGGCGCTGGCCAACTTACAACCCGGTGATGAGGTACGCATCGCCGAGCAGAGTACGGGCTTTTTCACGCTTGATGAAGTACCCAGCAGCGAGCAAGTGTACATGCTTAGTACCGGCACCGCGATTGGCCCGTTTTTATCAATACTGCAACAGCCACATGTATGGCAAAAATTTACTCACGTGGTGTTGGTACACTGCGTAAGAGAGCAGCAAGATTTAAGCTATCAAGCACTGGTTAAACAGCTGCAACAGCAGTATCCACAACTACACTATGTGCCCGTGGTCACCCGCGAAAATGTCGATGGCATGTTGAGTGAGCGTATTCCCGGGTTAATAAAAAGTGGCAAACTTTTTGATCATGTTCAGCTCAGTGCCAGCCCAGATGTGGCACAGTTTATGATCTGCGGTAACCCTGAGATGGTAAAAGACACCAGTGCCTGCCTTCAAGAACTAGGCTATACACGCAACCGACGGCGCACGCCAGGGCAGATCACCGTAGAGCAGTATTGGTAAAAAAGGACCAACAAATGAAATACCTAATTGTGTCATTGCTATGCCTAAACTTTATTGGCAATGCCTACGGCGAACAAACGCCGCTTGAGAAAGAGCCAGCGCAGCAACAAGCGCTTGAGCAAGCCATCAAAAAAGCCGAAAAGAAAGCGGTTAAAAAGCTCAGTAAAGAACAACAACAAGCGGTTGCAGTCGTGGATGCCTTGGTGGATGCCTATAACAACAAAGACATCGACACCTTCATTAGCTACTTCGCTGAGGATGTGGCATTTTATATGTTCCCCAACGAGTTGATGTTCACTGGCAAAGAGCAACTCATAGCCCGCTATGGCCTAATGTTTAAAAAATTACAGTGTGTAAATACCGCCCCTATCAAGCGTATTGTTCATGGTAGCTTTGTTATTGACCAAGAGCTTTCAGAGTCGTGCAGTACAGACCCTGAAGTTATTGATAAACGCTCTGAGGTGGTCACCAGTTATCAAGTGAAAGACGCCAAAGTACAAAAAGTGTTGTTTTTTAAAACTACCAGCTAAACTGCTAGGTGTGCGCAAGTAACTGAGGAAAGCCATGGCAGCAAACACCCCACCACAGATACAGTTATTATACCGTGTTGAACCGGGATGTTTGGGGCCGGATGGCAAAGATCACATAGAGGGGTTTTGTGCCTACGCACAACAGCATATCAGCGCTCCCGAATTTGCCACTTACCGTTTTGTGCCGCGTTACGATAAAAGCAAAGATGAAGTCAGCTACACGCTGCGTAACAAGCGTTTATCACTGCAACAGGCCGAGCAATTTCTCGCTCACTTTGGCAGCCAACGTAGTGATTTTGAAGAACATCTAGACGAACAACTCGCCGAAGCCATCGACCAATTTTTACGTCCCAGCTAGGGGCGTAGCACCAGCTACCCCCTCCAAATTCCTTTAGCCATTAACGATTTCATTAAAGCTATCGTTGTCATGTAAGCTGGCAAACGCGCTCTCGTGCAACAGCTCATTGCGCAGGTTAGGCGAGTAGTCTAAGGCCATACGAATATCCGCCAAGGCATCGCTGTGCTCGTGTGTTAGTGCGTATGCACAAGCCCGCTGCCAATAGGCATAGCCATAATCTGAGTCAATTTCTAGCGCCTGATTACACAAACTAATTGCCTCTTGGGTATCACCAAGCTCGAGTAAGGCATCCGCCTTATAGGCGATAGCTTCAACATCTTCAGGCTTACGATTGAGGATCTCGTCGTAAATCTCAACCTTGGTAGCAAAGTCACTCTCTAAATTAGCACGCATCCACAATGAATGAATTTCGTTGGTGATGGTGATCTTCTTCTGGTTGTTGAGGATTTCCTCTGAGCGACCTCGAAGCTGCTCTTCTAAATCTTTTAGGCGCGCTTCATATTCGTCGGTAATGGCACTGACGCGGGAGTTAACAATGTCTTCAACCTTATTTTTTACATCGCGTAGTGAGTTCCACCCAACTAACACCAAAATTGACGCCGTCGCGGTAAGAATAAAGAACACATTGTTAATGGTGTCTGTGGTGTAGACAATAGCGCGATCAGCGGTTTCTAGCTGCGCGTGAGCAATCTTTTCGGTGTATTCGGCACGCAAAGCCTGTTGGTCTTGGCGCACCGCCTTGAGCTCATCGAGGATGTAACGCTCAATCAACGGGCGATACATGGGCTCATTTAAATCCTTAACCACCTGCTGTGTTTGTTGCTCTTGGTTTGGTGTTAGCCCTTTCGCCTGTTGCGCCGGCAGCGCCGACTCGGGGGTATTGGCATAACTGCTGGCCATAGTGCCAAAAACAAAAAGTAAGCCGCTGAATATAAAGCAAACTAACTTAGACATGCCTATTTCCTTTTTTATAATTCTCTCAGCCCCTATGATGCCAGTTTGCTGTGTTTCAGGCAAAAAAAAGCCAGCTACAAAAGTAACTGGCCAACCTGCTTAACAACAATAAAGGTTCAAAGGAACATTAACAGGAGTGAGATTATAACTTAGCAAGATGTCCCTGAACCCATACTTAATTGATTTTGCTAAAACTTAGTTTATCTCCTAGGCTTATTTGGGACGAAGGATTGAGTAGATTGATGTGAAGTATTGGCTGTTATTATTACCCCTTGTGAGCTGTTTGAGCATAGCCCAGAATAAGGTTTTTTTGGTGACCGAGCAGTTGCCGCCGTTAAGCTATGTTGATAAGCAGGGCCAGGTGCGAGGAGATGCCACCGAGCGCGTACAGCAACTTATGCATCATGCCGGCCTTGATTACAGCATTGAAGTGTTGCCATGGAAGCGAGCCTACAAACAAGCAGAATCCTCTGCCAATACCCTTATTTTTACCATATTAAAAACCCCCACACGCAGTGAGCGTTTTGATTGGTTATGCCCTCTGGTTCCTCCTTTGGAGGTTTATCTGTATAAACTCAAAAACCGTCATGACCTGGCCCCAAGCTCTCTGGCTGACGCAAAAACGAGCTTAGTGGGCGTGAGTCGTGGCTCGGTTGCACATTCTTTATTACTCAATCAAGGGTTTATCGAAGGCAAAAACCTGATGGTGACGACCAATATTGATGTATTAACGCAAAACCTCCGTAATGGCCGGTTAGATTATGTGTTATTAATTAATACCTCAGTGCATGATACAGACAATATTACCGCAGCTCTGCCGGAGAATTTTAGCCGCGATCTCCCTGCATGCTTAGCAATTAATAAGCAATCTGACCCACAGATCAAGCAGCGATTAATGGCTTCGTTCACTACGTTGAGCGCAACAAACTTTCACCAACCTTGAGAAAAGCGCCAGTGTCATATTGGCTAATGACACCGGCGTTGAATACAGGCCGTTAATCAACTAACGCAATGGGCCACTGCCCCATTTCGCGTACAGCATTCATGACCGTCACAACTTGCTGATGACGGCTTTGCTCATGCGCGCGAATGGCAACCGAAGAGAATGGCTCTGTAGCAGATATGCGGGCGATGTTGCTGGCAATTTGTGAGGTCTCGATATTCCTCCCCGCCATCACCACATGGTTACTGTGAGTGACTTGAATCATCAAGGTTTTATTTTCTGCTGATACCGCTGAATTAGACTCGGGACGGGTAACACTCAAACTGTGCTCGCGAACGAATGAGGTTGTCACCACAAAGAAAATAAGCAGGATGAAAACCACATCAAGCATTGGGGTCATATCAGCTTGCGCTTCGGTGTTGGTCGGTCTTTTTCTATTCATAACATGTTCCTTTTTATTAGACTCCTTATTCACCCTAGACCACGAATGAAAATGCTTTGTTACATTAAAAGCGTATAAACATTTTATTTTTATCATCTTTTTGTGCTTTTAGTGACGCAAAAATTAAAACAGTGCGGTGTATACCTCTGGCTTCCTTTGTCTCACGTACTTTTGTATTGTTTTGTAACAAGCTGGTTGTTTTTATTTACGTAGCCATGACTTATGCTCACAGTAGCCAAGTAAATATGGATATAAGGAAAGGGCAATGAAAGACTTACAAAAACTCGTAGGGAGTTTAAATAAATCAGGCGCACTAAGCGGCTTTCTAGGCGGTGTCGCTGGCGGTGGTCTAAGTGGCTTAGCCACCGGCAAAAGTGGCAAAAAGACTTCTAAGAAAGTGATGAAGTATGGTGCCCTTGCCGCCATTGGTGGCCTTGCTTGGAAGGCATATCAGCAGTATGCACAAAAAAGTTCAGCTGCTGAACCAAGTACAGCACATCAACGCTCAGGCAACTTTAATTATCACTCGACTCCTATGCAACAACAAAGCTTTGAACACGTTGTGGAAGATGACAACGAAGGCGGTCAACTGCTGCTGATGCGCGCGATGATTGCAGCCGCCTACGCCGATGGTCATATAGACGAGCAAGAGCGACAACGCATTTTTGCGCAAGTAGAAAACATGGACTTGCAAACCCATGAAAAAGCCATGTTATTTGATGAGCTGCGCCAGCCCATGAGCTTGTCGGAGCTGGTTAATGCTGTACCAAATGCGCAAACAGGTATCGAAGTCTATGCCGCCAGTGCCAGCGCCATAGACCTGAGTCAGCCCATCTCTGGGCAATATCTTGATGCGTTAGCGAATAAGCTCTGTATCCCACAGGAATTAGTCAACAATGTGCATCAACAACTGACTCAGCAAGCGCGCCTAGCCAGTGAGTAACCGTTGAATGCACGCTAGAGTGACCCACGCGGCGTCACTCTCTGTTTATTTATCAAGTCACACTCCCCCTGGTTTTTCACGGCATTTGAGCCGACAAATAAAAAAGATTGATGTTATTTGAAAGTTAACTGAGAACCACAAGGTCTGTCTTAGCTGAGTGATGAAACGGCCGATTCGCATTCACGAACTTCCCATAACTAGGTTGCCTTTGCCAGTGCAAAACGCGCTGTGATCGGCATATGAATAACAGAGGATTCGAGATGAAATCGTTGCCAAAAATGACCCTGAGCGCTCTTGCACTCACACTTTGCCACACTGCGGGCGCTGCTGAACTTGATGTGCGAGTGCAAAACCTAACCCAAGGTATGTATTTCACGCCCCTGCTGGTGGCTGCCCACGATAGCAACAGTGAATTGTTTCGCGTTGCCACTGCCGCCTCCAGTGAATTACAAGCCATGGCCGAAGGCGGTGCCATCGACGGTCTTGTTAACCAAGTAGAAGTCGCTGGCGGTGATGTGCTTGCCAACCCCGCGCAAGGTTTGCTTGCGCCCGGACACAGTGGCGAAGGCACCCTCACCACCAGTGAAAGTAATACCTATTTATCGCTGGTGGCGATGATGCTACCCACCAACGATGGTTTTGTTGGCCTTAGCAATTGGCCTGTACCGAGCGAACCCGGAACTTACCATGTATACCTTAACGCCTATGATGCCGGCACTGAAGCCAACGATGAAATACGCGGCGGCGGTGCCCCAGGTGTGCCTGGTATGCCGGTTCCACCGCCTTTAGAGGAACTCATTGGCAATGGGGGCAGCGGCGTCACCAACGAATTGAGCAATACGCTGGTGCACATTCACCCCGGTAACCTTGGCGATGACAGTGCATCAGCGGGAAAAAGCGACATCAATAACAGCGTCCAGCGATGGTTGAACCCTGTCGCTAAGCTAACAATTACTGTGCAGTAGGGGGTGAGCATGCGTTTGCAAACACATTTCCCTCGAGCACTGGGTTTAAGTGCTCTAGTGGTGCTTGGTTTAAGTGCTTGCGGCTCTGATAACACAAAACCCACGGCAGCCGTGGACACGCCAGAGCCGGTGCAATATCGTTATCAGGTCACACTGACCAATTTAACGCAAGCACAACCATTGAGCCCTATCGCTGGCGTACTGCATCAGCAAGGTCAATTTTGGCGTATTGGTGAGCCGGCTTCAGGTGCTCTCGAAGCACTTGCTGAAGGGGGCGATAACTCGGCGCTGCTAGCAAAGACAGAGGTGATTGCACACTATGGTGGAGAAGCGCCTATCAGCCCTGGTCATACCGATGAATTTACCCTGTCAGTAGAGGATGTTGCTGATAGTAAGTTGACCTTAGCAACCATGTTGGTCAATACCAATGATGCGTTTACGGGTGTTAACGCCGTGGATTTAACGCCACTGGCTGCTGGGCAAAGCATATCGCTCTATGGCCATGGGTATGATGCTGGCACCGAGGGCAACTCTGAACTTGCGCAGTTTATCCCAGGTCCTGCCGGTATGGGTGAAGGATTCAACGCAATAAGAGACGACACTAACTTTGTGGCTTTGCACCCTGGCGTGGTGAGTGCCGATGATGGCTTAGCGCAATCGGCTTTAGGCGCTCAACATCGCTTTGACAACCCGGTGATCAAAGTGGTGATCACGCGCACCGAGTGAATCACATTCATATCTAGGCGTCACACCCACGAGACATAACCGCTGGGTGTGAACTCACAACTTTTTACGCCAAACTGCAACGGCACTGAATACCTGCTATGTGACCTTGGTACTTACGAGTCAGTGTTAAGCGGGGCATAGGCAACTGTATTTCTGCCAGAGTCTTTAGCATGATAAAGCTGCACGTCGGCGGCTTTTATCAACGCTTCAATATTATCGCTGATGCCGTAGGCAGCCCCGATAGAGACAGTAAATGCAATGCTCTGCGGGGTTAATGCCGCACCTTGAGTGTGCACAAAGCGGCGAAAAGCCTCCAGTTTTTGCAAACAGTGCTGTGGGTCTTCAGCGGCAAAATACACCGCAAATTCCTCACCGCCCATACGTGCGACTTGCTCATAATCAAAATGCTCACATAATGCCTTACTCAATGCCTTGAGCACCTCATCGCCACCATCATGGCCGTAGCGATCGTTCACCGCTTTAAAATGATCAACATCTAACATGGCAATCATACTTGGTTGCTGTTGCTGCGCAGCCGCCTTTAGAGATTTGTTCACTTGGCTAAAAAAATAACGCCGATTCGGCAGCTCGGTTAAGTAATCCGAGTTTGCTTGGCGACGGATGGTTCGAATTTGCTCGAGCATTTCTACGTTTTGTCTTACCCGACAGTAAAACTCTTCCGGGTTAAAAGGTTTACGCAGGTAATCGTTGGCGCCATTTTTTAAAAATCGCGCCGATAAATGCGAAGACTCCACCCCAGAAATACCGATAATGGCGATATCCTCTTCAGTGTAAATGCGACGAACCTCAATGCACAGCTCCTCACCTCGCATTTTCGGCATCTCATGGTCAGTTACGATTACAGAAATATCATTATACTGCTTCAGCTTGGCCAAAGCTTCTAAGCCGTCTCGCGCTTCCAGCACCTGATATTTATGGCGCTTAAGCAGGCCACTCACATAGTTTCGGGATGTCGCTGAGTCATCCACCACCAATATCTTTATTCTCTCATTGCGCGGCAAGCGCTCGAGCTGACGCTTTAGGTACTGATAGGCCTGCTTGTTTTCTTTGGTGATGTAATCAATGATGGGGTGGCGGTCTACAATTTCTCGAGTTTTGCTCTCTAAGCTGCCGGTCATCACTATGGTAGGAATTTTCGCCTTTGTACTACAAGGTATGGCCTCCCCCTGCGGCGCATCGGGCAATATAAAATCGACAATAGCGCAAAAGTAATTGTTTTTTGCAATCAGCGCCTCGGCTTTCGCTTTAGAGTCAGCAATATCAACCTCATAGCCCGCTTGCAAACAAATGTGCTTTTGCACCCGGGCGATAGTAGGGGTGTCTTCTACGATAAGGATTTTTCGTAGCACTATGCGGCGCTCCAACTGGTGCTCAATCGATAACTCAATTGTTAGCCCTACTGGCGCTAAAAGCAATCTTTGCATTTGAATCTTAAGCAAAAATATTGTTATTTAGAAAAAACCTACAGAGGGCTTAGAAAGATACCCGCCCTGCATGCTTAAGTTTGCCTAGAACCGCAAACCTAACTTCTATAAAGTATAAAAGAAAACAAGGACCATCATGTATATAGGTGAAGTTGCCAAAAGGACCGGGTTATCCGTTAAAGCCATCCGTTTGTATGAAGCCCGAGGGTTAATAACCGCACCACCAAGGCAAGGGCGCTACAGGGTGTATAATAAGTCCCATGTAGAAGTGTTGTTATTGATTGTGGAGGCAAAAGCCTTAGGCGCGACTTTGGCAGAATTAAAAGATGCGCTTATCTACAACAACGGTACGCTTGATTGGTCACGGGTGCACGGGTTTTTAGCTGAAATTAAAAACAAATTACTCACTCAGCAATCCGATATTTTAAAGCGTATAGACGCTGTAGAGCGCTGTTTATCCACCCTCGATTCATGCCCCCATATTCAGCAGGCTTGACTCTGCCCCTAGGGGCAGAGCTTAAGATAGTCATCGAGTTTTCACCTTACGGAAGTACACCCGATGACAAAAAACATCCTAATCATTAACGCTAACCCAAAACGCTCAAGCTTTTGCCAACACTTAGCAGATACCTATGAGTGTGAAGCGAGGGAGCAAAATAATACCCAAAGAGTTAACCTGTCGGCATTGCAGTTCAATCCTAGCTTGGATTGTGGCTATGATGATGAACAACCTTTAGAACCTGATTTACAGGTATTTCAGCAACAAGTTGCCTGGGCAGATCATGTTGTGATCGTTTCGCCTATTTGGTGGGGCAGCCTTCCAGCAAAATTCAAAGGCCTGTTTGATAGAAGTTTCCTGCCCGGGTTCGCATTTAAGTACCAAGGCTATACACCCGAGCCTCTACTCACCGACAAAACCTCACGCATCATCTTAACCATGGATGCACCGCCGCAGAGCCTACAAGACCAAGTCGCATCGGTTATTGCACAACTCGATATCTTCACCTTACAGTTCAGTGGGTTTCAGCCCAGCGCAGTGAGTTTATTTGGCTCGGTAGTTGCGGCCTCTGAATCCGATAAGTCTGCTTGGGTAAATGAAATAAAGCAATTAGGCCGAGCAGCGAAATAGCCTTCGATAACTTTCTTGCTCGATAATAATGTAGCTTAGGCCAAGCCCCAACTTCCTTAACGAGGTCTACTTATAATTTACAGCATAGTTTTACTGCTGGTATCGACTCCTCATACTTAGTGAGGGCCGTTTTAGGTGTTCTGGCAAGCGGGCTACATTTGCTATAAAAATAAGCCAAAGCGGTCATTTTTTTCAGACATAAAAAAGCCCCACCTAAAAGGTGGGGGCTTTGGGTTAACGTATTTACGTATTACCAAGGAACTCTGTGCGCACTGGCCATGGGCAGATGGCATAGTGCACCGCAAAGACGTTACTTTGCGTTAACTAAATTTATTTAAATTGATTCAAGCGCGATTTTAACCATTTCGTTAAACGTGCTTTGGCGCTCTTCCGCTGGGGTTGCTTCGCCGGTGATCACATGATCGCTCACAGTAAACAACGCCATGGCTTTGGCACCATATTCAGCGGCTACACCGTATAAGCCAGCGGTTTCCATATCCACCGCTAACACACCCAGTTTGTTTAGCTGCTCATAAAAGCTGCCATCGGCCTGGTAGAAAGTATCGGTGGTGAATACATTTCCTACTTTGGCATCAATGCCTAAGTCGCGGGCTGCACGCACACCATTTTCTAGCAAACCGAAATCGGCAATCGCGGCGTAGTCATAACCACTGATGCGGGCGCGGTTCACGTTAGAGTCGGTGCTTGCACCTTGAGCAAAGATAACATCACGAATTTTGGTGTCTTGGGCAATGCCACCACAGGTGCCGATGCGAATAATGTTTTTAACGCCAAAGCTAACAATCAGCTCACGCGCATAGATAGACATAGAGGGAATACCCATTCCCGAGCCCATGATGCTCACAGGCTTACCTTTATAGGTGCCAGTAAAGCCAAACATATTACGTACACTGGTGACTTGTTTGGCATCATCCAAAAAGTGCTCAGCGATGTATTGCGCACGAAGTGGATCGCCTGGCATAAGTACCGTTTCGGCAAAGTCACCTGGGGCTGCGCTGATGTGTGGCGTGCTCATATTCTATCCTCTTGCTATTCGTTCTTAGCGCTCTAGCGCCGCTTTAAACCCTGTACCATAGTCTAGCTCAGGTAAGTTAAACCACTGCGCTAAGGTTTGCCCCATATCGGCAAAGGTTTCACGCTCGCCCAGCGCCACCGGAGTCATCCCCGGCCGATAGGCAATGACTGGGACATACTCACGGGTATGGTCGCTGCCAGCTGCAGTGGGATCACAGCCGTGATCCGCAGTGATTAACAATAAATCGTCGTCATTCATTTGCGCGAAAATACGCGGCAAAAAGTCATCAAAGGTTTTCAAAGCTTCGGCATAACCGATAGCGTTGCGACGATGACCGTATTTTTCGTCAAAATCCACCAAATTGGTGAAAATCAGACTGTTATCCGGCGCTTCAGCCATCACTTGCGCGGTTTTCTCGAGCAAGTTTTCAAGGCCCGGCGCTTTGTGTTTTTGAGTGATGCCTTGGTGCGCATAAATATCAGCAATCTTGCCAATACTGATCACCTCACCACCGGCTTGCGCGAGTTTATCAAGCACCGTAGGCGCCGGTGGCAACACCGAGTAATCACGGCGGTTGCCGGTGCGCTCAAAGTCGTCGCTGCTCTCCCCCACAAAGGGGCGGGCAATAACGCGGCCAATGTTATGCTCATCAAGTAGTGTCCGTGCAACTTCACATACTTCGTAGAGTTTATCTAGGCCAAAACTTTGCTCATGAGCGGCCACCTGAAACACGCTGTCACTGGAGGTGTAACAAATCGGTTTACCGCTGCGCACATGCTCTTCACCTAACTCGGCGATAATAGTGGTCCCCGAGGCATGGCAATTGCCTAAGATGCCAGGAATACCTGTACGCTCAATCAGCTCATCAATAAATGCTTGCGGGAAACACGGTTGCTCAACGGGAAAGTAGCCCCAATCAAACAACACGGGCACACCGGCCATTTCCCAATGCCCTGAGGGCGTATCTTTACCACTGGAAAGCTCTTTCGCATAGCCCCAAGCTGCTTGAGGTTGTTGGCGTTCATTAATGGTAATGCTCGCCCCCGATGCAGCCTCACATGCATCGATCAACCCTAAACGCGACAAGTTTGCCAATGCCAATGGCTGGCCCTTATCTTGCTCGTATGCCAGCAAAAGATGAGCGAGTGTGTTGGCGCCAACATCACCGAATTTATCAGCATCTGGAGCTGCACCAATACCTAAACTATCAGCCATCAGGATAATTGCGCGTGCCATACTCACCTCACTTTTGTGGTTTTATGGAGCCACTTTAACGACTTGTTACTAGGCGACACAGGACAAAAGTCCGTGCTTTGTGGGTTGCTATGAATACAGCCGCAACTGACGATGGCTGTTCACATTCAGCGGACATAAGTCCTTATTTTGACTACTTAATAATAGCTACATTTGTCGGAATAACGTGAGGATTTGCGTCACTAAGGCGCTAGACAGCAGTAAAGGACGACATCTTCAGAGATTAATAGCAGCAAATTTGCTAAAGTAATCCTTTATCTTACATCAGTCTGGGTGCTTGTCTGTGACACAAACGATTATCGCGATCGCTGGTGCGTCTGCATCAGGGAAGTCGCTTTTTAGCCAAACAATATATAACGAGTTGGTAAATGAACTAGAGCCGGGGGCCATCGCCATTATAGAGGAAGATGCCTACTACCGTGATCAGTCTCATTTACCGATGGCGCATCGTATTAAAACCAATTATGACCATCCCGATGCGTTTGAGCATGAGTTAATGGTGACTCACCTACGCAATCTGCGTGCGGGAGAGTCAGTTGATGTGCCAATTTATGATTATAGCGAACACACTCGCAGCGCCGAAACGCGTCGAGTGTTGCCAGCAAAAATACTCATTGTCGAAGGTATATTGTTATTAAGTGACCCAGCACTTCGCGACGAATTTAACATTAAGGTGTTTATCGATACGCCACTGGATATTTGCTTGATGCGCCGAATGCAGCGCGATATTGAACAACGTGACCGTAGTTTGCAATCGGTGGTTGAACAATACAAACGAACAGTGCGACCGATGTTTTACCAGTTTATTGAGCCCTCGAAGCACAGCGCCGATTTAGTGGTGACCCGAGGCGGTAAGAACCGTGTAGCAATCGATATAATAAAAAGTAAAATCAAACACCTACTACAAGAATAACGGGAACATCGGGCATGACAACATTAATGAGCTTGGTGGGTATGCTAGCCCTACTCGCCATCGCTTTCGGCGCTTCAACGAACCGTAAAGCAATAAACCTGCGTACGGTTGGTATCGCCTTTTTATTACAAGTCATCATCGGTGGCTTTGTATTATTTTTTGAATTTGGCAAAAACATACTCGCTAAGATGTCGGCGGCGGTCGCGCAAGTGATTAGCTACGCCACCGATGGCATTACGTTTTTGTTTGGGCCATTGGCCTCGGAAAAAACACTGGGCTTTTTGTTTGCCTTTCAAGTGTTGCCGGTCATTGTCTTTTTCTCCTCCTTGGTTGCGGTATTGTACTACCTCGGGGTGATGGACTGGGTTATTAAAATTCTCGGTGGTGCGCTGCAACGGTTATTAAAAACCTCGCGTCCAGAGTCGCTCTCGGCAACGGCAAACATCTTTGTTGGTCAAACCGAAGCGCCGCTTATTGTAAAGCCGTTTATTGCCTCTATGACTAAGTCGGAGTTGTTTGCGGTGATGGTCGGCGGATTAGCGACGGTAGCAGGCTCAGTGATGGCCGGCTACGTAAAAATTGGCGTCGATTTACAGTATTTGATTGCCGCAAGTTTTATGGCGGCGCCAGGTGGTTTCCTTATGGCAAAAATGATTGTGCCAGAGACAGAAACCCCGAAAGAAGATTTGGCTGAACTGGATGGCGACCACGAGCAGCCCGTTAATGTTATCGATGCAGCCGCATCAGGTGCATCAAGCGGGATGCAGCTTGCTTTGAATGTAGGCGCTATGCTGCTTGCATTTGTGGCCCTGATTGCATTGCTTAATGGCGTATTGGGTTGGTTTGGTGGTTGGTTTGATTACCCACAGCTCACGCTACAAGAAATTCTCGGGTATGTTTTCGCGCCGGTGGCCTGGTTATTAGGTGTACCGTGGGACGAAGCCATTATTGCCGGTAGTTTTATCGGCCAGAAATTAGTCGTCAATGAGTTTGTAGCTTATTTAGACTTTATAAATTATCGCGACCAGTTAAGCGAACACACTCAAGCCATAGTTACCTTTGCGCTGTGTGGTTTTGCTAACTTGTCTTCGATAGCCATTTTACTAGGTGGGATTGGCGGTATGGCGCCAAGCCGGCGAAAGGACATCGCACGCCTAGGGCTCAGAGCAGTGTTGGCAGGATCTATGGCCAACCTCATGAGCGCCGCAATTGCTGGGTTTTTCCTCTCTATTGCTTAGAAACAAAGAGAAGCCACAGTTGCAAAACAGGGCCTCCTCGGCCTAGGTTATTGTTTTAAGGGGTTAAGGCAATAGCTAACTTGAACGATACTTCACCAAAGGGCCGCAAGGCCCTTTTATCGTTTAGGGCAAAAAATCATCGCAATTCGCTGTGAACTTATCTATTCTAAAAACAAGTGCTGTGTCTTTGGTTTATCGCTTTATGGCTTTGTTTTTGGCTCGCTTTACGCTGTGGGTAACGATTTTATTATCGACCACGAGCATTGCTGCACAACCTATTGAAGTGGTCACAGAGCTGAGCCCACCCAACCAATTAGTGATCAACGGTCAAATAGGTGGTAGCAGCACCGATATAGTCCGCCATGTGCTCTCTAAAGCCAATGTTGATGCCACTATCAATATGTACCCTTGGGCACGCGCTTTTCACCTGGCACAAAAAAAGCCTAACACTTTACTTTACAGCGTTGCCAAAACCCCCGACAGGCTCGACAAATTCCAATGGTTAGGCAAAGTGGCATATTTCCGCTTAGGTTTTGTTACCTTGGCTTCACGTTCTGAAATTAACTTACGCCAAGTGAACGACGCTCATCCTTATCGTATCGCTGTGCAGCGCGGCGATATCAGCGCCAAGTTCTTTGCCGATCGTCAGTTTAGCACCGTACAAACCGCTGATATTAAACATTCCTATCGACTACTGCTTTCGGGCAAAGTCGATTTAGTAATTGATGATCCCAATTACCTTGGTGCTATGGCTAAACAGTTTAATGTCCCCACCAAGGAGCTACGCTTTGTCAAAGATATCGAGCAATTGAGTGTATATGGCTATCTCGCCGCCCATGTCGATAGCGACCCACAATTGGTGGCCAATATAAAAGCCGCTTTCTCAGCTATCGAGAAAGCGGCTTGGTATCAACAAAAATTATATAATCCGTATCAGGATGTATTAACGCGTTAGCACTACGCGGTAACGCGCCTTGCCTTCGCGGACATGGTCAAGGGCGGAGTTGATATCATCAAACTTAAAGGTTTCGATTTGTGGAGCAATGTTATGCTGCGCGGCAAAATCGAGCATTTTAGCAATGGTTCCTGGGCTGCCCACTGGGGAAGCAGATACACTGCGCTGACCCATTAACAAACCAAACACGCTTAAGTCTAACGGCTCAAGCGTAGCGCCAACAAAATGCAAACGGCCTTTGGGTTTCAAGGTATTGATGTACGCATTCCAGTCAAGCTTCACATTGACGGTGGAAATAATAAAGTCGAACTGCCCTGCGGCCTCTTCTAGGGCCTGCTCCGAACGCGAGTTAATAATATGATGCGCACCCAACTCTTTGGCTTCTTTAGCTTTGCTATCACTGGAACTAAAAGCAGTGACTTCGCAGCCCCAGGCGTTTAAAAATTGCAGCGCCAAATGGCCCAAACCACCAATACCAATGACCGCGACTTTATCGGTAGGTTTGATATCGAACTGTACCAAGGGGTTGAAAACAGTGATACCGCCACAGAACAACGGGCCTGCCGCCTTGGCATCAAGCCCCTTAGGCAGTGGGATCACACTTTTGCTTTGCGCGCGCACTTTATCGGCAAAGCCACCGTGGTGAGCAATAATAGTCCCTTGCGCACTGGCACAGAGGTTTTGATCGCCATCATCACAGCTCGGGCAATGACCGCAATAGCCGCTGTGCCAACCTAGGCCTACTGTTTGTCCAACTTCAAGATTATTGACATCGCGGCCGACTTTCTCAATGCGCCCTATCACTTCGTGTCCGCCCACCAGCGGATATTCACTCATCCCCCACTCGTTATCGATCATCGATAGATCAGAGTGGCAGATACCACAGTGATCGACGGCGATTTCAACTTCATCAGCGGCCAGCTCACCCGGATCATATTGGTACGGCTCAAGCGCTTTACCTGCTGCCATCGCAGCATAGGCGTTAATTGTCATTTTTTGCTCCCGTTTAATAACTCAGTACTGAGTGAAAATGTACTGATAACAATGGCATGTCGATCAACTTAATGCAAAATCATAATCGGGTTGCACATTTAAAACTCAAACTCTAGCGCTAAACGAACGCTGTGGTCTTTACCGCCATGACCTACTTCGGTAATAAAGCCTGCCTCCCATTTTAGCTGTCGCTGCCCTGAAAACCGGTGCAAACCTATAAATCCAGGGCCGATGCCAATAAAATCCTCACCGCTATATAGCTCTATTGCAGGTTGAAATGCAGCACGCCAGCGATAACGATATTGGCCTCGAAACTCACTTTCCCATTCACTATCTATATCCGCGCCCCACTCATAAACCGCAAACGCATTAAGCGTTAAGCTGGTCGATCCAAATTCTTTTTCAAATAATAGCCCGGTGGTAAATTCATAGGCATTTTGACGATGGCTTTTTTCTACTTCAAACAAAGCTCCAAGATCAGCCCAATAACGACCTTGCTCCACAACTTGCCAGCGCAATTCAGTTTCATAAGCAGCAAGACCAAAATCACCATTGTCATCGCGCTCACCCACCGCATAAAGCTCCACACTGAGAGTTTCGCTAATAGCGCCGCCGCCACCAATGCGCTGCGCCAGCACATTCCCAGCGTCACTTTGATGCGACACTAAACGCCATTCGAGTTCTTTTTCATAGGGTAAAACATAAGGATGATACACCTTATCAACCACCATACCATCAGCCCAACAGGGCAAGCTGAGGAACAGCAATAAGCCACTAAGGTAACGCATGAATTCTCCTTCGTTGCCAATAGGCGGCAAGTAGCAAGAGAGCTCCAGCGCCAAGATAAACACACACAGACAATATGGTTGGCATCGCCTCGTACCCGATTAGAATCTTTAAAAGTCGCCCTATTGGGCTATGCTCATCAAGCCACTGACGACCATCAAACAGTGGTTGTGGCAAAGTGATCAGCCCAGCGCCAGCGGCGATATCTAGCGAAGTAATAAACTGACCACTGACATGCAAAGCAAAAAGCGCAACACAGAGCCAACCATTTAGCCATTGTGCCAGCCAGGCTAGTAAAAACACGAGCAACACCGCCATACTGAGCACAATGCCCACCCCTAAGCCAATCCCCAGTAACACACTGGTATTGAGTTGCAGCTGCATTAACCAAGGCACATAGTGGCTTAAATACAAACAGGTAGCACAGGCAAACAGCGCCAGCGTTGACATGAAATTACGAAAAAAAGCCAGCCCGCCAGCACTTAGGGTCAGCAACACAATCAACAATATTTGTGAGTATTCAAAGCCTAAATAGTTAAACCCCTGACTCAATTGCTCAAGTGCAGCGATATAAGCTGCGGCGGGCACAGTGACGAAAAAAGCAAGCGCCCCCCACTGTTTGCCTTGTATTTTCTTATCGACAAAGTAAATTGCAAAAACACCGATAATAGCAAGCGGCAACAGCTGGTTAATGGTCACGATGACACTATTGATCATTGTCCCTCCTGAGGCGCTTTGACGATAACGACTCCCCTAGCTGTATCCGGTGAGAATTCACCAAAAAAGGCATATTCGCCTGGTGCTAATGGGCCAATGAAAATAACGTTCACACGTCCAGGAAATAGCACTTTTTCACGATTTAAATCAAAGCTGTCAAATTCCTCCGGGGTGGCATCGTGATTGCTGACCAATAACCGTACTTTCTCCCCCGCCGGAATTTCTAGGCGTGAGGGATAAAATAAATGGTTTTTTAGGGTTAGATGAAACTCTTTGAGCTCGGCCTTAGCGGGTAAGCTCAATAGCAACATAATCCAAATCAGTCGCTGCATAAGGTATCTCGCTGCCTGGCCAAAGTGACCTGCACCTGCAGACCGCCCCAGGGACTGCTCATCAATGCCAGCCTACCTTGGTATAGTCCGACAACATGCTGCACGATAGCCAACCCTAACCCTGCTCCGGGTATATGGCTTGGGTGACTATCCCCACCGACACGGAAAAAGCGGTCAAAAATACGCTCTCGAAGATCAGTAGCAATGCCTGGGCCTGAATCGCTGACACTCAGTATCACCTCGGTGTCGAGGTCTTGCAGCTCTATCACCACTTTTCCCCCTTCAGGTGTGTACTTCACGGCATTACTAATAATGTTTTTTATCATCACTGAAAGGGTAAAGGTTTCGCCCTGAATATCACGGCACTCTCCATTTAAGCTGATATCCAGCTGTTTCTTTTCAATTTGCGGATACAGCTCGGCAATACAGGCTTGACATAACTGTGCCAAGGATTGCGGCCCGAGCTTATCCTGCCACTGATGGGAAGAGGTGCGCCCCAGCGCGAGCATTTGTTCAACTAAATGGTTTAGCCGCTCTACACTCTCCACGAGCGCCTGCGCATCATCGTCATCATAGCGCTGCTGTAAGTTATGTAAGTTAATTTTCATTGCACTTAGCGGTGTGCGCAGTTCGTGTGCGGCATCACTGGCAAAATAACGTTCTCGCAAATACGCTTGCTCGGTGCGATGCAAAAGCTCATTAAGAGTCTGCACAACCGGCTTAATTTCCGACTCATTGGGTTGCATCTGCAACAAGGTGAAATCGTGAGCAGCCCGCCCTTTCAACTCCTGTGACAACTGCGATAAAGGCCGCAATGCACGCTTCACTACGATACTAATTAACAGCGCCAGCAGGGCCATACCCCACAACATAGGCACCACCATGGCCATAATCAGCTGTTCACTGAGCGCAAAACGCTCAGCGATGGGCTCAGCAACGGCAACACATTGTTGGTTTTGACAATACGTAGCCACACGCAGGCGTTGTCCTTGTGCATTGAGGGTACTCATGCCTGGTTGCTCGGGCTGCGTCATCCAAGTTGTCGAGCCAGCGACAATATCGCCCTGATGCCAACGTTGCCAAATGACATTAGGCAAACTCTGTGGTGCTATCTCGCCACTGTGAAAAAGGACCTCCGCTTGGGTATGCAAATGTGAATCAAATAACGTTTCGGCGCGGGCTAAACTGCGTTGGTAGCCCTCAACTAGAGCCAAAAATAAGGTCAAAACCATCACTGATATCAATAACAACAAAAGTTTCGTACGAATACTCATCATCGCTGCGCTTATTGAGGCTCACACGCGAGGACGTAACCAATGCCCCGCAATGTTTTGATCATGTTAGCTGGCAGCTTTTTACGCAAATGGTGAATATGGACCTCAATGGCATTTGAGCCGAGTTCTTCGCCCCATTGATATAACTTTTGCTCTAGCTGCTCCTTTGATAACACTCGACCTTGGTTTTCCATCAATGCTTTAAGCAACATATACTCCTTACGCGGCAAGGATAGCGGCTGATCTTCAACCCAGGCTTGATGCGCAGCTAAATCAAGGCGCAGTGCAGCACAACGCAGTAAACTAGAGGTGACGCCACTGATACGCCGCGACAACACCCGCAGCCGAGCAAGCAGCTCATCCACTTCAAAGGGTTTCACAAGGTAATCATCAGCACCTAAATCAAGGCCTTTAATCTTATCATCTAAGCTATCTCGTGCCGTTAAGATCAACACCGGCAGCGGCTTTTTGCGCCCTTTTATTTGGCTCATCAAGGTGAGTCCATCACCGTCGGGCAAGCCTAAATCTAAAATCACCATGTCAATGTCGTCGCTGGCGATATATGCGCGAGCTGACGCTAGGTCTGATACCGACTCCATCGCATAGCCCTCATTGCCTAATGTTCGCGTCAGCCCTTGATTCAAGAGCGCATCGTCTTCAACTAACAAAAGCCGCAACCCAACTCTCCCCTATTAACGGCGTAATTTACGCTCAACTTTAGCTAATAAAGTGCTAATTTCCTGCTGCCGATACTTATCTGCAAGCGGGCGAGCCAAGCGAGGTGGTGCGGCTTGGGCCTTAAGCAGATAGGTTTTCGCTTCTTTATATTCTCTTTCATCATAGAGGAACTGAGCATAAAAGTAATTAACGTCAATGCCTTCAGGGTTGATTTGCAGCGACTTCTGTAGCAGTTCTTTGGCTTTATCATCGTCACCGAAGCCGATAGGCCAACCCGGTACTTGCGCATACAAGGTCCCCAGGCTAGTGTAAGCAGAGCCTTGTAAAGCACTGCCATCTAAACGGATAGCGTACTCCAACTCTTGCTTCGCTTGCTTTGCCAAACCCAAGGCACCTAGCCCCCCTTTCGCACCAGCAAAACTGGAATAAATAATACCTGCCCAGATATGACCCTCTGCATCTTGTGGAAACTTGTGGGTGTAATCTTTGGCAGTCCCCATCAGCGCTTCAAAAGCCTGCTCTTGGTCATCATCTTGTAGCTCATAATTAACGTGTGCCCATTGGCTCATCAATTCAGCGACACTGATAGATGGTTCATCTGCGTAGGCTGGGGAGTGGCACAGTGCCACAGTGAAGATCAAAGATAAAAATGATGTTTTCATAGCTCACCTCATTAGCTTTTTAATAACAGGAAGTTGCTTGGCTAGCGCGTTATCAACCAAGGTTGGCCATAGTGCATTTACCTTGGCGAAGAATGATTCTTTCTTGCCAACACTGCGTTGGCGCTCTGAAGAGTCGAGTAGGCGTATAAATTCATCGGCTACATAATCAGGCGTATCCATAGCGTTACCGAGTGCCGTGTTAAGCGCCACCACTTTGTCGCTGTTGATCGCCGTGTGTGTTGCTCGTGGGGCGAAGTATTTGACGGTAATCACGCTGTCGCTGAGCTCTCTAGCTAATGCTTCGCTAAAACCACGTAATGCAAATTTGCTCGCACAGTAATGGCTTTGCAGGGGGTAACCGATGGCGCCGAATGACGAACCAACATTAATAATGGTGCCCCGAGCTTGGCTCAAAGCCGCCAATAACCCTTGACTCAGCAGCATTGGCGCACGAATATTGACGCTCAACATATTATCGATTTGTGTAGTCGAGAGCGTCTGTAGGGGCTGCATACTGTTGACACCGGCATTGTTAATGAGCAAGTCACAACGACCAATCCCACTAAGTAAATCAATAACATGGTTAATATCATTGGTCATTGCCAAATCGACACTGAGCCCGATATGGTGACCACATTGAGGACTTGGCAACTCGCTTATTAAAGAATCAAGCAGCTGTTGCTGGCGCCCAAGCAGCACCAAACGATAGTGACGTTGCGCTAAGCGTTTGGCGATGGCTTGGCCGATGCCGCCAGTGGCTCCGCTGAGTACGGCGATAGCTTGGCTCATGCGCTCACCTGCTGGTCACGGATTTTGGCAAGACCGTGCTCTGCACTCAAAGAGTGAAAGATATTCCCATAAAGGTGGTAAAAGCGCTGCGCCGCATGGATGATCGCATGTTGATCATCTGTATCGGTTATACGATTCATAAGCCCCTGAAAAAACTTCACATGTTCTTGGTCTAAGGCGCCATGGGAGGTGAGATAAGTAAACGCCTTTTGAGGCAGCGCCAATGACGTTTTTATTTCGCTTGCAGCAGAATCTGCAAGTGCTATCGAGGTTCCTTCCAGTACATGCACCATGCCAAAAAATCCAAGCGGATTGTTTCGCGCTATGGTGTCGTAGGCATAGCTCACCATCAGCTCTGTCGCCATAGCCGGCTTACTGGCCCGGGCTTGCTCTTTATCAAAGCCGCAAGCAGCAATATCATTGAGTATCCATTCTTGGTGCCCCAACTCTTCCTCAATGTATTCGGCGAGCGCGTCTCGTAGCCACTCCTTGTGTTCAGGGACGCGTGCACCACAGGCCATAAGTAACGGCACAGTGTGCTTTACGTGATGATAAGCTTGGGTTAAAAAGGCGACGTACTGATCTATGCTCACCTTACCGGCCAATGCTTCACTAATAATCGGCGCTGACAATAAATATTGACGTTGCGCCTCGGTTTTAGCCACTAGCTGTTCAAAGAAGGTCATTTTGGGTTGCTCCTGGTATAAATCATTTAAAATATCGCTGAATGCGTGCGCGATAGCGGCACGTTTTGGCCGATGGTTAGCACTTAGGTGCCCAGCGTCCACAGATAAAGGAGTTGCAAGGCGGTGGTAACGCATGATTTGCGCATAACTTGGCAGTGCTTTATTGACACGCGCTAGTGCGCTGTTTAATTGCTGGTCGGATACATTTTCAGGCGCCCACAACAACGCCACAAGGTGGGCTTGAGCCTCGCCAAATACCACAGCCTGAGTAACTGCAGTTTGGTTTAACAGTTCAGCCTCCGGCCACTCGGGGGAAACATTGCGGCCATTCGCTAAAATAAGGCGGTTACTTTTTCGACCGACAATAAATAACTCACCCTTTTCCACGCGCACGAGATCGCCAGTTCGATAGTGTTGCTCAGTAGGGTGTGGCTCGCCGAGATACCCCAAGAAATGAGGTGCAACAAGACATAACTCGCCATCTTCAATATGATATTCAACATGCTCTAGAGGCCGGCCGACACTGTGCAAGTTATTGCAGCCCTCAGTTGCAAGGCTCACCACCGAGCCGGCCTCAGAAAGGCCATACCCCTGATAAACAGGCAGACCCAATTGCCTTGCGCGTGCGATGAGTTTGGCACTGACTTTGGCCCCACCCACAGCGATAAACTGCAATGACGTAGGCACGTTCCAGCCATTCTCAGCCCCTTGCACTAAACCCTTAAGCAATTCTGGAACAAGGATCAACGAGTGCGGTGCAAAGGTGCTGATATAGGTCAACAGCCGCTGTGGTTGTACAAGCTCGATACCATTGAATCCAAGAGTTCTTAAACTTGGCGCATGCACTTGCCCTCCCGTCAGCAAGGGTGCATACATACCAGCCACATTTTCAAGCAATACCGCGAGGGGAAGTAAACACAAATGTTTCGCTCGAGTCAGGGTCGTGCGTTGCACGAGCGAATTGGCAACTTGAATGAGCTGTTTGTTGCTCAAACACACCCCTTTTGGGTTGCCCGTAGAGCCCGATGTAAAAGTGATCTTCTGGGTGTTCTTAGGAAAGGTCTGAGCTTGCTGCTTATACTCAAGCTTTGTCAGTCGCAATTCAGTGCCTGCCACCCACAGTGATTGACCTTGATGACGAGAATCGCTGAGCACATAATCTGGCTGAGCAGTATCTAGGGCATGCTGGCGCTGTTGTGGGGTAAAAAACGCAGGGAGCGGCAACGCAACAATGCCTGCTTGCTGCATGGCCAAATCCAATACCATCCACGGTACGCCATTATCTAGCTCTAATGCGATACATCGCGCCGACATTTTGCTTAGCTGCTGTGTTAGCTGGTATACCGCGAGGTCGAGCTGTTTAGCTGTCAAGGTGGTATGCTCGTCACTAATGTGGCTGCCCGATGGCAACGGCCATAACTTGTGGTTCATAGCATTTTCCCCTGCCAAGCTAGGGTGCTCACTTCCTCACTTAGGCTGTTGGCCAGTGTTTGTAACTTAGGCGTGTTATCTATGTGCTTACACACAGAATCTATATCGACGCGACATACTTGAGGGCGGTTAAAGTAATAACTTCCCCAACATCGCCCCTGATCGCTTAAACACTCGGGTTGAGCGTCGCACACGACCTCAAACGGTGCCCCGATCCGCGATAGTAAAGCGCGTATGTGGGCCGTGGCGCAAAAAAGTAGGCTTTTTTTATGTGCTTGTTTCAACGCCTTAGCAAGGATCACAAAGTGAGATAATGTAGTCTCGCTGTGTGTCGACACTAAGTTACCCATTTCTACACATTGCTGCGGCGCTATCTGCCACTGCTTAAGATATGACGACAAAGGCCGAGGCAGATAGTTCTCTATAAACAAGGGCTCATTGGCACTGCGTAGGCCGAAACAACAATAGCGCTCTTTGGTAGTCACCAAACACACCAATAACGGCATAAATTGGTTGATATCCGCATCATAGTGCTTGGCAAAGCCTTGACGGATCCGCGTACATAACACCTTATAATGATGGTGCTCTAACGTGGCCGTAAAATACCCGGTGGACGGAGGTCTTTTTGACGTGTTCAGCGACTCTGGCGCATGTCGCTGTTGGTGGTTTAACGCTATCGACTCCATAACCTATCTCGTTTTACTTATGCTATGGAATCAAGTTAGTGAGCCAATCTTAAGTAAACCTTAAGGGTGCTTAAAAATATAAAAAGGCCATGATTATGGCCTTTTTGGTGGGCGTATTATTGGCAGGCGGGATCAGAGCCGATTCGGCGCCACACACCCCAGGGACCTGATTCTGAGGGGACATCTCCTTGTGTCCACCAGCGTGCCTGATAGCGATAGCCATTGTACGTGACCTGATCGCGACGATAGTAAATGGTATTAGCGTCCCAATTACCTTTACAGACGCTGCCGCCATCCACTGCGTTAGCCGAAATTGCCGCGCTATATTGGCGTGGACTCTGCTCGACACTGAAATCAAGCGTTACACCCAAACTCCCAGCAGCTGATGCACCAAACTCAACACCTACGCTACAACTTTGATTCGCTGGCAGTGTTGCAGCGCTGCAGCTATCTTGCGCTTTGACAACAGTTGATGCCACACCAGCGCTTGATAGGCTCACGGTATTGAAAGTGACGGCGCTGCTGCCTGTGTTGGTAATGGTGAAAGTGTGCTGTTGCGTCTCTCCCAAGGTAAAATTACCCAAGGATTCGTTTTCTGTATACGATAAAGACACTGTCGGTGTGCCTGAGCCACCGGTTATCCCATCAATCCAACTGCGTAAGTCAGCGACATCAGCGTACACCCCGTAGTTGTTTGGTCTGGCGCACCCGATCCCCCAACTTACGATACCAAGCTGCACCCTTTGCCCACCGGAATTAATAACAATAGGGCCACCGCTATCACCCTGGCAGGCATCTTTTTGTCCTTGCGAATAACCAGCACAAAACTGGGTTGCTCCGACATTGCTATAAGAGCCCCCAGATTGGCGACACACACTATCAGACACCAGCGGTACATCTACTTCATATAAGGTACTCGGTGACGAGCCACCTTCACTTAAGCGCCCTAAACCTGCAACAGTGAGTAAATCACCGTTATTAGCGTACTGACCTATCGACCCCTGTGCCATGGTTACCGCCTGACCTTGATTTGGAAGACGTGCCAGCTTTAATAGCGCCACATCGTATCCGGTTGACACTGAGGCGAAGTTCGGATGTACGTATACTTGCGACACGCCAATACGATCGCCATCACTGCCGCCGCTGCTAAACCCCGCTACTTTTACTTTCAACGAGGAAGCTGAGCTGCCATCAACACAGTGCGCTGCCGTTAATACATAGCCATCTCCGATGTAGCTCGCGCCACAAAAGGGAGAGCTACCATAACGTGATAATAGCTGAGTGAAAAAGGGTCAATCTGCGGTGTTAGCAGGATTGCCGCCGACAATAAGAGGGCTCACTTGTCCCGGCCCGTCGAGGTGTTGTTGAGCATGCACTGCTGCACTAGTAAGCATAACTACGGTCACCCCAGCGCAGGCCAGAGCTCGTTGAACGGGGTTGAGGGTTGTTGTTTTCATTACCTTGGTCTCCTTGTTAGTTCGAAGTATCAATATAGGTACGAAAACAATAATGTAAATTTTTTGTTATTGAATATTATTCAAGCGTATCGCTCCCGTTGTTCACGCTGCATTTAAACTTCATATAATTATTACGTTATATCAAAACTTTGCGTCATTCTTTTATTTGCCTAACAAGCCTTTACTACACGCGTGCGTATCTAAAAATTTACACTTAGCGCAGCTTAGACCAGTCCCCTGAGTTGGGAAAGTAGGCTGCGGTTCTATGCGAATAAGCAAAAAAAAGCCACCCTGAGGTGGCCTTATAAGTGCTAATCGCGCCCTTATTTTTGTCGCCGTAGCCCTAGCATAGCGAGCAGCAATAATGCCCAACCACCCATGGAGCCACTGCCACCTTCATCACTGTCTGAGGGCGTGGGCTGAGGCTCGGGTTCAGGAGCTGGCTCGGCGACATTATTGACACTCACCTGCGCATCTTGCTGAGCAATCAGCTCGCCATCGCTCACCGTCACGGTGAATTCCAAGGTTTGCTGCGCACTGACTTGTGGTGCATTAAAACTGACTGTGGCCGTGTTAGCTGCGCTGAGAGTCACGTCAGGCCCAGCAGTTTGTTGCCATTGATAGCTCAAGGTATCACCGTCAGCATCTTGCGCATCAGCGCTGATACTGACCGGCTCTCCCTCATCAACACTTTGCGCTGGTATCTGCGCAATAACAGGAGGACGATTATCACACCCTTCCACGTCGCCGGGTACAACCTGATAAAACACCTCAGAGCTGATCCCCACAATACTGACATTATCTATCCACCAACCGGTATCTTCTACGCTGCCATCGGAGCTGATACGAAAACGCAATTGCACTTGCTCACCTGCCAGTTTCTGGCCAAAATCAATGGTTTCCATATTGCCAAACACGCTGTCGGTGCTATTGCGCCCAGTAAACACAGGACGCTGTTGCAGCGACTGAGCCGGGTTCTGGTTGAGTTGTCCATCATAGCCGACAGCGAACTGCCCTCCCGCCTCGGTGACATCTTGCCAACCTTGATCATTGATGTTCACTTCAACGACCGCGCCATCCCAAAACTCTTCTAGGGCATAGAAGTGCCAAAAAGAGACGCTAAAGTCTTGCTCTTCAGCAACCGTAAACGCTCGCGTAGTCAAAGCCACATCGGACTCGAAGCTATTGTTGCGTAAAAATAAGCTCTGCTCGCCCAGTTGCACACCTCCTTGTTCAAAGGTGTCGATGATATCTGAATTATCAAAGCTTAATGTTTGCTCAGAACCCACCGTGTCTTTGAGCAAAGAAAGCGCTAGGTTCTCTCTACTCAATGCCGCTAATTCCATGTCGTCACTTTGACTGGCATCGGTGAGAGGCGCATCCGCAAAGGCAATATTTACTGTAAACGTCTGGGTGATAGGTTCGGGACGTTGCACACTCTCACCATCGTCAGGGAAGCTAACCTGAAGCTGTAAAGGCGAGGCGATATCAGCACCATTTAAGCTCACATCGATGGGCGTGCTTTGAGCGCTGGCAAAGGGCTCAATGGACACCACTTCACTCTCACCGCCATTGCCTAGGGTTACATCTTGCGGCGATAGCACGCTAAATTGCACAGGAATGTTATTAAGCGTTTCACTTCCGGTGTTACTGATTTGCACCGTCAGCGTACCGGTTTCACCAATATCAAGGTAGCCATCGGCACTACAGAAGCTCACTCCTTCGGGGTCGAGCACTATTTGCTCGGCACTAAACGCTGACGCTTGTGTTTCATAGGATTCGACCACGCCATCTAAAGAAGTACTGAAACGCTCTGGCGATTGCGCGCCCAGCCCCATCCCTCGGTTGGCAAAGGCACTCAGTGCGAGGCGATAGTCGTCGACGTCCTCTGCGGCAATGGCCGCTAATAAAGCATCTCGTGCTTCGGTATAAAGCGGAGAGACCGGGGTCATTTTATACCCGGCAACGAGATAGCGCGCCATGCGTTGTTGGGCCTCACTAAAGCCATGTTCATTAATCAACGCCACGTAGCTATCCCACAACACAGATGCCCATAGCTCACCCGGTGCATGAGGTGAGGCGACACTGGTAGGCGGTAAACCAACGTCGCCACCTGCACCTTCAGTGATATGCCTAAAGTTCAGTGGATTGATATCTTGGTTCGGCGTATAAGGAACACGACGAATACCGAAGTAAAAATCCTCTACAAAGGTGCCGGTAGCATAAGGCTTGGTAAAGTCGCTATTACCCGCAATTTGCGCATCACTGGCTTTAGCAATAAACAGCAGTGAATGAAAATCTGCCCAGCCCTCGCCCATAGCACGGCCTTGGAAGTTACCCAGCCCTGAGCCGTTACCAATCAAACGATTACTGATGTAATGACCCCACTCATGAGCGATTATACCGTTATCAAAGGTGCCATCTTTGAGCGGGTTGGTATTAAACATTCGCACCGTGACCGAGCCCAACAGCATGGCATTATACAACTGTTGGCCGTCATCGAAGCTGAGACCCATATTGCCAATGGTGACGGTCGCGTCCTCACCGCCCATGGGGGCTGGGGTACCATCATCGACATTGTTAGTGACAATAGCGCCTAATGCACCAGCATCTTGTGCGTTTTTAACCTTCACCGTGAAGTTACAACTGCCACGCTCAATAATAGCGATTTTATTCGCCAAGGTGCTGGGGTCGGCAGCGGCCTCGCACCCATCAAACACACTGCCTGAATCAACATCGTTGCCATCGTTGAAGCGCGCAAGCTCGCCTGTTATATCAAATTCTAAAGGGCCAAAGGCCGAGCGCTGTGATGAGCTTAAAGTGCCTATTCCCGTCGGCCCGATAACACCAAAATCCTGACCAACTTGGGCGTCTTTGGAGTTATACAAATACATTTGCATTCTTGGGCTGGCGCCATCTGCAGGGGTGGCCATATTAGCGTTATTCAAACCACTGTAATCTTGTGCCTGCGCCTCTATCGGGTCGCCAGCAGCGCCACCTCGACCATAATTATTTTGCTGAGCAACCCCGGCGGCCTCATCAAAGCCGTAGTCGTAAAAAAAGTCATGCAAAAAGTTATTCATGTAAAAAAGGTTCACCACCGCCGCTTTTACGTTGCCCTCAGCAGTCGGTGCTAATTCGGGGTCAATGGGATAGTCAAAGGTGAACGCCGAGGTGGTCTCGGCGGTGATATCGCCGGAGGTAAAACCTTGGGGAGCATTGATATCTGCATAAGCAAAAACGTTGTTACCCTCGGTGCGAGTGGCACTCTCGCTAAGCCATGGGTCTTGAGTTGAAATCGCCGAGTAATAGGCAAGAGTAACCAGTGGTGCAGCTAGAATAGTGGTTTCGTCGGTTTGATTCGGTCCATCGGCGGGGATCACATCACCATGCGGCCCCTCTAGGGGATAGCCGCTTTGCATATCAGCGTAAACTCGGTAGTTATACTCCGTGGCATGACTATGCAAATTGTTTTTAAACAGCACTTTACCGGTGTCACTGGCAATCACATAAGCAAAGTAATCACTCTCCAGTGAATCGCTGCGTTTGCGTTCCACTTCAACGTAATGGGCAGCTTTCAACTCATCGGCAAGTGGATAGAACACAGCCTTCACGCGCACATTGTCAAATTGTTGCTGGTCGCTGGCACTGCGTACTTCAAAATGGTTATAGCCTTGACGAATACGGCGTGCATCGAGTTGTACCGGCACATCACTGAGCTCGGCAATAGCCCTAAGCGCTGCCTCCTGCTCAGACGAAAATGCGCCAAGGACGGTAAAGTTCTGCGCGCTTTGCGGTACATCAGCAAAATATCCGGCGCCAGCAACGAGGCTACCTTGACGGTTGAGCATAACGCTGTAGCGGCGATTAAATACTTCAATACCTTGCACAAATTGCTGATAACGCGCCACGATAGCGCCAGTACCTATGTCATGCCAGTCATTGAGGCGCACATCAACCTGAGATGATTTGAGCGCACTGATGCCGCTGAGCCCTTGCATATGTGTGTGTGCACGGGCTTTTAAATCTGTGACTTGGGCAGTGCCAGGTGCCGCCTTAGCTTGACCCCACACGAAGGTAGCGCGCTCTAAGGTATTATCAAAATGAGATTGATGGCCACTGGCCGTTGGTTGCTGTGCTTGCTTTCGTTGCGCCACGGCCAGCGGCGCTGCGGCCTTGGCCACCGCTTGGTAATGGTCTTGGCCAGCCTGTTGTGGCGCGCTATGCAGCGTTAGCGGCATACCAAATAAAGCAGCGCTCAATGCAGCGGTAACTGCAACGCTTGAAGCCGTTCGCGTTAATCTAAAAGAGTTACTGCATTGTTGAGATTGAGCCATAAGTCACCTTGCGTTCGCGGTTATATCGGAGCTACCTTAAAGGTAGACCATATTACTAATACACATTCGGAGTAATAATGCGATCAATTTATCTCCTACTCAGCGCACTATTGCTAACCAGTTGCATGCCTCAGACGCCGACTTCTGCCACTGCACAAAAAAGCACGCCTGCTGTTTACACGCTAAACAACAACGGCGATAAGATTCGCTGGCAAACACCTCGCTTGCAAGCTGGAAACAAGGTATTCAACGTATCGACAGGTGAATATGGCACGGTAGTGGGCGATATCGTTGTGACCAGCCAAACTTTACCCACTGACATGCTGCGCGCTCGATATAAAATAAACAGCCTCTCTGGGAATAACTATCGCTTGACCCCCATAAATAAAATTGATTTAGCCGCTGAGATGATGCAACTGCAACAAAACGAAGCCATCGACGTTGTTGAGCTATTAGTGGATTATTCAAAACCAAGTCAAGCGGCTATCAAGTAATCATTTATTGCTACCTTTTACAGCTGAAAACTGCCCGCACATCATCGCTAGGCGATTGTTTTTCATACGCTAACCATGTAGCCTAAAAAAATAATTAAGTATTTGGAGCGTTATTGTGACATTTACGCCGCCCTAGGCTTTTTCCTTCCTTTTGTGCACTACACTTAGTGCCGCAACCTTTATTGTGCGCGCAGTATGCGAACACACTCAATAACACAATCATTGCCCATTGGGGCAAAGAATAGTTCGTGCCATGTTATCGAGGCTGTGACGCTTAGCTTTTCAGCGTTTGTAGCTAACCCGAGGGCGCCAACTAGTAACGCGTTAGGTTATCTCTATGTTTGAACACGTAAAACAAGACTGGTTTTCTAATATTCGCGGCGATGTGCTTGCTGGAATCGTAGTGGCGCTTGCACTGGTGCCCGAAGCCATTGCTTTTTCCATTATCGCCGGGGTCGACCCTAAGGTGGGGTTATACGCCTCTTTCTGTATCGCCGTGGTAATCGCCTTTGTTGGTGGTCGTCCGGGGATGATTTCGGCAGCCACCGGCGCCATGGCGCTGCTGATGGTCACACTCGTTAAAGAGCACGGCTTAGAGTACTTACTGGCCGCAACCTTACTCACTGGGGTGCTGCAAATCATTGCCGGAACACTGCGCCTCGGTGAACTAATGCGGTTCGTTTCTCGTTCGGTGGTCACCGGCTTCGTCAACGCCTTGGCGATATTGATATTTATGGCACAACTGCCGGAGCTCACTAATGTCACCTGGCATGTGTATGCGATGACCGCTGCGGGCTTAGCTATTATCTATTTATTCCCCTATGTCCCTGTGGTCGGCAAAGTGATCCCCTCACCACTGGTATGCATCGTATCGATGACCATTGTTGCGACGGTTCTGGGCTTAGATATTCGCACTGTCGGTGATATGGGTGAGCTGCCAGACACCCTCCCGGTATTTTTGTGGCCGGATGTGCCTTTGAACCTCGAGACCCTTAGTATTATCTTCCCCTACTCTGTCGGCCTTGCCGTGGTGGGCTTGCTGGAATCGATGATGACCGCCACTATCGTCGACGATTTAACTGACACCCCAAGCGATCGTAACCGCGAGTGTAAAGGCCAAGGTATAGCCAATATTGGTGCTGGCTTGTTCGGCGGTATGGCCGGGTGTGCCATGATAGGGCAATCTATTATCAATGTTAAATCCGGCGGTCGTGGTCGGCTTTCTACTTTTGTTGCTGGCAGCTTTTTATTGATCATGGTGGTGTTTCTCGATCAATGGCTAAAACAAATCCCCATGGCGGCGTTGGTGGCAGTAATGATTATGGTGTCGATTGGTACTTTCTCGTGGTCGTCTATTCGCGACTTACGCACCCATCCATTATCGACTAATGTGGTGATGATCAGCACCGTTATCGTGGTCGTTGCCACCCATAATCTCGCCTTGGGTGTGCTCGTTGGGGTGTTACTCGCCACGCTGTTTTTCGCCAATCGCATTGGTCGCTTTATGGCGGTTACAACAAGCCATAATGAACAGCAGCACAGCGTTACCTACACCGTCAAAGGGCAAGTCTTTTTTGCCTCGGCAGAGCAATTTATTGCTGCTTTTGACTTTAAAGAAGCGGCCCCCAAAGTGATTATTGATTTAACTCATGCTCACTTTTGGGATGTGACAGCCGTGGCTGCGTTAGATAAGGTAGTCATAAAATATCGCCGTGAAGGCGCAGAGGTCAGTGTTATCGGAATGAACGAAGCCACCGAAACCGTAGTAGACAAATTTGGCGTTCACAACGACCCCAAAGAAGTGGATAAGCTTATGGGCGGACATTAGGAGCATACTATGAAGAAAATAATTACCTGCGTGGATGGCTCAGCAATCACCCAAGCGGTCACTGACGCCGCTATCTGGTCAGCAAATAAACTGCAACACCCGCTGTGTTTTTTACACACCATTGAGCGCCAACAGCAACACGGCGCGGACGACCTTAGCGGCGCCATCGGTCTCGGAGCTCGTTCATCGTTACTCAATGAGATGACAGAGCTCGATGAAAAGCGCGGCAAAATGGCGTTGGAGTTGGGGCAACAGCTACTCGAAGACTTGGCCACACAAGCCAAACAGGCTAACGTTGAGCAAGTAGAAACGCGCCAACGCCATGGCGATGTGGTCGAGGCCATTATTGACCTCAGTGACATGTCACGGTTAATCGTTATCGGTCGCTGTGGTGAAAACCATGAAGATAACTTCAAAGCATTGGGCTCACACATTGAGACCTTGCTACGCCAGGCCAGCGCGCCGGTACTATTGGTGCCAAAGCAGTTTTCAGCACCGAAGTCATTTATGATTGCCTATGATGGCCGCGCCACCGCCGACAAGGCACTGCAAAAGGTTATCGACGGGGGCCTTTTACATGGCATCCCCTGCCACTTAGTGGCGGTAAAAAATAAAGAACGTGACTTAGCACCAAAGCTGAAGCTAGCCACACAACGTTTGCAAGAGCAAGGGTTTGATGTCAAAGCCGAGCTGCTTGAAGGCCCTATTTACGACTCGCTGATGGCCTATAAACAAGCCAATGATATCGAGTTGATGGTTATGGGCGCCTTCGCGCACTCGAAACTGCGGCAACTTTTTGTTGGCAGCAATACCCTACGGATGCTGGAAACCTTAGATATCCCGCTGGTGGTGTTACGTTAAACATACTTAAAGCCCGCTAGGCGCTTTGCGGCGCGGGCTTTGCCTTCAACATTTGCAAAGTAAGTGATTATTTACTTGCTTTGCACAATCAACTGCCTTATAGTGGCCGCTTGTTTGCATTATCTCACCAAGCAAACCCGACACCACAGTGTCATCGTGATGCCTTTCCTTGATCCAGTCAGTTCCATCGCCACAATACAAGCCTTAAAAGTCTGACCAGAGATTTATAAGCTCAATGCCTTTATCTGTTGCAAGTAAAAGCCAGAGCCTGCTCCGTGTGAACAACGCGGCCATTTCCAGACGATAATAAGGCTTATTTTTTGCGCCCAAAGCGCCCAAATAAAAAGAGTTTTATTATGTCCTATTTATATCAAAATCAGCGTATTGATATTGCGCTACCTATCCATGCTATTTCCGTGAACAAACATGCGATGGCGATTCGCCACCATCAAGGAAAAAGCTACATTGAGTTTGCCAACAAAGCCGATATGCAAGGTTTTATGCATTGGCTCACAAGCCAGTGATCAAGTGTGCGGTGCACCCAAGCGCCGCGCCTAAAAAGTGTAACGAGTATAGTGGCTATAGCCCCTTTCATGGCCTGCGCCATGGCGACTGAAAGCTGTTATTTAAGGAGCAAGCGCATGGCTACCACTTACCGCAAATACAGGCGCGCCCTGCCTAGCCTGCAATGCTGAGATGCCAGGTACTATTAAACGCCGGGGTAAACCCTTTTATGCCCTCGGGCATGGCTGCTCGGTTAAGGCAATCAAGGCGATAATGGTCACCATAGAGTTGCTGTAATTCATTTGCTGGAACCGATTGCGGTGTACTTTGTGGCTCGGGCTGAGGATATTCCACAGTAACCACAAGCTGCTGCGCCTGAGGGCACAGCTCTTTTAGCTTGGCGCTGTAACGCATGCGCAGGGGCGCATCTAAAGCAACCAGTGCGCCGCGATCGTAGATAGCCGTCACTCCCTCTAATTGTGCCCGTTCAAGCGCAAACACGTCACCCACATACACGCAGAGGTTGCCCGCCTGATAACACCGGTGCTCACCCTGCTGAGAGATATCTGGGGTGAGCTGAAGCGCTTGAAACAACGCCTGCACGGCGTCTTCACTGAGCTCCACCGCAACCACAGCGTGCCCTTGTTGCAACAGCCACTGCACATCAATACTTTTACCACACAATGGCACAAACACACGCGCGCCTGGAGTCAGTGCCAGGGTGGGGAAAAACGCCACTAGGTTGCTATTAGGCTCTTGTTGATCAAAGCCAATATCCCCTTGCTGCCAACGTTGTAACCAATATTCAGGATTCATAATACACTCTCAATTACTCACAATTAGACTGCCAATGTGTAGGCCGACACCAAAAATACCATGGCTCAACATGCTTTTACCCCGTGCCCGCCAGGGCTTGGGGCTGTGGCACGCGGCTAAGCCTGCGCCCATGCCCGGCTGCATTACAAAAAATGCAAATACCACCGTGGCTAAGGCGTAGGCGATAGCAATCATTAGACTGGGTGGGCGCTGCAGCCACTGCAACATAAGAAAATACCCTAAGGCAAAGAGTATTCCAATAGCGTAATGCACGCTCCAGCCCAATGCACATTCACCACGATGCCCTGGTTGTTGCGCAACATGGCGTTGCACCATGCCCTGCTCGGGCATTTGCAGTAGCCAGCGCCCGAGCACACACAAGCGCAATGAAGGCACTTGCAGGGTTGATTTTAATAGCCATGCCCAGGCATCAAGTAACGCAGTGGCGACCACTCCGACAATAAGCGCCGATAACAACATGTCTGTATTCATATGCGACTCCCAAAAGATATTGGCAGTAGCATATGTAATTTCACTAATAACCTATACACTGAAATAAACAACTTTAAATTCCATTTATGAAATCATGCTTGATGATATTCGTGTATTTGTTCATATTGCTCAACAAGGCGGATTAGGCGCCGCCGCTCAGCTTTTATCGCTGCCGCCAGCCACCGTCACTCGGCGTTTACAACGCTTGGAGCAGCACCTTAATTGCAAACTACTAAACCGCAGTGCCCGTCATTGCCAACTGACACAACAAGGCGAGGTTTACTACCATGCCTATGTCGATTTGGTGGCGCAATTTGAGCACACTAAGCACCGCCTTAACGAGGCCAACGCCTCGCTAACAGGACAACTAAAGGTATTGGCGCCGATGAACTTCAGCCACGGTTTTTTAAAGCCGTTTTGGCTGCATTTTACCCGCACCTACCCACAAGTTACTCTGCAGTTGGAGCTCAGCAATGATAAGCAGGATATGGTCAACACCCAAGCGGATATGGCAATACGCATTGGCCCCCAACACGATAGCGCGTTTATGCAACAACGCTTAGGTGAAAGTGACACCTTACTGGTCGCAAGCCCTGAATTTATGCAACGGCAAAACTGTGAGGAGGTAAACACCTTAGAGCAGCTGCGTACCTTGCCTTTAATTGGCACTACGCTGCGTAAAAGCTGGCAATTAACGCACTTACCCTCGAAACGCCGCCATAAGTTTGTGCCGCGTTTTATGCATCAATTTAACGATACCGGGTTTGTAAAGTATTTGGCCTGTAATGGCCAAGGCGCAGCGCTGCTACCCCGCTTTGAAATTATCGATGAGCTACAGCGCAATGAACTAAAATGCATCGCCCCAAATTGGCGCTCTGAGCCGCGCACAATTTATGCACTATGGCCCAGTGGCCGATTACTCAGCCGCCGTGCCCAGCTATTAAAACAGCAACTAAATGAGTTTATTGCCACGCATTTACCATCCGACAATGGCTGATCGTTGGCTGCAACGCAGGCATCCAGTCACGCTCGTTTCACGCGTACAGAGTATAAAGTGTGAGTAAACAGGGGTGAGTTTGAAGATCACTGCATGTTTTTGTCTATGAGTTCATGCATTCAAAAGTTGTTCGCCATGTCTAGCTCATGCTTTACCCTTAATGTACATGGCCCACTAACACTTAGCTACAATTAGTTACCTCGCAATTTAAGGCTCCAGTGAGCATTTCCTTGCAAAAATTGCGCCTAGTGTTTATTCCCTGAACATAGATTGCCATACTTATAGGAAAATCACTCGTTAATAGGGAAATTGATGAAGAAGATACTTTTTGTCCTACCATTTATCTTTCCATGTAGCGCTTCTCTGGCTGCGCAAAAGTGTGACTTTATCGGCAAAGATAAGCTTATTTATGAAATTGCCAAACCTCTGATGCCTTTGGAGTGTAAAACATCCGGCAATGCTTATCGCCTTACCGGCGAGGGCATCAATATTGAAATCAGCTCATATACAAACAAAGAGATGCTTGATGATGAGATGACTGTTGACGGCGAGCGCCTGACCTTCAATCAGCTTTACAGTGCAACTCAATCACCCGAGCCAAGTATTACAAACGACTATATAGAGCTGCGCCGCGAGTTTCTTGCCACAGTTGAAAGCTCAGGCATTGTAAAAAGGGATATTGGCAATTTCTATTATGAGCTTGGTGCGATTGACACACAGTACAAGCATTTCATTACATTTGTTCCCAACAGCAAGCCTGAGACCTATTTCGGCATTGGAACAAATAGCAATTCGAGCGTATTTATCAAATTAATGTTTAATAAAAAAGGAGACGAGGCTGATGGCCAGTAAGTACACGGATGTAAGTAAAGATGAGATTACAATAATTGCTCAAGGGAGCCCTCTTACCAACTAAAGGTAACAATTTAAGGTCTATTAAAACACTATTTCTGAACCTCGCGGCACACATTAAGCTGTTTCACTATACGCTTCATTGCCTTTTAGCCCTCGCCTAAGCAGGCACAACTTACTTCACCTAAGCCTTGCTCATGCTTTACACTAAATGCATGTAACCTGTGAACACTTAGCCGTCATGAATTACCTCGCGCATTTATTTTTGGCCCAAAACACAGCGGATTCCCACTTTGGTAATCTGCTTGGCGACTTTCGCCGTGGTGTTAGTACCGAGCAATTGCCTCGGCCTGTGTATTTGGGATTACAAAATCATTTATTGGTGGATAAGTTCACCGATAACAATGAGCAGGTCAGGCAGGCCAAGCAGTTGTTCTCACCTCAGCGCCGCCGCTTTGCCGGAGTGGCATTAGATGTGTTGTTCGATCACTTTCTTATTCGCCATTGATCGCGCTTCAGTAGCACGGAGTTTGCTAACTTTCGCAATCACGCCTACACGCTGCTACTAAGGCGTCAGTCGCATATGCCCCAAGCCATGCGACAGGTGGTTGCGCGTATGAGCGACCAAGACTGGTTTAGCACCTATGCCCACTTAGACGGGGTGGCTTTGGCGCTGGATAACATTGCCAAACGTATCCGCTTTAACAATGAGTTTGCTGGCAGCATTAACGATATTGAGCAACATATTGAGCAGTTTGAGGCGGTGTTTTTACACTTTTTCCCGCTGTTGCTCGCTCACGTCAAACGTCATAGCGTCGAAGCCAGCTCTAAAACGCAGTAATGACAGCTACCCAAACGAGCGCATAGATGATTAATGCCACGAGTACAGCGGCCGACCCTAAATCTTTTGCCCGTCCAGATAAAGGATGAATATCTAACCCTACTCTATCGACGATCACTTCAATTGCGGTATTTAATATTTCAGCAAACATCACAAAAAGTGTAGCCCCAATCACAGCTATCCATTGATATATACCGGCTTGTAACACACCAAGCGCGACTAATGATACCAGTAGTAATGTCACCTCTTGCTTAAATGCTGATTCGTTTTTTATTAACCAAGAAAGAGCTCTTAACGAGTGTCGCAATGCGAAGACAATTCGCTTGAACCCTTTTGGCTTCTTGTTGTTGTCAAAGCGCATAGTCAACCTTCTCTCGTTTTATCATGGTGTGGTAATTCATTACTTAGGTTGTGGCAGTTGATATAAGCGCTTTTGATACGCCATCGTGCTATATAAGGCATGGGCCAACGCTTTATTTTTCAAAGTGACCAACTTATTGCCCGTTGATAACGATGTTTGCGTTTTTGATGCTTTGTTATAAGACCAATAACTAGCCCTTTGACCAGGCATTAATACCACCGCTTTATCATTCTCTAAGTATGCAAAGTTGTCGTAATACTGCATCAGCGCTCTTTCCACTGGATAATGCTTTGTAAGATCAAACCCAGTCATAGGCGTTGCTGCTTCAATACCTGCTAAGGATAGTAAAGTCACTGGCAAGTCTATTTGACTGACAAGCCGATCATCTTGAATGCCGTCAAAAGGAGAATTGAGAATAACGCCGGGAATATGAAAGGATTTAATTGGCACTGGCTCACGCCCATACACCCTAACATCATGATCTGCAACGATAAGAAACACAGTATCCTGCCAATATTCACTGTGTTTTGCACGCTCAATGAATTGACCAAGCGCCATATCGGCATATTTTATCGCCAAATCTCGCTTAACATGTTCATTGGTACCGACCGCATCGAGGACGACTTTATTCTCTGGAATATCAAAGGGGTCATGATTACTAGAAGTAAAAATAAGACTAAAAAAAGGTCGTTGCTGCTGCGCTAAATAAGAGAGTTCTTTATCTGCTTGAATAAATAAATCTTCGTCACTGACCCCCCAAGAGGACGTAAACTGAGGCTCGGCAATATCATTCATATCGACAATATCCTGAAACCCATTCCCTAGAAAGAAGCTTTTCATATTATCGAAGTGGCTCTCGCCACCATAAATGAACTGTGTCATATAACCGTGCCTAGCAAGCAGCTGAGCAATGGTAAAGAATTGCTTCTGAGACTTTGATAGCTTCACCACTGAACGTGAAGGCGATGGTAAAAAGCCACTAATAACCGCTTCAATGCCTCGCACCGAGCGCGTGCCCGTTGCATAAAGGCTATGAAATCCCCATCCTTGAGCGTATAAATTATCCAGTTGTGGGGTTAATCCTTTACCACCCAAGGCGCCAACAAACCGCGCTCCCAGACTTTCCTCTAAAATAATAACCACGTTTTTACTTTGACCTTGGTGGTAAGGAGCATTAACCGTGAGTGTAGGGATATGCTCATCGCCCATTGAGGAACGAAAAGTGGATGACTTCATTATCTTAACAACCTGCTCCTCTGCCATCGCCCCGTACAAGGTCTGCGCGCTGCGTTCCGAGGCCATATTTTTGGCTGCAAAAACCACACTGTATGACGAGTTCAAAATGAGTGAATTCACTAAAGCGTCTTGAGAGAAATAAACTAGTGCAGGGTTTAAAGGACGATGTGCAAACGTACCTCGAGCTAAAACCGCCAGCGTAACTACCGTGACTAAGACTGCGAATACGCTGAAGCGACGAGACTGATGTTGGCAATAAGGACGTGGTATATAACGGATTGTAGCAATGGCGAAAATCAAGGCCAGAATGAGTGAGATTGCTGCCGCGAGAAAGTGCCCATTCGCAAGCATGGATAGAACCTCTTTGGGGTATTGCACATATTCTATGAATAATCGATTTGGTCGAACGTCATACTGCAAGATAAATGCTGGTGTTGCGGCTTCGACCAACACAATTGTCGCAATAGTAAGTGCCGCATAAGCCTTTAATAAAATAAATAAAACGTATTTCAATTTGCGTGGTGCCATCAAGTACACCACATTGATGATTAATAGTGGCAGAGCTATATAAGCAATACTGCTCAGGTCAATACGCACACCACCTAGTAATACCAACCCCCACTGACCTACTTCCAAGCGCTCATGTTGCCAGAGCATTAAACCGAGCCGAGTAGCCACAAAAATTACTGCTAAAGTAGTTACGAATAAAATAAAGGGGGCAAATTGCCGTATGTATAATTTGAGCATGTCATCGCATTAAAGAGAATTCGTGCGACTAACATAAAATGTGAAACTTAAGTGAAGCTTATGGCGATGAGAAAACAGTAGAAATGCGAACGCGGTAGACAAAAAAATACCCAAGCTCAAGCTCAGGTATTTCTTATTGCAAGTGAGCGTATGCGCTCAATTACATCACAGATTAGCGCCGTAATTAAACAGCAGTAACTTGTGTAGCTTGTGGGCCTTTAGCGCCTTGTTCAACAGTGAACTGAACTTCTTGGCCTTCTTGCAAAGTGCGGTAGCCGTCATCAGAAACGATAGCGCGGAAATGTACGAATACGTCTTTGCCGCCATCAGTAGGAGTGATGAAACCGAAACCTTTGCTCTCGTCGAACCATTTAACTGTACCAGTTGTATTAGACATAGTGTCTCCAAAATCTTTTAAATATAAATGTGCGCTGTTAACAGACGCGGTAATGCCAAACTAAGTACTAGCTAACACGAACGGCTTGGTGCTTAAATTCGGGTGGAACACTAACTGGATAGGACTCACGAAGAACTGAAGGACAAAAGCAAATATCGAATCTGGGTAGAACTCATCAGACAGGGGCACCTTAACACAGGCACTAGGGTTTACCTAATGTTATTTCAATTATCTGCGCCAATGTTATTTCAATTATCTGCGCCAAGCTCAGCACCTGACATATTTTGTAACAGCCTTTTATCGCAGCGCTGTCGCAATTGTAAGTACCCTTGTTATGATGTAACAGCTTCTAAAAAAAGGGTTACCAAAGATGAGAAAAATAACCACCTTGGCACTCGCCATGGCTGCAACGCTGGCCCCGTGGGTGTCAGCCTATGAAACTGAAGACACACGCTTATTGCGCTTTCCTGATATTCACAACGAACACGTCACCTTCATTTACGCTGGCGATGTGTATGTAGCAAACACCGAAACCGGTGCCAGCCAGCGCCTGACCGATCATATCGGCTTTGAAACTTTCCCTAAATTCTCCCCAGATGGCCAACGGATCGCCTTTGCCGCCGAGTACAATGGCAGCCGACAAATCTACGTCATTAACCGTGATGGTTCCGGCCTTAAACAGCTTACCTATTACAACGATGTTGGCCCTATGCCACCGCGTGGCGGTTTCGATTACCGGGTGCTTGATTGGACACCCGATGGTAAACATGTGGTATTTCGGGCTAACCGCACTCCTTGGGGTAAACGCATGGGCCGCCCATACATGGTGCCTGCCGATGGTGGCCTAGAGCAGCCTCTGGCTATTCCTGAAACCGGGGGTGGCATGCTAAGCCCAGATGGCAGCAAATATGTATACACCCCGATTGATCGTGAATTTCGTACCTGGAAACGCTCGCGCGGCGGTCGTGCCCAAGATGTATGGGTGTATGATTTAGAACAAAACAGTTCCAAGCAGCTGACCACAGATCGCGCCACCGATCAGCAGCCAACTTGGGTGGGCGATAATATCTACTTTGTCTCCGATCGCGACTACACCTTAAACCTGTATCAATACCGTGAAGGCGAAGCGCCTAAAAAGCTCACCACCCATGAGGACTTCGATGTGCTGTGGCCATCAGCTGGCCCCAACGCGGTGGTGTACGAAAATGGCGGTTATTTGTATCGCTTCGACCCCACAACCGAGCAAAGCAATAAACTCACCATTAATGTGGCTGGCGTGCGCCAATATGCCATGCCTTACAGCAAAAATGTGAGCGACTTTATCGACTCTATGTCGCTGTCTCATGATGGCAAACGGGCCTTGTTTACCGCCCGAGGCGAGCTATTTAGCGTCCCCGCTCAAAAAGGCCCAACTCGTAACCTTTCCTACACCCCTAAAGGTCGAGAAATAGACGCCAGTTGGTCGCCCAACGGCCGCTATATTGCCTACATGAGCGACGAATCCGGTGAATATGAGATTTATTTGCAGGACCGCGCGGATAATAACGCCGTTAAGCAACTGACCAGTAATGGCACCATTTGGCGCTTTACCCCCATCTGGTCGCCCGACAGCTCTAAGCTGCTTTTTGCCGATAAAAACCACACGTTATGGTGGCTAGATGCGCAATCAGGCAAGCAGCATAAAATTGATACCAGTATCTATGATGAAGAGGGCATTCGTCAGTACACTTGGTCACCTAATAGCGAAGACATTGTCTATGTTAAAAACAATGAAAACCGCTACGGCTCGTTATGGCATTACAATACCGACGAGCAAGACGTGACTCGCCTGACCGACGAGATGACCAATGAGCACAGCCCCACTTTCTCACCGGATGGCAACTACCTGTATTTCACCTCTGAGCGCGACTTTAACTTAGCCTTTAGCAGCTACGAGTTCGATTACATGTTTAACCGCGCCACACGCATCTACGCTGCGGCGGTGAACACTGATATAACGCCATTGGTTGCATTGCAAAGTGACGAAACAACCATAGTGAGTGACGACGATGCGCAAAGCGATGCCGACAATGGCAACCAACTGCAAAGCTCGGGCTTTATGCAACGCGTGACCGCGCTAAACGCGCCCTCGGGCGATTATCGCTCACTGCATGGCGTTGACGGTGGCGTGTTGGTGATGGCTAACGGCGCCTTGCAACTTCTTGGCACCGAGCACGATAGCGAGCTGAAAACCGTGGCCAAGGGCGTTAGCAGCTATACGGTATCGGCAAATGGCGAACACCTGTTAGTGCGCGCTGGCGATAACTACAGCATTATTGCGCCTAAACCAGAGCAAGATTTAAGCGCCACAAAATTGGATTTAACCAATATGACGCTGAAAATCGACCCTCAGCTTGAGTGGCAACAAATGTATGTGGAAGGCTGGCGCACCCTGCGCGATTGGTTTTACGATGAAAATCACCACGGTCAGGACTGGGATGCCATTGTTAAGAAGTACCAAGGCATGGCCAATGCCGTGGCCCACCGCGCTGATTTAGATTATGTTCTCAGTGAAATCGCCGGGGAAATTAACGCCGGCCATATTTATGTGCAATCCGGCGATATGCCCAAAGCCGAGCGTAAAAACCATGGTCTACTGGGTGCCAAACTAGCCAGCCACCGCTCTGGCTATGTGCAAATTGAGCACATTTTCCAAGGCGAGAACTGGCACGAAAACTTCCGCTCTCCGCTTGGCACCACCGGTGTGAAAGCCAGCAAAGGCGACTTTATCATCGCCGTTAATGGTCGCTCAGTAAAAACAGTAGCGAACTTCTATGAGCTGTTGGAGAACACTCAGGGTGAGCAAGTTGAGCTGGTGCTTAACGACAAACCGAGTAGCAAGGGGGCATGGCAAGTCAGTGTCGAGCCGGTAGCCAGCGAGCAAGGGCTACGTTATTTGCATTGGGTAAACACCCGCGCCGCTTATGTTGATAAGCTCTCTGACGGGCGTATTGGTTATGTGCACTTGCCGAATACCCATTATGAAGGTAACCGCGCCATGTTTAAAAATTACATGCCGCAAACCACCAAAGACGCCATGATCATTGATGATCGTTATAATGGCGGTGGGTTTATCCCCGAACATATGATCACCTGGTTGGCTCGCAAGCCCCTTAACTATTGGAAGCGCCGTGGTGTCGAGCCGACAAAAACGCCGCAGTTTGCGCACGATGGACCAAAAGCCATGCTGATCAACGGCTATTCCAGCTCCGGCGGTGACGCCCTACCCTATTACTTCCGTCAAGCAGGGTTAGGTAAACTGATTGGTACCCGCACCTGGGGCGGCCTCATTGGGATCTCGGGTAATCCCAGCCTAGTGGATGGCGGCCAAGTGATTGCCGCGACCTTCCGGATTTTAGATAACGAAGGCAATTGGATTATCGAAAATGAGGGAGTCACCCCTGATATAAAGGTGATTGATCGCCCAGAGCTTATTTACAAAGGCCAAGACCCATCGATTGAACGTGCGGTTGAAGAGCTGTTAAAAGAGCTTAAAGCGAATCCGAAAAAACCACTGAGTGTGCCGCCGGCGCCCAGTGAGTTTTAATTCACCTTAACCAATGAAAAGGGCGCAAATCGCGCCCTTTTACATATAAAGGAGTTGGCTAACTGTTATCCACATGCCTTTTTATTAGCACTGTTGGTTCACGGTTTCCATGTATTTAAGCACTTTGCGCTTTCTTCGATGTAAACGTCTTAGTATCAGGGCACTCACGAAGGCTAACCTGCTGTTAAGTAACCATAAAGACAGGCTATTAAGGCTCAAAAAAACCACTGCTAATGTGGGTGGGTATGAGTTAAGCTCGGCACCAGCTAAAACAAACATAGGTGCACAATAAAACAGAGTAACACTGCCAACTTACAGTATGGCAAAACGCCTACCTTACCTCGAGACAACATCCATCCCACTGCGCACACTATGAGTATCCCTAGCATAGTAGCCATATACCATGCTTTAAGGCGTTGATCTAAAGAGAAAACTATATTGACAGTGATCGATATCGCCGTATAACAAAACACCAACGCCATGATGCAGGCGACTAATGTCAAAGAATACCTCAGCTTAGGAATGAACTCATTTATTGGCAAATCTTCGGCTTTCATTATTCACACGCTCATTTTTAGTTTTCGAGAGCTCTTTCACCATTAGCGTATGGGTAAGAAGTTAGAGGTCATTTGCAGGTTTGCTCACACTATAAAGTACCCCAACCAAACTTCAATATGCAGCAGGTTGCGAGCCTAAGTCTATAACTTGTTTTTTTTCTAGCGCACCACAAAGTCAAAATAGGTATCTGGATAGGGTTGGGGTTTTAAGGAAAAGTGCCACCATTCCATCGCGTAGGGGGCAAAGCCCTGTGCAGTCATGAGGTCACGTAGTAGATAGCGATTGTTGCGCTGTTGCGCACTGATACGCGGATCATCAGTATTTGATATCGGGTCAAACATATCAAACGCCGAGCCCATATCCAACTCCTCACCGGAAGCCATGTCGACTAAGGTTAAATCAACGGTTGCGCCTCGGCTATGGCCCGACTTTGCGGCAATGTAATCACCAAGTAACACGCCCTTATCCAGATTCGGATAATAATGTGCTTTGGTATCTTGTGCGCTGGTATCGCTCACCCAGCGGACAAAATGATCAACGGCGCGCTGTGGTCGATAACAATCAAACACTTTCAGGGTCATGCCCTGTTGCAGAGCCTTTTTTTGTACCTTGGCTAGCGCTTTAGCGGCACGTTGATGGAGCAGACATTTAGGTGCCAAGTAACCATCGATAGTCGTACCAACAAAGTTATCCCGACCAAAATAACGGATATCTTTTTGAATACTTGGCGCGATATCAGCAATGGCGACAAATTCACTCGGCTTCGCTGCCACAGGGTTGATAGTAGCGCAGGCAAACACAGCAGCACCGATGACACACCCTTTCATAACCTTTCATTCCTGTTGTTGCCCAAAGCGATAAAATCAACAATACCCTATTCCATCGCTAAGGAAAACCACCGCTCATGCGAGACTCAGCGATGCACATGTTCGTTGAGGTTAGCGCTTTGACAGCGCGCCAGTGCCGCCTGCATGGACGCACTGGCGCTTTCGCCTTGGTGAACAGTTCGCGCGGGTAAGCTCAAGTTTAAATAGTCGGCGCTGTAGCGCACTAACTGGGCTAGGCTGTCATCTTTTATGTGTGTATAGCGTACTCTTAGTTGCTGCTCAGTGTGGCGCACTGGTTGGTGTTGTTGCTTATCGAGCATTGCGTGCAGATATGCAGCCAAGGTATGGCGGTCAGGGTCAGCAGACTGTGCAACTAACGCATCTATATCGGCAAGTAATCGCGCTCCGCGCTCGCTCTGCTCGTTTAACAACAGCGCTAGAGTCAAGTTCATCGCTGCATTCAATTGACTTAATGCGAGATTATGCTGCTCTTTTAAAAAAGTGGCTTTACGAAAATCCCCCACAGCTCCTTTAATATCACCCAAACTTAACTTTAACATACCCATATTATTGGCAAGACTGGCGCTTAAAGCATCATTTGGATGGGCTTGTAAAATGGCTGCTGCGCGGTCGTAATAACTTTGCGCCAACTGATAAGACTGCCGATGACGGGCAACAATCAACATATTATTAAGATAGATAGCGCGATAAATAGGTCGTGATTCGGTTGTAAATGCGCATTGGTAGGCGTGCTCTGCATCGGTTAATAGCTGGTTTTTCTTAAGCCAAATACCCAATAAATTATAGCTACGACTCAGCTGCTGCGTTTTGCTATCACCAAGGGCTAAAAGACTGTCGATAAGATCGCGCGCCTGGCTAAAGTTATTACTGAATATGGCCGCTTGAGCAGCCGCGAAATACCAGCGAAAGCGCACCGACGTCGGCACAGAGCCGAAGCTATCGTTATATTGTTGATATAGAGCCAATGTTTGCTGCGGGCGCTCACGCGCATGGCTTTCGGCCCGCACCAGCACGTCATTTAATTGCATGGAGGTTAACGTTGCAGCTAACACTATTAAGCTGGGAACTACGGCCATAAACGCACTCTGTTATTGTCGTCACCGTCAAAGTATAGAAACATTTTACCATTTCAGTTATGACAATAATTCAATTCGCACGTTAGCTGCGCGATGCCCCGGCTCACAGCCAGACATCGCGCGCTACTTAAGGCAGTAATTTATCTATCTGCCGCCAATCAATAATTTTAAAGTTTTGTGGTTGTTGCGGCATACGGTTATAACCATCTTGAACAACCAGCACGCCTTGAGGGTAACCTGGTAAGGCATGGGCGGTGACCGTTAGTCCATCTGTTTCCGATACACCATCTATGCCTTTTTCAATATTAGCCGTTACCGTAAACGTCACTAATCGCGTTAGCGTCGGCTCTAAGCGCGTACCCTCTATGCGATAAAGCACATAGCTGTTATCACCCTGACTGGATACCACCAGCAATCGTGTGCCATCGTCACGATGATAAATCTCCATGCCCTCAACATCGGCAACAAGGTGACTATCTAGCTGTTGTATACGCTTTGCCATGGTGCCAGCATCAGGCTCAGCGCCGATAAACCAAATACCCGCATCTTCCTCACCCATAAATAGTTGCCCGGATTGATCGTCAGCGCTGCAGCCTTCAGGCTGGCTTGGCAATGAGAACTGGCGTACACGTTGACCGTGAACCTCAGTGTCTTGCACGCTAATACGGTACTGTTGATAGGTGCCATTTTTGTCATTCACAAACACATACTGACCACTTTGCGCGCTGTACATACACAGGCCATAAATTTCTGTTAGGTTAGTGGCAATATCACTGAGCTGCTGTACCTGCCCATCGGTGCTCACGGTAAACAAACTAATGCTATTGCTGCTGCGGTTACTTGCTGCAATTAACGTATGGGTGGCGTTATTGATACCTTGATGCTGGCGCACATCAACATTGTTCACCCGGCCCACAGCGAGCTGTTGCCGTAACTGACCATCAAGCCCATAGACCATTAAGCCACGACGTTTATCTGTGCCCAAAATCAGCGAGTGTTGCGCATTACTCGGATGGACCCAAATAGCGGGGTCGTCCGCCGCATCGCCAAAGGCGGCTACTGGCGTAGTTTCAGCGCTTGCGCTGACCTGTTGCAACCCTTTTGCATGCCTCGCAGGAACCTGTTTAGCACTGGGTAGCTGGGTGCTGATATAGCTATCGAGCTTATCGGCAAACAATACGGCTTGTTGTTGCCCTTGGCTGTTTGCGCCCACAGCAATGGCCTCAAGGCCTAACTCGGGACCCTCAAGATGCCAGTTTTGCAGCGTTTCACGCAGTGGGTCGTAGCGATACACCTGCTGGCGCTGACTGCTGGTAAAGTAGATATAGCCCTCGGAGTCGCTGCTGAGCGCCGCAATTTCCGGTGCCAGTTGTCCAAAGGGCGAGACCAAGGCGACAGGTGTTTTATCGGCCCGCGATTCGCTGTTGGCGTTTATCTTCCACACACCCAGCTCTGCCTCACCGATAAAGAGCTGCTGAGCCTGGTCGCTGACGGCACAGCCAGACGCTTCACTGACTCCAGCAAAAGTGCGAATCGGCAGCTGCATCGGCTGCGCAGCCTCTAGATCATACACTAGCGTTTGCGCAATAAGCCCGCGCACATCGGCAACAAATACCGATACCGTGCGCGTTTGCGCATCATGGTATAAACAGGCCGCTTCCGGCTGCGCTTGCGGCGGTGTTAGCCGTGACAGCTCATCAATCTGCCATTGAGCGCCATCATAATCTAACTGCCATACCACCACCGCATCGGCACTATTATCAATACTGGTTAGCACATAGCGCTGTGGGCTTAGCTGGCGTAAAGACAGGCCTTCATAATTACCAGCGAGCAACGGGGTGATTTGTTGTTGATGTTGCTCGAGCAGCAATAAGCCTTGGCTTTCACTGGCGAGTAGCCAGTGCCCGGTGTGCAACCACTGAGCCTGTGAGCCCTGCATATTATGTTGCTCACCGAGCTCCGTCACCGCCAAGCTTTCGCTGTAACTATGTTTAGTAAACAGGGTTAGCGCCATTAGCGCTGCCGCCATACTGACATTAACGAGCTTATTATTTTTAATGGTCATGTTTTTGCTCCTTATTACGGCGCAGTTGTTTATGTTGGTAACGCACTTCGCCTCGGTGATTAACCGCCGTCATCTGCAGTGCATCGGCATTAATTGAAAATGTTAAAAAGCCTGGGGTAGCTTCGGCGTAGCGCGTAAATTCTCGTTGCTCGACGCTGCGAGCTTCGCTGCCGCCGCCAGAAACATAATGCGCCAGATCACTGTGTTTAATTTGGTTATGTTGTAAGTCATGTTCATGGCCGGCTATATAGGCATCAACGCCATAGCGCTTCAGCAGCGGTGCTAACGTCTCAACCAAGCCGTTATCGCGACCATAGCGTTTGCCACTGGTGTAAATGGGGTGATGGCCCACAACGAGGGTCCATGCTGCGTCACTGCCCGCCAATTGCCGCTTTAGCCATGCGAGCTGTGGCCCTGGGTCTTGCCCTTGGGTGGCGCGGTACTTGGCGCGAGTGCGATAGTCACTGACTAGGGTATTGGTATCCAAAAACAACACCAGCACAGGCTCACCACTTGCTAACGTGAAGCGCTGGCTGTAATAGCGTGCCGGCATCTGCCAACGGCCACTGACGTTGCTGTAATCAATTTGCGCTTGGGCATTGCCTAAGTAGTCATGGTTGCCCAACACACTGTGCCACGGCACAAAACTATGAGGGCCGTGATATATCCGCTCAAAGGCACTTTGCCACAATGGATCCTGGGTACTGGCAACACCATCGGGATAAAAGTTATCGCCGGTGGAGATCACAAAGTCGCCATCTAGTTGGTACAAGGCAATCTCTAACTGGTGGGCAACGGGGCGCTGGTAAAAGTGCCCGTTGTGGCCCCAATCACCAATAACGGCAAAGTTGATGCTATCTGCCAAGGGCGCCAATCCTTCAATGCGCTGCTGTTGATAGAGCGCATCGCTATAAATGGGCGTGCTCTGGGCCAACAATGGCGGCGCTACGAGCAAGGCAATGAGAGTCATTAACTGCTTAATCATGTTCTTTCCTCATTAGCGTGGTGCATAACTCACCACGCCTAAATTTAAAAGGCGTAGCGCAACATCAATTGCACCACAGGCCCGGCCTGCTCCGACTCCAATTCGTATTCATCAAAGTCCCGTTCGATTTGCTGCTCTAAGGTATCGAACTTGTTGAATACTTCCTCTTTACTGGCATCCAGTAAGTTGGAGCCGACCATCCGTAGCGTCAGCTTTTGCCAACGTTTTTCTATAAACAGCTCAAGATCAGCGCCATAGTGCGTGCTTACCTCTTCACCGACAAAGCGCCCGAGGGCATCGCCTTGCTTGCGATAGGTAGCCCCGAAAGACGCGCCTAGCTGAGGAAAGTCATGAATAAATCCGAGGTTATAGACGTAATCTGATTGGTCGTTAAATTTACGCTCACCGAAAAAGTCTTCGACTTCACTATCAAGCCAAGAGTAATTCACAAATACCCCGGTATTGGGTAGCCCCAACGCGCCTAGGGGTGTCGATAAGTCGAGCTCGACGCCATACACCGTGCCATCACCGGTATTACGGGGTTGCAGCACAAAGGTGCCCTCGCCCTCGGCCCCTTGCATACCGGTATTGGCGATTTCAATTAAATCGCTGACATCACGATAAAACAGATTCACGCCCATCACCCCGGTCTTACCGAGACGATACTCATAACCTAGGTCGACGCCCCACGCCGACTCCGGCTCAAGTGCCGGGTTACCCAATAAGTCGTTGTCGGCTAACTCTTCCTCACGCAGCGCGGGGGTAATATAGTCAAAGTCCGGACGACGTAAGCTGCGCGCTAACGACGCGTTGATACGGCCGTTTTCTGCCACTTGCACGCGTATATGAGCGGAAGGCAAAATAAAGTCGTAATCGTTGTCGGTGCGCACCGCATCAACATGGTTGTCTACCTGCGAATCGGTGCTCTCCCAACGTACACCCAGCTCCCAAGCAAACTCCTGACTCTCGTGTTTAAGCAACGCAAAGACATCAAAACGCTGCTCTTGCACTGTGTTCACACCGCCGCTAACGGCCTCAAATGGCGCATCAAACGTGGCCAGCGACAGCGGCGACTGCGCGAATTGGTCCCAGCTGCTTTGCATGGTTTCTAATTCACTTTCAGAGGCGTAAATACCGGTATCCCGCTCTTTTTGCTGCCAAAACGCGCCAATTTGCCATTGTTTGCTATCGCTGTAGGGCTGACTGTGCTGCCATTGTAGTGTCCACTCTTTATCATCAATGTCGCTGCGCTCTTGCTCCTGCTCCAATACCATGGGTAATTCAGCGGTATCGAGCTCCACCTCTTGTTCAAATACCGACTCTTCAAAGCGCGCCACAGCCACCTTAAATTTACTGTTACCGCCAAAAAGTGGCTGGTTATAGCTGGAGCTCAGGCTGTAATTGGTCTGCTCAATATCGGCAATATTGGCATTATCGGTCAGCAAACTACCGCCGTTGGCCGCATCACCACTGGCCGCACTGGGGTGGTTATACTCATATGAGCGTTCATCTTCGCTGCGCTCGGTGTCGACCCAAATACCGCTGATATCAAAATAGGCGCCATCGTTAAAGGTGTATTCATAACTGGCGTTCAGTGAGGTGTCATCACCATCACGGGTATCGTCTTGATGTTCGCGATTATCGAAGCTTTGTTCACGGTAGTCGGGGTTGTTTTCCGGGCTATCACCGTAGCGAAAACTGGTCTTTTTCTTGGGGTTGTAGCGCCCTTGTAAATTGGCTCCCAGTAACAAGCGGCCGCCGCCAAGTTCGGTGCCATAGACACCACCTAGGCTTTCTTTAAATTCACCATCATCGTAGCGCAGGCCACCGGCGCGCAAATAGCCACCGTCTAGGCTATAGCCATCACGCAAAACGATATTCAGCGTACCGGCAATGGCATCGGCGGAGCGGTTAGCACTGGGCGAGCGGATGATCTCCACTCGTTCGATGAGCTCAGCGGGAATGCGATCAACAAAGAATGAGCGGTCGGCGCCAGCACCAGGTACTTCTTCGCCATTGATCAGCACCTTCGTATAGGCAGGACTCAAACCGCGCATACGCGCGCCGTCGGATTCCAGCACATCAGATAAAAAAGTCACACTCGGCACCCGTTTAAGGGCATCGCCAGCGGTCAGTGGTTCAAAGCGCTGAAAGTAATCTTGGTCATATTCCAAAGTGGGCGCTAGCTGCTGCGAGCGGTTGCGATAACCGATGTCGCCATACACCACCAGCTCCTCAGAGACTTTGACCTGTTTGTTGGCGTTTTCTTGAGCGCCATAGGCGCTGATATTGGTCAGCGCTAATGCCGCCACCAGCGCTTTTAGTTTAAAGCTTGTCATTGCTGTTTTCTCCTGCATGTCCTTGGTATGGCGCTAAGCTAAAAACCGCAGATGACAGCACTGTGACAGTCGCTGCTATCGTGCTGCCGAAGCGAGCTAAATGTGTCGCGTTATGGCTGCTTTTGAGCTGTAAAAACCCTACTCGCAGGGCAAAGAACGGGCGCTTGCACGGTGTTATCGCATGGCGTGGTCATGATGCTGTCATATCATTGAGCCAATATGACCCTGCCCATAGTGAAGTTGGCCCGCTAGCATAACCACACACTCATTAACTCAAGGTCTTTCATGCGCTTTAACCCATTTCGCACTCATCCCTTACTGGCTCATATAAGCATCGCTTGGCTGGTACTTGCCGCGCTACTCAGCTATCAGTTGGGGGAGCTCAAATACAGTGGTGATATTGCCTGGCTTGATATCCTTGGCGAAGGCGGCATTGTGCTCATGACATTAAGCTGGATTGTCGCGCTACTAGTGTCCCGGCCACCGGGGAAGGTCACAACCTTGCTGGTGCTAGGGCTGGGGCTATTTATGTTTTCTGCATCATTAGACTTGCTTGATGAGTGGTTACACCAGCCCAGTCGCTATTGGTTAAGTTGGATTGAGTCTCTGCCTGCACCCATAGGCATGTTATTCACCAGCGCCGGACTGTATTGGTGGCATCAAGAGCAGTTTGTGCTGAACCGCCAACTGGCTCGCCGTGAGGCACACATGCGCGACCATCAAAAAGTGTGCCCGGTCACCGGATTATATCGTATTCAGTATGTGCAAAAAGTCTTCGATAGCAGCCGCGAGAGCGATACTAAATGCTGTATCGCCATGATTGATGTAGAGAGCTTTGCCACCGTCAACGCCCGCTTCGGCCTTGCCACCGGCGATCGATTACTGCGTGAGCTCAGCGATTTAATGGTGATGAATATTCGTATGGGTGATGTACTCAGTCGTTATGCCAGTGACAGTTTCATACTGCTTTTGCCCGCCACCACGAGTCGTCAATCACAGCAGCTTATCGCGCAGTTACAAAGCGCCATTCGCCACTGCGCCTTTCGCCTTGGCCCCCAAGGGCAAGCCCACTACATAAACACCTACAGCGCCGTTATTGAAACCGCAAAAGATGAGCCGTTGCCGCAGCTGTTGAGGCAGCTGCAACAGCAATTACAACAACAAAAACACCGACCAGGCCAGGGCGATGCCACGCTTTGCTCTTCAAGATAGAAAAGTCATTAGCAGTGAGGGGCTGATCAGTGCCATCGCCGAGCTGGCTCTGGCTCGTGGTGCTGATTTGCACAAGCTACTACGAGGCACGGGGATTTTTAGTGACGACTTACTCGACCCACACAGCCGTTTTAGTCATCATCAGCTAATGCGCTTACTGGCACAATACCAAGGCCAATTTCCTCACCCCGATGCGGGATTTTTATTAGGGCAACAACTGCTTAATGAACTGGGCACTGTCGGGCAAGCCTTGCTAAGCGCGCCTACTGTTGGCGAGAGCCTACGTATGCTGCAACGCCTCTACCAACACATTGCGCCACTGGTCCATGTTCGTTATCACCTTTATCAGCGCCAAGTGCATGTGTTTATTACGCCAACGCTGGCCCCAGAGAGTAAGGCAACCGAATTACTTATGCAGGCCTATAGCAGCGCTTTCTATGCGCTGTTAAAGCGCCTAAGCCAAGGCTATCCACACTGTCACTTTGATTTTGCCTGTAAGCGCCCACGCCATATGTATGAGTTTGAGCACAACCTTGGCACGCGCTTACGCTTTGCCCAGCCCGTATACAAATGGTCCTTTGCTGCCACGATGCTCAGATGCACTAACGACAATGCCAGTCTGTTGCGCTGGCAGCGTCTGCAAAGCCAACCTCATTGTGAGTCGCCGTCGTATTTCATCGCTGCGCTGTGCCAGTTGTTATCGCGCCAACCGCATCTTAGCTTAGCCGCTCTCGCGCAACATATGGCCATGAGCCCTGCCACTTTTAAGCGCAAACTCAAGGAGCATGGCTGGCGCTTTTCCCAATTACAACAACAACAGCAAACGCTTAGAGCGGTTTATTTACTTAGCATTCGTGATAAAGGCAACGATTATGTGGCGAATCGCTTAGCTTTTTACGACACCCCGAACTTTCGTCGCGCATTTAAGCGCTGGACCGGCCTCACTCCGAGCGAACTAAAAGAGTCAATGAGCCTGTAAAAAGGCATAGGGTAACGCCGTGTAATAGTTTTATTGCACGCAGGCATTATGCTGTCAGTAACAACAGGAGTGACTTATGCACAGCAATCCCAATTTAAATCATCGAAGTGCCTACCCACGCTGGCTACTCATCGGCATTCGCGCCTTGCTCGCAAAGCTGCTAACCCTGTATTTCGCATGGCATTCACCGAAATGCACGGCTACGTATAAATTAGCGTTAATCGCCGCATTAGCGTATCTGCTTTTTCCCTATGATTTAATCCATGACTTGGCCACAAGTTTTGGTTACGCCGACGACGGCACCTTTATGGGCGCGGCGATCATGACGTTTTCATCATGCATTGATGCCCGAGTCAAAAGCCTAGCCAAACGCAAAGCACAGGCCATGGTCTATGTCCCCAAGGGCAAGCGTTAACTGCGTGCTTGCGCTTGCTCATTTAAGCGCAGCAAAAGCGACGAAAACACCACACCACTGTGCGCTTTGAGGCCAATTTCACAGGTGCGACTGTTGCTGTAACCGCTTTTGCAGCCAGGGGGCTGCGAGTCTGTGAGATGACGCAAAGCATGGCTGTTGAGCTCAGGATGCGTGAACCCTTTATCACCGGCAAAACCACAACAACTGATATCGGTGGTACTGACTTTCTCACTTAATGCATGTGCCAACGCCAACATTGCCTTGCCTCCGTCGAGGTGTTGCGAGCTACAGGTGACATGTAACCAGATAGGCTCGGCACTGGGGGTAATGTGTAGATGTGGCAGCAGGTACTGCTGCGCAAAGGTAATACTATCTAGCGGCGCGATGTCTCCACCATTGGAGCTGTGCAAGGCACAGGGGCTGGCATCCATGACCACCGGCCAACGCCCGTTGTCACTGAGCTCGGCCATAACCTGCTGAAGCTGTTGCTGCTTATACTGGGCTTGGTGCTGCGCGCCTCGACTGTGAAACGCCATACCACAACACAATTGCCCTAGTTGTTTGGGCACAATAACCGTAAAGCCTGCTTTGGCACATAATTGTTGCAGTGTTTGCTGCACACTGTGCTCGCCATCGTTAGCAAAAACCCGATTTGCACAACTAGGAATGTACACCACGTTACGCTCCCCCGACTTACTGTGGCTCGATGTGGGGGTTGACTGCCCCTGCCCTTGCGGCCAGGCGCTGAAGTAGATAGGGGTGCCAAAACGCTGATGCAACCACTGGGTGCTGTTGTGCAGCTGCGTCTCGCCCACCACATGGGCCAGCTTTTTCATGCTACTGAGGCCAAAACGAGCAAGCTGCGTACTGCCCTGAAAATGCTGCGCGCTGTATTGGGCAATGCGATTAGCCAAACGCGATTGCGCAAACTCTTGTTGGCGTAACGATTTCACATAGGCTCCGGTGTCTATGCCAACAGGGCAGCGCGTTGCACATAATCCGGTTGCGGCGCAGCTGCTATCGACTAAGTGCTGAAAGCGGCTTTGAACGGCCCCTAAACGCTGCCGTAAACGAGGGCTTGGGCTGGCGCTACTGGCTAATTGCGCCTTAAGCTCGCGTTGATGACGACTCAAACTAATACGTTGACGCGGCGTTAATGTGTAACCTTGCGATGGACAAACAGGTTCGCAAAAGCCGCACTCGATACAGCTATCAATAGTGTCATCGGTCGCTGGCAGAGCTTTAACATGCTGCACGTGCGCACGCGGGTCGCTGTTGATGATCACCCCAGGGTTAAAAATCCCCTTGGGATCAAACAGCTGTTTGACCTGTTTCATGACCCCATAGCCGTCATCTCCCCACTCTAGGGCGACAAAGGGGGCCATGTTTCGCCCGGTTCCATGCTCGGCTTTCAGCGAACCATTGAGTTCAACGGCCACTAGCTGCGCCACCTCGGCCATAAACCGTTCGTAGCGCGCCACCTGCTCATCGTTATCAAAGCGCTGGGTAAATACAAAATGAAGGTTACCGGCTAAAGCATGACCGAAGATAATGGCTTCCTGGTAGCCGTGCTTGGCAAACAAGGCATGCAACGCCTTAATGCCGCGTGCCAAATCGCTGAGCGCAAAGGCGACATCTTCAATAATCACTGTGGTGCCTATCTCCCGCACTGCCCCCACCGCTGGGAAGGTGCCCTTACGCACATTCCACAGCGCCTGTGCCCGCTCGCTATCACTGCTAAGAGCATATTGATGAATAATATCGCCTTGATAACGCTCGAGTAAGGCACTGACAGCGGCGCTGGTGGTCTGTAATTCAGACTCGTCAGCGCCGGCAATTTCAATCAACAGCGCAGTGGCCTGCGCCGGAAAATCAACAACCTCGTTGGGCATAATGGCCTGTTCGCGCACCGACATCAGCGCGCGTTTATCGAGCATTTCCACCGCCTCTACGGGGTAGCGACTAAGCTGCTCGATAAAATCGCAGGCACTGTCTATTGTCGCAAAGGTAAACAGCCCGGTGTGTTTATGCGCACTGTGGGGCACGGTGTGGTAGGTAATATTGGCAATGAATCCAAGGGTGCCTTCGGAGCCGATCAGCAAATGCTTGATAATATCGATACCATCTTGGTAATCGACGAGCGCATTCAGGCCATATCCTGTGGTGTTTTTCAGTCGGTATTTATGTTCAATGCGCGTGCGCAGCGCCTGGTTTGCCCGCACTTGCTCGCCGAGGTGCTCGAGGGCCTGTACAAACTCGCCGTGACTGCGACGAAATTGCTCACAAGAGTGTGCATCTGCGGTCTTTAGCTCAGTGCCGTCGGCCAAAATAATGTGCATGTCCTTAAGCGTGTGGTAGCTATTATGCTTAACACCACAGCACATGCCTGAGGCATTATTTGCGGCAATACCGCCCACCTTGCAGCTGTTGATCGAAGCCGGATCAGGGCCTATTTTACGCCCAAATGGTGCCAGCAGCTGGTTGACCTTGGCACCGATAAGCGCTGGTGATAGCGTTATCCAATCGCCGTTGCTACCAATTTCATAATCCTGCCATTGGTCACTGAGCACCACCAATACACTGTCGCTAATCGCCTGCCCGGAGAGGCTGGTGCCAGCAGCACGAAAGGTTAACGCAACCTCAAAGCGCTGGGCTAGGGTAATTAACTGTTGCACCTGCGCGCGATGGTGCACTCGCACCACACACTCGGGGGTTAGGCGATAAAAACTGGCGTCGGTGCCCAGGGCATAACGCAAAGCATAATCAGTGATCACCTGCTCGCAGGATAAGGTTTTACGGGCAGCCTCAATGAAGGCTTCCATGGCGGCGCGGTACTCTGACATAATGACGGTCACTAATAGCGGGCGATGTGCCTTAGCATAGCTTGGAATAAAATATTATTAAATCCCTTAAGGTAGATAGTTTTACGCCTAAGCAACTGAGATCAGTACATGTTAAGGTCAGTCCGTCTAAAGTGGTTGTTTTTCTACCACTACACACTATAGAATCGTGAATAGTTTATTCCAAAAATCAGTCTCGGAGCGAGCCGTGTTTTTTCGCCAGATAGCCAAGGTACTAAGCCTTGCCATAGTAGGATATGCCCTTATGAGTGCCCCAAGTTTTGCCGCTACCCAGCTCACCTTAAAGCAGCAAATTGGCCAAAAGCTAATGTTAGACTTTCGCTATTATTGCGGTGATAGCACTGCCAGTGACCGCTGTCGCACCCCGATGACCAAGCTGCCACAGGCTCTTGCCGATGCCATTAGCACGCACTACATTGGTGGCGTGATCCTATTTGCCGAGAACATCGACAACACCGAGCAAATTGTCGCGCTGAACCGCGACTTACAACAAGCGGCGCTGGCCTCCTCATTAGCGGCCCCTTTGTTTATTAGTGTGGACCAAGAAGGGGGGCGTGTCGCTCGGATTCCCCGTCATCTTGGTACGGCGATGACTGGCAATATGTCCATCGGTGCGACCTATGCAAAGCATGGCAGTGAATATGCCAGCGCCAGTGCCAAAGTAATTGCTAAAGAGCTACGGGCCGTTGGTTTTAACGTTAATTACGCGCCCACCTTAGATGTCAATATGAATCCTAACAACCCGGTGATCAATGTGCGCTCCTTTGGTGAAGACCCGGCCCGCGTCGCTGAGCTTGGTGGCGCTCAGGTTGACGCCTATCAACGCCAACAGGTCATTGCCGCGTTAAAGCACTTTCCGGGTCATGGCGATACCAATGTCGATAGCCACACGGGTTTGCCCAAGGTCATGCATAGCAAAGAGCAGGTCATGGCCCAAGATATTGCCCCGTTTAGGGCGGTGATTGAGGCCGGCCATGCCCCGGGCATGATTATGACCGCACACATTCAATACCCGGCGCTCGACAGCAGCACCTTTGTCAGTAAACAGGGGCAAACAATGGTTAAACCGGCGACCATGTCGCGGGCCATTATGACCTCACTGCTGCGTGAGGAGCTGGGTTATCAGGGTGTCACCATCACCGATGCGTTAGATATGGCGGGTATCAGTGACTTTTTTACCCCCGAGGACGCGCTCATTAATACCTTCAAGGCCGGTGTCGATATTGCGCTTATGCCCATTGCTATTCGCAATGAACAAGATATTGCCGAGCTTAATCAGCTCATTGATGCCGTAGCCCATGCCATTGAGCGCGGCGAGTTAGAGCGCGGCGAATTTGCGCAATCAGCGCAGCGAGTCATGGCTTTGAAAGCCGACTATCAATTGCTGCCAGCGCACTTTGACAATCATCTGCTACAAACCGAGCTAGCGGCGATGACCTTAGGCAACGCCAGTCACCGGGCCATTGAAGCCGAGCTGGCCAGCGCCGCTATCACCGATATCAAAGCTGGACAGCGAGCCACCACCCTAATTAAGCAAGCGCGCAAAGTGGCGCTCATTATGCCCGATACCCGCAAGTGTATGGCGTTGCAGCAAGCTCTGGATCACCTCAGCGAGCAGCACCGAGTGTTTCACTGCATTAGTTTGCAAGGCCACGACCCTGAGCAAGCATACCTGGATATCAATGACGCCGATGTGGTTCTCGCTGCGAATGCCAGCCCACCACAAAGTGCCGTCGAAATAGGCGGCATGGACGATGTTTCAGCGTTAGCGCAGTTTGCGCTGAATCGTCAGCAGCAACCCGATGCGCTGGAATCGTTATTACAGCACGCGCAGCAAAGCGACACCCCGGTGATATTCGTCAGCTTACGAGCCCCTTATGACATTACTCAATTTGGCGCCTACGCGCAGGCCGTGTTGGCAACCTATGCGTATAATATTGATGTTGATGATGGCGAAACCGTACAAGGCCCCGCCTTTACTGCATTGGCCAAGGTACTCTTGGGATTGCGGCAGGCCCCTGGAGAACTGCCGGTTACTATAGCGCCGGCCAAGGTTCTGCGCTAGGGTGGGGATAAACACGATATAAGATACTGTTATGGACGCAAATGCCTCTTTAAAAACACCTGCGGACATCCGCCGGTTGATACGCGATGGTCATTATTCAGGGCATACCTCTGGGTTTGCCCCCGGTTATGTGCAAGCCAATGTGGTGATCTTACCTAAAAAATACGCCTATGATTTTTTGGGCTTTTGTCAAAATAACCCACGCGCCTGTCCGTTACTCGGTCACACTGAAGCGGGCGCCACCGAGCTACCGCGTTTAGCGCAGGATCTGGACATTCGCACCGACATTCCCAAATATCGGGTGTATGAGCTAGGACAAAAGGTCAGTGAGCAAACCGAGATCTCCTCGCTGTGGCGCAAGGACTTAGTGACCTTCCTGATCGGCTGCTCATTTTCTTTTGAAGAGGCGTTATTGGCCGACGGCATTGAAGTGCGTAATATCACCGAAAACTGCAATGTTCCCATGTATGTGACCAATCAAGCCTGTCATCGCAGCGGCGTGTTTGGCGGCAACATGGTGGTGAGTATGCGGCCCATGACCCCTAAAGACGCCATTCGCGCCATTCAAATATGCAGCCGCTTTCCTAGCGTGCACGGCGCACCGGTGCATTTTGGCGATCCTCAGGCCATTGGCATTAACGATATTAAGCGGCCAAACTTTGGTGATGCGGTGAGTATAAAGCCAGGGGAGGTGCCGGTTTTCTGGCCATGTGGGGTGACGCCTCAGGTGGCCATTGCCACTGCTCGCCCGGATTTTTGTATTACCCACAGCCCCGGACATATGCTGATTTTAGATATTAAAAACACCGCACTATCGAGCTTTTAGGAGTGTTTATGCTATTGAATTGCGACTTAGGTGAAAGCTTTGGCAACTGGCGTATGGGTGAGGATGCCTTGGCCATGCCTCACATTGATTTAGCCAATATCGCGTGCGGCTTTCATGGCGGCGATCCTCAGGTAATGGCTCGCACCTTAGCACTGGCCAAACACCATCAGGTAAGTATTGGCGCACACCCCAGCTATCCTGACCGCCAAGGCTTTGGACGACGCTCCATGGCGCTCAGTGCCGACGAACTGTGTAGCGATTTACATTATCAAATCGCCGCTTTAGAGGGCATGGCCAGGGTGCAAGGGTTAACGCTGCGCTATGTGAAGCCGCATGGCGCCTTATACAACGACATGATGCGTGATAACGCTATTCTCGCCACCGTGATGCAGGCCATCGCCAGCTACCCGAGCGAGTTGCAACTGATGGTGCTGGCCACCGGGCAGCGTCAGCAACATGAATTAATGGCACAGCAGCACGGCCTGTCATTGTTATTTGAAGCCTTTGCCGACCGCCGCTACACCGATCAAGGCACCCTTACCCCGCGCTCACAATCAGGCAGTGTGTTGGATAAGCAAGCTATGCTTGCGCAAGTTCAATTATTGGTGGCCGAGGCCAAAGTCATCACCGACAGTGGCCAAAGCCTCGCGCTCAATGCCGACACCTTATGTGTTCATGGCGATAATCTCGAAGCCGTCAATGCCATCAAAGAGATCCGTGCGCTGTGTGCCCGCTAACACCGCAACTACAGCTCAGTCGAGACATTGAAGACTGCCTGGTTGCGCAGAATTTACGTGGCATGGCGCAGGTACAAAAGGCGCTGCAACCCGGCTATGTCTATCGCGCTGCAAAGCAGTTATTTGCGGCCCAAGAGCAAATTTTAATTGCTACAGGCTTCCCCGTAGCGGGGACCTTCGAAACCGATGGCCCGGTCGGCGCAATGGCGCTATATCAGGCGCTAACCACACTCGGCAAAGAAGTTAAATTAATTTGCGCAGACCCGCTATACAGGAAAATCGCCGAGGATTATAACTGTATGCCGCTGCCTTTAAATGATGTTGTGGGCGCTCATCAACAAGCCCAGGCCTACTACCACCATCACCGCGTCAGCTGTGTGCTTGCAATTGAGCGTCCGGGGCTCAACGCGCAAGGACGCTACACCAATATGCGCGGTGAAGATATTAGCTCCGGCTGCGCCAGCTTTGACCCCTATATGACGCTGGCCCCGTGTCCAACCTTGGCCATTGGCGATGGCGGCAATGAAATTGGCATGGGTAAGGTAAGCGAAGCCCTTGAACAGCTCGCGATTACCCCCAGTGTCACTAGTTGTGATGAGCTGGTTGTGGCCGACGTATCGAACTGGGGCGCATATGGCTTAATTGCTTTTCTGGGGTTGTGGCAACAACAAGATCTGTTAGGTGATATTGATAGCCCGGCGTTATTACGCTATTGCAGCGAGCTAGGCAGCGTCGATGGCGTCACTTTACGCAATGAGCTGACCGAAGACAGTCTCGATGCCAGCCATGGCCAAGGCATCATCAACCAATTACGACAGTTAACGGGCTTTTTGCCCCAAGAGAATGAGGAAACCCCATGAGCCTTGTGTATTTAAATGGCGATTACATGCCACCAGAGCAGGCTAAAATCTCACCGATGGATCGCGGTTTTTTATTTGGTGACGGCATTTATGAGGTGGTGCCCGCCTACCACGGCAAGATGCTCGGTTTTGATGCCCATATCCAACGCATGCAATCGGGGTTAGCAGCCATTGATATTGAGCTTGACTATACAGCGCAGCAATGGCGACAAATCTGTGACACCTTGATTGCCAAGAACCCGGGCCCAAACCAAGGTATCTATCTGCATGTTAGTCGTGGTGCCGATAGCAAACGCAACCACGCCTACCCGCAAGGTATCACGCCCACGGTTTTCGCCTTTTGCTTTGAACTGCCCGGCGAGCCGGTTTGCGATCCGGAGTTAGCCACCAGCTACCATGTTTCCCTCGAGCAAGATAAACGCTGGCAGCGCTGTAACATTAAGTCCACCGCATTGCTTGGCAATGTGATGCATTATCAAAGCGGCGCAGCGGCAGGTAACAAAGAAACCATCTTATTCAATAGTGATGAGCACATTACCGAGGCAAGCTCCAGCAATGTGTTTATCGTCAAAGATGGCGTGATCAGCACCCCGCCGTTAGATCACCAGATTCTGCCGGGGATCACCCGCTGGCTGATCCTCACCATTTTAGCCGAGCACAGCGACTTTACTGTGCAGCAACGAGTGATCAGCAAAGCGGAATTACTTAACGCCGATGAGGTATGGATAACCTCGGCAACCAAAGAAGTCGGTCCGGTGGTTAAAGTCGCCGACCAGGTCATTGGCAGCGGCCAACCCGGCCCGGTATGGCAACAAGTGCAAAGCCTGTTTAGCGAACATAAATTCGACTACTAACAGCAACCTCTTATGGCGCCAGTGTCACGCTGGCGCTGCATTCGAATTCAGGACACAAACCTAAGCCCTGCCCTTGCTTGAGGGTACCATTTTGAATTATCATACAAATAGGCGTTCTACAGTCTCAGACTCAATCTCTCTCCTGTTTTTCTGTCTCCATTGGCGCCGATAATCACAACCAATTGCTACAAAAGGGTTCTTATGCACCACCTTGATAATCAGGGCCGCCAGCCTATTGGCGTTATTTTACTCGTGTTAGCCTTGGGGACCTTTATTTTAGGTCTGACCGAATTTTCGATGATGCCTATGCTGCCACTGATCAGCGAGACCTTTGCGGTAACCCCCGGGCAAAGTGGCTATGCTATTAGCGCCTATGCTATCGGCGTGGTGATTGGCGCGCCAGTGTTTATGCTCGTATGCGCAAATATGAATAAGCGAAACGCGTTGGCCCTATTCGTTGCCATTATGTTTGTTGCCAATGGCCTCAGCGCAATGGCACAAACGCTGCAGCAGCTTGTGCTATTTCGTTTATTAAGCGGCCTTCCTCATGGCGCATATTTTGGTACTGCGCTGTTACTGGCGGCACAGCTGGCTCCCACTCATCGCCGCGCAAGCTTTATGGCTAAGGTATTTATGGGGCTGACCATCGCCACTATTGTCGGTGTGCCGCTCGTTACCTTAATAGGCCAATCACTCTCATGGCGCTATTGTTTAGCACTGGTGGCCTTACTCGCCTTAATCGCTTTGGTGCTGGTGTTATGGCTGGTGCCAAACCAAGCCAACAAAGAGCACACTCATTTAGGCGATCAGTTAGAGGTGCTTAAGAATCCACTTGTTTGGTCTATTCTCGGAATTATTATCATAGGCTTTGGTGGCGTATTCTGTATTTATACCTATATCGCCGACACCATTTTACAGGTTACGCAAAGCGCTGCCGTCACCATTTCCATCGCCATGGTGATGTTCGGTATAGGCTGTACCTTAGGTAATTATGTACTGGGTAAAGCCGCCGACCACTCTGCGCTTATCACCACAGGTGCAGCGCTGCTTGGCGCGACCTTGTTTGCGTTGCTGTATGTTAATGTAGCCACAAATATTTATCTGCTGTGTGGGGTGATCTTCTTTATTGGCTTTAGTGTTGGTTTAGGCACCGTGATCCAGTCGCTGCTTATGCAGGTCTCGCCGCAAGGCCATGCCATGATTGGGGCGCTAGTGCAATGTGCCTTTAATACTGCCAATGCAATCGGTCCGTGGGCTGGGGGCATGGCCCTTACTTATGGTCTACAGATGAACGAAACAGGCTATGTCAGTGCAAGTTTGTTTGCCGGTGGCTTGGTGATGTGGGCGCTGAGCGTGGTGTTACTGCGACGTAAAGCTGCGGCACCTGTAGATTACCAACAATATGCGACTCGACGCCTGTAAACGTTACCTGTTAACTTGTTCAATTAATGCAATCGCCTCTTCAATCATACTCACCGATAAAGCCCTTGCCTTGTCGACTTCGCCATTTGCAACGGCAAGGAAGAGGTTTTTGTGCGCCTCAACAACCATATGCGTGTCGCCCTTAATCGGTGTAGTGTAACGAACACTGACATTAAGTGCGGTACTGGTAAAGTCTCTGAGCTGACGAAGAAAGCGGTTGCCACTTGCGTTAAGTAACTCTAGGTGAAAATCTATATCGTAGCGATGAAAGTTACTGTCGCAATCCACAGAGGCTGCCATGTTTTTCCAAGCGTGTTCTATTTTAGCGATAGACTCACTATCAGCACGCTGAGCCGCTAAAGCTGCGGCTTGTGGCTCAACAGCGAGCCTCATTTCCAAGAACTCCTTGAGTATCGATAACGAAGGGTTGCTGTCTAGCATCCAAGTAAGAACCTGCGGGTCGTAAAGATTCCAGTTATCAGCGTCTTCTATGCGTATTCCTTGGCGTGGACGAGAAGAGATTATTCCTTTTGCCGCCAGCATTTTTACTGCTTCACGTACGGCTGTACGACTAATATTGTATTGCTCACATAATTTAGCTTCAGTAGGCAAAGCGTGGGCGCTATTGTAGTGTCCAGATATTATTGCTTTTCCCAGTTCATCGGCTAATTGCATGGACAAACTGGTCTTTCTTAGTGGTGCCATAAATTGAAATGTTACTTATAACTAGTTAAATAAGAGTGTGTGAGATATACCCACGATACAGGTGTTAAGTGTTTAAGTGTACTTGCTTTTGCGCCTTTTGTTTTTTAACTTCAACTCAGTATATTACTGGTTCATATTTTCACTAAAGGTTACCATATACTTCAAAACCTTATCTTAACGGGATCTGCTTTGAAGTCATCACTTTTCGCTGCCACATTGGCACTGCTAAGCCACGCGAGTTTAAGTCACGCCACCCCCACTTACCACGACGCACTGGCACAGTACGCTGTCGATGAATACCAAGACGCACAAATTCACACTCTCGCGAATATGGTGTCGTTCGCTACGGTTAATACCAGTGCATTTAAAACACCTGATAACCCTGAGTTCATTGGCTTCAAACACCTTTTGAAAATGAAGGCTGCACAGCTCGGCTTGGATTATCAAGATTTGGGCTACACCGTGCTTATCGGCATGGGTGAGCAGCAGGACAAGGTGACTATAGTGACCCATGGCGATGTGCAACCAGCCGATGCATCAAAGTGGGCCAAAAGCCCGTTTGTGCTCGATAGCACAACCGAGCCGGGCAAACTAATCGCCCGAGGTACCGAGGACGACAAAGGCGCAATCGCCACCGCGTTGTATGCCATGAAAGCTATTAAAGACCAGGGCATACAATTAGATAATCGCATTGAACTGATGATTTATTTGGCCGAGGAGTCCGACTGGCAACCGCTACGCACCTTTATGCAAAGCTATCAGCAACCTAAATATGCGGTGACCATCGATGCCAGTTACCCTGTGGTGGTAGCCGAAAAAGGCTGGAGCCTAGTGGCCCCCACTTTTAGCGGTACTTATCAGGGCTCACAGATGTATGTCAGTGAGTTTACAGGAGGCGCGTTTGTAAGCCAAATTCCTGAAGATGCCAGCGTGCGCGTGCACAATGCCAATGTCGAAGCGATAGCTACGCTGCGTGCCAACGCGGCAAAGCTCAGTGACGTTGAGGTTCAAATTGAAGAGCTGGGCGATAATGAAGTGTTAGTGCGCGTCAAAGGCACTTCAGCGCATTCGTCGGAGCCCGAGTCTGGAGTCAATGCCATTGCCCATTTAGGCGCGGTGTTTAATGATCTGGAGCTGGCAACCAATGCCGATGGCCAAGCCTTGCTATTTATTAATGAGCTTATTGGCTTAGATCTCTATGGCAAGCACTTTGGCGACATTGCCTATAGCCATGACTTTATGGGCCCAATGACGGTAGCACCGACCTTAATTGAGCGCCAAAACGACACGCTCACCCTCTCGGTGAACTTACGTCGGCCAGAGGGCAAGCCAGAGTCGCAACTGCGTACAGAAATTAACAGCGCTTTGAACAAATGGCAGCATCGTCACCAAGTTGAGCTGGCAGCGGTTGATATAGAAATTGGCACCCCTATGCTATTAGATGATGCCCCGCACGCCGACGCCCTGCTAAATATTTTCAAACACTACACTGGCGATGAGCAGGCGGAGTTTGTCTCCATTGGCGGTGGCACCAATGCCAAGCTGTTTGATAACGCCGTGTCTTTCGGCCCATCCATGCCTGGCAAAGCCTATACCGGTCACTCCGAGCATGAGTTTATGACTCCTGAGCAGCTACGTCTCAACCTCAAAATGTACACCGCCATGATGGTGACCTTAGGTAATATGTAGTGCTTCAATGACAGCCGTTATGGATGACGGCTGCTTGAATAGTAGGTGCACAATAACGATTCGCGCTGCACCGAGTTAGTGCAGCAAGCACATTTTAATTAAGCATTAGCAAAGGCTGCGAGCGCTATACCCTAGTTTAAACACAAGTGTATAGTTGGTTTATAAATTGCTTTCTCTCTATTTTAATCAAAAAAGTACTTATGCAGACACCCATTAGAGGACTTCGCGCATTCTGTTTCGCAGCTCGCTGCTTGAGCTTCAAACAAGCGGCTGAGCAACTCTACCTCACCCCTTCGGCTGTCAGTCACCAAATTAAACAACTCGAGCAACAGCTTGGCTTCGCACTTTTTCAGCGCCGTACCCGGGCAATAATACTGACTAACGAAGGTAAAAACTTCTTCGATGCCATAGAGCCTATTATCACTGATCTTGAGCAGACCATTCGCACCTTTAGTCACAAAGATAATAACGTCACTATTAGCATTGCCTTGCCAGAGTTTTTCGCCAGCGAGCTATTGATGCCAGTGCTCAGTGAATGGACTTCACAGCATCCCGATGTCAATTTAGAGGTCGACACTTTGCGCACCCGCACACAAAAAGTGCGCGGCACCGATTTATCAATTGTTCTCTCGCATGACACTCCGGTCAGTGGCATTGCCACTGAATTATTTGCGTTGGAATATATTCCCGCTTGTAACCGCACTACCTACGAGCAGTGGCAACATAATAGCGAGCAGGCATTAAGTGAGCTGCCACTAATTGTCCATCAGTCGCGACCTTGGTCTTGGCATCAATGGGCTGAATACCATTATCCAGGGGATTTCGCGCCCAAGCAGATCATTCAACTTGATAGTATGTTTGGGGTGGCCCGCGCAGCGCAGCAAGGAATGGGGGTGGCGTTAATCCCCATGCCGATTAGCCGCACTTGGTTTAATGAAGGATTACTATGGCCATTGGTCAACAAGCCCTTATGGACCAAGGATAAATACTATTTAGTTGAGCATGAAGTGGCTGAACCTGACTCACCCCTGGCTGATTTTACCCAGTGGGTGATCAATACCTATAAACAGTAACGCGATAAGTCCTCTGGTATCGACAACCAAAGTAGCGTGTTATGTCAATAAGTGAGCTGCTAACACTGTTAAGCCATCGCTTAAAAAAACGGGTGCATATTGTGTCAGTAAGCTCGCCTAAAACTTCAATTTATCTTGATAAGATTAAACAACAGCATGGCCTATGGTGATATTGATGGTATTTCCAGCAAAGGCCCACACGCCCAACAGGTAGCCGAAGTGATACATATTGCCATTGTTATTCGTTTCGTAGATGCTGACACCATCTTTAAATAAACTGACAATGAAAAACACAGGCATTAATAAACCATGCCACAGCCCAGATAAAAATCCGGCTTGCGAGGCATCCTCTGCTTTGTATTTTGATTGAAATCCTGGCATTGATAGCGCATAACTCATCGTTTACATCTTCCTTATTATTGTTGTTATCTCAAAGCGGCTCTTACATCAAAAGCAATAACCTTTCGCTTTGTCCTGATATTATTACTTTTACCAAACCTGAGTGATGCTTCCAACGACAGAGTTGTTACAAACTTTGTAAGTATGTCTGTGCTGTACACAAGATGAGATTGATGCCTTGGATAGGTCAATTAGGATTGAGGATTTTTGATTTTATCTGGGCGCAGGATGGCGATTGAATAGCCAATCCGCTATAAGAAGATTGGGAACCCAGCTTAACTAGGCAAGTAGCGGATAAAAATCAGTAAAAGGCATGCCTGACGCCATAAACGCCCCCAGATAAATGCGCAAGGTGACAGCAGAGAAAGTGACAGAGAAGTTGCGTATCATCCAACGTCGATGAGCATCAAAATCCTTTTTCATAACACAGAAAAAGGCCATGAACCCAGTGATTAACCACACCAAAGCTGAACCAGTAAACCCAACGATAGACACTAAACCACCAAACGCAGTTTGTGCCAATGCCAAGCCAGCGAGCCCACCTAGCAGTACACCGACTAGTAGATAAACACGGCCAAACCAACGGTGCAGCTGCGGGTAACGCGAACGCAGAGTAGACAAAAATTGCCACGGTCCCAGCGCTAAAGCCGTTAGCGAGCCAAACACATGCACATAAATAGCCAGTTGATGTTGGTTAAACACCATTTGCATATCGGGGTGCACCAACGAGCCGAGAGGCAAAAAGCTGTAAGCGTATAACGCATAACCAGCTACACCTAATGAACAAAGTAACAACGCCCACCAGCTTAAAGTTTTCACGGTTGTATCTGCCTCAATTGCAAAAAGTCAGCGCTTAACAGATACCGCGTCAAGCTAGGGTCAAAGCATAGTCCTTAATTTAGGTAAAAACCACTATGCTGATAATTGCTATTTTCAACATTTTTAGCAGGCAATAAAACCCAGACGCGACCATCTAGACAACGGCGATAACCTAGTCAGGGGCTAATTAATTGATTGTATTTATATTATTAGCTTCGCATAGACGGCCAGCTGCACGATGAACTCACGGATTCATCTATAGATAAATTTTTTTCATTTAACGGTGCGATTTATATCGTTTGTAGAGTAAAAGCTTTAAACCTACAGTTAATACCGAAGCAAACACACAACCCGAGGATAGCACCGTGAAAACGCTCAAATTAGCTCTAGCCATTACGACAGCCACATTTTTAACTAGCAGTTACGCCGCTGACTACAAATTAGCAGTCATCGATGACAATGACACATCAAAAGCAGTACTTGCAGGGCAATACGACCAGGTAATTAACTTAGGTAATGTCACTGAGTTAGACCAGCAAGCTGCATTCGAGAAGTTGGTGAACCAGTGTGCTGCGCACATCCAAGTAGGTAAGGCTGACGAAGCGCTTTCAATGTGTAGCCTCGCGATTGAACTGATCAGTGAGATAGATGTAAATGCCAACAAGCGTCGCGAGCTTACTGCTTACGCCTATGGCAACCGTGGCATCGCCCACTCTTTGAAAAACGAATACCAGGCCGCGCTGGCCGATTTCAGCGCCGCATACAAAACAAAGCGCAATACCATTACCCGTGCAAATCTAAAAACGGCGCAATCAAGCCTCAAGCAATTGCAAGGCCATGTAGCACCGTAAGACCCTTCTCATAGTGTGTTGTTCCTGCTCAAAGGAACCTCCAAAAGCGTCCATCTGGGCGCTTTTTATATTATCAGCCCCGCTCTAAATACTAATAATATTCGCGGACAACTTCACGCAAACCATAGCGTGTAGCCTACCCACTTTTACGGCTGCGCGGTGCGCCGAGCACAATAGCCAGCTGACATAAGCACACACTAAGAAACGCGCTGACCCCGAGGGCGCCGCCATAACCGTGTAAATGCGGCACCAAGTAATGAAATAGCAATGCAAACAACACGGCCGCACTGGTTAAGGTGTAGTAGCCAAAGCGCGCCGGGGTACTCATACCCACGAAGGTGCCGCCAAAGAAAACCACTGAATACAGCTCTGCATGGTTGCTCATCAATGAAAACAGCGCATACGCAATAAGAGACAACAAACTAGAGGCACGTAGCGCGTTGAAGTAACGCAGCTTGGAAAGAAAATAGGTGGCAAACGCAGCAGTCACCGCAATAACAATAGTGAGCACCATTAACCTATCCCTCCTTGCACCAACATAAATAGCGCCACACTGACAAAGGCCACGCTTCCAAGTTTACCGCCGAAGCCAGTAAAAAGGTTCATCGTCAATGCGTACAACGTTGTGCCAATAAAGGCGATAACGGCTAGTTGCCAGTAACCCGAAATGAGCTCAGCTGAACACATACCCGCAAAGCTCCCAGCATACACAGCGGCATTAGGGTGGCCTGCAAAGCGTTTTGGAAAGGGAATAACGGAGCCTATTAACCCAGTTGCAGCGGCAGCGGGAACGAGCGGCACAGCCCAATGGCTATGTAACATAAAGCAGCTTAAACAGCCCGATAGAAAAGCAAGGTACTTAACAACAAAAAACAACCACAGCGCCCTTGGATAAAATAAGGTGGGGTATTATGCCACAGCTTAATGTTTACCTCGACATCAGCTAGTTAAGCAGGCCACCACCGCACGGGAGAGCAGCGATGAGCAAGCACTAGTGTACTTTCTGTCCTTGTTGGTATTGATTGAGCCCGGTGAGCGCATTATACAAACCCGCCGTCATGGTTAGATCATGGGGGGTGTCTGTAAACTCTTCTAATTGCAAAATTAAATCAACAGAGCGATTGCGAGCAATGGTGTTGGTAAAGCCGCTATACACACTTTTCATTTCCCCTGCCTCATTGCCGATGTTGAGGTATAAAAAGCTCGGGGTGGTTATTCCAGAAATCACATATTGTTCGGCTCGCTGAGCCGTGGCCCTCGTTGACCACCACAGCGCCGGACTAAAAGCGAGATGAGCTTGAAACAACGTTGGCCGTGAATGAAACGCATGGATCACAAACAGCCCTGCAATGGAGTGACCGGCAAGGGTGTTGTAGCCACTGGTTCGGTACTGACTGTTCACCTCAGGTATTAACTCACTCTCAAGATATTCAATAAAGGCCGGTGCACCGCCACCCTCGCCGACGGGTCCTCGCGGGTCGGTGTTGACTGTCGGGGCAAAGTCGTGCAGCCGATTGGCAGGCTCAATCCCCACCACAATATGCTCACGCGCCCCTTGAGATACTGCCAACCGGGCCAGCATGCTTGCCACAAGCTGCGCGTTGAGCTTGCCATCTAATACGTAAATAACAGGATAGTCTTTTGTCTTTTCGCTGCTATAGGAAGCGGGAAGGATCACCTTGATTTCGGGCTTAGCACTGAGAGTGTGGCCCTGTTCAGACCGTGTTTGTGCATGACTAGAGAAAGAAAATACCCATAATAGTGCCCAGAGTAACGTCTTCAAAATATTAATTCCCTTTAAATTAAGATCTTAACTTACACTGCCAGAGCCGGAACTTTTAAGCAAACGCAATATAGCGGCAAACTCAAACAACACCGACACAGCGATGTGTACCAAAGCAGGCGCAAACGCCTGATAGCTGATTGCTCATCCAGGCGAATGTTAAAATGCATTTTTATATCAAAATAAATACGTTGCGCTTATGCTTTTAAGAGCGTTAAAGAGGCAGTCCCTGTCATTTAGAGCTTTGGTTCTATCCCACAAAGCGAATGCTCCGCTGACACGTTTCTGCCCCAAAATGAGTAAGGTAATTGCTCTAAAGGTCTGTTGTGAGCGAAAAGCTGACGTTCTTCATTTCGCCTAGATTACTGTTTATATATCCATAACCCTTGAGTTTCGTCCATAGTCAGGGAAACGACCCTTTGGGTGGTTTTGTCGTGTCTACGTGTAGAGCAATATAGCGAAACTTCAACGCTGGTAAGTACTTCCTTAATTTGCTATCAATGGTCATAGGACAAAAACGAGACTGGTTGCGGCAGAAAAACGACCCACTCGCTCGATATTAAATTGTTAAGTAGCTTGCCAATGGAGGAACCATAGTGTCGGAAGGAAACTCACTAGTAAATTTTGGTGATATATCAAAGCCAGCTACGATGCTGATTGAAAAGGTTTCGAATGCTGTTGGTGTTCTCTACGAACCAAGACGGATAAAAAAGAAAGCTGAAGCCGAGGCAGAAGCTGAAAAAATAAAGGCATTAGCATCAATAGAGCTTAGTGATATCCAGCAAAGGGCTATTGATCGAATGGTCCAGCAAGAAGGTCGAAAGCAAGAAAATATTGAAGCTATTACAGCACAGGCTGCATCTTCACTAGCCGAGGATGCGGATGTGCAAAATCTTGAAGAAGACTGGGTGGCCCACTTCTTTAAGAATTGTGACACTGTTTCAGATACCGAGATGCAGTCACTATGGTCTAGCTTGCTCTCTGGTGAGGCATCGAAGCCAGGTACTTTTTCTAAGCGAACTATAGATTTTGTAGCGTCAATGGACAAAAAGGACGCAGAGATATTTACCAAGTTTTGTCAGTTTTCTTGGTTCCTTGGTGATGTCATGCCTATTATCTTAGACTCTGATCATGATGTTTATAAAAATGAAGGGATTAGCTTTAGTGTTCTAAAACACTTAGATGCAATAGGACTAATATCCTTTGAGTCAACCTCAGGTTATCGCCGCATGGGGTTTGGTAAACATGCACGGATTTTCTACTTCGGTCGACCTACTATTATTGAATTCCCTAAAGATAATGATAATGAGCTAAACATTGGGAAAGTTTTGCTGACCCGAGCTGGCCAAGAGCTTGCTCCGATATGCGGCGCTCAAAGGAATGAGAAATTCTATGAATATGTTATTGAACAATGGTTTAAAAGTGGGTTTATCGTGCATACCCAGCTACTTAACAAGTAGCTGCACTGGAAAAATTACTCGCTGCGCTCCTAATTTCCCAGTGAGCTAGGCGTTATGTCGTTTCGAGAGTTCATCATCAATGACAGAATCAGAAAAAGATACAATTCGATTCTTTGATGAGATTAAAGTTAATCTCAACAGAATCCCTGAAGGCGCTGAAAAAACACCTGACTTCTTTGTTGAAACAGACAAGCAGAAAATATTTATTGAAGTAAAAGAAATCAATGAAAACGAAGAAGAAAAAGCCCTTTTGGAGGAAGTAAAAACTAAAGGGCAGGTTTGCGGTCATGAGTCACCAGAGATTGGCAAACGTTTCCGTCCTGCTATACAAGCTGCAAATAGACAATTGAAGAAGAGATGTACGTCTGGCGAAGCCGGATTAGTGATAATTCAAGATGTACGTGATTTCTTAACTCGTAGCTGCTTTCCACAGGAAGAGGTAAAGCTTGCAATGTTTGGTGATCGAGTCACTTGGATAAGTGTAAACTCTCGTTCCATCAAAGCAGATATTTATGATAAAAACAAAACAACTACTGAGCAAAAAAATACAACCGTAAGTGCAGTTGGGTTAATGATAAAAAACATCCAAGATGGTAGCTTGACGTTACATATTTATCATAATCCACATGCAAAAAATGGCTTGTTGTCGCCGATCTTTGAATCATCAAAAGCCTATGAATACCGAATTGGAAGTAGCAAGTCATACGGCGAATTTGAGAAACAGTAAAAACCACAGAACAACCTTTTCACCCTTGTCATTCAAGATACAGACATAAAGAATTCGAGCATGTAAGTCGATACCACAGTAAAAATCATGTAATTTGGTATAAAATTTCATTGAGCTTTCTCCTTTTGGTTTGGTCGCCTTGAAGTTTAGTATTTCGCTAAACTTCGGGGAGAAGGTTCAATAAGTATCAAGTCAATCCATTAACAAAGGAAAGGTATATGATTGAAGATGAATATAACGAAAAAGACATCGGTGATACTGAGTCAATATTAGAGTTTGTGAAAACACTCGCTCAGCAAAAAACAGAACTTATTTTATCCTCCAACGGCAAACAAATTGGGGCGATATTGACCTCTGAGCAATACGATTGGTTTTTAGATCAATTAGATGCTCAGCAGGACATTGACGCTATTAGCGATAGAGAAAATGATATGGATGGCGCTCAAAGTTTGAGTGATTTTAAGAAGGATCTGGGTATATGAATAGCTCCGATGATCGTAAATTGACAAGTGAAGAACGTGCAGAGATAGCTCGGCGCAAACTTGAAATGGAATTGCAAAAGAAGACTAAGCAGTCCTCATCTCTTTCGGAACTCAAAAAGGAACTTGGACTGCCGGATAAGAGGAAAGGGAGATGACGTACAACGTAGTTCTTCATCGAGAAGCTAAAAAAGATATTAAAAAGCTCCACCCTCAGATTAGAAGCCGTGTAATATCTGCATTAGAGGAAATTGCAGAAAATCCAAAGCTGCATGGTGCAATTATGCTGACCGGCTACATAGATTTATACAGATATAGAGTAGGCCATCATCGTATCGTATATAGAGTTAATGACAATGAGCTGGAAGTTCTAGTGCTTGATGCAAAGCCACGAGGTGAAGTATATAAAAAATACTAAGTAACAAACACTTAAAACCGGCTTTAGCGCAGCTGAAGCCGGTTTTATGACAGGGAAGTATAAGTCAGGTGAACGTAGGAATTTACATCTATGATCAGGCCGAGGTTTTAGATTTTTCAGGACCATTCGAGGTATTTTCAACGGCTTCACGAGTTTGCAAGAATGACAACCCTTTTGACGTTTTCTTGGTCAGCGAAAGCGGTAATACGATTAGCGCCCGAGCTGGTTACAGGGTAATGTCAAACTATGGGTTTAATGACCATCCTATGATTGATGTTCTAATCGTTGCAGGTGGTGTTCACTCCAATGAAATAGGCAAGTCCCAGGTGATGGAATAGATCTACCAACAATCGATAAACGCATCCATAACAGCCTCTGTTTGCACTGGTGCGTTTTTGCTAGCTAAAGCAAAAGTGCTGAAAGAGCATAAAGTCACGACTCACTGGGAAGATATGGCTAATCTAAGGAGCAAGTTTCCCCAGCTGAACGTTATCGAAAATGTGCGATGGGTCGATGAAGGAAATATCATTACTTCAGGTGGTATCTCAGCAGGAATTGACATGAGTCTACATTTGGTAAGTAGGTTGCACAGCAATGACTTGGCCGAAAAAACTGCAAGGCAGATGGATTTTTCATGGACAAAGAACTCATAGCCAAGCTAGTCACGGCGCCGTCTACCACATAGCGTAGCCACGCGCGCTTAGTGGCGTTGCCATCGTCCACTTCTAGCACCCAGCTGACCGTCAGGCCAGCCAGTGTGCCAATATAAACTTTAATCTTCTGGGTCACTACGCATAAGGCCTTGCGTGATGGCTTTGCTGTAACTGGCAGCCGTGGGAATGGCATCATCACAGGCGGTTTTATTGCTGAGTACGGCGTCATACTTCCATATAAAGCCACCGGCAAGACCCTGCTCACTCACTGTAGCGAAGGATTGGCAGAACGCGCTAGGACACAGCTCTGGATTGGAGTCGCTGGCCCCTTTTACCGCCAAGCCAGCGACCAGGTAAGCGCCGCCCTGCCCTTCACCGACAACGGCCGAAAGCGCATCTAGCCAAGGTTGTAAGCGCTCAAGATTACCGCGACCACCGGAATAACATTGTAGATTCCACCAACTAACGCGGTAGCCCTTATCCCACAAGGTTTGCATATACCCCTGCCACAACGAAGGTTGTTGGTAAGGGCAAAAGGTAACCTGATAGCCTAGATCAAACAGGATTTCGGCAAACTCAGTAATGGTGTTTGCTTTCACCATCTCTTCATTATCGAAATCAACGCCATCAATTAGGCACTCGCCATCGACCGTAAAGGCCTCTCGCAATGTTTTAAAGTTGGCTTTAATTTGCTCGCGCATGCCATTTTCCAACATATACTCAATGGCTTGAAAATCGCATACTCCCCAACCGCCGATAGAAATAAAGATTTTTTCTACCTTGGAGCCATGTTGTTTTAGCTGCGCCAACTTACTAGGCCAAGCGGCTATGTCGGCGTCATTATTGGGGTTAAAGGTGTCGCCATCGGTGATGCGGATATTGCCATCATTGAAGACCAACTCCCCCCAAGATTGGCCGGGCACGGCTTGGCAGTTACTGTTATTTAAATCACCCGCGCGGCCAATATGCATGGCCCAGAGAATAAGCGTGGTAAAACCACTTTGCTGCGCGTCGGCAATGCATTCGTTGGTGATCCCGGGACCAAAATCACCACTGCAATAGGCGGCAAGATTAATCGTACCCATAATAAACACTCCTTTGGTTAGGGTGAGGTAGCCACCATGGCGTGTGCTCTCTCACTGTCGCCATGATGCTACTGTGTCATTACTATGAGGCTAGCTTTGCGGCGTTCACCGCGCTGTGAGGTGTTAGCAGCTGTAACAAAGAAGGAATAACTTTTTGCAGTAGCTAACCGTTAATGATTGCGTTCTTGAGCAGGTGAGTTGCTGGCAAGACAAGCTGCTTCATCGTTAAAAGCAGCTCGTTAATAGCGAAGCGTTAAGGTTTTGTGGGAGTTAGGGTAACACCGCTACTGTCTATTTCTGCTAAATATGCGTTTGTCCACTTGTTATCTGCATGCAAAGGAATGATATCTTTTTCGTCTTTGTAGCCTGCGTATTTAGCACTGGAAAACACACTAATGCTCCAATCGTCTTGCCAACTCATTTCATAGAAGCACTGATCTAGGGCTAAGTTCGACAATGACTCGACTTTAAATTGGGTATTAGACACAACAAAAAAACGATGATTGATTGGATCAGTTCTAACAACCTCAAAACCTAGAGTTTGCTGTACGCAATTTTGTACCGTCTCCGTTGAGTTCGCAGCACAACTCACTTGGCTGAACAATAAAGTCAGCGTAAAAAGATATTTATTCGCCAAACTGTTCAAAACTCCATCTCCTTGGTTGCTGTTCAAAAACACCTTGAATATTCGAGAAATAATCTTCTTTCTTTTCTTGCTGCACCGTGCTCAACACTTAATTCGCTGGTGTGCTTTCGACATAATATAGGGAAACATAAAAAAGGCCACTCAACAGTGGCCTTGGTGGGTAACATCACAATTTTATTTTAGGTCAAAGCGATCCGCTGTCATCACCTTGGTCCAAGCGGCCACAAAGTCTTCAACAAACTTTTTCTCGGCATCTTTAGACGCATACACTTCAGCGATGGCACGCAGCTCTGAGTTAGAGCCGAAGATCAAATCAACCGGTGTCGCCGTCCACTTTAACTCGCCGCTTTGACGGTCGTGGCCTTGGTAGATACCTTGCTGTTTATCTGACTTGCTCCATTTCGTTGACATATCCAGCAAGTTGACAAAGAAGTCATTGCTTAATGTGCCTGGTTGGTCAGTAAACACGCCATGATCCATGCCTTTATAGTTGGCATCCAGGGTACGCATACCGCCCAGTAGCGCCGTCATTTCCGGCACACTTAGGTTCAACAGATTGGCACGCTCAACCAGCATACCGGTAGGCGATTTCCAACCACTGTCGTAGTAGTTACGAAACGCATCAGCGGTTGGCTCAAGTACCGCAAACGACTCAACGTCAGTGTACTCTGGCGAAGCATCCATACGTCCTGGTTTAAACGGCACCGTAATGTCATGGCCCGCGTCTTTGGCTGCTTTTTCAATGGCAGCAGCGCCCCCTAAGACGATAAGGTCCGCTAATGAAACCTGTTTGTCGCCGCCTTGGCGGTTAAAGTCTTGCTGAATGTCGCCCAGTACCTTTAATACTTTAGCCACTTCTTCAGGGTTGTTCACCGGCCAATCTTTCTGCGGCGCTAAACGTAGGCGCGCACCATTGGCTCCGCCGCGCATATCGCTGCCACGGAAGCTAGACACTGATGCCCATGCCACACGAACAAGCTCTGGCACGGTCAATCCTGAATCTAGGATCTGTTCTTTAAGTGCACTGATGTCTTGCTCAGTGACCAGCTCATGGTCAACCTCTGGAATATAATCTTGCCAGATTAAGATTTCCTCAGGAACTTCGTCGCCGAGGTAACGAGCACGCGGACCTAAGTCACGGTGATTTAGCTTAAACCAAGCTTTTGCGAATGCCAGCTCGTATTGATCTGGATTGGCGCGAAAACGCTCAGCAATTTTGCGAAACTCAGGGTCTTTTTTCAGCGCGATGTCGGTAGTAAACATAATCGGCGCATGGCGCTTACCTTTAACATGGGCATCTGGCACTAAGTTCTTCGCCGACTCATTGGTCGGGATCCACTGTGTGGCACCGGCCGGGCTCTTGGTTTGCTTCCACTCGAAATTAAATAAGTTATCGAGGTAGTTCATGCTCCACTGCGTCGGGGTCACTGTCCACGCACCTTCAAGGCCACTGGTGATAGTGTCTTCAGCGTTACCTTTGCCACATTTGTTTTTCCAACCAAAACCTTGGTCTTCTAACTCAGCCGCTGCTGGCTCTGCGCCCACGCAATCAGGTTTTTTGGCACCGTGAGCTTTACCAAAGGTGTGACCACCGGCAATAAGCGCCACAATTTCCTCATCGTTCATCGCCATACGGCCAAAAGACATACGAATGTCGCGCGCTGCGAGCAAGGGATCGGGCTTGCCATGCGGACCTTCAGGGTTGACATAAATCAGCCCCATTTCAACAGCAGCAAGTGGGCCTTTGAGCTTACCTTTTTTGTCACGGCGCTCGTCGGTCAGCATTTTGCCCTCTGGGCCCCAGTAAACCAGATCTGGCTCCCAGTCATCTTCACGGCCACCGGCATAACCAAAGGTTTTAAAGCCCATATCTTCTAGGGCAACATTTCCGGTCAGGGCCATTAAATCAGCCCAAGAGATATTGCGACCGTATTTTTGTTTAATCGGCCACAATAGGCGACGCGCTTTATCCAAGTTGGCGTTATCTGGCCAGCTGTTAAGTGGGTCAAAGCGCTGCTGCCCGCCACCTGCGCCACCGCGACCATCAAATACACGGTAGGTTCCAGCTGCGTGCCAGGCCATACGAATGAAAAAAGGTCCATAGTGACCATAATCTGCTGGCCACCAATCTTGCGAGTCTGTTAGTACCGCACGAATGTCGGCTTTAACGGCATCAAGGTCGAGGCTTTCAAAGCCCTTAGCGTAGTCAAATTCTTCACCATAAGGGTGTGACTCCACGCCATGAGCTCGAAGGGGGCTTAAATCAAGCTGCTCAGGCCACCAAAACTGATTTGATTTAGGCTCGCTGGCATAAGCCTGCATAGATACGACTGATGACACTGCCATGGCAATGGCAGTCGCCAAAGGAATTGCTTTGTTGCGCATAATCTTCGCTCCTAATGGGAGGGTTGTTAATCGAGGGTAAATATAGACCAGTTTTCTAATCTATTGGAGCGAGAAAAACAGATTAGATTAATCGATAATTTTGATAAGGGTTTTGTCCCAAATTGCTCTACACTAACGCGGCTTTGAATTTTACCGCGCGGGTATTGGTGGTGGCGTCGTACACTTAGCTGCGCAAGCTCAGCTCTAACTGCTCTAATGACTTGCCCTTAGTCTCTGGCAGATAACGCCATACCAGCGCTAATGCAATCAATGCAAAAATACCGTAAATGGCAAAAGTCGCTGCTGCCCCGAATTGGCTAAGCTCCCAGGGGAACACCAGTTGCACCGCAAAACTCACTGCGTTATTCACTACAGTGACCGCTGATATGGCAATCGCCCGCACAGTATTCGGGAAAATCTCCGCAAACATCACCCACATCACCGGCCCAAGAGATAACGCAAATGACGCCACAAAGAGGGTGATCCCCAACAGCACCAAGGTGGCATTCATGGTGATCGCTTCACTGAGGATCACACTTTCATGTTTGCGCGCGTCTTGGACTCCTAAATGCTGAGTCAATGCCGCTTTAAAGGTAACATCATCGCTGTAAATATGAGCCCGCATAGGACTTAACTGACTGACCACAGTGGCCGGTAGTTGCTGTTGTAGTGCGCGCAGCTTGGTATCGTCAATATGGTAGCTGGCTTGTTTGAAACCCCAACTACACAAGGCCATGCTGACGATAATGCCGCCCAACCCCAAAAGCAGTAGAGGACGTCGGCCAAAACGGTCGATGCACAGCATGGCGACTACCGTAAACACGACATTCACTAAGCCTATCCACAGTGCTTGGGCAAAGGCTGCATTGGTGCCGACGCCACTTTGCTCAAAAATAGTGGGGGCATAAAAGAAAATAACATTGATGCCGGTGATCTGCTGAGCCACAGCCACCAGCAGGCCAATCAATAACACAAAACGCACTCGCCGCCCGGCTAACAAACGAATACGTTGCGATAGCGGCGCTACTTTGTGCTGCAATGAGGCTCGCATACTGCGTAGTTGCTCATCAATACGTTGCCCACTGAACAGGCGAGCGGCAACGCTTTGCGCCTCTTCATGCTGTTGACGCATCAGTAGCCAACGTGGGCTGCGAGGAATAAAGAACAACAACAGCAACCAACACAATGCTGGGGCGATTTCCAACCCGAGCATCCAGCGCCACAAATGCTCATTAATAGCCAGGCTTTGCGCCCAGCCAGCCTCGGATTGAGCTAAGTTCAGTAAATAGTAATTGGTAAAATAAGAAACCGAAAAGCCCAACACGATATTCAATTGATTGATCGACACCAGCTTACCGCGATGCTCGGGCAGGCTAATTTCAGCAATATACATGGGCGCAACCATCAATGAGCAAAATGCCATGCCGCCAATAAAGCGCGCCGCAATCAGCATCCAATAACTTTGTGCAAAGGCCGAAGCCAGCGCCGACACTAAATACAATGCGGCAATTACAATCAAGGTTTTGCGCCGACCGATGGCATCGCTAATGGCACCGGCAAAGCAAGTGGCTAATAATCCGCCAAGCGTTGGCGAGCTCACGACGAACCCTTGCTCCCAACTACTTAAGTGGAAATCGTCAACAATAAAGCCAACCGCGCCGGAGATCACCGACGCGTCGAAGCCGAAGATAAAGCCTCCCAAAGAAACAACAAGCGTATAAAATAACGCCGGAGGCAGGGTTTTGATCATGGTGCACTCACCAATGAGTCGCGGGCAACCAAAGAAGGCGCAAACAGATTACGAGGCTCGGCGACCCCCCGCTGCTGGTACACATGTGCCAAGACCCAGTGCGCGGCCGCCTCACCCATTAGCCGAATGGGGTTGTCTATGGTAGTTAATTTTGGATACAAGTAACGGGCAAACAACACGTTGTCGAAACCAATAATCGACAGTTGCTCGGGTATCGCGATGCCAAGCTCACGGGCTGCGGTCATCGCCCCAGAGGCCATCTCATCATTGGCGCAAATCAATGCACTGAATTTATGCTTTGCTCTGTAGAGCTGTTCCAGCCCTTGTGCGCCCTCCGCTTCGTGATAGCCGCCCTCAACCAATAGCGCATCGTTAAATGCAATATTGGCTTCAGCCAAAGCACGCTGATGCCCCGCCAAGCGCTCTTTAGCGTCGCCTTTGAATAATGGCCCGCTAATATAAGCAATATCCTTATGTCCGGCATCCAATGCCGCTTTGGTAGCCAGGTAACCGCCCAGTTCATTGTCGGTGTAAAAGCAACGCTCGCTAATAGCATCAATTTTGCGGTTAATAAGAATAATTTGTGCATCCCCTTTGGCCAGCTCGAGCAAATACTCATCACTGACCGCTTCGGCATGTAAAATGAGGGCGTCACAGCGACGGTCGAGTAAAAATTCAATGGCCTGTTTTTCTTTTTCTTCATCACTGTGGCCGGCGGTGATCACCACATGCTTGCCTGCTTTTCGCAACACATTCTCAACTGTGCTCATCATATCGCCGAAGAACGAACCATGCAGTGCTGACACCAATAAACCAACGCTGTTGCTGCAATTAGAAGCCAGCGACTGGGCAATGGCATTGGGTTTGTAGCCCAATTCGGTCATGGCTTTAAGCACTTTATCCCGGGTGCGTTCACTGACCCGGACATTGCCGTTCATCACTCTGGAGACGGTGGCCAAAGACACGCCCGCTGCTTTTGAAACTTCGTAAATGGTTGCCATGTTTATTCTTTTAGATTGTCCTTTGAGGCCTAAAGCTAATATAAAGCGCGCTTAGAGTCTATTCTCAAGCAAGCCTTTATATGCCAGCGCACTGTGTTTCAAGGTGCGTTGCTGCGTGTGGTAATCCACATGAACAATACCGAAGCGTTTACTGTAACCAAGCGCCCATTCAAAGTTGTCCATTAACGACCATGCAAAGTAACCACGAATATTGACACCTTGTTCAATGGCATTGTGTACCGCGTTAAGGTGGCTATTAAAGTAATCGATACGTGGCTTATCATAAATGGCGCCATCAACTATCTGGTCATCGAAGGCGGCACCATTTTCGGTAATATACAGTGGCGGCAATGAAAAACGTTGGTGTAAATCTACCAGTAATTTCTCAAATGCCTCTGGAACCACTTCCCAGCCCATGGCGGTTAATGGCGTTTTCGTGGGTTCACACTGAACGAACCAACCTTTGCTATCACTGGCAAACACCGCACGGGTGTAGTAGTTGATACCAATAAAGTCGTTTTTAGCGCTGATAATAGCCATGTCATCGGCGCCAATTTCAGGGCACACATCTTCAGGCAAGAGCGCCAGCACGTCAGGGTAACGGCCTTCAAGCAGCGGTTGTAAGTACCATAAATTATGATATTGGTCGGCCAATTGCGCCGCATGTGTATCGGCAGCGCTGCTACTTGCGCCGTAGGCAGTAGAAAAGTTCAGCACAATACCGCACTTACTGCTTGGGACCGTGCGTCTAAGTACCTGCATGGCTAAGCCATGAGCAAGCAGCAGGTGGTGCGCAGCTTGGCGACCATAGCGCTGACCCTTTTTGCCGGGCGCATGAATGCCTACCTCGTAACCAAGATACGCAGAGCAAAACGGTTCATTTAACGTTGCGTAAGAATAAACCTGCTCACCGAGCGCTTGAGAAATAACATCGGCATACTCAGCAAAGGCATAAGCCGTTTGCCGGTTGAGCCACCCACCTTGGTCTTCTAAATACTGTGGCAGATCCCAGTGGTATAAGGTGACAAAGACTTTGATGCCCTGCGCCGTGAGTGCCGCCACTAAATTCTGATAAAAACGGATCCCCTCTTGGTTGGGCTGCCCGTGCTCATCCATTACTCGACCCCAAGCAATTGAGAGCCGATACGCATCGACGCCAAGATTGGCTATGAGCTCGACATCTTGTTGCCAACGGGCGATATGTTCACAGGCGACATCGCCATGACTGCCGTCAACGATGGCTCCCGGCTGACGACAAAAGGTATCCCAAATACAAGGTAAGCGCGCTGCTCTTGCCCCCTCTATTTGAAACGAGGACGTCGCGACGCCGTAAATAAAGTCGCGTTGCAACATCTTGGATTCGGTAGGCAAGGTCAATTTAGGCATCTGTGTTACTCAGTCCGTTTGCAACCCTTTTGGGTTTTTATTTGAATTCATGCGCGCTTTCTGTAATTATCAAATAAAAATGTAAGCGCTTTCATAATTAAATGTAAGCGCTTTCCTTAAAAAGATCAATAGGAGAACACCGTGGCCCTATCCATGCAGCAAGAATCTGCGCAGGCGCAGCCATCGAGCAGCGGCGGCAATTACCGTTTTGCGCTGGTTGCACTGACCTCACTGTTTTTTATGTGGGGGTTCATTACCTGCCTCAACGATATTTTGATCCCTTACCTCAAAGGGGCATTCGAGCTTAATTACACCCAAGCAATGCTGGTGCAGTTTTGCTTTTTTAGCGCCTATTTTATCGTCTCGCTTCCCGCCGGGAACTTAGTGGGGCGCATCGGCTATCAAAAAGGCATTGTCTTAGGCCTGGCTGTTGCCTGCGTTGGCTGTTTGTTGTTTTACCCGGCAGCAAGCAGTGGCGTTTATGCTCTATTTTTAATCGCACTGTTCGTATTGGCTGCTGGTGTCACGGTGTTACAGGTGGCGGCCAACCCCTATGTCAGCGCATTAGGGCCGCAAGAGACTGCGCCGGCAAGGCTGACCATGACCCAAGCGTTCAACTCATTGGGCACCACAGTGGCGCCGTTTTTTGGCTCAATCCTTATCTTTACAGAAGGCGCTGAAGTCATAAAAGGAGACGCTTCAGCAACGCAGGTCCCTTATCTTATGCTCGCCGGCGCACTGCTGTTACTAGCAGGTATTTTTGCCAAATTGACGCTGCCCAAGCTAAGCGGCCAAACAGTGGGGGTCGATGCCGTATCCGGGTCAGCATGGCGTCATCGTAACCTGACCTTAGGCGCACTTGGCATCTTTGTTTATGTCGGCGCTGAAGTGGCCATTGGCAGTACCTTAGTGAACTTTTTTAACCAGGAAAACATCGCCAATATGCATGAAGCACAAGCGGCGAAATACATTGCCTATTATTGGGGCGGCGCCATGGTGGGACGTTTCATCGGCGCCTTAGTGATGCAAAAAATCTCCGGTCGCACAGTTCTTGCTTTTAACGCCATCAGTGCCTTTGCCTTGGTACTCATTTCAGTGTTTTTCGATGGCTACTTGGCAATGTGGGCCATTCTTGCCGTTGGTTTATGTAATTCAGTGATGTTCCCCACTATTTTTAGTTTGGCCCTGAATGGGCTGGGCAAGCATACAGCGCAAGGCTCTGGTATTTTGTGTCTGGCCATTGTCGGTGGCGCCATTATTCCGTTGCTGCAAGGCATGCTTGCTGATGGGATTGGGCTACAATGGTCATTCCTGTTGCCAGCGCTATGTTATGTGTACATTGCCTACTATGGTCTCAAGGGCGCGACTCCCGCCGTTATCGAATCAGGAAAATAACAATGACAGGTAAAATAAAATATCTAGCCGTCAGCGTGGCGGCATTGGTACTCGGTGCTTGCTCTGAGCAACCACACACCAGTGGCTCAGTCGCTACACCAATCAATAGCGACGCTATTTGGCCGAAGAGCGAAAGCACCGTGGCTGAACATCACGATGTGGAAGCGCAAGTTGAAAAGATTTTGGCGGGTATGACGCTGGAGCAAAAAATCGCGCAGATGATCCAACCAGAGATCCGCGACATCAGCGTTGAAGACATGCGTCGCTACGGGTTTGGCTCTTACCTCAATGGAGGCGGTGCCTTTCCCAATAACGACAAGCACGCCAAGGTCAGTGATTGGGTTGCGCTCGCTGAAAAAATGTATCAAGCCTCTGTCGATGACTCGCTTGATGGCAGCACCATACCGACGATGTGGGGCACCGATGCGGTGCATGGTCACAATAATGTGATTGGTGCGACCTTGTTCCCGCATAACATTGGTCTTGGCGCCGCTAATAACCCTGAACTTATAGAAAAGATTGCCCGTATCACCGCCAAAGAGGTGCTGGCAACGGGTATCGATTGGGTCTTTGCGCCAACGGTAGCGGCAGTGCGAGATGATCGCTGGGGCCGCACCTATGAAGGTTACTCGGAAGACCCTGAAATAATTCGTGACTACGCCCATGCGATTGTCACTGGCTTACAAGGCAAACCGGGCGAGGGCTTTTTGGGTGAAGGCCAAGTGATCAGCACAGTAAAGCACTTTGTTGGCGATGGCGGCACCGTTAACGGCGACGACCAGGGTGATAACATCAGCTCTGAAGAGCAGCTCTTTAACATTCATGCTGGCGGCTATGTTGGCGGTTTAAACGCCGGGGCGCAATCGGTGATGGCCTCTTTTAATAGTTGGCATGGCGAAAAAATCCATGGCAGTAAGTATCTGCTTACTGAAGTACTAAAAGAAAAGATGGGCTTTGATGGCTTTGTTGTCGGAGACTGGAATGGTCATGGCCAAGTAGAGGGTTGTAGTAACGATAGCTGTGCTCAGTCAATCAATGCCGGACTGGATATCTTTATGGTGCCCGGTGATTGGAAAGCATTGTACAACAACACCTTAGCACAGGTAAAAAGCGGCGAAATTGCCACCAGCCGGATCGATGATGCGGTGCGTCGCATCCTTCGGGTAAAGCTGCGGGCCGGATTATTTTCCAAGCCTAGCCCAGCTCAACGCCAATACGCCAATAACACCGATTTGATTGGCCAGCAGGCGCACCGCGAAGTAGCGCGTCAGGCGGTACGGGAATCACTGGTGTTACTAAAGAACAAAGGTCAGTTGCTACCGCTCAAAAGGCAACAGCGGGTGCTCGTTGCTGGCGACGCTGCCGACAATATCGGTAAGCAGTCTGGAGGGTGGACCATCACTTGGCAGGGCACAAACAACGAGAATAAAGACTTTCCAGGCGGCTCGTCTATTTGGGATGGAATCCAAGCCCAAGTTACGCAAGGTGGTGGGCAGGCCGTGCTCAGTGTTGATGGTAGCTACCAACAGAAGCCTGATGTCGCCATTGTGGTGTTTGGCGAAGATCCCTATGCCGAAGGTCATGGCGACCGTGCAACTCTGGAGTACCAGAGCGGCGATAAGCGCGATCTAGCGCTGCTTAAACGCCTCAAACAACAAGGTATTGCCGTCGTGTCAGTGTTTATCAGTGGCCGACCTATGTGGGTCAACCCCGAGCTCAACGCCTCTGATGCATTCGTTGCTGCTTGGTTGCCGGGCTCAGAAGGCCAAGCGGTGGCCGATGTGCTGTTTCGCGATGCTCAAGACCAGGTGCAATACGATTTTAGCGGTCGGTTAAGCTACTCCTGGCCAAAAACCCCCACACAGATTGTTAATCGCGGTGATAGCGATTATCAGCCCTTGCTACCTTATGGTTTTGGCCTCAGCTATGGCGATGACAATGTCTTAAGCGATGAGCTTAATGAGCAAGTTCGCACCGAGGGCACACAACAACACGATGTTGCCCTATTTACTGGTACTGTGCAAAAACCGTGGCAGATGGCGCTTTATTCTGGCGAACAAGTGCTCCCTGTGAGTGCCAATACTCACACCTTGGGCGCACTGAGCTATCGCACTATTGATAAACAAGTGCAAGAAGATGCCCGCAAGTTAAGCTTTGATGGCAGCGCTCACGCGGGCATGCGCCTAGCCAGCGAAAGCTATTTCCGCGAAGACTTACAAGCCAAGCTAGGCAGCGAGGCGGTGTTGAGCATGCAGGTCATGGTTGAACAAGCACCCAGTGCTGCGGTGAAGGTGATCATGAATTGTGAGAGCGAAGGCGACACACCGGGCGCATGCCACAGCGAAGTCGATATCAGTGAACAACTGCGTACCCTGCCCGCTAATACGTGGCAGGCACTCAGTATTGATAGCCAATGCTTTACTAAGCAAGGGTTTAAACTTGCCCACACCGTAGTGCCGTTTGAGCTTACGACGCAAGGCAAGTTGATAGTCAGCGTTGCCGATATTCGGCTGCAGAAACAAACGGATAAAGGTGCAACCATCAGTTGCCCTTAATCAGCGCTTATAAAAAGAAAGCGGCCTTGAGCCGCTTTTTTTATATCCAGCGCCGTACTTGGCGTTGATAAGTTCGGTAACGCTCACCAAATACTGCAAATAAATGCGCCTCTTCAGCTTGGGTTTGTCGATACAAAGTGAGCCAACCGACAATAAGACACAACAGTGAGAACGCCGAAGGCAAAGCCATAAAAAAGCCTAGCTGCGCTATGCCAACCCCAACAAACATAGGGTTACGGGAGATGCTATAAACCCCTTGGGTTTGCAGCAGCTGCGGTCCTTGGCGGTCAATACCACTGCGCCAGTGACGATTAAGGTTTAGGTTAATCAGCGCCGCACTAATAAAACCGCTTGTCATCAATGCCGTGCCGATAATAATAACAACACTGTTTTGATATAGCGGTTGCAAAATTCCAAGATAACTATCCGCTTGCGGCCAAGGCCAGCGGATCAGGCACACTAACCAAATAGTGATGCGAAACACCCGAAAGGCCATGTGATTCCACCAGTCGCCACAATAGGCTTGCCCAGGAAAAATCAACTCTTCGCCATGTTTACGCTTTGAAAGCACGATGCGTAATGTGTAAAACACAGCCACGCAAGTGAAAAATATCGCTAAATAGCCTCGGGTGAAGGCCTGCAAAGCGTCTAGATTAATGCTGAAAATAACGGTTCCTTATCGTAAAAACGACACCCCCCTCAGGCATGAGCGGTGCAAGAATTGAAAAGTGTTAAGATACAAAAAGATAGCACGGTTCATTTAAAACATTAAATACATTGCACATTCATCTGCATTACATACACTGAATATCAGGCGAGCGAATGCTTGTTCGCTTCAATGAACAATAATCAATAACAATGGAGTTCATTTATGAATGGCAAAATTCTTGGCATTATTTTAATCGTGGTCGGTGTTGCCTTAGTCGCCTGGGGTTATAACGTCTATGATGCAGTAGAGGCTCAGCTAACCCGTACTTTTAGTGGCGACACCCCAATAGAGGCATGGATTGGCATGGTCGGCGGTGCTATCTGCGTGGCTGTGGGTGTTTTTAAATTAAAATAACGCCCAGTGCGGGCAACCCAGCCCGCCTTTGACAACTTACTTTATTCAGCGCCTTTCTTTAATGGCAAAGTAAACACTTTGTTACCTATACACACTCACTTCACTATAAAACGCTCAGCAACTCACCACTTGTTAACGAATCAGCGCTGCCCTTTTTTCAACCAAAAAGTAGTAAGTAGTTGTAAAATAACTGCTTGTTAAGAATATACTTTAGTATTAATTTATTGCAAAAAAGGTAAAACCTTTTGACTATAGAGTCATAACTCTATTCAATACATTTCCTTTTTTTGGAACTTTGAATTGGATTAAGTTGTGAACATAACAATTAAAACAACATTCTTTGTCCTTGCTTTAATAACACTTGCGGGCTGTGGCAGTGGCGATAGTGAGCCCAGCGCAGAACCAACTCCTCCGCCAGAGGAAAATACCGAGCAAGGCGGTAATGATACAGCAGTAATAGAAAAATCATTGCGCCTCAATGACGCCCAAGTCGGGGTCCAATATACGCAAAAAATCGCCTTCCAATTACCTGACGCTGTGTATCAATATGAAGTGGAATCCCTGCCCAGCTGGGCCACGTTTAACGAGGCCACTATGGTGCTCTCGGGCACGCCACAAGCCGCTAGCAAAGAACAGGTAGTGATAAATGTGAGTGCCGATGACAACCGTTGGCGCTTCAGTGGTTATCTGCAAGTGCGAGCTGCTCAGCCTGTTAACACTGAGACTCTGAACTTGGCAGGAGCCATGACTAATGAGCCGTATTCCTATCAGCTCACTTTAGATTTACCCGAGGGGCAATACACTTATAGTGCAGAGCAATTGCCTGACTGGTTAGGTTTCGATACGCAAACACTTACGCTCAGTGGCACGGCTTCTAGCAACGAACTAGCTCAATTCGTGATTGTCGCAGAGGGCACCCAGGCTACGTGGCGATTTGAAACGACCTTGCCAGTGCGCACTCTAATCGCTAAGCCAATGGCGTTTGCCAGTGGTTTAATCGGCGTGACTTATGAGCAACAGCTGACCTTTGATTTACCCCAAAGCGACTATACATTTAGTGCCGAGACGCTACCAAATTGGCTATCTTTTTCTGAGCAAACACACACTCTCAAAGGCGTTCCGCGCAATGAAGGCCTGTATAACGTTGTGATCGATGCCATCGACCACGCCCATATTTGGCGTCTCTCAGGGGTTATCCCGATTCAACCTCATGGCGATAACGCAGCCACCATCATTACCCTTGCTAACGGCATCAAAAATGAACCTTACTCACACCTCTTGGATCTTGCGTTACCTGCAGGAAACTATGACTACCAGGTCACGAGCAAGCCGCAATGGTTGCAATTTAACACCTCAGAGCAGCGCTTGTCCGGCACGCCGACCTCTGCGGGCGTTTTTGTATTTGCCCTTAATGCGTATCAAAATGAACAGACCTTCTCGTTCAAGGGTGTAATTCAAGTGACTGAAGCTCAATCGGTGGCACTGACTCTGCCCTCTGCCTCGGTGGGAGCAGATTATGAGCATACCATTTCAGCTTCTTTGCCTGAGGGTGATTACACTTATACAGCAAAAACACTGCCTTCTTGGGCATCGTTCGATCCCGCCTCGTTGCGCCTGTCCGGGGTTGTTAGCAATAGTAGCAGTCAAGATGTGGTTATCTACGCCAGCAATGGCCTACAGGCATGGCGTCTATACGGGGAAGTAGATGTCTCAGGAACAACCACAGTGATTAACAAACCGCTTGCGCTACCCATGGCTGATGAAGGGCAAGCTTACAGTCATACCGTTGATTTTCAACTGCCATCAGCGCAGTACAGCTATGAGCTTGAGCAAGCGCCGGAGTGGCTTAATTTTAATGCGCAAACGCAGGTGTTATCTGGTGTGCCATTAAGTGCGGGGAATAGCCCTGTTGCGATTCGCGTCACCGGCGATGGCAAAGTTTATCTGTATCGCGGTGAGCTGCAGGTAAAAGCGAAAGCCGATACAATCAACAAACCCTTAAACTTACCTTCGGGCATTACGACAGCGGCGTATTACGCACAAGTAAACTACGCACTACCCAGTGGCGACTACAGCTATGAAGTGCTAAACATCCCCTCTTGGCTAAGCTATGACCCACAACATCATACGGTGACGGGCAAACCAACCCACCCAGGAGTGTTTAATATCGAAATAAAAGTGGCTTCTGACGAGCAGCAATGGCTGTTTAGCGGCGAGATAGCAATTGAAGATCACAATACCTACCTAAGCCGCGATGTTATCGATTTCTATGCTCGCGATTACAGTTACCAGCCTCGCCAGCTTCGGGATGATCTAAGTGGTGAGCTAGCAGCAGAAGTTCAATTTGTGCAGTCACATGCGGTCGCACCTAACAACAATTATCAGCGCAACAGCAGTGATGAAACACTGTCTCGGTACATGCCTAGTGTGGTTGCTCAGCGTGAGGCTTTAATACTTTTTTTACCACATGAGGGCGAAAACATTGACGGTGTCAGCGCCAAAATAGCCTTGGATGGTCAAGCCGTTTTAGACCTTAATTTGAATCATCCCAACACCTTGCCTCGCGCTGACTTTCAAGGCGGTGACGGTGTCGCCTATTCCACTAATGCTTGGTGGGCCATTTTACCTTGGCAGCATGTTAGAAATGGACTCTCTATTGAGTTCTCCTCCGGGCAAGCTTCAGGTACTCTGAGCGCGGACAGTATTGATATCGCTGATGCTTCGCATATGGTATTTAAAAGTATTCGCTTGGGAATGCTGACATACTACGATGAAAGCAATGGTCATTGGACACTGCGCGATCCTGTTTCTGCTGCCACCGACTATTTTCAAACGCTGCCTATCTCCAGTCTCGTACTCGCTAGCTACGACGGCCAAGAACTGGATAAAGTGATCATTCGCGATGGCACCATTTACGACAAAGAGCGTGATGTGTCGAGTGCTGTTGAGGGCGGCATTTACTCCGGTGATATGCGTGGCGATGTTGCAAAATCTCAAGTCAGTGTGGGCATAAATATGGCCGATTATGGCTATACCAGCAACAGTATGAACCAACGCTACAGCCATGTGTTCAAGCAAATCACCAACCATCACGCATGGGGGCAATACACTAACGGACGTATCAAACACGGCTTAAGTGGCGGTAACGGAATTGGTACTCTTGTTTCCTCATGGGGCAATGAGGCTAGCCATGAATGGGGTCACGCTTATGGCTTAGGCCACTACCCTGGGCAAGGGCTGACCACCGATGGACGCTGGGCTGTGCACCACAGTGACAGTGGCTGGGGATGGATAGCTCATCGCAAACGTATGCGTGCCAATATCACGGCTATTAACAGCGATAATACCTTTGGCTTTCATAAAGATGCCATGTCTGGCGGGTGGGAGAATTCGCCTTTCTCTGTGTATACCTACTACACCGGATTTACGGCTCGTATTATTCAAAACAATGTCGCTGGCTTCCCTGTACCGGATGCTAACTACGAGTCAGGCTATAAAAAATGGGATAGTGACAGTGGCGCCTACACACAGCACATTTCCTCACATCCAGCGCCTGCGCAGGTAGGAGTCCCGGTGGCGACAATTCTTGGGGGATACGACCCCGATGGCAATAACGCTCTCATCTACCCTGTGTTTCATGGCAATTACGGTAATATATACGATTTACCAGCGCCCGACTTGAGTGCCAGCGACGATCAATGCTGGGTGAGTGTCAGTAATGCTGCCGGTGAGCAGCGGCAGATCAAAGTGTCAGCGACACGCCATGCGAGTAACTCCATCAACCAGTTGCACTTTAATATAGAGGCGCAATTTAAGCCCACCCAAGCAGTGCTCACATGCCGCAGAGATGGTACTGATGTTGAGCTCACCCGCACTGAGTTTAATGGGCTTATTCCTGAATTACCGGTCGTTGCCCAGGTTGGTCAAGAGCACGGCTTTAAGCAATTGAAAGATCGCGAGTTCGAAGAAATCGAGGCCGAGCTACAGGCGTTAAGCGACGATGCGAGCTTCTTACCTGCCAGTGTTGCCTATAAGGTGGCAAGCTATGAATTAACGGAGCTATTACCTAATTTAAGTGAGTCTAGCCGTGCTAAGTTAACACGTATTCATAACTTGGAAGCGGCGGTGCAAGGTCTGCGCGCGCTCATTGCCCATGCCCAAGCTCAAGGATTAGACACACCGACCTTCAAGCAACGCGTGCTAGCGCACTTGTTAGCCGAAGGGTTGAGCGATAGCAGTGATCTGACATTATCAGGCAGTGAGATACATGGTAATAACTACTTTTTTAGTCACGATGGTAACGCAGGAAGCAATGTGCAGTTAGTTGCCCGCACTGACGATAATCAAGGCCAACGCACGCAATGGGTCTTTGATGATTTAGGTCGCCTACATCCAGTCGCCACGCCTTGGCTATGCGCCGAGCAAGTGGGTAGTGGTGTCAATCTAACATCATGCTCAACCAGCAACACCGCCCAACAATGGCTATTTAATGCAACCAACCCTTGGGTTATTAAAAATGCCTCAACCAGTAAGTGCTTGGACTTTGACCGCACCAACATCAAGCTGATTCCTTACGGGTGCCATGGCGGTTGGAACCAGAAATGGTATAACTTGAGCTTCAATAGTGAGTTGTGGCTCTCTTTATTAAATGCCAATGAGCTCAAAGTATTGCATGAGCTGTTATTAAACTAGGCATTACATTAAAAAGGAGCATTGGCTCCTTTTTCTTCTTTAAAGCAGCACAACTGCCCGCTAAAGCTTTTAATTTAGAAAGCACCAAGAGCGCTCAGCACTGAAATCGCCCCAAAAAGCCTCTGCATTTCTATACTGAAAATGAAATTACTCTAACGATGTGAACGGCCAAATTGGGGGGCTTTCTTCTTTGGAATGAACTGGCTGCCGATGCGGCCTGAGTGTTCTTTTTAACTATTTTATTGGACAAGGCCCAATTGCGTTAAATGGTTTGCTGTGGCTGAACAGGTCAACCGCCTTTTTTGACCCCGAGTTAGTACTATTCCGATAAAGAAACCCGAAGAGTAAATAGAAAAAAACTGATTTTTTGTAGTTGCTCAATAGTCGTAAGGAGCCCGTGTGTTGAGTAATAGTGACACTACACACTCTAGCTCCCTGATTTTTTTAAGCACTAATTAACTGTTCTGACTTCGGTTACTTCGAGCTGTTTAAGAAGTTTATTGACGAATGGCTTAAGCTGGTGATCGCTTCTCTGTGAAAAAGAAGACATTGACTCAGCTAATTGCACTTTTAATGACGTTAATTCATCAAAGCTCTCACCTGAGAAATCCATGAATACAATCCCATTAAACTGGGAAAGCCAGCGATCAAATGAGTCGGGATTGTCAGCCAACATAGGCAGCATAATATCAGGGTGATGGATAAGAGCCATTATTATTGGAATTGATACTTCAGCTGTTGTTGCTCCATCTCTGTGGTACCAAATCTCAACTAAAGTATTTGTAACAGGAATAAGCTCATAAGACTTATCTCTGGATACTGTTTCTTCAACCTTGTCGTAGTTGTTTAGTAGCCACGAAAGATTATTTTCATTTTTCAATGATGTTGCATGAGCTGATAAAGAAAAAATTGAAAACACTAAAAAAATAATTTTCCTCATTGCAATTCCTACCTATCGAACTCATTGGTGATAATAACGTTTATTTGCTCTGACTGTGAGTTGTTTACTTAAAACCAGTCTCACTTTTTTCTACCACCATTGTTAGCAGATTTAGGAAGTACTGACTAGTGAAGATATCGGCGCTATAGACCCAGCAATATAAACATATAAATACTATTTAGGCTCTAAGCAGGGTGAGAAGGCTACTTACTCAAACGAATTCCTCTTCTTCGCCCTTAGATAACGTAAAGGGGGTTTACAGTCGAAGCCAAGCTGCTTGTATCATCAACTCCCACGAATTGCAGGTGTATTATCAGCAAAAAAAGACTTGGGCTCGATTAATGAAGCTGTAAGTTCCTATTTAATGACAGCATATCCGCTCGTCCAGGCTCATTCTAGCGAGGCTGGTATATAACGCTCATTTAACACATTTCATTCCCACTTTTACTATTGCGCTCTCCCACTGGTGGGAAGAATTAGTGCCAAATATATAAAATACTTATACATTTCATAGTGTTAAAACTGGCATGGCTTTCGCTAAAGGCTAGGTATCGTATTCATTAACCTGTTGTCACCTATGGACATCAAGCATAGCTTAGCGAAAAACAAAACCTCCTCGCGCCGGCCTTTAATCTATGGGGCAGCCTTGGCTGTTCTGATCATCATAACGGCGAGTCTCGGCTTTTCATGGCGCAGCCAACGTATTCCTGACGCTTGCCACCGTGCAGCAAGGCCCTCTCAATATGCAGGTGTCGGGGTATGGCGAACTGCGCTCTAAATACACGCGGTTTTTAACCGCCAACCACCAAGCCCAAGTTGAGCAGGTGGTATTACGCCCCGGCGCACGCGTCACCAAAGACGATATTATTTTACGCCTTAGCAACCCAAGCTTGGAGCAGCAATTAAATCGCGCTCGTCTTGCTTTAGCACGACAACGAGCCAACTTTGAGGCATTAAAGCTTGCCCAGCAAAGCGAGCAACTCACTGCCCAAGGTAACCTCACCTTGCTAAAAAGCGAGCTCGCCGGAGCCAAGTTGCGCGCTCAAGCTGTATGACAATGGCCTTGGCATAGATAATCCCGATAACCTATTTGTGCCATTTTACTCCACCAAGACCCAAGGCACTGGCATTGGATTAGTATTGAGTAGAGAGATAATTAGAGCGCAAGGCGGTGAGTTAACACTTACCAACCACTCTCAAGGTGGGGCATTAGCACAAATATGTTTACCTAAGGCAAAATAGCAAAAGCGTTCACCGCCATTCCCGTAGCTCCACGAACACGAGGCGGGTTTAGCACCAACATAAACTCATTGCTTTTGCCCTTTGCAAGCGCCTCGCTGAGCGCTTCTAAGTTAAGGTTTTCAACAATATAAATACCATGTTGTGCGAGTAAAATGCGGTGTGCGGGAAACCGCGTTCCACTCTCAGGCACCACCTCGAAACTCAGTTGATCAGAGCCTGCTAAGAATACGTGTTGCTGTGCTAACCACTGTGCCGCACTCTGCCCTGGACCCGGACGAGGTCCGAGGTAAGTTGCATTGTCAGTATTAAAAAACTGGCCAAAACCGGTGCGGATCAACACCGACATACCAGCCTTAATGCGAACCTGTTGTGCTTTGGCTGTATCCTGCAAATCCTTTACGGTAATTTCGTACCCGCCAGGTAAGTGTGAAACGCCTTTAAAACGCGCCACATCAAGTAACGCTGCACGATTAAGTAAGCGCTCGCGAGGATATTGCTCAATACCAAGTTCCTTAAGGCCCCGAGCGCCATCGATATCATCGGTGCTGATGCCACCATAGGCTTGGCCGTTGTGGCCAATATGGCCAATAGCATCAAGGTTGGGCGCGCCATGCTGGCCGCTAAAATACATAATGTCGGCGGCAAAAGAGAGCTCGGGGATCATCCCTTGGGTATCTTGATGATTATCCATCAGCGCCAACGCATAAGGGGGATTAAAACTCAAAAGCGGGGAGTTGTGATCCCACACATGATTGAGCTCAATAACGCGTGCTTTGGATAAACTCTCCAATAACTTAGCTTGGGCACCTAAACCGCTGTGAGTAAACATCAATGCAGCGAGTAACAGTATATATTTCATAGCGTTTCCCTGTTGTGATTGTGACATCCTGCTTGAGTATAGGCCAAAGCAAGAGCAACATGAGCGACTGTACAGCTCCTTTTCCCCATTATGGTTAAACATGGTACATTAGCGGGCGTTTTTTCGCTCACGTACTCATTCACCCCCTATGCTTGCAATTATTCTTGTATTTCTCAGTGCTTTTTTACTGTTTCAAGTCCAGCCGATCATGGCCAAAATGCTGTTACCCAGCTTTGGCGGCGGCACTCAAGTATGGACCGCTTGCCTGTTGTTTTTTCAAGCCTTTTTATTGGCCAGTTACGGCTATGCGCACCTACTCTCAAGCCGCTTTAAGTTAAAGAATCAGTTTATTGTCCACGGCTTGCTGCTGCTCGTAGGAGCTCTAGCATTACCGATTGGCACCCAAGCCTTAGCCGCCCCAGGTGCTCACCCAGCTTGGCAGGTGTTATTGCAACTGAGTATTGCTGTAGGCTTACCCTACTTTGCCCTCGCCGCAACAGCACCATTGATGCAAAGCTGGCAGGCAAAGGTCGATAACGAGCATGCTTATAAACTCTATAGCTACTCTAATATTGGCTCGTTTTTAGCCCTACTTTCTTACCCCTTTGCTATTGAGCCTTGGTTCGCTTTAGGCCATCAATCGTGGCTCTGGAGTGGGTTATTTGTGGCATTTGGCGTCGTTTTTTACGGTTATATGGCACGCTTTTACAATCAGGCGAAGCGTTTAGGTACTACCGAGCAAAGTGCGTTTCGTGGCGGGCTTCATCACAAATGGTTACTATGGTTAGCCCTGAGCGGCTGTGGGGTGATGATACTCACTGCCAGCACCAACGCCATTACGCAAAATGTCGCCCCGGTGCCGTTTTTATGGCTTTTACCGCTGGCGTTGTATTTGCTTACCTTTGTTTTATGTTTCCACTCAACCAAGCTTTACCATCGGGTATTTTGGTTGGCGACCCTTTCGGTGTGCGCGCTTATCGCCTGCTTTTTGTTCTTCATTGGCAGCCAATTCGATATTGTCAGCCAAGTAGTCCTGTATTCCTTAGTGCTGTTTGCCGCTTGCATGGTGTGCCATGGTGAGCTGGTTCAAGCCAAACCTAATACGGATTATCTCACCCAGTTTTACTTGTTAATGGCCCTAGGTGGGGCCTTGGGCACGGCGGCCATCACCTTTGTTGCGCCCCTCATATTCACCTTGTATTACGAATACCCATTAGCCATTGCCATGGCCTTGATGCTGTTTGCTATCGCCGTGCTACTTGATAAGCAGCACCAAAGAACGCCATGGTTAGCCGGCAGTGCTGTTATTGGCGTGGCCATCTCGGCGCTGTTATTTCTGTGGCTAGACAGTCAGTTTAAAAGTAATGATATTACCCGTTTGCGCAACTTTTACGGCTTGTTAACCGTGACTGAAGTTAATATCGACAACCGCGTTGAACGACGCCTGATTGATGGCACCACCACCCACGGTGTGGAAGTGTTGAGCGGTCCAGGACAAGGCGAGCCACAGAGTTACTACCGACAGCAAACCTTGGTTGGGCAAATGCTCTCACAGCTCTCGGCAAACGCCAAAGTCGGTTTTATCGGCTTGGGAGCGGGGACGTTGGCTGCTTATGGCAAGCCAGGCGATCACTACCATTTCTACGAGCTTAACCCCAATGTACTGGCAACGGCTAAAAGCCAATTTAGTTACTTAAACGCTTCAGCTGCGCAGCAGCATTATCACTTAGGTGATGGTCGCGTGACCTTATCTCAGCAACCCGCGCAGCGTTTTGATGCACTGGTGCTGGATGCCTTTAGCGGCGATGCCATCCCCATGCATTTGCTAACACAAGAGGCCACCGACCTGTATCTTAGTCATCTCAAGGATAACGGCATGCTGGCAGTGCATATTTCCAATACCCATTTAGATTTAACACCTTTGATGCGCGGCTTGGCTGATCATTTTGAATTAGCCATTGTTTACAACGAAAGCAAATCGCAACAGCGCCATGGTCACGATGTGCGCTGGGTCGTGCTTAGCCGCAGCGCTGAGCGTTTGGCATCGCTGCGCTCTAGTCAATCTCCTTGGCCAAGTACAACCACACCCTTTGTGTGGCGCGATGATTACAGTAACTTGTTGCAGGCGATGAAGTTTATGGGCGATTAACTTAAAAAAGGCGGGAATTCCCGCCTTTTCTTTGCCTACTCGACTATCAGTACCTTTGCATGCGGATAGGGCGTACACACTATGCCATCATCGGCATAGACCTCAACTAGATACCAACCTGGATCACTGACCGTTATCGTGGTTTGTGCTGCACTTGTCGATGAGAAGGTGGAAGTGGCATTTGTTGGCGGCTCTACTCGCCATTCGTAAGTCAGCGGGTCGCCATCAGGATCGCCTGCGTTAACCACTAAGCGAATGGGCTGATTCACTTTCAGCTCATCCAATACCTGCATGCCTGAGTGACCGCAGCAACATGAGCCTTTGCAGAGACCGGAGTGTTCTCTACAACGGGTATCGTATCCTTGTTACTGGCGCTTCCTCCACACCCCGATAGCGTTAAAAAAAATAATGGGCAAAACAAAGCAAGTCCTTTGTACATTTCTATATCCTTATAAAGTTCCTATAAAAGGAATGCCACATTGAATTTATTTTAATTTCCATTGCAGTATCAATAAGATGATTAATTATTGATACTCATTCAAACCTGAAAAAATACTAGATATATTGACTTTGATTATCACTGTGTAAAAGATAGACATTACTGACTTTGATAAAAAGGGACTTCCGTTATGGTTAGGTACTTATTGGCATTAGCTGTTGTATATTCATGCTCTTCATACTCACACAGCGTGTACTCTAGAGCCAGTGAGTGCCATGTTGACGAGGGCTCGGCGCAATCTGTACAGGTAACATATCGAGCCCGTATGGGGTCATACAGTGACGATGAGTTAATTGCACAGGCTAAAGAAAAGCTGCTGCATAAACTGCAAGATATCGCCGACAATACCGACGCGGGTATCATGGAAACGGCTGTCAGCTTTAAACGTGATCCGAACTCATCCAATATTGATGCAATTGCGCAAATCGCATCAGTCACTGAATGCTACGGTGATAGTTTTAAAATAACTAAAGAGAATATTGATTATTTATCATCAACTGTTTTTAAATATACGAGTAACGACCTTGATATAGAAACTTCATTCACATTACCAGCCGCCCCCATAAAGCAGCTTCAGCAGTTAACACCGACTTTAATTATCACTGAAGACTCTATATTTACTTTTAAAATAGGTGATGAATTCGCTCAAGTACGCAAAAAACTAGGCCGTTTTACTATGTTATGGCCGATAAATGGCACAAAATTACTGGCTTTTATTGGTCGCAATCATGTTTTTAGTTTTCACCAAGGTAAGTTAGTGGGTTATCAATACAACCAAGCTTTGTTGCCTACTTCGTTAGCTAACCAGTTGGAAATTGTTGCCGAAGACTTTACATTTTCCTTAAATGGAACACAGTTTGCTTCTACAGCAACCCTTAATAGCCAGCAGGCAGCACTCATTGACTCGGCTTATAGCGAGCCAACATTTTTAACACTACAACAAGTTAGCGACCTTGATGAAACCACGCAGAAGTTAGCTGGATTTAGTGTAGGCAAACCCTTCACCGACTTTAGCAAGGTGCAAACGTCTCCTTGCTACCAACACGCCATGACCATTGACCAGTATATTAGCACCTATGGAACTAGCCTAATTCAACTAGTCGACGCCGATAATAAGCGTGCATTTTTTACCCCTTGTAGGCAAAAAATTGTGATGTCTACTGCCGAGCAAGTCGACCATATTAAACTCATGGAAGACTTTTCAGCTCGCAGGGCAGGCATCTACGGCAAAAACGAGCTCTTCGATACATTTTCAAAATGGCAGTTTGCTGGCCTTGGCCAAGGAGACCCTTATGCCAAACTCGAAGCCATGGGCAATACCAATCTAGAGTGGGATACCGCTTATGTCACTACAGAAAAATGGCATGGGCAGTTTTTGGTGATTGATGACACCTTGATTAGTGGCAAAGTGTTTCATTAGCTGTGCCGTGATGTGGGAGCAACATTATGGCAGCAACTAAGCTGCTCCTTACCTATTACCACTTCGCCAGCAGCGTTATCGGTGCCCCTTGCTGCAAGCGAGTCACAATATAGGTGTTCACACTGGAATAACTGCCGCCATCGACGCCATTTTCCATATAGAAAATAGCATCTTCGATGCCATCGCCATTGTAGTCGCCTTGGGCCATAAGTGTTAGGCGCTGAATACTGCCATCGGTATCATAATACACCGCTTGGTCTTCATTCACAGGCTCAACTTTTTTGATTGTGGTCACATCACTCCAGTGCTCGGACTGCGCCACCCGCTCAACCGTATCATTAGAGATAGCGAGGGCGAATTCGGCAGGTAATTCCTCGGCAACTTCTTTACTGTGGGTAAAGTTAATCCAACTGGTGTGAGAGGCTTCTAATTTCGCCATCGCCTGCCAGGTGTTGCAAATTAGCTCGAGCGCTTCAATAGCGCCTTGCATTGAAAAGTCCTCACCCTTGAAACCTTGAGCCTGCGCTTGTTTTAATTGCTCACAGCTTGCAATTTCTGTGCTCTTGCCAGAATCATTTATTAGCGGATAACTAAAAAACCACTTACCACTTGCGAGCGCTTGCACATCCGCTCGGCTATCGAGTGATACGGGATCGACAAAACGTCCCTCAGTTTTATTGGTTTCGCTATAACTTGGAGCAATACTTGGTTGCTCTGTATTTGCGCAGGCTGCAACAGAGAGCAGCATGGCCCCAGATAATAAAAAGGTGCTTTTAGTCATTATGAGTTTGCCAATAAGTTACGAACATACATATTGCGCTCTTCTGAGATGTCTTTACGAGACGACTCGAGCGCGGCATTTTTATAGTCACCCGCGTTAATATAGCGGTTAAAGTTAGGAAAGGTGTTTTTAAGCTTGGTCATACCCAGGTTAAAAATCATATCGAATAGCGCCAATTTGACATTGTCTGGGAAGGCAGCGAACTTATCGGCCCCGTATATTCTTTTTAGCTCCGATTCAAACTGACGAATATGCTTCTCTATCTGTGCATCCATAGTTTGCTCAGACAAGTGTAGTTTGGTTGCTGATTTATAAATGGAAGCTGGGTAATCTTTACCAAACGGCATTTTCTTTAAGCGTGAGAACTCTTCTTCTATTTGCGCGGCAGTGGCCGGTTGCCCGGTGGCATTGACAATAAAAGGTAATTTCTTGGCTTCATCTACATTACTCAGTAGGTGGCCCACACCAACGGTGGCAAAGCCTTTGGTATCCAAATACATGTGCTCTACGCGGCCCTCATAGCGCTCAATATTACGATAAAGCGATACTTTCAAGGCTCCTGAAACCGGTGTCTGTGCGCTGGCGCTCGCTTGAGAGAGCTTTTCATTTACTTTGCGATGGGTACGCCCATTTACATCCACTTTGCCATCGGGACGAACCATACCCACCACTTTTTGTTGAAATAGGTTTATCGCAGCAACGGTTTTTGACTGTTCAGGACGGCTTCCTAAACGACCATCAACGACTAACCGCTGAGTAGGCGCAATGAGTCTCAGTAGAGCGTTTAATGCTTGCTGTACCGCTTTAATGTCATTGGGATTATTGACACCGTTGATGCCGACAGATTGGGAAATACGCATGGTTGTCATGAGTTCATCCTTGTTAAAAGTATTCCTAAGGCACCTATACGACCATGAAATTAGGCGCTAATTGGGGCAATATTAAACAAAACAGTTAAAAATAGCCAGTTGTCCGTTTAGGTACTTGACGTGCAGCGACATCAAAGCCCTCTTCTACTCACTGACATAAGCTCAAGTGGTTACTGTATATAAATAAAAAAAGCCGCTCGGTGAGCGGCTAGGTTGGTTCTAGGGATAAACCCTGTCGTGGAGCTAAAATTAATGGCTAAAAGCTATAGCGCGCACCCAAGGTGTAGCGCGGTCCATATTGACGTGCAAATAAGAACTGCTCTTCATATCGGCCGTAACCACGCTCCGTTTCATTATTGAGATTCACACCTTCGGCAAACACGGTAATGTGCTCATCAATGTCGTAATTAACGCTGATATCCCATTGCCCATATGTGTCGCTATACTGCGGCGGCGCATCTGAGGAGCCCTGGTCTTGGCCCACACCAATCAGATACGAGTCACGCCATGCATAAGTGATCTTCACCGATAAGCCATCTTTTTCATAGAACGCCTGGAAGTTTGCAGAGTCGCTCAAGCCAGTAAGTGGAGCTTGTTGCACCAAGCTTTCACTATCAAACTCGACATCGCCGTCAACAAAAGTCGCGTTTACACCCACACCAAAGCCCGATTCCCCGAACAAGTGCTGCACCGCCACTTCAAACCCGTCTACCGCTTTGCTGTCGGTATTCTGCGGCTGGCTGATGTTCCAAACAATAAGCGGATCATCACTGCTTGGCTCAATTTTACCTTCGCCATTACCATAGCCTAACGCCAGCATTTCATTATAGATTGCATCGCTGGTCGCCTGCTCGCCACGCCCTTCAATTGCAGCCACCGCCTCACGGTAACGAGGGCCATCAAGAATGTCGTGCAAACCGTCTATGGTGGTTTCAGTGATGGTTGTTTGGATAAAGTTATCCACGTCTTTTTTGAAATAACCCAGTGACGCGTAGCTGCCTTCGCTGTAGTAATACTCTAGCGATAAGTCCAAATTAGTGGACTCAAATGGCAATAGATTGGGGTTACCTTGGGCACCGGTTCGCGAGCCTGGCTTAGGGCTGCCCGTTAAACTACGGCCGCCGGCCAAATTACCCAAAGGTGCACGTGACATGGTTTTACCCCATGATACCCGTGCAACCAAATCGTCGGTCAAATCCACCTTAGCATCAATCATCGGCAGTAGGATGTCGTAGTCACCCTCTTGAGTCAGGAAGTTGTTCGTGCCGCCTTCGGCGTATTGCATAATCCACTCTGACGCACTTTCCCAATTCACTTGTTGCTCGACACGCTGGCGTACAATGCTAGTTACATCGGTTTGCTCATAACGTAAACCGGCATTCACTTGCACGTAGTAATTGGCGACGTCGAACTCCCACTGCGTTTGCAAGTAGAGGCTTTGCGTTTGCTCTTCAACGGTATTCTGACTATCAATACCATCAAAGAAAGGGTCGATAGAATATACATTGTCACCTACTACATCTTCAGTAAGGTAAGCCAGCTGGCGAGCAATGGCCTCATCAAAGTCGTAGGTGTAGTAATAACCCGGTTGTAAGTCACTACCACCTCCAGCAAATTGATCAAGGAGATCGCCGGTTTCATGGTAGGTGAACATATTATCAGGGAAAATCTCGGGGAACGCCGGATTGAAACCAGGGCCGCCGCGCAGACCGCTCCACGCCGTGAAACCACTCATGGTTTGCTCAGTGTGCGAGCCACCGAATTGCACGCGGATCAGTGGAATATCAAAGCTGTCGTTGTACCATTCGCTATGCAATTGCGCCTGTTTGATATCCGACTCACCCGGTGAGTAGATGAACTGACTAAAGTTAGAATCAATTTCACTCGGGGCTAACGTAGTGGTGCCATTTTTCCAGTTTACCAAGGCATGAGGGATGTCCCCTTCTCGGTAATCATAAATTTTATTAATAAGCTGATCGGAGCCCAAGATCACTTGCCCGGCGCTGCCTAGCCCGTCATCGGCGCCATTATCGGTTTCGTTATTAGAATCATGATAATCAACAGCAACCTGCCATTGATCGTTGATTTGCCAATCGACGTTGAGGCCCACAGAACGTGCGGTGACTTCGGTGGTTGAACGGTTGGCGGTAAACGACGCATCATTACCACTAATGTCAGCGAATAGCGCGGTGCCATTTTCATCAAGCTCGTAGCCGTTAATATTGCCACCAAACTCGTTCCAAATGCCCCAGCCAATGCTGTTAGAGCCCGTAATCGCTCGGCTCGCTGTATAATCCAGCGTCACCACAATATCATCGATAGGCGCGTACTGAAGCGTTACCTGCCCGTTGGTGCGCTCGCGCTCTAAGTCTTCAATACTGTAGTTCATATCTTTAGGGAAGAAATGATTACCGATCCGGTTGCCATCAGCGTCTAGAGGGCGGGGATCAATCACACTGCCGTCATCAAGCGACGGTAAATCTACGTTAGCTTGCCAACCTTGAATGTTCGCTTGTTGTTTTTGAAAGTCACGTTCCTGATGCGAGAAGGTAAAGCCAACACCGAACATATCATCATCAAAGGTGTTGCTGTACACCGCAGAAAACTCTGGAGTGACGTCATCCCCTTGTTCATTTGAGGTATCGTGAATAGCCTTGCCGGTGACGGTAAAGTGCTGCCCAGGGCGTTGGAAGGGTCGCGAAGTAACGATGTTAACCGTCGCGCCTAAACCACCGCTGGGGACATCTGCACGCGCGGTTTTAAAAACTTCTAAGGTGTTCACACCCTCTGAGGCGATGTTTTCTAGGTTGTACGAACGCGTGTAACCGGTTCCTGGCATTTGTCGGCCATTAAGGGTGATAAGGTTAAACTCAGGGCCAAAACCACGTACGGTAATTTGGCTCCCCTCGCCGTTAGCCCGACTTACCGACACCCCGGTTATGCGCTGCAATGACTCAGCCAAGTTAGTATCTGGGAACTTACCCATTTCCTCTGCAGAGATTGCATCGACAACGCCGGAAGATTGGCGTTTAAGATCCATGGAACGAATCAAACTGCCTCGGATCCCTTTAACTTGAATAACTTCTATTTTCTTTTCAGCATTATCTTGTTCTGTCTGTGCCCAAGTTGGCATGGCCACACCAAGGCCTGCGGCAAGGCTCAGCGACACTGAGACAGCTAGCGATGATTTCTTAAATGTTGTAGGTTTCATGATTGCCTGCTTATACAAATTGTTGCCATAGGTTGCGGGCAGCGTACTACCCGCACTCGGTGTGTTAAGGATTCGCTATGACCGCGTTATCGATGCGATACACAGCGCCTTCACCCATGCCCCAAGAAGGGAATACCATCACTACATTGATAGCACTGACATCCAAGCCAGCATTGAGTAGCTGTTGTAATGTGAAAGTGTAGGTTTGCCATTCACCCACTACAGGCTCCGCCCCTTCCTGACTGGCGCTGAGCGGCAGTTCCACTGCGGTTGCAGCACCCAATGACTCAATCTTGAATAACCATTGAGCGTCCGGGTTACCCGCATTGCTGGTAACCTTCATTTCGAACTGCACCACACCTTTGCTGAGCAAACCGGAAGCATCAAATGACACGTTTTCATCGGCTAGGAACCCCATCACGGTTGGCGTCGCCCCGATTGTAAACTCAGCAACTGCGCCATGAGCTTGGTCGTCAGTCACTACAGAAGGCTCAGAGCCACCACAGCAATCCCAAATACTCCACTGCTCAGCAGCCGCGTCTTTGAATAAGGTTAATCCATCATTCTCAGGGTAATAAATTTTAGCGTTATCAATGCGGTATACCGCACCTTCACCGCTGCCCCATGCTGGAAAAACCATCACTACATCAATGGCGCTTAAATCTAACCCAGCGCTCGCTAGATCAGTCAACGCGAAGGTATAAGTTTGCCATTCACCCGCTTGTGGGGCGTGACCTTCAGCGCTTGTTGTTAAATCAACTTCAGCGGCCGTTGCTCCGCCGTTTGACTCCAACTTGAGCAACCAAGGCGCATCTGGCGCATTCGGCATTGATGTTACTTTCATATCAAACTGCACCACGCCACCTTCAACGATAGCCGTAGCATCAAAGGGGTTGTCGCTGCCGCCTGCATCGCTGCGCGTATTAAAGCCCATAACGGTAGGTGTAGCACCAATCGCAAATTCAGCAACCAAACCATGGGCTTCATCATCCATGACTTCGATAGGTGTGCTGCCACCGCAGCAATCCCACATCGGCCAATCAACATTTTGGCCATCAGTGAAAAGGTCTAACTGCGGGTACTCGGCGTTTATCTCAACGTTATCGACTTGATAAACGGCGCCCTCTCCAGTGCCCCAAGCAGGGAAGATCATCACCACATCAATTGCTGACACATCAAGGCCAGCATCAGCTAACGCTTGGATTGGAAATGTATACGTTTGCCATTGGCCTACGACAGGAGCTTCACCTTCGGCGCTAGCGCCAAGGTTGAGCTCAACGGCGGAGCCAGCATCAAAGCTTTCAATTTTGAACATCCAAGTGGCATCTGGATTCGCCGGAGCTGAAGTGACACGCATATCGAAACGCACAAAACCAGTGTCGAGCATCCCGGAAGCATCATAAGGCGACGCCTCCCCCTCGGGATCAGTGATAAACTCGCTACGGCTGGTAAAACCATTTACCGTGGGTGCACTGCCGACCACGAACTCCACCACATTGCCTTTGCCTTCTACAGGTACTAAGCTCGGCGTTGAACCGCCACAGCAGTCCCAAGCAGGCCAGTTAGGGTTAAATTGGTCAGCAAAAATAGTCAGTGGATTGATGCCTGTTGATGGCGGTGTAGGCACAGGCGCCTTACCTTCAACTAATGCATCTGCAGGGTCATCATAACCAGGGCGAATTGTTTCGCAGCCTTTGCCTGTATCAGGGTTCGATGCACACTCATAAACGCGCACATAATCAATTTCAAACTTTTGTCCCTCGGCAAAAGCGCTGGCATCAATGCCCGTTTGATTGACGTTTTCCGGCCAATCACCGCCTACCGCCAAGTTAAGGATCATATAAAAATCTTGATCATACGGAGCATTATCCCAATGCGTGACTAGCTCACCACTGCCCTGCTCAAAATACTCAGCAAACCAACCGCGATGCTTTAAGCCCACAGCTTCATTTTTGCTGTTATAAAGCACCTCAGAACGACGTTGAGTAGCGTAAAGGTAGTCGTCCACATACCAGCGAATTTCGCCTTCTTGCCATTCGATGGCATAAGTATGGAAGTCATCTGCGGGGTTCTCATCTTGAGGGAATTCATATGCTTTGCCACTGGAAGCATTGTCTGGCCAATCGCGTCCATAGTGCAAAGTACCATGAATATTAGACTCTACTCCGTCATCGGTGGGAACTTTTAGATTAACAGCTTCGAGGACGTCGATTTCTCCCGACTTAGGCCACGAACCATACACTTCATCGGTGGGCATCATCCAAAACGCCGGCCAACTGCCTTGTCCTGAGGGCAGCTTGGCACGAACTTCAAAGCGTCCGTAAGTAAAATCGGCCTTGTATCGGGTGTTTAATCGTGCCGACGTGTAAGGCTTCTCAGCCCCTTCTGATGCTGGTAGGGCAACAATATTGAGCACGCCATCTTCGATGTATGCGTTATCGCTGCTATCGGTATAGCATTGCTTTTCATTGTTGCCGCCACCGGCGCAATTGATTTCATAGTTCCACTTTGAGGTGTCGATGCTTTCACCACTGAAATCATCTTCCCAAACCATGACCCAGTTGGAGGCAGGTGCACTAACCTCTGTGGTGGTGACATCAGTCTCAGTGGCGGAGCCGCCACACCCAGTCAGTACAGCTAATGAGAGCGCTGCCAAAGCCCGAGTCGTGTGTGTTGCTGCTTTGTTCATTTTGTTGAACCCCAACATTAATTGGTTATTAGTATCTAACTGATTTAATTGTGTTTTTATTATCAACCAGCATTTTGTAAGCGCTTTCAAAAGTACTCAAATAAAAAGCGCAAATTATGTAAGCGCTTTCATAACATATGACATGGTCGTTAAAACGTCAATAAAATGCAGTTATTTTTTAACACAGGGTTAACTATATGGGGACAAATACACGCAACAAAGCGCCCACCTGGGCGCCTATAGTAAGATTCACATTTCCCTACCTATTAAGCAGGGCTTGGCATATAAAATACATTCAACTTATTGCCATCTAAGTCTCGAAAGTAGCCAGCATAAAAGCCAGGGATATCACCACGCTCACCGGGCTCTCCTTCTTCTTTAGCACCAAGAGCAACCGCCTTTTGGTAAACCTTATCAACCAAATCCGGGGAACTGGCCTGTAATGCCACCATAGTTCCATTACCGGCGCTTGCTGGGCTCTCATCATAGGGCGTCACTATCGCTAACCCGGCGCCCACAGGGCCAGTCGACCAAGCGATTAAGCGCTCATTCTCCATAAACCGCGCGGCACCGAGTTGGCCCAACAAAACATCATAAAAAGCCGCAGCCTTTTGCAAATCATTTGTACCTAAAGTGACGTAGCCAATCATGTTGTGTTCCTTTTTTTAGTAATGCAAGATGCTCATCAAGCATATACGGGGATAAACCAAGCGCCAACCCATATCTATCACCCGTGCATTATCAGCTCATAAGAGTTCAAACGCGCTTGTTGATCATAAATAATATTATGTAGCATGATTTCGTCAGCCCCCGTACGCGCCTGTAACCCACGCAGCCCGGCCTGGACTTTCTCTTTATTACCGATGATTGACTCGCGCAACATCCGAGTCACTTGTTGGCGTTCCAGTTCGGTCCAGATCGCATCCATATTATCGGTGGGAGGAGGGATCAGCCCCTCTTGCCCCCTGATCATACTGACAAACTTTTGCTGCCCTGTGGTTGCGAGAAACTCGGCTTGCTCGTCAGTAGCAGCGGCAATTGCATTCACCGCTACCATCACATAGGGGGCACTCAGTTGAGCGCTGGGCTGAAACTGTTCACGATACAACTCTATCGCGCGCATCATAAAGTCAGGGGCAAAGTGCGCAGCGAACGCAAAGGGTAAGCCCTTTTGTGCCGCGAGCAAGGCACTGTAAGTGCTTGAACCAAGTAGCCACAACGGCACGTGAGAACCGACTCCAGGATACGCTCGCATGCGCTGGCCAGGTTGTTCCTCACCAAGAAAATATTGCAGCTCTTCGAGTTGTGGCAACAAATCTTCCGCAGCCTTTGCATCACGTCGCAACGCACGTGTGGTTACGCCATCGCTCCCCGGGGCACGACCAATGCCTAAGTCGACGCGCTCAGGAAACAGCGCTGCCAAGGTGCCGTATTGTTCGGCGACAATCATCGGCGCGTGATTGGGCAGCATCACGCCCCCAGAGCCAATACGTATACGCTGAGTATGAGCGCCAATGTACGCCAGTAAGGTGGATGTGGCGGCGCTGGCTATGTCGGGCATATTATGATGCTCCGCCATCCAAAAACGATGGTAACCTAAACGTTCCACATGTTGAGCAAGCTCCTTAGCGCGGGCAAACGCTTCATTGGCGTTGCTGCCTTGCACCACGGGCGCGAGATCAAGCACACTGAGCTTAGCAATAGCGGTCATTATTACCTCTTCATTTAGCACGTTCTACATTATGTTGATAGGGTCACCTTAACAACATCTCTACCGATACAGCAGCCACAATATGGCATTATCATGATGCTATTTCGGCATCAATAAGCGCAAGCTCTCTCAATAAAGCTCAAGTGGTCATCAAGATAGCTGCACAAAAACAAGAGGAATTTGGCTACTCAGTTGCAATAATCTAATAAAGAAGCAAAAATCAACGCTAATATGATCACTCACTGAGATAATCATGCCACTCACTGCTAAAACCCAAGATATTGAAATATTCCTCACCGTTGTGGATGCTGGCAGCTTCTCTAATGCCGCAAAGTTAATGGACCAGCCTGTAGCAAAGGTATCCCGTGCGATTAGCCGCCTAGAGCAGGCGCTTGATGTGCCGTTGTTTAACCGCACTACCCGACGAATTAGCCTCACCCATGAAGGCCAAACTTATGTCGATTATGCGCGCCAAGGTTTAAACACGCTTGCCAAAGGTGAGGAGGCAATCGGCCTGTTAAATCAGTGCCCTAAAGGAAATTTACGGGTTGATGCTGCGAGCCCTTTTGTTCTGCATCAACTGACGCCATTGGTGAATGAGTTTTGCCAAGCCTACCCCGGCATAAATTTAGATATCTCCTCCCATGATGACGTTATTGACTTGCTTGAGCACAAAGCCGATGTCGCGATTCGCATTGGTGATTTGGCCGACTCGAACCTCCATGCGCGACTGCTAGGGCGTTCGCAGCTGCACATTGTTGCCAGCCCCGAGTATCTGCAAACACAACCAATAAACTCTCTTGAGCAGCTCAGTAAAGCGCGAATTATCGGCTTTAGCGACGCTCCACACCTTAATAATTGGCCATTACGTCAGGCTGTACACTTACCTTTTGCCATCACCGCATCCAGTGGTGAAACAGTACGCCAGTTATGTATTGCCGGCCAAGGCGTGGCGTTGCTTTCTAATTTTATGGTGGCGAAGGACATTCAGGCTGGACGCCTGCACTGCGTGCTGAGTGACGCGATTAGCTCACCCAACCGCCGCGAGTCGGTACAAGCGGTGTACTATCGCAACAGTGCGGTGTCATCGCGCATTTGCGCATTTTTAGACTTTATTGCCCCTCGGCTACAGCTTTAGTTACATTTTTTGTAAAAGTGTTTTGCCAAAAGCACTGTTTTTCGCAAAAGAAAACTCCTATAGGCTGTTGTTTATACCTATCAGGAGGCTTTATGACATCCCTATTTTCACCCGTTAAATTGGCAGGAAAAACGCTTAAAAACCGCATTGTTATGCCACCGATGACACGTTCGCGTTCAACCCAACCGGGTGACATCGCCAATGACTTAATGGCGACCTACTACGCGCAGCGTGCCAGTGCCGGACTGATTATCAGTGAAGGTACGCAAATCAGCGAACTAGGTAAAGGCTATGCCTGGACCCCGGGGATCTACACCCCAGAGCAGGTTGCCGGTTGGCGCAAGGTCACCGACGCCGTCCACCAAGCCGGCGGTGTGATGTTTGCCCAGCTGTGGCATGTCGGCCGCGTATCCCATGAAAGTAATACTGGCGGCAAGCAGCCCATCTCATCGTCTGCTATTCAAGCCAAGGGGGTGAAGGTGTTTATCGATGACAATAACAACCCAGGTTTTGTCGAGGCGCAAATGCCGCGCGCCATGAGCGTTGCAGAAATTCACGAGGTCATCGCGCAGTATCGCCACAGCGCCCAATGCGCCAAAGAAGCAGGCTTTGACGGCATTGAGCTGCATGCTGCCAACGGGTATCTAATCAACCAGTTTTTAGACTCACAAGCCAATAACCGCAGCGATGAATATGGCGGTAGCCTTGATAATCGCCTGCGCTTTTTGCGTGAAGTCGTCAGCGCGGTCAGTGAGGTGTTTGGTGCAAACGCCGTAGGGGTCAGATTAGCACCGTTAACAACCTTAAATGGCGCGGTGGATGACAACCCTCAAAGCACGTATGTGGCTGCAGTGCAGGCTCTTAATGAGCTTAACGTTGGCTATGTCCATATTGCGGAGGCCGACTGGGACGACGCGCCTTTAATGAGCACGCAGTTTAAGCACGCTATCCGTGATGCCTTTGATGGGCTTACTATTTACGCGGGTAAATACACCAAGGCGCGCGCGGAACAAGCACTAGAGGACGGCTGGGCCGATATGATTGGCTTTGGTCGCCCCTTTGTTGCCAACCCGGATTTACCGCAGCGCCTCAAAGCAGGTTTGCCTCTAGCAGAGCATGATCCGCAAACATTATTTGGCGGTGGCCCAGAGGGTTATACTGATTACCCCAATGCGACCACTTAGTGTTCGTTCTCTTTAACGCTCACATCGGGGCGAAAATTAAAGTAAGACTCTTCTATCAGCGTGCGGTACACACCACCAATATTTTGCGCTCGCCACTGCTGGTACATGGGCAGGTGGCTGAATTCAGGAAAATGTAGCTGTTGCTGCATTTGCGTCAAAGTATGGCCCGCCAACATCGCGTCACGTACGCTATTATAAAGGGTCTTCAGGTAGGCAAGGTAGCGACGCACGTCGCCCTTGTCACCCATTTGTGCATGTCCCCCTACCAAAATATCAAAGTCGTGGCTTGCGAGTAATTGCTCTGTAGAGCGGATCATGCCGTGGATATCATAACCTTGTAGGTTTTTGTAAGGCATGCGACCTAACACCACCCAGTCGACCACAAACATAACGTTTGCGGGCATGAAATGCATACTCACATTGCCGCGCCCATTATTGGGGCCGAAATAATTAAGCTGCACAGAGCTTTGTCCAAGCTCAGCGGTGAAAGAATCAGTGAAGGTAACGTCAGCAAAGCGCACGGGAGCTTTGGTCCAACGCATGTCCTCATCCGCATAACGATGAGCAACAACGGTAGTCTGTTCATCGACCAGAAATTCGCCACCGAGCGTGTGGTCAATATGGTTGTGACTGTAAGCCATGAACTTAATGGCAACACCAAAACGAGAGTGAATCGCCTTTTTCAGCCATTTCGCCGCATCAGCATTAATAGGATCGGTGACAAATGCCCCCTTATCAGTGATCATAAAGACGCTGTGGTAGTGGCCTGCACTAAACCGATACACATTGTCTTTAACTTGCTCAATCACATAAGACTGAGCGCTGCCAGCAAAACTCACCATCCATAACAAACACATCAATACCTTATACATAAAACTCTTATTGTTCATTCACATTGCTGATAGTTTAGTCTACTGTGCAATTAGCTGTAGCGATCAAGTGGTGCTTGTGTCGCTGTAATAAAAATAAAACATCGCGTCCTTATGATGGTTAAAAACCTAAAAAAGGAACTAACTCTATGCGCTTTTCTCTCATTAGTTGCTCGTTGGCGGCGCTTTTATTAAGCGGATGTAACAGCAGCTCAGATTCTGATCCTGTGGTGGTTGAACAGCCACAAACAGCCTCTCCAGCTTCAGTGCAACTGGGCCCTCGCCCATTTGCGCTGGTTGATGCCATGGCTGCGGGGCCACTTAAAGAAGCACTGCAAGCATGTGCCGACGACAACTTCGTGGCCAGCGACTTTTCCATTGGCCACCGTGGCGCACCTATGCAATTTCCTGAGCACACCCGTGAAAGTTACATTGCGGCAGCACGCATGGGTGCAGGGATCTTAGAATGTGATGTCACCTTTACCGCCGACAATGAGCTGGTCTGTCGCCATTCGCAGTGTGATCTGCATACCACCACCAATATTCTAGAAACCGAACTTGCTAGCAAATGCTCAGAGCCTTTCACTCCCGCCGCAGACGGCGTACCCGCAAGCGCGCAGTGTTGCACCAGCGATATCACCTTAGCCGAGTTTAAAACGCTCAAGGGAAAAATGGATGGAGCGAACCCAGCAGCAACCACTGTCAGTGAATATATGAAAGGCACGGCGCCGTGGCGAACCGACTTATATGCCGCTCGCGGTACCTTGATGACCCATCAAGAAAGCATTGAATTGTTTAAATCACTGGGCGTAAAAATGACCCCAGAGTTGAAATCACCTAGCGTCAGCATGCCCTTTAATGGCATGTCGCAAACCGATTACGCATCAAAAATGCTGAACGAGTATGAACTTGCGGGAGTTGCTGCTGATCAGGTGTGGCCGCAATCATTTAACCGCGATGATGTGTTGCATTGGGTTAACACTCATCCAGAATTTGCCGCACAGGCCGTTTATCTTGACGGTCGTGACGCCGAACCGGGCTTTGATCCCAGTAATGCGCAAACTTGGTCACCTAGTATGGCTGAGCTGGTCAATCAGGGCATCGAAGTTATTGCGCCACCGATTTGGATGTTACTTGATTTAGATAATAATAATCAGATTGTTCCCTCGGCGTACGCCAAAGCAGCCAACGAGGCGGGATTGAAAATTATTGCTTGGTCATTAGAGCGCTCTGGGCCGCTTGAGGGCGGTGGTGGCTGGTACTACCAATCAATCACCGATGCCGTTGATTCAGATGGTGTGATGATGCAAGTGCTGGATGTGTTAGCGCAAGATGTTGGCGTCATTGGTGTGTTCAGTGACTGGCCTGCGACCACCACCTATTATGCTAATTGTAAGTTGGCTAATAACGAGGCTTAGCAGCGCTTATATCACCGCAGCGAGGCACCTAGCCTCGCTGGGTGCTTTCAACCCCCCACCTCACTCGCCCCAACAGTCAACCAACAGCCTGACTAATTCCCTGGTATTTCGACACCACTGTGCACCACAGTGATCAGCCAATACCGTCTCAGAGTATAATTTTGCACTGCGCGCTACAAATCCGTACCATCAACAAAAAATGCACAGAAAACGTATGCTTAGACCAACATTCTTATCTCTACTCGCGTTTACACAAGTGGCACTCGCTCAAGATGACTTAGCCGATATTGAACGCATCACCACCACTGCCTCGCGATTGGCGGTAACAGATGACGCTATGGCATTGAATATTGCCACCATCAATGCTGAACAACTGGCCATCCTTGGCAGCACACACATTGAAAAAGCCATGAAACAAATCGCCGGTGCCAATTTACAACACGGTAACGGCCAAGAGTATTTACCATCATTGCGCTCTCCGGTATTCACCGGCGGGGGGGCATGTGCCGAAGTGTTGGCGCTAGAAGATGGTATTGCCCTGCGTGCAGCCGGTTTCTGCAACGTTAATGAACTGTTTGAAGCGCACAGTGAAATGGCCGAGCGTATTGAAGTACTTAAAGGGCCAGGCTCGGCGCTGTATGGCTCAAATGCTGTGCACGGGGTAATTAATGTGATAACCCCCGATACTACTTATGGGGGCGGCTTCGCTGGCCTCGATGTGGGCTCGTATGGCTATAAACGCGCAAAACTGCGCGCCGGTAAAGATTTAGGCGAGCAAGGTTTTGGCATTAATAGCAGTATTACCCGTGATAGCGGCTACCGCGATGACGAGAGTGTTGACCAAGAGAAAGTCAATCTGCGCTATCGCTATAGCGGCGATACCTTGAGGGTGCAAACTGGGCTCACCTACACCCACCTAGACCAACAAACAGCGGGCTATATTGAGGGTTTTGAAGCCTATAAAAATGAGCAATTGGCACAGCAAAACCCCAACCCAGAAGCCTTTCGCAAAAATCGCGCGACGCGGCTGTGGTCGCAGTTTACTTGGCAAGCAAATGGGCAATCCACCTGGATGATCACCCCTTATGTGCGTGACCAACAAATGACCTTTTTGAAGCATTTTTTACCCGGTAAACCGCTGGAAGAAAATAGCCAGCAAGGGGTTGGCGTACAAACGCTTTGGCAAACCCAACTCAATCATTCTTGGCAACTAAACCTAGGCATAGATGGTGAGTACACTCAAGGCGACGTGCTGCAATATCAGCACCAGCCAACCACCGGTTCAGCCTTTTTACAGGCCACCGTACCACAAGGAAAGCATTACGATTACAGCGTTGATGCGACATGGTATGCCCCTTTTGCGCAGCTCTCTTATCGTCATTCGGCCTGGTTAGTGACTTTAGGGGCACGTTACGAGCACATCGACTACAACTACAACAACCATATGCTCGCTGGGCGTACCCGTGACGATGGCAGCGAATGTGGCTTTGGCGGTTGTCGTTATTCACGCCCCGCGAGCGGCGACAACAGCTTTGCCGATCTCTCCCCGAAGCTATCGCTGAGCTATCAGCTGAGCCCTGAACTTATTGCTTACACTAATCTCGCCAAAGGCTACCGCGCGCCGCAAACCTCAGAGTTATATCAACTACAGCGCCAGCAGCAAGTGGCCGATTTAAAAAGCGAAACCATCAATAGCGTGGAGCTGGGTGTAAAGGGGGCTTACAATTCAGTGCGCTTCAACCTAGCTGGCTACGTGATGCACAAAGATAACTTTATTTTCCGCGATAGTGACTTCTTTAATGTCAGTGATGGTGAAAGTAAACACCGAGGTATTGAGTTAGAGCTACGCTATCAGGCTAGTAGCCGGGTAATGCTGCAACTTGCGCTGAGTCGGGCGATGCACACCTATGAGCACCAGCAAGTCATCGCTAACACTCAACTCAAGGGTAACATTATGGATACGGCGCCCAAATGGGTGGCAAATACTCAACTGCATTGGCAAGTCAGTGACGATGTCGATGTTGCCCTGGAGTGGCATCACGTCAGTGATTATTACACCGACCCACAAAATTTACACCGCTACAGTGGCCTTGATCTCATTAATGTACGCGGTGCATGGCAAGTGAATAAGGACTGGCGAGTGATCGTTCGAGTCGAGAATATCGCAGATACAGCCTATGCCGAACGTGCTGACTTCACAACTTTCAGCGGCGATCGTTACTTTCCCGGGCGCCCGCGCAGCGTGCTATTTAGTATCGAAAGGCAGTGGTAACTTATTAGCTTAGTGCGCTTAAGAGTATACCGGGGTCGGAGATCCCGGCCTCTTTGAGTGCGTCGGTGACCGCTTGAGTCATTTGCATAAGCTGTACTTCCATATTGGCAACAAGATTGCGCTGTGATTCGAGCATTGCTTTGTGCGTTTCCTCATCATTGGGGTCTTGCTCGTTTTGCAGAGTTCTCAACCTTTCCCGTGCTTGGTCTATTTGCTCTTTTACGCGCTCGATTTGTTCTAGCATTTTCTGAATATGCGCGGGCAGTTGCTCGCGCAAGCTCTGCTTAATGTCCGCCTCAGCCTGAGCTTTGGCTTGATTATGCTGGGGTTGCAGGCGTAAAGTGCCCTCAGATTGAGGCGTTGTCGGGATAGATTGTGAATAGGCAGAATCAATGCGCATTGCGCGTCCTTGGCATCATGGCTCGCTTTTAAATACTATCGGCACCGACTAGGGACACTTGAGCCAAAATTTATCGGACAACACATAATGAAGTTTATATTGCAGCTTTGCAAAGGTGTTTACAGCTTACTCTTTGTCTGCGCTGTCGCACTGCTCTGTTGGCAAGTGCAAAACCTTTGGCCCAGCGTCTTCTATTTATGCATGAGCACGATTACCTTTATGTGGTTTTGGCATGATAAACGCGCGGCGCAGCGCCAACACTCACGTACACCCGAGCGTGACTTATTAATATGGTCGCTATTCGGTGGCTGGCTAGGAGCCCTTGCGGCGCAAACTTGGTTACGTCATAAATCGCAAAAGCGCGCCTTTATCATAAAGCTATGGGTGACTATTTTGGTCCATTGCTGGATGTTTATCATTGTTGCAGTACAACTGGTTTTGGGTAGCGATGCTTTGTGGTAGTCATACTTTTGGCTAAGCATAAAAGTGCTGACTTTTTATACATTTTTGCTAAACTTGGGAACAAATAAAACGTCACGCTCGTTAAATGGATTTACAGCAATGAACTTAATTATTTTCTTACTCCTTTTTGGCGCCTACCTATGGGTGCGCTTTACCCTTCGTAAACAGCTACGTAGCTATGTTGAACAGTACTATCCCGACTTGCGCGCAGTGCTTAATCATAACCCGTTAAAACTCAGTAAAGCCAAAGCACTGGAAACCAACTTAGATGCCTGGCTCAACAACGAAAGTGGATACAGCCTGAGTGACGATTACATCAGCCGTAAGCGCAAGCAAATCTCATTGACCAACCAATGTGGCATGATCATCGCGTTAATCGCTATGCTGCTGCCCTTATTTTTTGCAACTCCATGACCAAGCTGTCATTTTTTATCGAATAAAGTTGCACCTGCAGAGTATGGGTTTTATAACAGGGAGACTGACATAGCTGCCAAGGACAGATTATGAAATTCACTCCCCTCTCTTGGGCCATGGGTTTAGCTATCGCAACCAGCGGTATCGCCAATGCAGCCCAAAGCACTCGCCATGATGTACTCGCGCTTGAAGACGTTTTCAATCTTGAATATGCCAACCAAATCGATATCAGTGATGATGGCGATACCGTGTATTTCGTGCGCAATCGCATGGACATTAAGTCAGATCGCAAATTTAGTAATATTTGGCAGGTCAGCACCGACAATAAACAGCTACAACCGGTAACCAGTGGCGTACATCAAGATTTTGCCCCCGTGTTATCCCCCGATGGCAGTCGCTTAGCGTTTATTTCTACACGAGATGGCAGCGCACAGCTGTATGTTAAGTGGTTAAATACAGGCGCGGTAAGTAAAATCAGCAACCTTACACAGAGCCCCTCCAAGCCCACCTGGACACCGGACGGCAAAAGCTTAGTATTCAGTATGTTTGTGCCTGCTAAGCCTAATAGCCCGGTGAGCTTACCCGGTAAGCCCGAAGGCGCAAAATGGGCGGACCCAGCGCTGTTTATCGATGAGGTTTACTACCGCGCTGATGGCGCCGGCTATACCAAAGCAGGCCATAATCACCTGTTTCGTATTGCTGCCAACGGCGGCAACGCGGTGCAGCTCACATCCGGTGACTTTGACCATGGCGGCAGTATCAGTTTTAGTGACGATGGCAGCACCTTATACTTTTCAGCAAACCGTCACAGCGACCATGAGTTAAAGCCGATAAACTCTGAAATTTACGCGCTGGAGCTTGATACTCTTAGCATTCGCGCCATCACCGACCGCGATGGCCCAGACAGCCAGCCGCAGGTGTCTCCCAATGGTCGGTACTTAGCCTACACCGGCTATGACGATAAGCGCACTAACTATGAAAACACGCAGCTCTATATCCGCGATTTAGAATCTGGCGCGACGCGCAGCCTAACGCCGGACTTTGACCGCGCAGTGGCGCAAATACACTGGGCGGATGATAGTCGCGGCCTGTACTTTAGCTACGATAGCGAAGGCAAAACCACCATTGGCTACCAACCTTTGCGCGGTGAAGCCAAGGTGATCACCGACAAAGTGGGGAGCGTGTCTTTTGGTCGCCCTTACTCTGGCGGCGATTTTGACGTTAGCGCCGAGGGTGATATTGCGTTCACGCTCGCCGACACTCAGCGCCCTGCCGATGTGGCCTTGACTAAGCGCGGCGAAGCGCTGCGGTTAACGCATTTAAATGAAGATGCCTTGGCCAACAAAACGCTTGGGAAAGTGGAAGAATTGTGGGTTAAGTCCAGCCACGATGAGCTCGACATTCAGGGTTGGATTGTCTACCCACCGCACTTTGATGCAACCAAGAAATACCCTTTGATTCTCGAGATCCACGGTGGACCGGTGGCCAACTACGGGCCTCACTTCAGCGCTGAAGCACAATTATTCGCCGCTCAAGATAACGTGGTGCTGTACATGAACCCACGCGGCAGTGACTCTTACGGCAAAGACTTTGCGCAAACGATTCATCATAACTACCCAAGCAACGACTACCATGATTTGATGACGGGTGTGGATGCCTTAGTTGCCAAAGGCTTTATTGATGACACTAAACTCTATGTAACCGGTGGCTCTGGCGGCGGTGTACTTACCTCGTGGATAGTCGGCCATACCGATCGCTTTGCTGCGGCGGTGGTTGCCAAGCCTGTAATTAATTGGTTTAGCTTTGTACTAACGGCTGATTTTTATCCCTTCTTTGCGGATTACTGGTTCCCAGGCAAACCATGGGAGCATATGCAACATTATATGGAGCGCTCACCTATTAGCTATGTGGGCAATGTAACCACCCCCACCATGCTATTAACCGGTGAGGCCGATTATCGTACGCCTATTTCCGAAACGGAGCAGTTCTACCAAGCATTGCAATTGCAGGGTGTGGACACCGCCATAGTGCGTATTCCTGATGCCTCACATGGCATCACCAAACGGCCTTCGAACCTGATGGCAAAAGTCGCCTACATTCTGTGGTGGTTTGAAAAGCACGGCGAAAAGCAGGCCGATAAATAACCATATAAGGGCGGCGACACGCTGTCGCCGCCCTTGTCGCGACTAGGCTGTGCCTTTAGGCCAGCACCAGTTCCACATCAATGTTGCCACGTGTGGCATTGGAATAAGGGCAAACCTGATGCGCGGTATCCACTAATTGACGCGCCTGCGCTTTGTCCATATCCCCCAAATCCACGGTGAGCTTAGCGTCGATAGAAAAACCTTGCCCTTTTGGACCAATTGCAACCTCACCGGTGACGGCAATATCCTGAGGTAACTTAATTTTTTGATCGCCAGCCACTTTTTTCAACGCGCCAATAAAACACGCTGAATAACCGGCGGCAAAAAGCTGCTCAGGGTTGGTGCCCTGACCATCATCGCCCCCCAGCCCCTTTGGAACCGATAGGTCAACATCTAAACGGCCGTCGTCCGACTTGGCAGAGCCGTCTCGTCCACCAGTTGCCGTGGCTTTTGCACTATAAAGAATCTGTTCTAACGCCATTATTGGCCTCCTTCTAGTTAACTATTTAGAAATTTACTTTGTATGCAAAATAAATAATAGCGATGGCCAACTTGAAGATCAAGTTATTTGCATGCAAAATAAAATAAAGGAGAGATCATGACCGACAATGCTTTAAAACTTGACTACCAGCTGTGTCACCGCTTTTACACCGTGGCTAACGCCTTCACCCGGGCCTATCGGCCGTTATTGCGTGAGCTCGATATTACTTACCCACAGTACGTGGTGTTAATGGCATTATGGGAAAAAGACCAAGTCACCATTCATCAATTACTTGAGAAAACCCATGTTGATGGTGGTGCCATGAGTTTAATTTTAAAAAAGCTCACGCAGAAATCTTTTGTGCAGGTGATCCATGATCAGCATGACAAGCGGGTAAAGCGGGTGGTACTCAGCGACTATGGAAAAAAGGCCAAACACACCGCGCAAAAAATTCCCCAGCAGATGCGCTGTAACCTCAAAAATATCAGTGATAAAGAAGGAATGGAGTTGATACGACTAATAGACAAGGTGAGTGATGACTTACACACCACACTTTGTGATGCCGATACCCAGTAAATACTGATCAGATAACCTCGTTATTGCCCATTGAAGCTGGGTGACGTTTATCATGATAATGAATATAGGAAGAAATCCACTTAAGATATGTATCAACGGCTGTGAGCGAATATTGCTTCGTCAGCATAAACTCACCGATGTGGTTTGAAAATGGTGAACGAGTTCTCACTGAGCCAGCCTCAACAAATAATTGTCTTTATATACAGCATTGTTGTATTTCTCCTATAGTCAGGAAAACGACCCATTGGGTCGTTTTTGTCGTGTCCACATTTAGAGCAATGCAGCATAACTTCAATGCTGGTAAGTACTTCCTAAATTTGCTATCAATGGTCTAAGGACAAAAACGAGACAGGTTGCGGCAGAAAAACGACCCAATCGCTCGATATTAAATTGTTATGTGGCAGAGGGTAGATAATGAATTTCGTGGATGAATTGAGCCAAATAATGGACACTGAGAGAGCACAATTCGTAAAGTTTCTTCGAGTAGAAGAAGGTTGCTCTTTCCGCGCTGTAGCTTCTGAATGCGGCGAAAAATGGAATCAAGATTGGGGTACAAATCAAATTATTGGTGAAGACCTTTGTGCAGCGGCTATGCAAATATTAAATGAAAAGCCAGATCTGGGGTGGAATTAGCAATGCCACATAACAAGGCGCTTAAGGCGGTCGCTACGCTCCCTGGGACAATAACACGCGGCGGCTTCGACATTCTCGCCGCATGTCATTGCCCCTTAGCTTAGCGTTATATTTCAAGGATAGTTTAGTGAAAAACTCCATGTTGGTATTTCTTGTTCTTTTATTGGCTGGTTGCCAAGCTACAAGATTTCACAACCCCGAAGGAATTGCTCAAAATCAGTTAGCATATATCTTCAAACAACCACATAAACCGTTTAGTAGCAAACCGAGTGCATTTATCAATGCAGTTTTTGACGCTAACGGTTCATTGGTTATGCAATTTAAGCCAATGCAAAATGCTATTCAAGAAGCTTACTTGAAACCAGGCGAGTATAAATTCATATTGCAATGCAATTATGGAGGTGGTGCGACAGACGCTGAAATTATTGCTGTTGTTGAGGTTGGCAAATCCTATAGATACTCTTGTGGTATCACACCAGAGAAGGTGTATATAGGTGCACGAATACTTCATAAATCGTATGCAATATTCGAAGAAGTTGAAATATAACAAGCCATTGCAGTGTGGGACTTTTAACCGTTGGCTTTCCTCACTGCGTTCGTTATATTAGCCAACAATTAAAAGCCCCTAAATGGGGCGTTACATGCACAACAAGTAGGAAGTCATGAAGAAATTTTTTAAGTATTTAGGGGTTGGCCTGGTAAGCGTTATTGTCTTCTTCATAGGCGTAGTATTAATTAGTTCGATGGGTAGTGTTGATAAAGAAGAGACGTTTCCTCCGTATATAGCAGAATCAATTCCGAAACTTACAACATGGGACATTGAGCAATATAAACTGTTAATGTCTAAGCAGGGCATAGAATCAGCAACTCCAGAGCAGTGGCGGCTATATCTAAATACGTTCAAAAAGTTGGGGCAGCTTCAGTCTGTAGGTGAGCCTGAACTCCAAAATTGGAAGACTGTATCAACAGTTGGTACTGGCAATACTACTTATGTGATCTATTTGGTTCCGCTTACCTTTGATACCGGAGATGCACATGTGCAGTTGGGTCTGCAGCATAATAGCGGAAAAGTAGAAATAAACAGTGTTAGGTTCTTGTCTGATTTGTTGCTCAAGTAAAGCATGTAACAAGTTGCTGCACTCGGACACATACTGCTACGCTCGTTTTTGTGTCTGTGGCTGCGCTCCATTTTACACAAAAACGCTCTCCGCAGTATGTGCCGGTGAGCAAGGCGTTATATGCCATGAATAGAATCGACGCCATCACAAAGATTGAGGCCTCTTTGAAAAGCTGTGAACCTCGAGTTATTACTCCTAAAGGAAGGAGCTATGAGGAGTATGTCAAACAGCTTTCGGAACAGTTGCTTGAATCTGTCATTGACCCAGTTTTAGTTGAAGTTACGTCGACAATAATTGAAGGTGGTGATTTCGAATCATATAAATCCGCGACCGTTTGGGGAATAGCTAGAATAGGCATTAATTGGTTGATAACAATTGAAGGGGAGCCGGAGTTTGCGCTTGCATTTGGAGTGGATCCTTTAGACTTGAAAATGCATGGTTGCTCTTCAAGCGATGTTTTAGCGGAATGGTGCAGCTAGGCATATAACAAGCTGTTGAATAGTGGACAAAATTCAGTTGGCTGATTTCGCTCCGCTCAAGATTATAGCCAACTAAATTTTGCCCATTAACAGGGCGTTTTGTGTCAAAGGGGAACTAATGTCCGAACCAAAAGATAGAGTGGTTGTTGCTAGTGATGTTAATCCTCGCGATGGTATTGGCGTTGAAATCTATCGAGACGACGAGCTTGTAGTTGAGATATTTCGAGATGATACAGAAAGAACTCGTACTGTTACTGTTTTCAAAGAATCTATCTCATTAGAACTAATGGAAGAGTCTATTCAAACTTTTAAAAGAGAAATTTCGTGGGATTTCATTGAATATGACGAGTAAGCACATAACAAGCAAAGGCAGCATCGCCCTGCGGGCTGTACGGCTTCGCCGCCGCTGCTTTGGGCGTTATATTCAAAGGAAGGATCGGAGTGTTCAATAAGTTTTTGAGTGGATTAGTGTTTGGTAGCGGTTTTGCGATAGCCTTTGTTTTTATTGCCTATTTAGGTCTACAAGTACTCCTTCCTGCTGTAATAAATAACTCTAACAAAACTCCTGAATTTAATGATTCGAAAGCAGCCGAGGTCATAGAGCAAGAGTCATCATCTACTCCCAAAATGACAACCAATAATGATTTCAAACTATATAAAAACTCTAGCGCAAAGATGGAAGTGCCAGAAGGTGGCGGAATTTTATCTATAGCTTCAATAAATACTCCCGCTGGAAATAAGTTCCCTAGTACTTATCAACTTTGGATTACAGAATCAGAGTTTTGGCAGGTTAAAACGAATGAACAAAATATCGAAATTGAACAACTTAAATATCCGACCGTTTTGCCAATAGATGCCGTTGACGCAACGATGAGAAAACAAGCTGGGTACGCTATGAGTACAATGACAGTTCATTCTGAAGCAATTACATCTTTAAAAATGGGTAATGGTTCATGGCACGATAAGGACATGAACGGAAAAACGAAAATAACAAAAGAAGGTGTTGTATTTATTCAACCCAACGAATTTTGAATATAGCAAGCCAATTAAGGGCGGGACTGCTAAAGCTTGGCTCAGTTTCGCTTCGCTACACAGTTTAGCCAAGCATTACCAGCCCCTTATTGGAGCGTTATGTTTCTATAGGTTCCTATGAACATTAAAAATTCAAATACATTTTTCGTAGGTTTTATTGTTGGCGCTGTACTAGGATTCTTAGGTTATTTTTTACAGTTGGAACCTGGCTCGAAACCAATTGTTGACGCCTTTCTAAATGCGTTAGTTTTTGCGCTTGTGTTAGGAGTTTTTATTGGGATTGGTTTTTTAGGTAAGGCAGGGAAGACCCGCGCTGATGCTGTGCCATTTTCAGATGAAACAGACTATGGCAGGTTCACAAAGAAGCCCCCTCCCACTACAAAGGTGTTGAATGATGATAACGAAACATAACAAACGTCTAAACTCCGACAGTATTAAGAGTTTTCATGGTTTTGGCAAACAACGCAAAAAGTCATGCCGACACATTGTATGTTAGGCGGGCGTTATATTTTCGGAGGAACCGTGAGTAAATTTAGCCTATTTCTTTTCATTCTTACCGCTGCATTCTCTCTTCCCGTCTATCCATGCTCTTGTTTGGAGAATACTGTCGAAGAATATATAAAAAATTGTCCAAGTATTTATACCGCTAGGCTTAAAGATGCTTTCTACAAAGAAGAAACTGACTTAGAAGTTGAACAGGTTGTTGGGAAATTAGGAAAGCCGATGACTTTTTATCAGGGAGAAACACAAAAATTAAGCACTTTAGTTGCTCCGATCACTGGTGCATCTGATGATATGAGCTTGGTTGTCGGGAAAGTTTACTTGGTCTGTGATCAAGGTGCGCCAAAACAGAGACTTTCTTGTTGTAGTTTTACCAGTCAAGCAAAATGGGGTGATGCGCGAAAATTTATACAAGCTCAAGAAAATATAACAAACTAATTATTAAGGACACAAAACAGCAGGCTTATGCTCCTTCGTCACCAATTTTAGGGTGTTATATCTCAGGAAACATGATGAGTTATTTTAAAGGAATATTTTGTTTCTATTGCGGGTTGTTTGTGTGGGGAGTTATCTCTGCTTTTTACTATCGTCTTCCTGTACCTCTTGTTGGCTATATTGGGCCGTTTGGTGAGTACCCATCATCTTTTACAAGCAGTCTTGAATCTGCAGCAATGGTACTTGCTTTCTATTCAATTATGGGTGGTTTTATACCTTGTGCTGGTTTGTCGGCTCTCTGTGTTTACTGGCTTAAAAAGTTAAATTGGCTCACTAATACACGGCTATTATTTGTAAGTTTTACGACAAGCATTTTGCCTATTTTGTTACTTGCTAATTTAGATCATTTTATTGGGCCATGGTAAAAAGATATAACAATGCACTATTGTCGCTCCCTTAAGTCGCTGGGGCTCATACACGGGGCCGCTTAGCGTTAACAGCGTCCTCTTCTGGCACAAAGCACGCACTCGTCCTCACTCATTTTTATCCAAAAACGCGCAAAAATGCCGTCTCGTTCTCGCTAGCAACAGCTTGTATGATAACGGTCTAAACCTATTTGTTTCTGCTGTAAGATACGCTTTGAGCCATGGCACAGCTGCACTGTGAACATCACTAAACAGCTACACAATCGCCAAGCTTGTTGTTATTGCTAAAGATTTTTGCTAGGTTAAAAAGCATACAATAAAATTATAATTAAAAGTTGGTGTGTTTATGGATAAACATCATAACGTTTTAGTCTACCTCGCTCTCCCTGTGTGTTGGCTACTTTACCTTTTCTCGCTGCCGTTACTCTTTTGGTACGCATACAATCCTATGGATTGGGTACTCGACCATTTTTCCTCGGTGATACGTGACCACGCCATGGTATTTTACGGGGTATTAGCACTGCATGATTTTGCTCTCAACCTGTTACTGGCACTGCCTTTTGCTTATGGGCTTATCAAGCTGGCTGGTAACAACATTACCAAACCCGTGCTCTTCGCGGCTATCGTTGTGGCATTTTTGGTCCATCGCAGCGACGTGAGTGCGCTCGCTGCACTTGATACGCCCAACCAGTTGCATATGATTTTGGGGATGATTGGCTCGTTATTCATATTGCCACTTGCCTTCGTGCTTATGCGCCGCGTACGAAGCTCAACGGCGAAAAGCGAGCAGCCCTAATAGGTGAGGTTGTTCAGCGCGGCAAGCTCGCGACTAAGGCTCTCCTACAAACAACTCAGGGTTTGTGGAAACCTGCTCAAACCAAGCACGCAGACTATCAATCGCGGCGCGCGTTTTAGCCGCAACAGTGTCGCGATGCGGGGTCACCGCATAAACACTGTAATGAGGCAGCTGCCATTGCGGGCATATGCGCTGTAATCGACCACAAGCGAGCAGGTGTCGCACCTCTGGCTCCGGTAATAAACCGTAACCAATGCCATCTAAAGTGAGCTGAATGGCGGCCTGCATATTGTTCACTAATAACCGAGGTTGACCGAGTGTAAAGGTGTCCCCACTGTGCTGATGGGTCAGCTTTTGACCTATGCGCTGTGCCCCGGTGTGGCCAATAAAGGTTTGCGCCGCGAGCGCATCCGGGTCTTGAGGGTTAAGCTCCGCCAATGGATGAGTACGGCTAACGCAAGGGATCAACTGCCAATCGGCCAAGTGCCTGGCTATTAACCCCGAGTCCGTTAAAGGGCCAATACAAATGGCTAAATCAACCCCGCCAGCAATAATATCAAAGGGCTCATCGGTCAAGGTAAGCTGAATTTCAATTTTCGGGAACTGCTCGGTCAACTGCTTTATAGGCTGACTTAACAAGCCACCACCAAAGCCTATTGGGGCGACAATTTTCAATTGTCCCGAAGGTGTATGCTGAAGCTGTTCGAGTTGCCGCTGAGCCTGCTCTGCCGTGGCGAGTAGCTTTACCGACGAGGCGTAGTAAATCTCACCAGCCTCGGTCAGGGTGAGCTTGCGCGTATTACGGTTAAATAAACTCAGGCCAATGTCTTGTTCAAGTTTAGTGATTTGTTGACTGACCGCTGAAGCGGTCATATGTAATTGCTGAGCCGCCTGGCTCATACTGCCGGTTTCCACCGTTTTCGCAAACACCTTGAGGGCGCGCGTTAGCTTGGTGTTCATACTTTTAAGAATTCCTTAAACAACCTTTAAGAAAAAGCGCGTTGCTCGCAGAGGTGCAACAGCATACCATCAAATAAGAATTAATATCATTTACCTTAATTATACCACGGAGGTTCCCCAATGTTCACGGTGCAACGTCGTATCGCCCCGTTATCCCTCGCTATCACCGCTGCGCTCGCTACTTTAAGCACCAGTATTCATGCTAACCAAGCACCTGATAACGACATGGAAAAAATCGTGGTAACCGCCTCGGGTTACGAGCAGCTTATTAAAAATGCCCCCGCCTCTATTAGCGTAATCGATCGCGAGGAGCTCTCGCAACGCTTTTACCGCGACTTAACCGATGCGATGACCGACGTCCCTGGGGTGGTTGTTACCGGTGGCGGCGACCGTGAAGACATCAGCCTACGGGGTATGGGCAGCCAATACACCCTGATTCTTGTTGATGGCAAACGCCAAAGCTCACGGGAAACTCGCCCGAATAGCGATGGCCCAGGGGTTGAAGGCGCTTGGACACCGCCACTGGCCGCCATAGAGCGTATCGAAGTGGTACGCGGGCCCATGTCATCTCTGTATGGTTCCGATGCCATCGGTGGGGTGATCAACATTATTACTCGTAAAACCCCCAAGCAGTGGTACGGTGAACTGCGCTTGGATACCACCATGCAACAAAGCAGTGAATCGGGTGATATTCACCAAGCCAACTTCTTTGCCGCCGGCGCACTGATCCCTGAAAAGCTGGGGCTGCAAGTGTATGGCCAATTCAGCAACCGCGATGAAGATGATATTTACAGCGGCTTTCGCGGTAAAGAAGCGGAGAATTATCAAGCTAAGTTGTCGTTCACACCCAGTGATGCCCACAGTTTTTTACTCGACATTGCCAGTGCATCGCAAACTCTGGATGCCACCTTGGGCAAAACCGTAGAACCACTAGCACCAGGGGAAAGTTGCGGCCGTCGTGGCTGCCCAGAATCAACCGTAACCGAGTACGATAATCAAACTATTTCACTCTCACACACCGGTTATTGGGATTTTGGCCAGTCATTTAGCTATGCGCAATACGATAAGTACGACAACAAGTCACGGGATATGATTGTTGAAAACATTGATGTGCAAAGTTTGTGGACCTTGCCTATTAATGAGCGCAACAAAATGAGTGCCGGCGTGGCCTACCAACGTGAAGATTTAGAAGATAACACCAGCAACCGTATTAGTGAGCTCACGCAAATTGATAACGATATGTACTCGGTATTTGCAGAAGATGAGTTCCAAGCCACCGAGAAGCTAGCCTTGACTGCGGGGCTGCGCTACGACAAAGACCAACAATTCGGCGGCCATACCAGCCCAAGGTTGTATGCGGTGTATAACGCCAATGACACTCTGACCGTTAAAGGCGGTATTTCCAGTGGTTTCAGAGCACCGAACTTACGACAAACAACCGCTGCTTGGGGCCAAGTTAGCCGGGGTGGCAACATTTATGGTAACCCCGATTTAAGCCCTGAAACCTCGCTCAACTATGAAATGGGGATTTACCTCGATACCGAGCAAGGCTTAAGCGCATCGACCACGGTTTTTTATAACGAGTTTGACGATAAAATCTCTCGCGTAGCTTGCCCATTAACTAAGTGCACCGACGGGCCCAATGAGTTTGGCTCACTGCCAACAACCTATACCAATGTTGATGAGGCGACCACTCAAGGGGTAGAAGTCTCACTAGACTACCAGCTCGCCAGCACGGTAAAAATGGCGCTTAACTACACCTACACCGACTCGGAGCAAAAAACCGGTGAATACGCCGGCAGTCCGTTGAACCAACTGCCGGAGCACCTGGCACAAGCATCGCTCAACTGGCAAGCCAGTGATGCCTTAGGTACTTGGCTGCGCGTGCATTATCGCGGTGAGGAAAGCCAGCCGACAACCGGCCCTTCACAGTCGAGCCTCATTGCGCCGTCTTACACCACTGCTGATTTAGGCGCGAACTACCAAGTCATCGATTCTGTACGCTTAGGTTTTGGGGTATACAACCTCTTTGATAAGGAAATTCGTGAAGATGAATATGGCTACATCGAAGACGGACGTCGCTACTGGGCGTCGCTAGCCTGGAGTTTCTAAATGGCCAAACGTAGTAAGCTTTGGGATCTCAAAGCTTGGCATTGGATCAGTTCAGCAGTGTGCCTTATTGGCATGCTGCTTTTTGCTGTTACAGGGATCACCCTAAACCATGCCGCGAGCATTGAGTCCCGCGCACAAGTGCAGCAAATTGAAGCGCAAGTGCCCGATGCCATCCTCAATCAATTGAAAGCCGCTGCCAACAACGAGCAGCTACCAAAGAGTTTTCAGCGTTGGTATCAAGGTCAAACCGAACAGTCTATTGCCAGTTATAAACAGCTTGAATGGAGTGATTTTGAGCTTTATGTGGCCATGCCCAAAGCCGGGGGTGACCGCTGGTTTACCGTGACCTTAGACACCGGCGAATTTTATCAAGAAGCTACCGACCGTGGTTGGATAGCCTATCTAAATGACTTACATAAGGGCCGGAATACCGGTATGTGGTGGAGTATGTTTATTGATCTTTTCTCTGTGGCCTGCATCGTTTTCTCGATCACCGGGCTGTTATTACTAAAACGTTATGCCAAAGGCCGCAAATCAACGTGGCCACTGGTACTGGCGGGATTAGGTATACCCGCTTTGGTATTGGTGCTACCTGCCCACGCGGCGTCAACGAACCAGTTGCAAGTCGAAATTCCCCGCTTAAGCGTGGCCGAATATCATCCCCCTTATGTGGCCGTGTGGTTAGCCAATAGCAAGCGCAAAGCGGTGCTTGATTTAGCCATCTGGTATGACACCAAACTCGCTGACCGTGAGGGTGAGAAGTGGTTAAAAGATTTGCGTTTATGGTGGCGTCGCAGTGGTCGCAGCTTGTCGCTTCCTGTCGATGGTGTCACCGGCGCGACGCGCCGCCCTGGCGTGGCCACCCTTGATTTAAGCCCTTTCGCCGCGCAATTAGCCGCCCTCCCTGATGGTGAGTACACCCTCAATGTAGAAGCGGCAAGGGAATTAGGCGGGCGCGAGTTGATCCGCATTCCCCTGACATTACCGATAACCCAATCACAACACCATACCGAGCAAGGCCAGCATGAGCTCGGCACAATTACATTAACTATGGAGCCTAACACGTGAAGCTAGCAACAATTATCAGCGCGGCGCTATGCACCGCCCTTGCAACCACGGCCGTTATTAGCCAATCAGCACACGCCCACCGAGTGTGGCTTAAACCAAGTACCACAGTGGTCTCAGGTGATGATGAATGGATCACCTTTGACGCCGCAATCGCCAACGGCATTTTTAATCCCGACCATTATGCTTATCCGCTTGAGCGACTGACTGCAATTGGCCCCGATGGCCAAGCTGTGGCGTTAGAAAATAGCGCCAAGCTTCGCTATCGCAGTGTGTTTGATCTGCACCTACAGCAGCAAGGAACCTACCGTGTATTTAACGCCAGCCGCTCCATTGTCGCCCGCTGGGTGGATGCAGAGGGCGAGCGCCATTATTGGCCAGGTCGTGGTAAAACCGGCACTTTAGCGCAGTTCAAACAGCAAGTCCCCAGCGATGCCAAAGAGTTGCAAGTGAGCGATGTGGCCCGCCGCATGGAGACCTTCGTCACCCTTGGGGCTCCTAATGACACGGCAATTACCCCTAGCGGCCAAGGGCTCGAGCTTAATGCCCTAACCCACCCGAACGATTTATACGTTGATGAAAGTGCGCCTATGCAGCTACTGATCGACGGCCAGCCTGCAGTTGGGGCGAAGGTAACCTTAGTGCGCCAAGGCGAGCGGTATCGTGATAGCAACATCGCCACACAATTAACCGCCGATGATAATGGTCAAATTGAGCTGCAATTTACGCAGCCAGGAATGTACTGGTTTGAAGCCGAGTATGAAGACCAGCAAGCCAAAGCTCCGGCGCAAACTCGCCGTGGCAGTTATGTGGCCGTGTTCGAGGTATTGCCGCTGTAACTGGCACATCAAGACAGTGTAAAAGGGGTTTACAGTATAGCTGTGGCCCCTTTTTTTAAATTGAAATATAAGCCCAACGGGGGCACTCGGAGCGCTTTGATAACCTCGTCTTACTCGCACTATCGCGACATTGATGACAGCTGCGCAACCACCATCAAACTCCCACCAATGCGCGCTGCTTAACAGTCATCAAATTGCCTTTTTATTGCTAACTACATCACCTTTCTAGGGGCTCACACCCAGGTTGAGTTCGCCGACATAGCCTTGGCGAATAACGACGAATATTTACTTAGCGTGCTAACTATTGTAATATACTTAGCCTGCTAACTAAATGAGAGCGCTGCACCATGGCTGATATCCCTTTTCATGAAACCCTCGACTTAAGCTTATGTGGCAAGCTTGGCCGCGTTCACCGTATCTGCCGTCAAGCCGTGTCAGTCGCCGTTGAGCCACTTGGGTTCACACAACCGGGTTGGACGGCAATGATGCATATGCACCATCTTGGCGAAGGCTGTACGCAGCACCAGCTAGCCACAAGCTTAGATATAGAAATGCCAAGCCTCACCCGCACCCTGAAACAACTGGAGCACGCACAGGTGATTGAGCGCCGTGTTGATGAACACGATAAGCGCTGTCGGCGCCTATATTTCACAGCCCAAGGTGAGCAGCAATTATCGGCGCTCAAAGCGCGGATCAGCGAGGTCAAGACTCACTTATACCAAGGATTGAGCGATGAGCAGCTTAATATGATGGCGCTTGGCCTCGTGGCCTTAGAAGACAATGCCAATCAATTTATGGAGGACCAAGAGTGAGCCAGCAACCGACTCCCGATCAGCAGTTCGCACGCTACGTTAAAATCGCCATCATGCTGTTTATCCTGTGCTTTGGCTATTTTATTGTTGCTGATTTATACATGCCAATGACACCTCAGGCACGCGTTTACCACCCAGTGACGCAAATCACCCCACAGGTCAATGGCAAAATTGTTGCTGTTGCGGTTCGCAATAATCAACATGTGCGCCAAGGCGAGGTACTCATGCGTATCGACCCTCGTCCATACCAACTTGCGGTAAAACGAGCTGAACTGGCCTTGGCACAAGTGCAACAGCAAAACCAACAGCTCGATGCTGATATTAAGGCTTTGCGCGCCGACTTATCGGCGGCTCAAGCCAAGTTACATGAGCAGCAAAGCCTGCATCAACGTAGCCGTACCCTGCTTGGTAAGCAGGCTATTTCGCAGCAGCGCAGTGATGAGATCAGTGCCACTCTGGCTAGTGCCCAGGCACAGGTCAGTGCCGTAAAAGCCAAGCTGCAAGCACTGATAATAAAGCGCGGCGCGCACGGTGAGGACAATATCGCTTGGCAACAGGCCCGTAATCAGCTGCAGCAGGCACAGCTGAATCTCAGTTATACCGAAGTGGTGGCGCCTCATGATGGCATTATTAGCAATCTACAAGTGACCACAGGGACCTATGCCAAAGCAGGAATGGCGATGACGGGGCTGGTGACCGAGCAACTAGACTTAGCCGCTGATTTTCGTGAAAAGTCGCTGTATCACGTGCGTGTCGGCAACCGCGCCTTAGTCAGCTTCGATGCTCTACCCGGGCAAGTGTTTGCGGCCCATGTCAGCGAGCTCGCCGCAGGCTCAAGTGCCGGGCAGCTCAGCGCTAATGGGGTTCTGGCTGAGGTCGAAACCTCTAACCGCTGGGTCCGTGATGCCCAACGTCAACGCGTGCATTTGCAACTTGATGATGAGTTTACCTCATCGCATCTCGCCAGTGGCGCGAGAGCCACAGTGCAAATCGTGCCCGATGACCCAGTGGAGCAACTGCTAGCCAACGCACAAATTCAGGCCGTGAGCCTAATGCACTATATCTATTAACCAAGGAGCTGCGCCATGAGCCTAACCGCCAACGACATTCGCCAAATGCTCCGCATCGCCACCGGGGCAACGCTCGGGTTTAGCTTGAGTAAGCTGTTTAATTGGCCCAATGGTATTTTCTTTACTGTCTACCCTATGCTGTTGTTGGGCTTAGTGCCGATCATAAATGCGCATATTGTCCGCCAGTTTATCGCTAGTGCATTGTTTTGTGGCTTTGCGGTATTGGTGCTGCAAGGGTTATTTGGGTTTCATCCAATCCTGATGTCGATACTGGCTTTTGCCATGTTTGCATTTTTATTTTATCAAATGAGTCGTGGTGCCCACTTCCTATTCGGCGCCATGAGTGTGGTTGGGCTATCTATTCAACTACATTTTGCCAGTTACAGCGCCACCGGCTTGGGCTTATACCCATTGATCTTTAGTAACTTTTTGGCAGTAACTGTGAGCCTAGCCAGCGCCTATATTATGCATTGGCTATTTCCTGATGTGAGCGCGCGCACGCCCATCTCGCGCGCCGCTAAAGATGCAGCCAGTGTCCGCCATGAGGTGCTGTTATGTGCCACCGTCGCCACCCTCTCTTTTATGGTTTTTCAGATACTGGATTTACAAGATTCGGTATCAGCCCAAGCCGCCTCTATTTTGATTCTCTTTCCACTGTGTTGGAAAGCGGCATCAATGGCCGGTTGGCAACGCGCTATCGGCACGTTAATCGGTTGCAACTTGGCGTTGGCAGCACAATTACTCTTGTTTACCTATAGCCAGATTCTGGTGTTTCCAATATTGGTGTTATGGATCCTTACCTTTGTCTTCAGTCGCTACCATGTATTAGGAGGCGGTATGCCGGGGGTTGGATTTGGCGTTATCACCACCTTTGGCATTTTATTCGGACAATCTCTCGCGCCAAACCAAGACTTGGTATATAGCGCATTGTACCGCTTCAGCTCTGTGTGTGTAGCGATCACCGCCAGTTTATGTCTGGTGTATGTTATCCACCATATTTTGAATCGCTTTGCGGCCACGCGCCATCATACCTTTACCTAAAAATCCTGAGGCTTTACCCGAATTGGGGTTGAAAATAAAACTGTTATAACATAACATTACCATTGTTCCCTTGAACAGTGAACCTCCCCCTGTGCTGCACAAACAGGCGAAGCTGACCCGGGCCATGTATCTTTCTGGGATATCTATCAGTGGGTCTTGGTTTGCGGTTGCTGCCGCTCCCGCAAATTAAGTGATACATCGGCTTATTCTTCGTAGCAGCACAGGGCTTTTCCTTACTCGCCAATCCCGTTACCATGAATATCTCTAGTAAGCAGAAGGATGGGCCATGCATAGCGCATTTAGCAAATTAGGAAAAACAGGATGGTGGATGTGGGTGCTCGCCTTGTTAGCCATCATCCTATTGGTCGCTGGCTTTGTTCGCGATGATTACCGCTTATGGGGAGCTGCGGGTTTAATTAATGTTCCCCTGCTGTGGCATCGCTATCGTTATGGTATAGGCGAACAGCTCGTTAACCCTTTCGATCACATCAAGGTCGAAGAAGAGCTACTCAGTGTTGGCGAAGCCTTGTTTCCGGTGCATGAGATCCGTAAAGTCGTTATCGACACGTGTGATGACAAAGGCCTGTTCCAATTGCCTTACAACGGCGGAGGCCAAGTCAGCCTTGTATTTGATAGCCACTATGTGGACGACTTAAAAACCTACATAAAACGCACCATCCCTGATGCGCAGATTATTACCTAATGATAATTAGCCGCTCATTGACGCGGCTATTTGAGTTGTGCAGCTAAATCCCGAGTCAGTTCGGTTGCGCTTATGGCGTGGCAGCCACTGCGATCGGTGCCACTCCACAGCGGCGTAAAATCATCTTTGCCCAAGGTTTGCGCCTTAGCACGTAACGGTGCTAGCTTGGCACTGGCGTAGGGGAAAGCAGGGACTTATTCGCTTATAAAGCCTTGCTCTTGCATAAAAGAGGTGGTGATCCCCCGCGCTGGGCGGCCAGAATATAAGTTGGTTATTGCCGTTTGCCGGTGCTCTGCGCGCAGCGCTTGACGATGCACAGCACTGGTAGTGGCCTCATCACACAACAGGTAACTGGTGCCTACCTGTACAGCAATAACTCCCATGCTCAAATAATGTGCCACGTGCTCAGCCTGAGTAATGCCGCCCGCAGCTATCACGGGCACGTTAATGTCTTTGGCAGCCAGGATTTGCTGACACAATTGCGCCGTTGTCCCCTGCTCAGCAAGCGTTGATGAGAACATCGCACGATGGCCTCCCGCTTCAATACCTTGAGCAATAATCACATCACACCCATGCTGGGCGAGCCAGCGCGCCTCGGCTAATGTGTTCGCTGAGGATAACACCACAGCACCGGTTGCTTTTACACGTTGTAATTGTTTTTCTTCAGGCAAGCCAAAATGAAAGCTTACGACTTCCGGGCGAAGCTGCTCCAGCACAGCAACATGCTGCGCAGAAAACGGTTGCCTGAGCACCCCTAGGTCATCGTTTGGATGGCATTCAAGTGCTTGATAATAAGATGCTAACAATTGCTGCCAGCGGCTTTGCTCAGCCTTATTTAGGCTCGGCATAGCGTGGCAGAAAAAGTTAAGGTTCACAGGGGCACGCTGAGTGTGTTGGCGAAATTCACTGACTTGCGCCATGATTTGCTCTTCACTGAGCATGGCACAAGGAAGAGAGCCTAAACCACCGCCATGAGCAACGGCTATGGCGAGCTTTTCGTCTTGTACTCCCGCCATAGGCGCCTGAATAATTGGGTATGCTAGGTTAAGTGCGCTGAGCAAATCCATTGTGCCTCCATGGCTCATTGTAAGGTGGCTGCAATTACTTTCACCACATTACTTGGTGCGATGCCAATTAGCCACCCTAATTAAGGCATTTTCTCGCCTTTAAAGTTTGGGTATTTTGCGCAATTGCTTGGTACGTCCACGCTGCACTTTTTTGTCCACACGTTTACGCTGAGCGCTGCGAGTAGGTTTGGTTGGGCGGCGCTTTTTCTCAACCTTAGTGGCGGCCAAAATAAGCTCTTTTAAACGTTTCAGTGCTTCTTCCCGATTGAGCTCTTGAGTGCGATGACTTTGTGCCTTGATCACCACTACCCCATCTTTAGTGATACGGCTATCGCGATAGGCTAGTAGCCGCTGTTTATAAAAGTCGGGTAATTTCGAGCGGTTAATATCAAAGCGCAAATGGATCGCCGTTGCCACCTTGTTGACGTTCTGACCACCGGCTCCTTGCGAGCGGATGGCAGACAGCTCCACTTCCCATTCGTCTATGGTCACCGTATTAGATATCTGCAACATCTATTCATCTTGCCTTAACGACTTTGAACTATCATTGATGACATTGAGTTTATCACTGAGCGCGCCAAGGCCCAACTCAGTGAATTTAGACAATAACGACACCACCTACACAATACCTGCATGGAGAGAACAATGAAGAATTTATTGATGGCGCTTACACTGGCCGCTACCACGGCCTTTACCAGCGCTCAGGCTCTGGCGCTAGAGCTCACAGAAAAAGACGTCGAAAACTTTATTAAGGCTGCACCCGCTGTGACCAATTGGGCAGATAAGCAAGGGCAGCAGTTTGATGGTGCCGCCCTACTCGGCGCCCAAGGTAGCGAGCAAAACAACAAGTCAATGAGTGATAGCGCCATTGCGATGTTGAAAAATACCGACAGCTACCAACAGTTTGCCGATGTGATCAGCCGCTACGGCTTTACCCCTGAGCAACTGATCAGTGTCGGCAGCGAAGTGACTGCAGCGTATTTAGCCAATGTTAAGGGCGATTTATCTCCCGAAGATAAGGCCCGTGTTGATGAGGTTATGGGTGGCCTACAAAGCCTTTCTGGTAGCAGCAACAAGACCAACTCTTTGCTCGGCGCCATGGGCGGTGCAAACCAAGCGAGTGAGGATGTCAGCGACACTAATATTGCTTTGGTAGAAGAATACATGCCGCAGCTGAAAAAACTATTCTCGGTACTAGGGCAATAGTATCAATCATAGGCCATTATTAATGGCATAAGAAGCCCACCTTGCGGTGGGCTTTGCTTTAGCGCTGCTTATGTCTCAGCAAACTTACCAACAGCGCTGGCAACACGGTTAAGCTGACCAATGTTGATACCGCAATCCCGCACAGCACGATCATCCCCACACCACGATACAACTCCGACCCCTCGCCGGGAATAAACACCAGCGGAGCTAAGCCACACAAAGTCGTCATGGTCGACATAACAATAGGTTTTAAGCGCGTTTGCAGCGCGTTAGTAACCGCTTCAAGCACCGACTGGGCGCCAGACTCTATGTTGCGTCGGCTTTGGTCAACAATAAGAATAGGGTTATTCACCACCGTGCCAAGGAGAATTAAAAAGCCCAGCATAGTGATCATATCGAAAGGCTGATGAAAGCCCGCCAATAGTCCTGCGAGACCGTTGATAATCACCAAGCCCAGTAGCCCACCGGCCATACCTAAAGGGACGGTGGCCATAATAAACAGTGGATAACCCCAGTGTTTGAAAATAGCGACCAACAACAAGTAACACAGCGCCAGCGCGACGATAAAGTTACTGCTTAGTGCAGCTCGGGTCTTGTCGAGCTGATCGGCTGCGCCACCGATACTCACATTCACTCCCGGTAATAAATCGCCTTGCTGCTTTAACTGTACCAACAGTTGTTCACGCACCCGTTGCTGCGCTGTTTCCAAGGCCACATCGCGAGGCGGTATAATATACACGGTGACTGTGCGCCGACCATCAACTCGGCGTAAACTGTCACTGTCCGCTTTTTCCTCTAAATCCGCCAAGGCATTCAATGGCAGTATCCCTTGTGGCGTCACTACTGGTGACTGGGCTAATTGCGCCAAGCTTTGGCGATTGCCCGCCTCGGAGAAAAGAAACACATCGACCTTATCATCATCAAGGATCAACTCATCAACATAGGCACCGTCACTCAGTGCGGCCACGGTATAACCGAGTTCCTCGGCGCTTACACCCACCTCTGCCAGGCGCTGCCAACGTGGTTTGATTTCAATAAGCGGTTGGTCTAGGGTCAGCGATGACGGCTCGGAGTCAACTTGGGGGTTGTCAAACACTTCACTGGCTAAGCGATACACGGCATCGGCAGCGCGATACAACGCCGTTTGCTCGGGGCCGCTAATATCAATGGCCACAGCGCGGGTGCCACCATCATTGCTGGAAATGATTGAGCCCCGCGAGGAAAAAGCGCGCATTCCTGGGTAGCTTTTGAATTTATCGGTGATGGCCGCCATCATGGCCTCAATATGTTGCGGGTCCTTAGGTTCACTTAAAAACCAAATACTGCCTACCCCCACCGACATGGAGTAATACTTTAACGGCGGCATAGCCGTTTCTCCGGCGTTGTAAGCAGTACCATCGTCATTAAGATGGCGGTTAAAGTAAGGCAGCAGCTCATCGCTAATTTTCTGCATATGACTGAGGTTGTAACCCGGCGGTGCAATCATCATGGAAAAAGCCTTGGGCTCTTCCCCTTCGGGTAAATACTCCGCTTTTGGCATTAGCAGCCAAGCTCCCCCAAGCAGCGCAAATACGCCTATGACGATACACAGTCGGCGCTGAGTAGGATGCGCGAGCATAGTCACTATGGCCCGTGGCAGTGCCATGGGTTTGGCCAGGTTCTCACCGCGTTGCGCACTGTGCTGCGTAAACCTTGCACATGCAGCGGGAACAACCATCAGCGCCACAAGCATTGACGCTATAATCGCTGCAGAAATTGCGATGGCCACGTCAGAATACAACTGTCCTGCTTCTTGGCGAATAAATAAAATCGGCGCAAACACTAACACCGTAGTCAAGGTTGAAGCCACCACCGCCGGCCACACTTCTTGCACTCCGGCTATGGCCGCATTGATCTTATCGAGGCCACGCCGACGAGCTTGTTCAATGTTCTCCAGCACAACGATGGTATTATCCACGGTCATACCTATAGCAAATGCGACCCCGGCAAGAGAAATAACGTTGATGGTGCGCTCAAACAGCAGCAACCCTAAGAATGCGGCGATGGTACATATCGGGATGCCTAGCACGCCAATTAAGGTCGAGCGTGGACTTTTCAAAAACCAAAACATCACCAGTGTTGCCAGCAGTGCGCCTAAGGCCAAGTTCGTCCATACATTTTCTACTGAGCCTTTAACATAGCGCACATCGTCACTGAGCAAGGTTAATTGCAAACCATTGTTGGCCAACATATCTTGGTTGATGCGCTCAACGACCTGCATCATTTGCTCTTTAATGGCCATGACATTAGAGCCACTTTCACGACGTACCGAAAGCATCAGGGCGCGCTCGCCATCGTTATAATCAATATCACGTAGCTCATAATGATCGAGCTTAATAGTGGCCACATCTTTAAGGCGAATCGTGGTGTTATCACGCTGAGCTATCACCAGCTCCGCTAACGCCTGGGCCGATTCAAAGCGCCCAACCATGCGTAGCAAATAACGTCGCTTACCACCGTCGATATCGCCCGCCGAGGCGTCGCGATTGCGGCTGCGAATAGCATCACGCACCGCCACCAGGCTGATGTTACGACTCGCAAGCTGCTGTTGGTCGATGAGTATTTGTACTTGATACAAGGCCCCACCACGTACATTTACTTGGGAAACACCACTGACTCGCTCCATTTCTGGGCGCACAAAGTCTTCGGCATAATCACGCAACATATCAACATCTATATTGAGCGGGTTGCCAGGCTGTGGTTTGAGGGTAAAAAACATAAACGCATTAGCTGAAAACGAGCTACTGTACAATACCGGTTGGTCGACGTTCTCTGGATAATTAGGCACCTGAGATAGCGCGTTACTGACGTTGATCAACGCCTCGTTGACGTCCACACCAAAGGGGAATTCCAGTTCAATTTCTGCCTCACCGGTATTGGCATAGCTGGACATTCTTTTTAAGTTTGCCAATGATCGTAAATAGCGTTCTTGCTCAATAAGAATTTCTTTTTCGACATCTTGTGGCGTTGCTCCAGGCCAGTTGGTAACCACAGTAATGGTGCGCACTTCAAGATCAGGGATCATCTGCACGGGTATTTTAAAAGCCGCGACCACGCCCAAAATCACGCAGATGAGCACGGCAACGGCGACCAAAGTCGCATGCTTTACTGACGCCGCTAACATTATTGCTCCCTCGCTTGAACAACAGTGACCGCTTGCCCTTGGCGTAATAATTCATTGCCTTGGGTAACGACTTTCATGCCTGGTTCAAGACCACTAAGCACTTCAATATGGCCGTTAATCCGCTCGCCAATGCGCACAAAACGCCGCTGTGCTTTATCGGCGCTGATAACAAACACACTGTAGCCGCCATCTGGATGGCGTAGTAAGGCATCAGTAGGCACCACTACACTTTGCTCATCGGTTTTGTTTAGCACAATCTCTGCGCTTGCCGATAACCCCACTTGCAGCCCTGCTTGGGGTGGTACGGCTAAGCGCAATAAAAAGCTGCGACTGGCGCTGTCTATCACTGGTACTTTGGCAATAACCTTAGCTGTAAACCCCCTTGACGCTTTCCCTGGCACTTCAAAACGAACTTGCTTAGCAAGATCGATAGCGCCAAAATGCTCCTGAGGCATATGCAAATCCAGCCATAGTTGTTCGCTACTAACGAGCTCAAACACCGCTTGACCACGGGTCACCCACTCCCCAACATCAACAAAACGCTCAGCTACCACACCAGAAAAGGGGGCGTGCAGTTGCTGACGCGCCAGCAATTCTTTGTGGTAGCGTTCGTTGGCCTGTGCTTCTGTCAACAAAGCCTTGGCGCTTTGCAATGCGGCTTGCCTATCGGCCAGCTCCGTAGCTGCCATCAAAGCTTGTTGCGATAACGATTGGGCCTCGTTAAAGCGGCGCTGGGCGTCATCAACAGCAATACGAGCGCGTTGCTTGGCGCCCGTCAATGCCTGTAACTGCGCCTGCACCAATGCCGCATCCAAAGATAGCAGGCGTGCGCCTTTTGCAATCTCATCACCAGCCTGGGCATGGATTTGCGTAACCACCCCGTCACTTAGGCTCGACAGTTGCGCATGACGCGCCGCACGCAAGGTCCCTGTCAACGCCAGGGTACGCTCGATAGATTGCGTATTGACCTCTTTAACAACCACGTTCACTGCCGTTTGCGCAGATAGGCAGCCGCTTATTAGTAGCAAACAGATGCACCATGCTCTGATCATCTTCATTCCTTTTACTCACACTTTTACTGGCTTTACGTAACGCTCAGCTAAAAGCTTTGCTAATAATGACGAAAAGGCAAATATAGCGACCTTTTCTTGAACGCTTGAGGTTATCACAAATAAAAATCATTTCTATTTATTGCGGTAGGCGCTTACACCAACAACTCAATAGCGGCGAAGGTATTGATAGTTGGCTCATACCTGTGCAGGCGTCATAATGGGGGAATTCGTTTCTAAGTTGTATTGATGTGTATGAGTTATTTGCTCGCAACCACCCTACTTTGGGCATTTTCATTTAGCCTCATTGGCGTCTATTTAGCCGGGCAAGTAGATCCCTGGTTCTCGGTGTTAACCCGTATCGCGCTGGCGACCCTAGTGCTACTACCATTTTTGAAGATTAGCCAGTTAAGCCTGTCGTTAACCTGGCGGCTGATGGCCATTGGTGGCGTTCAACTGGGGCTGATGTATGGCTTTTACTATCACTCTTTTTTATACCTCAGCGTCCCCGAGGTGCTGCTATTTACGGTGATGACTCCCCTGTATGTTACCCTGCTCAATGACGCACTAAATCGCCACTTTAATCTTGGCTTTTTCTGCGCTGCGTTGCTGGCCATTATTGGCGCGGTAGCCATTCGTTACGACGGTATCAACCAAGGCTTTATGATTGGCTTTGCTATCGTCCAAGCTGCAAACCTTTGCTTTGCCAGCGGCCAAGTGTTGTATAAACGACTGATGCTCAAGCATCAGCACCTTTCTCAACATCATGTATTCGCCTGCTTTTTTATGGGTGCATTGGTGGTCGCGTTAAGCTGTTTCGCTCTTTTTGCCAATACCGCTAATCTCCCAAGTACACCCACACAATGGGGCGTATTGATTTATTTAGGGCTTATTGCTTCCGGGCTGGGCTACTTCGCGTGGAATAAGGGTGCAACCCAGGTCAATGTCGGCACCTTGGCAGTGATGAATAACCTCCTTATTCCTGCGGGGATCCTCGTTAACGTGCTCATTTGGAACCGCGATGCCGATGTGCTGCGTTTGAGTATTGGCGGCGCTATCATCATGGCCGCACTGGTGGTTAACGAAAAGTACCTGAGCCGAGGTAAATAACAATAACAGCAAGAGGGGTTACGCCCTCTTCATCGCCCGGCGATAACTGTACATTTTGACCGTTCGCCCTGCTCCTGCTCGATAGAGGCCAATAGTATAATTAACACTATCACTTTTACTATCAAGTGATATACTTTGTAGTAATCATTTGGTGGAGAAAATCATGAATGCAATTGCATCCTTTAAGCCACAAAAGCACCCGGATGGATTTTGGCAGCAGCTTGGCATGCCAGCGCGTGGCGAGCGTTTATATCAAGCGTTAGAGCAAGGATTGTCATTTGATATCTATGACCGCTTAGCCAAACTATCGGGGGTGGATAAAAGCACCATTGCTCAATCAGCCGTTATTGCCCCCGCAACCCTAAGGCGCAGAGCCAAGTCGGGGCTTTTTAATAAGCAAGAAAGTGACCGCTTGTACCGCTTTGCCGAAGTGTATAAGGCGGCGCTCGATCTGTTCGAAGGTGATGGTGATGCCACCCGCACGTGGTTAACTACAGCGAATCGCGGCCTAGGACAAAAACGGCCGTTGGATATGCTGGCAACCATGGCTGAGTCAGAAGCGGTGATTAACCTTATCGGGCGCATGGAACACGGTGTATTTGCGTGATAAGTGGCTACCGTATTGTTAAGAAAAAGTGGGCGGACAAGGCCTTTGATGGCGAAGGGGCGCGGTTATTTGGCGGGCGCTGGAATAGTCCCGGACAACGCTGTGTTTACCTCGCCGCCAGCGAGTCACTGGCGATTCTAGAGATTCTGGTACACCTTAATCACAGTGCCATTCTCAGCGACTACAGACTATTTAAAATTAACTTTGCACGCCGTGATGTGCTCACCCTTGACGAGCAAGATTGGCCTGAAAACTGGCAAGAGAGTCCGGCCCCGGAAGAAACGGCTTTAATTGGCGATCAGTGGTTGCAAACGCAAGCCAGCTTGGCATTGAGCGTGCCCTCGACCATAGTCCCTCGAGAGTATAATTATTTACTTAACCCAAGCCACCCTGCTTTTGTTAAAGCAGAGCCCAATATTGAAGCCCTGCCCTTTCGCTTTGACCCGAGACTGCTCGCTCGGGGCTAAAAATACTCACTTCCACATACTACGCAGCACGTCATCTCGGCGGTAGTAATGGTGGTATAGCGCCGCTGCGATATGCATTATCACCAGTCCTATAAACACCCCTGCGGCCCAGCCATGCAACTCTCGAAACAAGGAAAACAGTTCAATATCCACCGTTAACGCCGCCGGCAAGCGCACTACATCAAATACACTCACAGGACGCGCTGCAAAATACTGCATCAATAGCCCTGATAGCGGCATTAACACCATTAGCGTATACAACAGCCAATGAGACGCCTTAGCCGCGCGGCGTTGCCAATAAGGTAAATCACTGGGTAAAGCCGGTACTATGCTGCGCCAGCGAATTAACAAGCGCACCAACACCAGTAGCGCAGCCGCTATGCCAAAACTTTTATGCAGCCACAGCAGCTCATACTGCCATGGTTCAAGCGAGCGCACCATGACTAAACCCGCTGCTAACATGGCAATGATTAATAACGCCATCGCCCAATGCAATAAACGCATAGAAAGAGTAAATCGTGCCCGGTTAGTCATTGCTTAGCTCCTTTGCTTGACCACGCAATTGCTCCACTGCCCGGCGGCGGTACGACTCCGCATAAGCGGCCGAGCGCGCCCGAAGAATGGCATCTGCGGTGGGCGAGATACCCGATGGCAACACCAAAGGGTCAAAGTTGATGCTGTGACACGCCCCGTCCTGCTGCGCTTGCCACTGAGTGATCACTATTTTCCCAGCGTTAATACGCGGACGCTCTGCTGGCCACTGAATTGCCGGATTACGCTCGTCGTCTTGGGCGCTAGCCAAGGTAAATAACCAGTCAAATACCACCGGTTGTTTTGCCAACCGCGCCTTAAGCTCTTGATGTAACGCATTAGGCCCACTCAGCCCATCATCGGTGACTGACACCGTCGGCTGCATATGCCAACGCACAGGCTGGCGCTGCTCGTTGTCATCGACTAAATAAAACGCATTGATGCTGTGATAGGTCTCGGCTGCGAAGCTGCCACTGGGTTGGTAGCTATCTTTCCAAGCCAAGAAATCAGCACTTTCGGGGTGCTCGGCGAAAAAGGCTTGAATAGCCTTGGGGCCCGATTTAATAGCCACAAGCTGCTGATAAAAATCCTGGGGATTGCTCACCGCCATCACCGGCGGAGTATTCATGGCAATGCGCCACTGCTCGCTTGCGCTGGTCGCGAAGCTCAACGCCAAACTGCGCACTGGCGCCTTTAAATCCGGTGCGGTCGGGTTATTGCCAGCAAGCGAAAAGCGACCCACAAACGGTGTCACCGAAGTGGCAAATATCTGGGCCGAAGAATATTGCGCGAGTGCGCCATTATTACGGAACTCGCCTTGCACACAGATCCCTTTAGCATGGGCTCGGCGAAAGCCCGGATGAACTGAATCCCCTTGTTGCAAATCCACAAACTGCTGTGCTGATACTTTATCACCGGCATGCAACAATGGCGCGAACAGCAACGCCGCCCATAAATAACCTAACCTCATAATTTGCTTTCCCCTTGTTACCGATATATCTTGAATTAAAGATAATATGTATGAAATGCCGTTCTGGTTCACTAAAGATGCAAAATTTAGATAATATACAAGCGCTGTGGGCTCGGGAGATGCCACAATTAGATACTTCTACCATGGCATTAATTGGTCGTTTGCAAATCGCCCACAAGCATATGACCTTAGCAATGAGCAAAACATTTCGCCGCTACGGGCTTTCCGAAGCAGGCTTTGATGTGCTTGCGACGTTAAGGCGCTCGGGCCCGCCTTATCGGCTCACGCCCAATCAACTGTTAGCACAAATGCTAGTGACCTCAGGCAGTATGACCAGCCGCCTAAACCAACTGAAAAAACAGCAGCTGATCACTAGATCGCAAGATCAACAGGATAAGCGGATATGTTGGGTTCAGCTTACAGAGCAAGGTTTAGCACTTAGTAAAGAAGTGATCCAGGCTCATGTAGAGACCCAGCAAGCACTGCTAGCTGGGCTCAACCGTGAGCAGCATCAGCAGCTGCTATCGGGTTTACAAGCCTATTTACAGCAAGTGGGCTTAGAGTAAATCGGCCACTCGCTGTTGCAGATGCGGCAGTATTTCTTGTTCGAACCACGGGTTACGCTTGAACCAGCGATTATTACGAGGGCTTGGGTGAGGTAATACTAAGGTGTGTGGCCAGTAACTGTGCCAGTCTTGCACCGCAGCGGTGAGCGTTTTATAACGTTTGGGTAGATGATAAGCCATTGCATACTGACCAAGGACGAGAGTCAACTGCCGCTTAGGTAAGGCAGCTAACACCTGCTCTCGCCATGTTACAGCGCACTCCTCTCGCGGGGCTAAATCTCCGTGCTGAGCGGTGCCAGGATAGCAAAACCCCATTGGCGCGATAGCGAATAAGCGCGGGTTATAAAATTGCTGCTCATTGACTCCTAACCATTGCCTGAGGCGATCGCCACTGGCGTCGGCAAACGGTTTGCCAGCCTGGTAAGCTCGCACTCCGGGTGCTTGACCAGCAATTAGAATAGGTGCCCCACTATCAAGTTGAATAATAGGCTTAGGCGCCAAAGGCAAATGCTCGGCACATAAAGTGCAAGCACGAATCTTATCTGCTAGTTGCATCTTCACTTAGGTATATTGTTTTTGCTTAGCCTAAGGGCTAGCCACATATTGTGGCAACCCCCTTTACACTTTACCGAGTCATTCACTAGCAAAGTAGTTAGGTAGCATGTAGCGCAGTGAAAAAAACCAGCTTGGTTGGCACTCATCGCTTAGCCTGTGCTCCACAGACTCATTGAATATTTCTGCAATAACGTGAATATAACTCCCCTTTTGGCAAACATATTTTTGCACTGCCTGACGCTGATCGCTTGATAAAACTTGAGTACCCACCCCATCTTGCCACAGTAATTCCAGGTCGGTGTGCTGCGCTAATCGCTCAAGTAAATAAGCGTATTGTCGCGGTGAACTATGCCCCGCATAGAAGCTTGAGATATACACTGGCTTAGCAGGAGCAAGAGTAACTAATTGATCACTCAAGGCACTGAGGTAATCGATTAACAATTGCTGTTTTGCATGGCTTTGCCAGTTAAGGTCATCGATTTCATCACTGATATACCAACCAGCAAATGCTGGCAGTTTAGTAAACGCTTGCCAGCGTTGGGCAACGTCGAGATGACGGTTATACAAGCCGCGCAGATAAAAGTTTAGTGCTCGAGGTTGCTGTTGAATGCGTTGGTAGTAGCTATTTTCATGATACAGCCCAACGACTATTTTTAATCCTTGAGCATTGGCTTGATGAAAAAGTTGCTGTAGTCGAGAGCGGCCCTCTTCATCAATGAACTGGCTATGCTCATGCTGGCTCCATTGCAGGGCAATGGTATCAATTTGACGCTCTCGTAACTGCAGCATTATTTCTTGCCATTGGCCCTTTGTTAGCTCGCTATCGCTATTTAATGGCTGATAAATAACCACATTCGCTTGCACAGCTATACTGCATAGCAGCAACGCTATGATTGCTGTATATCGCCCTACCATGACCACTCCAGATTCAAACTTGCCACATTATCGCCCTCTCGTTCACCGTTGAGAACATGCTGTACTAATAGTTTTAGCGATGCCTGGCGGCGATATGCGGTTATATCATCACCTCCTGACCACCAATGCACCCCAACACCTGCACCTACGCGGGTATCTGAACGCTCACTCGAGCGCGTCCATTGACCGTTCACATAAGGTTGCCAAGTCAGCGCTTGCTGATTTTGAGTATGCAATTTAAAGTGATAACCACCTTGGTATTGTGCGAACTGCGCATCACGTCCAGACTTAAGCCAATGTGCGGCTTCCAAATACAAACTTTGTTGCAGCCACCCTTGTGCGTCAGTTTGCCAATCCCGCGTATTGCCACCTAGACTGAATAAGTCCGTAGCGGCTTTAAGCAAGATATCGACATCGTTGTTGCGCAGCTGCCACTGCGGCTCGATAGCAAACTGGAGGTCGAGCGAAGCCAATGGCTGCCAGCTGTATCCTAAAGCGAGTGTGCTGTCATGTTGTTGGCTATCTTTTTGTACAAAAGCCCGTGCGTACCACTGATGAGTATCCTGCGCACGCCAGTGGTGCTGTAAATATTTGCTGTAACGCAGCTCTATAAACCCACCGTATCTCAAGCTTTGTGAGGTAGCGCCTATATCGATGGGCCTCAACTGCTCACCAAATTGTGCTTGCAGCAACCAACGTGATTGCGCCAATAAATCTCGCCGTAAGCGCTTGAGTTGTTGTTTAGGTTCCTGTGCAAGCTCCATGGTGTCCATGTTAGTCACCGCGATAGTGGCATGATGCAGGGCATTATCTAACTCATTAGTCACAACATAACTATAGGCAAGCTGCTGGTGCATAGGATAAAGGTCGGGTTGATTGGCCAGGTAATGCTGCATTAGCGGAGCCGCTTTTGCAGCGCGACCTACGTCAATATACAAGTACGCAAGCTCTGCTTGCGTGTGTAGCGCCAACGTCTCGGTAGGTTGGCGTTCGATATCGCTGAGCAGTGTGAACGTTTGCTGCGTTTTACCTTGGCGCCAGTAAAGGCGAGCCAGAGCTATTTGCTCGGAAACATCGGGGTGGTTTTCAAGCAGCCACACTAAGCTCTTCTCTTGTGTATGTAGATCGTTAGCATACCGGGCAAGCTGCAGTTGTAATTGATAAAAACTGATTGTTTTAGGCTCATGCAAACGCACTAAGCGATGCAACCATGTCATCGCTTGCGTGTATTCGTCGACTTTCAACGCACTAGCAATAGCATTAAAAAAGTGCGGCTGCTCTGTCAGCTGCGAGTCAAGCTCTAGCCAGTACTCATAGGCCCGCACATGCAAGCCAAGCACTTCACTCAAGTGAGCAAGTTGAACCCGGCTTTCAGTGCTGCTTGGGTTTGTTGCTAAGGCCGCTTGGAACAACGCATACGCTCGCTCTTTATCGCGCTCAATAAAGCAATATCCTAATTGCTGTAAGGCTTGCTCTTTCGCAGGCTCAACCAACCATTGTGCAGCTAACTGACACTCACCAATAGCTGAGGCGAAGCTCATTAACGTCTGTCGCTGAGCTGGTGATGCTTGTCTTGATTGCACTAAAGCAAGCGCATCACTGAGCGTATCCGGCTGAGTTTTCTTGAGGCTTTGTAAGTAACGATAGGTCAGCTCAGCATCTTGATCTTGTTGTTGTGAAAAAGGCCAAAAGGGCGCCAATATATGTGTAACTAGCTCATACTGCTGACGCTGTATGGCCATATGCGATGCCTGCTTAGCATAGCTCAAGCGCTGAGGATAAAGGCGCGCTAATAACAGCCACTGTTGATAGGCTTTTTCTTCATTACCGACCTTTTCATAACCTATGGCAAGTTGCCGCTGCTGCGCCTCACTCAGACTCTGCTGCGCCTCAAATATCGCCAGCCACTGACTGTGGTCTTCCATTGCTTGCGCCACTTGTACCGCTCTTGAGCGCCAAAACTCATCATTTTCGGCGTGTTGCAATGAGTAATCATACAGGCGTTGACGCCATTGCTGAGAGTAAGTCGAGGCATAAGCCATGAGCACAAGTAACTGCTGCTCTTGTTCTATATTTAACTCGGCTTCACTTAATGCAGCCATGGTTCGCGATAAAACCTCAGGTTGCTGAGCTTGCATGGCAATATCAGCTCTTTGCAATAGGCGCGAAATGGCCCTTGGTAGCGCGGCATTAAGCGTCAAAGCAAGTGACCAATCTTTGTTGTATATCGCCGCTTGCAACCATTGGCGACGCTCCTGCTCACTCAATACAACGTGTTGCTGATAGAGACTAAACTGCTCACTAGCCACCTTGAAATGCTGCGCTCCTAAAAGCGCTTGTATCAAGTGTTTACGCACACTGGTTTGCTGCTCTGGGTGAGTTATATCATTAATACAACTGGCAACTGCGTCATACTTTTTTTCGTTTAGCAGTGCAAAACAATAGGCTGGGCGAACTTCTTCGAGCCCGTAACGAGAGATCACTCGATGGATGAACTGCGCGCGAGCTCGTTCGCTTATCATTTGTGCACTTAACGCTGCTAGTTCGGTGCGCTGGGTGATACTAAAGCGCTCATCTGCCAAAAGCTTATCAGTGTACACAATAAACAACTCAGCTTGATGCTTAAGCCCAAGTTGTTGAAAGTGTAACAATACTTCACGCCATTTCCGCTGCTGCATAAGCACTTGTTGGTACTGGTCTATAAGCTTAGATAACTGTGGCCAATGTTGCTGCTGGGCCGCAACAAATAATAATCGCTCCACTACATAGGGGTTATTCGGCGTTACAGCTAATGCCTTATTCAACTCTTCATTAGCGAGCTCATAACGACCCTCATCAATATAGCGGTACGCCATATCGACATAAGGATAAAGTAAGAACTGAGTATGCTCAGGGTATCCTTTACCGGCCTCAAAACTAGGTGCTGATAACGCTGTCATTGAGGTCAATAGAAAAAGCCACAGAAGTTTCATAACGACACCTCTGATGAACTCGCTGGCCTGTCACTTGCCAAAGGTCTGCGCATAATGCGCTGCGCTAGTTCAAGGGTTTGCTCATCAATAACACCTTTGGCAATAAGGTAATCACCTACCCCTGAGTCGCTATTTTCCTGGCCAATCATCACTTGGTTAGCAACGGAAGGGCTGAGCATAGCCACTTCGCTAATTGCTTCAAACTCACTGTAATGGGCATTTACAAAATGCGGCCAATCCGCACGACGAGCACGACGCTGAAGATTCGCATAGCTGTAGGCCGAGTCATCACTAAAATGCATTTTGAGCGCCACAGTGACCTGTCCCGGCTGGGCAATATAATACCTAACTTTATGTCCGACTTTCCGGCTTATAGCCCCTAAGGCCACCGGCGACAAGTGCTGTTCACTCGCAATATGTAGTACACCTTTTTCCAAGAACAATCCAATAATGGCGTAGCGCACAGCGATCGTTTTATGAATACCGAGATCACCTTGCTCTGGCGTAGACAGGGGCGGACAAGAGCGATATTCAACGCCCGCCTGCTCGGCTATCGCTTGCGCTAATTGCTCACCGCTGAGCAAGCCTTGCTGCATTAAATAACGCCCAAGTTTTACTCTTCCCTGCCCTTGCGTGAGCGCATTGTGCAGTTGCTCTTTGGTAATAGCCCCTGCTGAGAGCAGTATTTCACCCAGAGGTCGATAGCTTGCCCGTGCTTCCCCTAATGAGGGAAAGTCATGGCTGGTTTTGTCCCAAGCTACGCGTTTAACATCACCCATTTCGAGAATTTGTCTGACAGCACGAATATTGGCAAAGAAGTTAATAATATTGCCCCACACCATACGTGGGATCGAAAGGACCCCTTGAATACATCCGTAATAGCGCGTAACAAATACAAAGCGTTGCAGCATGCGATTAGCTAGCAGCACGGCGTTGGCCCACAACACCGCACTTAGCCAGGGCTCATCACCATAAATTGAGAGAAAGTTATAAGCACTGCCGGAGAGTTGCTGGTAACCCCAAATACAGGCGAGCTGAAATAACACCAGTAGCGCGACAAAGCCAATGAAGTTAGTGAGACCGCCGCGACGGTCCCGCCAAAGAAAGTAATTTAACTTCCAATCTCGCGTCCATGCATGGGATTTCATACCCTGAAATACGATACCAATGATCCATCGCGATTTTTGCCGCACGGCTGTGGTGAACGTATTCGGGAAGTACTCCCGTACACAGACTACGCTGCTATAACTTGCAGATTTCAGGCTCCCCTTATTGATCTGCTGCTTGTGCGTGTCGGTCAGCACGGGAAAATGAATGAAGACTTCTGACATACCGTGTTGCTTGAGGCGAAAGCCAATGTCGTAATCTTCAGTTAAACTTTGTACATCGAAGGCGATACCATCGCCTTGCTCGATAAGCAATTGAATTGCCCGGCGACTAAAACAAGTGCCAACGCCGGCACTTGGGACTTGCCCAACCAAGGCTTCTCGCACGGGCACGTCTTTGCCATGAATTTCTGCAAATTCATCTAGGTAGCTGCCACTGGTAAACTCATACCACTGTCGCTCGAATGGAAATACTGGCAGTTGAATGAGATCTTTACGCTCAACGAGATAGTTGAATAAACGCATTTCCATGGCACTGAGTACATCTTCTGCGTCATGAAGAATAAACCCTTGGAAGGCAAATTTTGCTTGCGATTCGAAGGTAAATATAGAGGCGATGATATTATTGAGGCAATCCGCCTTACTCGTTGGCCCAGGGCGCGCGCACACCACTTTGTGGATATTAGGAAATCGCGCGCATACGGCGTCAACATCAGCTTGAGTCTTGTCGTCGTTAGGGTAAGTACCAACAAATATATGATAGTTCTCGTAATCTAATGTCGATGCCGCCAGTTCCGCCATCGGTCCTACAACTCCGTGTTCTTGCCATGCAGGTACCATAATAGCGAGCGGTTGCTCAGCTTTCTCTTTCAGCTTTGAATAGTGCAGCTTGGGGTGTTTGCGATAGATGACCAATCGCCGGTAGCATTTCCGACCCCAGTACACGAGATCAATAAACAGATCGTCTAAACCAAAAATAAGCAGTAAAACGCTTAACGCATATACCACATATTTAAGTACAAAGAGATAACTCGCGAACCAATACAACACATCCACAACAACAGTACTTCCTAGAACAACACAAAACTAGTAAAAAAGAGTGAGCGATCTTATAGCAAAAAAGCATAAATAGGAACGCAAAAAAGGCCATTAAAATGACGTGTAATATTATGAATTATAAGGGTTTTAATAAAAACATCGTGTTAACTGCGAGCCAACAATTAACTAACGGTTCATTTTCAATTCATTTAAGCAAATACGAATCACTATCTTTTAGTTTTATAATCTATATAATGGCTCGTTTTTGGTACAACAGCCTGCAGACTATGGATTTTCAGTTATCACCCTGGCTCATCAAGTTACGTATCGCCAGCTCTCATTATCGCGCCCTTGTGGTTTATCGCTTTATTGCCGCCATTGTTGGAGGCTACTTATTAACTGCCTTGAGTACCGCTGTTTTAGGGGTCGCCCTGCCATTACAACCTAGTGACGCGGTATTACTGGCTGTAAGCTTATCGATATTGATATATGCCTGTATCTTCATCTATGCCTTTAGTGTGCGCTCTGTCGCTAAGGTATGGATCACTATTTTACTAACTAGTGCAGCGCTCACCGCTCTGCTGGCATTCATGGAGGAATGGCTATGAAGGACACCTTCTTTCGTTCAATGACATGGCTACACACCTGGGTAGGTTTATTGGTCTGTTGGTTACTCTTTCTCATATTTATTGCTGGCACGCTTGCGTTTTTCCGTTGGGAACTCAACTTTTGGGCTAAACCTGAGATACATCATTTTGAACAGCCCCAGCAGCGTGTTGCCGCGCAGCAAGCTCAGATAACCCAAGGATTTGCATACTTACAGCAACAGGCACCTAAGTCCGAGCGCTGGAATATTTCCTTGGCTGATGAGCGTAAAGACTGGCTTACCTACTCTTACCAAGAGCCACGTGAGCCCGGTAAACGTGCGCCTTGGCAAGACTATTATGTCAATCCTAAAACGCTAGAGGGGGTCGATACAGTCAGAGAATCCAAAGGTGGGCATTTCTTTTATCGCCTGCACTTTGATTTGCATTACCTCGACGTCAGAACAGCACGTTGGCTGGTCTGTTTTGCCAGCTTGTTTATGCTTATTGCGCTAATAACTGGGGTGGTCATTCATAAACGGATCTTTAAGGATTTATTTAGCTTGCGCACCAATAAAGGCGTACGCAGCTGGCTTGATAGCCATAACTTATCGTCTGTGCTAGCGCTGCCTTTTCATATCATGATCACCTATACAGGGCTTATTACCCTTATTTTTATGCTTTTCCCCTACCCGACGATGACCGCCTACGACGATGGTTTACGCGGCTTCTATGCCGATGTCTTTAACTTTCAGCGCACCGAGCCTGCCAACGAGCCCACAGCCATGGTGGGTGTTAATACACTGCTGGATCAACTTTATACTAAGTGGCCGGATGCAGATATAAGGCAAGTACGTATTGACCACCCTAACGATCGCAGTGCATCGGTACGCTTTATTATTGATAGCGGCAAGGCCATTGTCGACAGGCCGCCAAGCATCACGTTTAACGCCACGACGGGCGAGGTGATAGACATTAATGAAGTAGATAGAAGCGTCAGTGAAGCCATCTACGATGGCATGATAGCCTTGCATGCGGCGCGCATGGCACACCCCGTGTTGCGCTGGCTTTACGTATTATGCGGTTTAGCAGGTTGTATCATGATAGCGAGCGGCGCAATCATGTGGGCAAAACGGTTACACCAACGCAATAAAAAGCAGCGCCCCGCGATAGGTCTTCGCACGGTAGATAGCCTTAACCTGGGTACGTTTATGGGCTTGCCTTTAGCAACCTTGGCATTTTTTTATGCCAACCGGTTATTACCAATGCATGTGAGTGAGCGCGCCGACAAAGAGATACTCGCTTTCTTTCTAACCTGGGCAGCGGTGCAAGCATGGGCGGTATTCAAGCCTTATAGTTGGCGATTATTAAATGCCATCATTGCTGGCGCCTGTATTGGCCTTGTTGCCATTAACAGCATGACCACGCAGGGCAGTTTGCCGCACTTTATTGATAGCCAGCAATGGACTTTGTTGGGCTTCGATTTAGTTTGTTTATTTGCAGCAACCTGCTTCGCCTACGCGGCCTATCGTGGTAACCGCAAGCAGCGCACTTGGTTGGGCTCGTTAGAGGAATTAAGCGTATGATAGAACTGCTTTGCTTTATACTGTGTATCATCGCTTTTAGTTGCTTTGCGCATGCCAAAGCAACCCATTACCGAGATATATATGGTGTGCGCCCCAATGCTCGATTAGTTAGTAAAATTTTGATCTGTGCTTGGATCAGTATTTTACTAAGCATGACCATAGCGATTGCGGCGCTGGGTAGTTATGGGGTACTACTGTTCTGCGGGTTTATGGCGGTCAGTGTATTGGCCATCACACTGTGTCTTAGCTTCAGCCCGAAATGGCTCAAAGCACTGACCTTTTGCTGCACGGCTTCACTACTAGCAGTGCTTACAACTATTCTGATTGCCAGTCAATAAACCGAATTTTTACTAAGTTTCTAGATCAGTATTTTACTAATAAGTAGGTAAAATACTGATCTGTAAACCCCCTTTACATTTTATACCTGAATTATCAGTTAGCAGCGAACTTATCGCAGGTATATTATTGCTGCACCTCAATCAACTTCTCTACCGCAAACCCCGCTGATCTAAGTTGCTCTTTAAAGTCTTCTAAACGCTGCTCATCAACTTCTTTTTCACGCGCGAGTAACCATGCATAGTCGGTGTTATAACCACTTACATAAGCATATTGATAGTTTTCTTGGTCTAATCCAAACACAACATATGAGGAATAAAAGGGGCCGAAGAAAGAGACTTTAAGATGACCAGTATTCGTATCGCCAACAAACTTGGCTTTACCTTCAGCTTGGGACCATTGTTGCTCTTCTGCGTTAAAGCCGCGATTAATGACCTTGACGCTGCCATCATCATTCTGGCTGTACGTCGCAGTGACGCGACTTAAGCCTTCTTCAAAAGGGTGGGGCATACGGGCTATTTCATACCATGTGCCCATGTAACGCTCTAAATTAAAAGGGCTAACTGGGGACACCTTGTCAGGTACAGAAGTACAAGCAGTTAATACAACCGTTAGTAAAATTATGATCTGTGCGCGCATAGCATGAGCTCCAAGTAAATATAGTCTTTAATCGGGTATAACCGAACAATACAGTAATGACCTCTGTACGAGATAAAGCTTATAACCGCTTAAAAATCATAGCAATAATTTACTATCTTGCTTAAGATCAGTTTTTTACTAAGTGCTTCAAGCGATAGGTAATATTAGGTGACAATAAAAGCGATAGGCCTAGGGCAAAGCGATGCGGCAATCAGAGTGTATGTAAAAAACCGCCCAAACCTGATTCAGTTTCAAACTTTAAGCGATACCTTGCCATTGCAAGCAGGGCAAATAGCACAAATAAACGCAGAGGCAGGGAACGGTTGGCGAAAAGTATTTAATGTCTATGCAAAGTGGCTATATCAACTGGCTCCTAGTTGTTTGGCCTTAAAAAGTGTAGACACATGGCAACAATTTAGAGATCAAACACTACTGCAAAACCACTCACAAACGGCGTTGCTCTTTAGCGAGCCTGACGTGACCGACCCTGACGCTGCGCTACATATTATTGCCGGAAAAACTCATGCTAAAGAGCTCGCAGCAAATGAACAACTTAGTATAAATCTGATCTGGCTTAACGATGAGTTCGCTTTATCGCCCACACAACGTATTATCGTGTGCCCCTATTTTGATTACCGACAACTCAATAACGCCAAAATCGATATTCTTTGTGAGCTCATCCACACCCATATCAAGTTATAGGATGGTCCTTAGGCGACACCACGAAAGTATAAAAATTGACTACACTGTAAGAAGTTACCATGTAGGCGAGATACCAAGTGAAGATATTAGTCGTTGATGATATGCCGTTAATGCGCCATGTACTTATTAATATGCTGCGTAAACTGGACTACGACGATATCGTAGAGGCCACCGATGGTGAGCAGGCACTGTCGTTATTGGAAAAAACCCAGTTTGACCTAGTACTGACCGACCTCAACATGCCAAAGGTCAATGGCAAAGACTTATTTCTTACTATTCGCAAACACGATGACTGGGGTTATATTCCAGTCATCGTAGTGACCTGCGAAGATAAGAAAGAGGTAGTGACTGATATGATTAGCGCTAAGGTTGATGGTTTCATCATTAAGCCGTTTTGTTTAAACACGCTGAAAAAACAGCTTGAGCGCCTTAAAAAGCTACATCACACTACGACTGACAACGTATTGCATAACCAGTAAAGCCTAGCGCTTTGAAGTAGCAGCGGGCGATACCATAACCACACTGTTCAAGTAGATCAGCCAAACGCATACGATCCAGTGGGTAGAACTCATGCTCTAGATTGTGGCGCATACGCTCGACACCCGCATCACTTAACCCTAATTGTTGGCAAACAATGAACTGCGCATCACGTTCAAACTGAGTTTCAGGCTTCATTAAATCAGCGAACCACAACCATGCTTGGGGGGCTAATTGCTGGCGTATCGACTTTAATAACGCTGCTTTATCACCATTGTCTGCCAAGAAATGTAAAACCAATAGGCATAATGCACCGTCAAATTGTTGCTGTAATTGGCCAACATCACCACAATGGCATGTTACCCGCGCGCTTATTCCCGCTTCATCAAAGCGCTGCTCGGCTATTGCCAGCATATCAGCGGAAATATCCTGAGCCACAAAGTGCATATTGGGGTTTGCTTTGGCAAGCGCCACCACTTCTTTGCCTGTGCCCGCACCCACGACTAAAATGGACGCCGACGAGCTTAACTGAGCTTGGCATTGTGCTTGTGTGAGCTGATGCAACAACTCATAACCTGGCACTAGACGGCTAATACGCTCGTCGTAATTAGTCGCTTCTTCACCTTGAAAACTAGGCATAATACCTCCTTGATTTAATATCGACTAGAGCGATGACTGTGTTCATTAGCATAGCGCAAGCACATGAACTAAGAATGATTATTCACACTCCACCACAGAGTAACCACCGGGGCGTTTGCGTACCTTCACCTGCGTTGCGACACGCTCAGTAAGTTGCGGTATGTGCGATATCACCCCGACTTTGCGGCCCTGCGCTTGCAGGTTATCAAGTGCATCCATAGCAATGCTCAATGTTTCACTGTCCAATGTGCCAAACCCCTCATCAATAAACAAGGACTCAATTTTAACCTTATTGGACGATAGCGACGCCAACCCTAAGGCGAGAGCTAATGACACTAAAAAAGATTCACCACCGGAGAGGGTATTCACGCTGCGTTGCTCATCAGCCATATCGTGATCAATGATAGCTATATCGAGCGTGCCCGTAATACGAGTGAGACGGTAGCGCTTCGATAAGGCGTGTAAATGTTGGTTGGCGTAACCAAGCAATATAGCCAAAGTTTGGCTTTGCACTAAGTTTCGCAATCGCTTCCCTTGGGCATCGCCTAGTGCGCTGTTTAAGGTAGTCCAAGTAGCAAGTTGCTGTTGTAGATCTTTCAACTGCTCTCCTTGCTCGGCTAAGCGTTCGACGTTTTGCCGATGATTTTCTAGTCGTGCACCAAGTAAAGTTAAGGCTTGCTGACTATCATCGAACTGCTCATCCAATTGCCGCTTTTGCGCTTCAAGCTCTGTTAAATTTTTGTCCGGACGGCTTTTTACTAACTGTTGTAAGCGACTCTCACTGTGTTCTAGCTGAGCCTGAAAACGCACTTGGGTTTGCTCTAATGTTGCATGCTCAGTGAGTACTGCTTGCACTTGTTGTTTGTCTTGAGTTAGTAAATTTTTGATCTGCTCAATTGTTAGGGCCTCATCAAAGGCTCTGTAGTCCTGATACCAGACATCAAAGGCTTTTTTTAACTCTTCAATGTCTTGTTGTAACTGGGAACAATTTTTTACTAAGTGCTGGTATTCACTTTGCTCCTGCTCATACCGGCGCTGCTGTTGCTGACACGCTGCTTGCTGCGTGTCCAGTGTCTGCTGAGCCTTTTCGATAGACTCTTCCAGCTCCTCTAGTTGCGCTTTGGGATCTTGCCCGTGAGCTATAAGAGTAATGCGCTCAGTTAGTAAATGAGTGATCTCTTGCTCTTGCATTTGCAGTTGCTCGCCCAGCTTTTGCTGCTGAGATTGCAGTGACTCTAGCTTAGTAAAAATCTGATCTCGCTGCTGATTAAGCTGCGTAGTCTGTTGTTCGGCCCGGGCGTACTCATTTTGCAGCTGCTCAAATTGCTGTTTTTGCTCAACCAATTGCTGCCAAAGTCGCGCTAACTGATGCAGACTATCTTGCCACCAAGGCGCTTCACTGAAGTGCTCTCGCAGCTCTGCGATGCTCTGTTGGCATTGCTGCTGCTCAGTTTCAAGTTCGTAAGCAATACGCTGCGTTTGTAGCTGCAGTTGCTGACGTCGCTGTTCACAGCTTTGTAATTGCCCCTGCAATTCGCCGCTACTTTGTTGCTGAACCTTTAACTCAGATCGTAATTTTACTAACTGTTGCTCTAACTGTTCCAACTGCTGATATTGCTGTTGGATATCCGCAATGGGCTTAGTAAAATCCTGATCGCTAAGCTCATCAAGGGGTTTACCTTGAATAAAGGGCTCTAGCTGCTGCGCTAATTGTTGTAGCTGCGACTTCAGCTGTTGCTCAGTAGCGCTGACATTATCAATTTGTTGCTGTGCTAACTGGATCTCGGTTTGCAAAGCATGCCGCTTAGTATAATGCTGATCCAGATTCTTTTGAGCCGTTGCGTAAGCCTGTTCAAAGTCCGCTAATAACGCAGCAAAAGCATGATTATTGTCATCATTTTCTGCAAAAGGATGATGTTCAGAACCACACACCATACAAGGCTCACCACTTTTAAGCTGAGTACGTAAATGCGTGATCTGCTCGCTTGCACGCAGTTTAACCTGCTCATAGGCCTGGCGTGCATGCGACAATTGCTGCTCTAAAACTGAGTGATGTTGCGAAGCCTCATGCAGCTGTTGTTGCTTTTGTTCAAGCTCTGCATGAAGAGATTGCTGTTGATGACGCACAGTTACAAGCTGACGGTTACTACTATGCCATTGTTGAAAACGCTCCAAGGCCTGTTGCCATGTGCCTAACTGACGCTGAAGCTCAGTTGCAGAAAAGGCTTCAGGCTGCGGCTGTAAACTTACTATTTGCTGCTCAAGTGCTTGTATCGACTGCTGGAATGTGGTGTTTTCTTCATTGAGTGTGGCAAGGCTTTGATCAAGCTTCGAAAGCTCGTTATTAGATGCCTGTAACTGCTCGTTTTTTTCTTTATATGTAGCATCATAACTATTAATACGCTGCCAAAGATGATGGTAATGAGACCAATTTTTTACTAACTCAGCGAGCCAAGGTTGTGATTCTAATTGCGTCGTGTATTCATCAAGGCGTCTATTACTTTCATCCACTTGTGCAGCGAGGTTTTGGCTTTGCTGCGTCAATTGCAGCTGCTGTGCGCTCGTCTGTTCGAACTCAGAGCGTTTTGCCGCGAGCACCTCCTTCTTTTGTGCAATTTTTACATCCAGTGCCACGGCGGCATTGAGTTTCTCTTTGCGCTGCGCATATTGCTGTTGCGCATGACGCAGCTGTTGTTGTGCTAATTGCTGCTGCTGTTCGCCGTGTTGCCATACACTTTTAGCATCACTGCATGTTAGCTCTTCTTGGCGTGTTTGCTGTTGCGCCAAACGCTGTTGCAATCGTGCTGTGGAAGTAAGGTTATCTTCAATTTGCCAACATTGCTTAACTCGCTGAGCCTCTCTCACCCTGGGTTCTAATCGCTCTAGGCTGTTACTCGTAGTTTGTATACGCTGTTGAAGGTCAGCGATTTCATGTTGTAATTGTTGCTCGGCTGCGAACCATTGGAGGTGTTTAGCAACCTGTTCTCGTCGTTTTTGGCATTGTTGCTGCTGCTCGATATACTGATGTTGCTGCTCGTTAAGCTCCTGTAATTGTTGCTCATCGAGAATATCAACCGCATCCATAGAAGCCTTAAATGCCTCGACGTCATTAAGCTTGGCTTTGTAACCAGAATACACGCGTTGACCTACAACAGAGTACTTTTGTGTACCACTTAAACGCTCAAGCAATACTGCACGCTCATCGCCTTGCGCACGTAAAAAAGCAGAAAACTCGTTTTGTGCTAGCATCACCGCACGCGTGAACTGCTCGAAATTAAGCCCAACTAACCGCTCAATGGTTTTTTTTGTCTCAAGTTTACCATCACTCACCAGCTGCTCTTGCGGCATAAGGTACAGTGCATGAGTGGGTGCTTGTAATTTACCGTTTGGTTTTTTACGTGCTCGGGTCACTTGCCAGAGGGCGCGATAATGAGCGCCATCGATAGCCACAAAATCAACTTTGACCCATCCTATACCGGTACCACGACGCAATAGGTGGCGCGGATCATTGAGGCGCACATTGTCGCCATTAAAGTCTACTTTTTGTGTGCTTTCATTGCTCAACCGGGCGGTTTTATCATATAAGCCTAAACACAGCGCATCCAATATAGTGCTTTTTCCAGCCCCTGTGTCACCAGTTATGGCAAACAAGCCAGCATCACGCAGGGGAGGGCGACTAAAATCGATGTCTGCGTCTAATAATGATGCTAAATTATGAATTTGCAGGCGATTAATCTTCATTATTCCCCTCCTGCTCAACATCCTGTACTAACTGCGCAAACAAGTCTTTAACCTCGTTGGTAATATCGTGATCTTCAAGCTCATCATGCTCGTTGACGGCTTCACTCAATAAGTGCGCAGCGTCTAGGCGCTCTACTTGCGATAAGTCTTGTAGTTCAAGTTCATCGTTTTTATTCTCCCGTTGCGAGCGCACCCGTTCCACGCCACAAAAAAGTAAATCTTTGCCTTGAAGTGCATGCTCGATTTGCTCGCGAAAGTCGGTGGCAAGCTCTTTACTCGAGAGGCGAACGCGAATGTACCCTTGCTCATCATCAGGGCCGGGTAAAAGCCGAATCTGCTCACATACTTGAGCTAGCGGCAGGAGGGTAGCCTCGGGAACAAGGTGTAATTGCCGATGCCGAGGAATGTAAAGGGGGTTGACACTTTGCAAGGCATTATCTTGTACCTCTAACAGCAAAACTTGGTGATGATATTGACGTTCCGAAAACGACATCGCGAAGGGCGTACCACTGTAACGAATGTATTCTTTAGCGTTAACACTTTGCGCTTTATGCAAGTGGCCGAGGGCAACATAACAGGCTTGGGGCGGAAAAACATCAGCGCCGATGGCATCTTCACCGCCAATGACTAAAGCGCGCTCCGAGTCTTCGCTGACAGTGGCACCCCGAGCATGTAGATGGCCCATGGCGATAACATTGGAGTCGTCCTCAAGCTGACATTGCTCAAGCATAAGTTGGTAGGCCTCTTTGACCGCCTGAGCATAACTCATTTGTGCATCAGGGATATCACTGGCACGCAGATAGGGCAGGGCAAGAATCGCACAGTGCTGATCACCACAAGTAATGTTAATGACACTCAACTCGGGGCGCTGAAAATCAAAGCGACCGACTACATGAGTGTCAAACTGTGCCAGTAATGGCTGTGCTGTGGTAATGCGTTTCGCACTATCATGATTACCGGCAATAATCACTATATGTAGGGTAGGGCAGGCCGCCTTAGCCGCTTTAACAAATTCATAAAGCTGATTCTCCGCTTGTGTTGGCGGAGTGGCAGTGTGATAGATATCGCCGCTAATCAACAGTACGTCAACAGCTTGGCGATTTAATTCACCAATAAGCCAGGTTAGAAAGGCGTGATGTTCTTGCACTCGAGTATGCTCATAAAAAAGCTGACCCACGTGCCAATCAGAGGTATGGAGTAAGCGCATCAGTACATTAAATTATTTGCTATTGCGCCCACTATAGCATGGAACAGCACGCGTTTAAGCGTGCTGGTGTCAGTGTGTTACTTGCCACCAAGTGACAATAATAACCGGTATTACTATCGCTAATGCGGTTAAAGGCAAACGCATATTTCGCTGGTATTTCGCTTTTAAACGACGAATTGCGGTGTTTTCATCACATGCTGCCACTTTATCAATGTAAAAATACCCATTGTCTAAGTATTGTTTACAATGCTGCTCATTTGCAGGAATGGCTATTAACTCGTCTTTCTTTTTGAGGACATAAAAATCCATAGCACCACCAATTTTATACCTTGCTATGTGAGCGAATTGAGTGAACTTCCTATCGCTTACTTTATGTTTCAGCCCAGTCAAAGCACGACTTGTTAGGCTGATAATCCTTGTTTTTATTGTTCACGAATTAAAAAAGTGGGGGATTCTAAAATTAATTAAAATGCAATTGCAACCTTTAATGGGAAAATCCCACGAAAAAAACTGGAAACCCCCTTTACAGATAATAACTACAGCATTTTTTATACCACTTTTAGCATTAGATTGGTCGCGCTTGTATGCACTTCATCGCGTCTCAGTTGCAGCATTTGGCTACTTTTGCAACAGTGTCACAAATAGCAAAAAACACTGTGTTTATGATGAATAAAAATAATAAAACCTTAGTTCTGCTTGGGGCGCTCACTTTGATTAGCCAAGGGGTGATGGCCAATGTAATGCAAACCAAGGGGAATTTCGAAGATAAGTTTCGCCAACTAGACGAGTCCCTGCCTACTGCAAATAGCTACCGAAGTGCCGCTGGCGCCCCGGGGGAAAATTATTGGCAGCAGCAAGTGGATTACGATATAGACGTCACTCTAGATGAAAAAGCACGACGTTTGAGTGCCAGTCAGCGTATCGAGTACACCAATAACTCTCCGCACACCCTGCGTTACTTGTGGCTCCAGCTAGATCAAAATATATATAAAGCAGACTCAATAGCTGAGCGCAGTAAAACCTTCAAGTCTGGGCTTGAGGCTCAGCCTGTAGGTAAACCCAGTAAGCTGAGCTTATCGGCCCTGCGACGCATGCAATTTCTCGCCGACAATGAGCCCGGGTTCGTGCTCAGTAATATCAAAGATGAGGACGGGGATGATCTCAAAGCCACTGTTGTCGACACCCTTATGCGCGTCGATTTAAACCAGCCTCTGAGACCTGGACAAAGTACCGAATTGAGCATGGACTTTGCGTTTAATATTGTTGAAGAAGACGCCGTGGGCGCTCGCAATGGCTATGAACACTTTGAAAAAGACGGCAATGATATCTTTTTGTTAGCGCAGTGGTTTCCGCGTTTGGCGGCTTACACCGATTATGAAGCATGGACCAATAAAGCATTTTTAGGGCGTGGCGAATTCACCCTAGAGTTCGGTGATTATGATGTTGAAATTACCGTGCCGGCAGATCATATCGTCTCCGCGACTGGTACCCTGGATAACCCAGGCTCGGTCCTTAACCGCACCCAGCGCCAACGCTTAGAACAGGCAAAAAATGCTGAGCGTCCGGTCTTTATCGTGACCGAAGAAGAGGCGTTAGAGAACGAAAAATCAGCCACACAAGAGACCAAGACTTGGCGTTTTAAGGCCGATAATGTACGCGACTTTGCGTGGGCATCATCACGAAAATTTATGTGGGATGCGAAAGGCTATCATCAAGGTGGCGACGAACAACCGCTGGTGATGGCGATGTCGTTTTATCCAAAAGAGGGCGGCGACTTGTGGAAAAAATACTCCACCGAAGCGGTGATCCATACCATGGAGGTATACTCTCGCTATTCATTTGATTATCCATATCCGGTCGCCCAATCAGTAAATGGTCCTGTGGGCGGCATGGAGTACCCGATGATCACCTTCAACGGGCCACGCACGGAGCTGCGCGATGACGGCTCTCGCACTTACTCCCAAGCAGAGAAACGTTTTCTCATCGGTGTCGTTATACACGAAATTGGGCACATCTATTTCCCCATGATCGTTAACTCAGATGAGCGTCAATGGACTTGGATGGATGAGGGATTAAACAGTTTCCTTGACGGAGTTGCTGGACGCGAGTGGGATCCAGATATTCCTTGGGGAGTAGAGCCTCGCGATATTGTCGAGTACATGAAATCTGAACATCAAGTGCCAATTATGACACAATCAGACAGTGTGCTGCGCCTTGGGCCCAATGCCTACACTAAGCCAGCAGCGGCCCTTAATATTCTCCGCGAGGTAATTTTAGGGCGCGAGTTATTTGACTTTGCCTTTAAAGAATATGCCAACCGCTGGAAATACAAGCGACCCACTCCCGCTGACTTTTTCCGCACCATGGAAGAAGCCTCAGGCGTCGACCTCGACTGGTTTTGGCGGGGCTGGTTCTATAGCACCGACCATGTCGATATCGCCTTAGATAAGGTGTACAAGCTGCGTTTGGATACCATGAACCCAGATATCGACTTTAACCGCCTACGTGAGATTGAGAAAAATAAACCCACATCATTATTTGTTGAGCGCAATAAGCGTGAAGGCCGTGAATTGTGGATAGATAAAAACCCCGATGTACGCGACTTTTACGACAGTAATGATCGCTTCACCGTAACCAATAAAGAGCGTAATGCCTACCAGAAGATGCTTAGCAAACTAGAGCCCTGGGAACGTCGCACCTTAGACAGAGCGGTGGCCGAGGACAACAACTATTACGTGATGCAATTTAGCAATGTGGGCGGCCTAGTTATGCCCATTTTACTCGAGCTTAGCTACACCGATGGCACCACAGAGCAACGTTACATTCCAGCCGAAATCTGGCGCCGTAATGCCAAACAGGTGGAAAAGCTGATAGTGACCGACAAGGGTAAAGAAATTGCCAGTATAGCCGTCGACCCGGGATGGGAAACCGCAGATGTAGATGTGTCTAATAACTATTACCCACGACGTATCATGGAATCGCGTATCGAGACCTACAAGCGTAAGAAGAGCAAAGCCAAGGTCAGTCGCGACATCATGCACGATATTAAAACCGATCTCAAAGAGGCTAACGAAGAGGAACAACAGCCATAATGCGTATTATCGTGCTTTTATCGGTGCTGCTATTTAGCAGCGCCAGCTTGGCTCACCAATTAAAAAACTCGGTGACCACCGTGCTGTTCAATCAACGCACTGAACATATTGAGCTGATGCATCGATTTTATCTTCATGACACAGAGCATGCCGTCGAAGACCTATTTGGCAATCAAGCTGATATGTTAAAGCATGCAGATGACCAACAAAAATTTGCCGACTATGTAGCCGAACAAGTGGCGATAACCGACCCCAACGATCAGCCTTTGCAGTTGAGCAATGTTGGCTTTGAAGTGGATGGTAAGTTTTTTTGGGTGTACCAAGAGGCAGCGATGCCAAAGCAGCCGCTAAAGGGCCTGAAAATGACGCACGGGGCACTACATGAACTGTGGCCTGCGCAAATTAATATGGTCAATATAGAGGGCAAAGGCAAAGTGCGAACTTTGTACTTTGAACGCCAGAACCAGTGGCATAGCGTCACCTTCTAAGCGCTTCCCCCAACCAGCGTGCACATCAGGGAAGATGTCGATGTGCGCGTTTTTTCCTGCTATGGTTGCGCTTATAGCGGTGCAAGGTCGTATCATTGCAACCATATAGTTTACAGGAAATACAATGCCAAGCAGCAAGCCTCACTCTCTTAATGGCGTCATTTTTGATATGGATGGCACACTATTCAGCTCTATACTGAATTTTGCTCGCATCCGTGAACAACTCAACTGCCACGCTGATATCGATATTTTAGACTTTGTTAGTACCTTGGATAGCGAAGGGCGGCAACGAGCAGAGCAAGTGATACTCGACCACGAACTTGCCGATGCGCAGCAATCTCAACTATTACCAGAGGTTAAAGCAGCAGTGCAAAGGCTACACCAGGCCAATATTCCGATGGCCATCGTCACCCGTAACTGTCAGCAAGCAACGGCGATCAAAGTAAAACGTAACCCTTTGCCAATTGAGCTAATTTTGACCCGTGATGATGCTCCCGCAAAACCGGACCCCAGTGCACTGCTTCACATTGCCGAACGATGGCAAATGGCGCCAACCGAGCTGGTGTACGTAGGTGATTATAAATACGATATTGAAGCGGCGCGCAACGCCAATATGCGCGCTTGCTTATACGCGCCCCAAGCGCTTCCTGATTATGCACATCAGGCTGATCATATCATTCGCTGCTTCAGTGAGTTGCCTTTCCTCTTCCCAAGTTATGTTAAATAGTCTCATTTAAAAAGATTGACCTACAAAGCAGCACTTTTATGTAAACATGGCACTAGCCCAATGTGCTGCGAGTTGTTAAAATCCAGTGAGGAAATAAATTCAAACTTGAGAGATTGAAAATGGGCAGAGCGTTTGAAGTTCGTAAAAACGCCATGGCGAAAACAGCCGCGGCAAAAACAAAAGTAAACTCAAAATACGGTAAAGAGATCTACGTCGTTGCAAAAAATGGCGGTGCTGACCCAGATGCAAACCTTTCTCTACGCCGTTTGATTGATAAAGCTAAAAAAGATCAAGTACCCGCTCACGTAATTGATAAGGCGATAGAAAAAGCAGCCGGTGGTGCGGGTGAAGATTACTCTGCGGCACGTTATGAAGGGTACGGTCCAGGTAACTGCATGGTTATTGTAGACTGCCTTACTGATAACCCTAATCGAACCATTAAAGACGTACGCTTACCGTTTACCAAAACCGACTCCAAGATCGGCAACCCAGGTTGCGTTGCGCACATGTTTGATCACCTCGCCATTTTGGGTTTCGAAGGTGATGATGACGAAGAAGTGTTAGAAGCGCTAATGATGGCTGATGTTGACGTCACAGATGTCGAAGTAGAGGACGGCAAAGTATCTGTATTTGCCCCGCATACCGAATACTTCAAAGCGAAAACAGCACTTACAGAAGCATTTGCAGACATTAACTTTGATGTTGACGAAATTACCTTTGTGCCACAAACACACATTGAAATCACCGACGAAGATGATATCGCCAACTTTGAGAAGTTTATGAACATGTTGGAAGATTGTGATGACGTACAAAATGTCTATCACAACGCCATTGTTAATAACTAATAGCGTTAATAAAAAAGCCGGCTAATATGCCGGCTTTTTTATTGCTGTAAAGGCCCTTTACATCGACGCTTGGCGTTCTTTGAACAGTCGGCGGTAATGATGCAAAAGCGGCTCAGTATAGCCATTGGGCTGTGATCTACCTTTGAAAACCAAATCTGTCGCAGCTTGAAACGCTAAGCTATCAAGCAAACTTTGTTCACTATCAGCCATATTTTTATACTGGCTATCGCCCGCATTTTGCTCATCAACCACCTTAGCCATACGCTTCATGGTTTTCAGGACTTGCTCTTCGGTGCAAATACCATGGTGTAGCCAATTGGCAATATGTTGACTAGAAATCCGTAATGTCGCGCGATCTTCCATTAAGCCGACATTATTGATATCGGGCACTTTTGAACAACCAACGCCTTGCTCTACCCAACGCACAACATACCCCAAAATACCTTGAACATTATTATCGAGTTCGAGCTGAATATCTTCGGCGCTGAGTTGTTGCTGATTATCAATCGGCGGTGTGAGTAAGTCTCTAAAGGACTGCTGGCTTTGTGCTGATAATGTTTTTTGCTGCGCGAATACATCAACATCATGATAATGAAGGGCATGTAAGGTTGCGGCAGTCGGGGAGGGCACCCAGGCGGTGTTGGCACCCGATTTCACATGGCCGATTTTCTGCTCCATCATTAACGCCAGTTTATCTGGCATTGGCCACATGCCTTTACCTATTTGTGCTTTACCACTTAAGCCACATTCTAGGCCAATACTAACATTGCGTTTCTCGTAGGCATCTATCCAAGGCTGAGCTTTAATTGCCGATTTTGGCAATGCCGCACCGGCCTCCATAGCGGTATGAATCTCATCGCCGGTTCTGTCCAAAAAGCCGGTATTAATAAAGACCACTCGCTGTTTCGCTTGCGCAATACAGGCTTTCAAATTCACCGAAGTACGCCGCTCTTCATCCATAATCCCCATTTTCAAGGTATTGCTAGGAAGGGCTAATAAAGCCTCCACTTCACTAAATAGCTGCGCGGTGAAGGCCACTTCCTCGGGGCCGTGCATTTTAGGCTTAACGATATAAATACTCTGAGTGCGCGAGTTAGCTAACTCGGAGCGGCTGTGATATTCGGGAAGCGCGCACAAACTAGTAAAGACCGCATCCAATATGCCTTCAAATACCTCGTTACCATCGCTGTCTAGTATCGCGGGTGTTGTCATCAGGTGACCGACATTGCGAACAAACATTAAGCTTCGGCCATGAAGGGTCAGCAACGAGCCATCTAACTTAGTAAAATGTTGATCCCTATTAAGGCGCCGTGTCTGAGTTTGCCCACCTTTGGAAAATTCGCAGCTCAAGTTTCCCATCATCAGCCCAAACCAGTTACGATAAACTTGTGTTTTATCCTCGCCATCAACGGCAGCGACAGAGTCTTCACAGTCCATGATGGTGGTTAGAGCAGACTCGAGTACGATGTCTTTAATGCCAGCTTTGTCGTCGCGGCCGATGCGGTTGTGTGGGTCGATGGCGATAATAAAGTGCAGGCCATGATGACAAAATAGCAACGCAGTCGGGCGCTCAGGTTGACCCTGATAGCCAATCAACTGCGAGGGCTCAGCGAGGGTTACTTGCTGAGAGTCACCCAAAATAACCACAAGCTCGCCATTGTTTATCGCATATTCGGTACTTTCAATGTGTGAGCCGCTTTTGAGCGGTAACGCTTTATCTAGGAACTGTCGCGCATAGGCCATGACCTTAAAACCGCGCACAGGGTTGTATTGGCTACCTTGCTCTGCGCCTTCTTCCTCACTGATCACATCGCTGCCATATAGTGCATCATACAAGGAGCCCCAGCGGGCGTTGGCAGCGTTTAGGGCAAAGCGTGCATTACTCACTGGCACCACAAGCTGCGGTCCAGCCATGCGCGCGATTTCATCGTCTACACCCTCGGTTTCTACGCTAACCTGCTGTGATTGCTCGAGCAAATAACCGATGTCTTTTAGAAACTGGGTATATTCATCATGGTTATCTTTAGTATTTTTCTGATAATAACCGTCAATGTGCTTCTGCAAACTATCCCGCTTCGCCAGTAATGCCTTATTGATGGGAGTAAGGCGCTGAATGATATCGGCCAAACCCGCGAACAGGCGTTCAGTATCGAGTTCAGTGTGCGGCAGGACTTGCTCAGTTATGAATTGATAAAGCTGAGCATCAATAGCCAAGCCGCTGTGAGAGATGCGCTGGGTCATGTGCGTTTCCTTTAAACGAAGAAGTTAGTCATTTCACTGTAACTGAAAAAGCGCTGATGTGAACCCAAACCCCATTCATTGAAAATATAGCCACAATAATAACTATAAATTTAATAAATCAACCCAATTCGTCCTAGGGTAAAAATACAACGCACCGAGCACTCTCACATTGGCTTTGGGGCAATTAAACAGTTACCCGTTCAAAGGATACCTATAATGACAAACTACAACGCACACATCGACACGTTAAGCAGCCTTCGTCAAAGCAACCTACCGCAGTGGCAAGGGATTAATTCGGAATATGCAGCGCGTATGCAGCTTCAAAACCGTTTCAAAACCGGTCTCGATATCGCCAAATACACCGCTAAGGTGATGCGCGAGGACATGGCCGCTTACGACGGTGATTCAAGCCAGTACACGCAATCCTTAGGTTGTTGGCATGGGTTTACCGCGCAACAGATGATGATGGCCATTAAACGTCATCAAAAAACCACTAAGCGCAGCTATGTCTATCTTAGTGGCTGGATGGTGGCAGCATTGCGCTCTGAGTTTGGTCCATTACCGGATCAAAGTATGCACGAAAAAACGGCGGTGCCTATGCTTATTGAAGAGATCTATACCTTCTTAAAACAGGCCGACGCCCGTGAACTTGATCATCTATACAAGGCATTGGACGAGGCCAAGGCCCAAGGTGGCGATGTTGCAGCTATCACCGCACAAATCGACAACTTTGAGACCCATGTGGTGCCCATTATTGCCGATATTGATGCCGGCTTTGGTAACGAGGAAGCCACCTATCTATTGGCGAAGAAAATGATAGAGGCCGGTGCCTGTGCAATTCAAATTGAAAATCAGGTATCCGATGCTAAACAGTGCGGTCACCAGGCCGGTAAGGTAACGGTGCCTCACGAGGACTTCTTGGCCAAAATCAATGCGGTTCGATATGCCTTTCTAGAGCTGGGTGTTGATGATGGCATCATCGTTGCGCGCACCGACTCATTAGGTGCGAGCTTGACCCAGAAAATTCCAGTAAGCAAGGAAGCCGGAGATCTTGCTAGCCAATACTTGAGCTTCTTAGATACCCAACCCATTTCTGGGGGGGATGATCTGTTAGAAGGTGAAACAGCCATTAAGCTCAACGGTCAGCTATGTAAACCGGTGCGCTTAGATAATGGCTTATATCAGTTCCGCGCCGGTACGGAAAAAGACCGCGTAGTACTAGACTGTGTCACAAGCTTACAACATGGTGCCGATTTGCTATGGATTGAAACCGAGAAGCCGAATGTAGAGCAAATTGCGGAGCTGGTAAACCGCGTACGCGAGCAGGTTCCTAACGCTAAATTGGTGTATAACAATTCGCCTTCATTTAACTGGACGTTGAAGTTCCGTGAGCAGGTGTATAGCCAATGGCAACAAGATGGCCGCGATCTAAGTGCTTATCCAGACCCAAGCCAAGATCCTAAAGTGCTTATGGATGCGAGCCTCGATGGATCAGAACTAGCCAAAGAAGCGGATCATTATGTGCAAAACTTCCAGCGTGACGGAGCACGAGAGGCGGGTATTTTCCATCATTTGATCACTTTACCCACCTACCACACAGCGGCGCTCAGCACCGATATTCTTGCTGAAGGGTATTTTGGCGACTTAGGTATGCTTGCCTACGTGCGCGATGTGCAACGTCAGGAGATTCGTCGAGAGCAAGCCTCAGTGAAGCACCAAGACCTAGCGGGTTCAAATATTGGTGATACCCACAAGGAATACTTCTGCGGCGAAAACGCACTCAAGGCAGGCGGCGAAGCCAATACCATGAACCAGTTCTAAATCAAAAGGTGTGTTGCCAGTGAAAGGGCCGTTATCGGCCCTTTTTTTGGATCAGTATTTTACTTAGTGCAAACAAGGCGATGTTCATCTCCCCAAGGGGAGCTTTATTAAAGAGGTTACTGGGCCTTTACAGCGGTATAAACCACTTTTTTACCAACTGTATTGAGCTTTATTTTTATCACAGACCACATTTTTACTAACTAAACGACAGGGACAAATCACTTTTTTACTAACTCGAGGTATAAAAAAACCGCCTAAAAGGCGGTGCAAAACTGAGTTAACTTGCCTGTTCTTATGCTTGTTGGCGACGCAGTGGCACGACTTGAGCCCCTTCATCTACGACTTCATCCTTTGGGTCTTGTTGCTCCTCAACCAATGAGTTCAAACGATCACGCACGCGCTGAGCATCACTCTGTTGCTGTGACGCAGCTTGATTTAATCGCTCACGGACAGCGTTAATACGCTCTTGTTGAGGGTCTTTAGGCACCATAGCTTCTACCGACACACCTTCTTGCGCCATCATCGCAGCTAAATCTGCAGAGGGCAGATTTAAAGCTTTAGCAGCAATCGTAAATGTCTCTTTGCAAGCAACCTGCTCAGCCAAGCTCAGCTTGGCTAAGGTGGCTTTGAGTTTGTGATAGTCTAAAAAGAGTTGTCCGAGGTGACTCTGAATCACGGATTCACTCGCATCGGTATGCGGTTTTTTAACACCCGCTATCGCGTCTTTGAGTAACCCTTCTTCGCGCATACGGTTAAGAAGCGCATCGGAAGGTAGCTTTAAGTCGGTAAAAACCTGATCTAAATTGCGTTGTACACGCATGGCTTCAACCATACTTAAGCGGGCAAAGGCGCCGGTAAGATTATAATGATCCGTTAATATGGCAAACATATCCCCTCCTAAATCAGCAACTAAAGTAGCAGCTATCGATGACAGAATAATTACAACACCCACACCTCAACGCGACGATTACGTTCTCGACCTTCTTTGCTTTGGTTGTTGGCAACAGGCAAAACCTCACCAAACCCTTGGGTGTCAAAGACCGCCACACCGCGAGCGGTGAGCTCCTGCTCTACAGAACGAGCACGCTGCAAAGATAATGTTTTATTGCGCCCTGCATCCCCGGAGTTATCAGAGAACCCCATTAGTATTACGCGCTTTTGGGCATGACTTTCAAGGTAATCGAGCAAACGCTGGAGATCGCGCTTACCTTTGTTATCCAACTGACCGCTTCCATGCTCAAAACGAAACGTCAGTGATAATCGCTGACCTTGTTTAGCATACTGCTTATATACCGTGGGCGCTTCAGTCATTGGCTGCACTTGCTCAACATGAATATTCTGCGAAATAAGACCCGTATCGGAGACTATCTCTTGCCCGGCATAAGAAATGGCATACTGAGCAAAGTTCTTGATAAACATCGATGCCGTGGTCGGTGTATACACGTAAAGTCGACGTGCTAGCGCATAATCTTCAGTACCGATAGTAAAGCGAGTAGGGTAGATGGGCGCTGTTTGAGCTCCCTCAGAGACCGCTATTGCTTTATTGTGAAGGATGTAGTTCAGCCCTATAAAGCCGATGCCGTACTCATCTTGTGAAACCTTTTGAGATAACACTGAGCTTGACTCAAAGCGCTGGGCAAGCGGGCTTAACTGCGCCTGATGCTTTTTAAGCACTAAGTTTTTAAAGGTGTCCCAGGTGCCAGACTTGGCGTCTCGAGCATATAGATTAATGGCCTCAGAAGGGCCTCCAAGCTCACGCCAATTGCTTATTTTACCGGAGAAAACCGCAGCTAATTGCTGCGTTGATAGGTGGCTGACAGGGTTATTTTGGTTAACGATAACGGCTAAGCCATCAAGGCCAATAATGTGCTCATTGCCTATTTGGCTGAAATCACCGAAACGCGCTTTAAGCTTATCGACTTCTTTGCTTTTAACTTTGCGTGAAGCCATTGCTAAATCTGCTTTGCCGGCTTCAATGTCTGCGAAACCAGTGCTTGAGCCATGCGCATGCAACTCGATGTAATATGGCTTGCTATCGAGCTGATAGTGCAGCTCTCTTTCGACGCTGACTTCGCCTTGACGCCAATTAAACTGCTTTGCCCCGAGCTCCTTTAGGTAGCCCTCGAGTAAGGCTGGAGCAAGCTTTTCACCTATGGTGTTGGAGCCGTGAATACGAAATGCTAGTTGCGCTGGTTGTTGCTCTTTCTCTTGAACCCTGCCATTGTCGGTAGGCTGTTGAGCTGTGTTGACTTGTGTTGGTGCCGCTGGCTTCGAGGCCATGGCGATGTCAGGCTCTTGGTTGACGTAAAAGGTATACCCTGTGGCGACGAGCGCAAGAACGACAGCTACCCCAGCAAAAATAAGTGACAGCGGCGTGGTGGTTTTATCTTTGCTAATTTGTTCGCTTGCGCCAGTACTGGGTGATGCCCCTTGCTGCTGTTGCATATCTTGCATAGCGGCTATGACGGCACTTAACTCACTATCTCCCAATAGGCTTAATTCATTGAGTACCAGCTTCCGATAACTCTCTTCAGCGATAAATTTTTCCGAAGCTATTTCGATCCCATACTTATTTTGCGCTAAGCTTTGTAATTGCTGTAGGCGTTCGATAAAGCCCTGAGAATGATGCGATGTCATAAAAACCCTAAGTCATTATTTTTTGCGCATAGCTTAGGGTTCTAAGATGACAGTTTCATGAATTGTAAAGGGGGTTTACGAACGCTGTGTGTCACCGTTATCACTTACTTCAGCCATATAGGGACGTGTTATGATGAAGATATCTGGATACTTATTTATCGCCAGCGCAATCGCTTTTGCTGGCGCCGCATTCATTGGCAATATTCTCTCTTTGTTTGCAGTATCTGCAGCCTTTATCGCTTTAGGAATTACACAAATCAGAAAAGCGCCACACTGACTCCTGTCTTTATTGAGCTTGTTGTAGCTCAAGCTCTGCCTTTTCACGTAGCTCTGCAGGTAGCTCTTTTTGAACAGCAACACCTAACTCTTTGAATTCATTGGCTTGTTTTATAAGGTTACCCTTTCCGCTATAGAGTTGAGAAAAGGCTTTATCATAAGTTTCTTTGGCTTTGTCGAGCTGTTTACCTACACCGTCCATTGATACCAAAAAGCTGTTGAGTTTCGCGTAAAACCGCTCTGCACGTTTGGCCAGTTCTTGCGTATGCTTCGATTGATCTTCAAAACGCCAAAGCTGTTTTACAATATTCAAGCTGGTAAGTAAGGTTGTCGGTGTCGCAACCAAGATGTTGCGTTCAATGGCACGTTGATACAAATCAGGCTGATACTTCAGAGCTTCAACATAGGCACTTTCGATGGGCACAAACATAATCACCACTTCCGGGGAGTTCAGTTGCTCCAAACGGTGATAATCTTTACTTGAAAGCTCGTTGATACGCTCGTTCATCGCTTGCACATGCTCAGCCAAGGCTTGGTGAGCTTCAATATCGCTATGGGCGTTAACGTAGCGGGTATACGCATTTAGAGATGTTTTGGCATCGACGATAATATGGCGTTGTTGTGGCAAATAGACCACCACGTCGGGACGAAAGCGACCTTCTGGAGTATCAAAGCTCGCTTCGCGTCGATAATCCTCATTGAGGCGCAGTCCAGCGCTGTCTAAGACGTTTTCTAGCATTAACTCACCCCAGTTACCCTGGGTTTTCTTTTGCCCTTGTAAGGCCGTAGAGAGACGCTCAGCTTGTTCGGTAATAGATTGATTGAGTTTTTGTAGATGTACTAACTCGGCTTTAAGTGCTGCTCGTTGTTGCAGCTCTTGCGAGTGGATATGCTCCATTTTATCTCTGAAACCTTTTAACTCGCCTTGTACTGGTTTTAATATCTGCTCCATGCTCTGCTGATTAAGGCTTTTAAACTGCTGTGATTTATCCTCAAAGACTTGTTGCGCGAGCGCGCTAAATTCTTGCTTTAGTTGGTCTTTAGAATCCTTGACTAACTGCAGTTGCTGCTCAAAGTGCGCTTCTTTTTGCTCTAGCGTCGCTTTCAATGACTCATAACGGCCATGAACAAGGGTTAACTTTTGCTGCAGTTGCTGCGCCTCCTGACGCTCTCGTTCTAAACGATTATCTCGTTCGCCAAGCTGCTGCTGATGATATTGCTGTTGCGCTAAAAGCTGTTGCTGTGTGTGCTCATTGCGCTTTTTATAGTGTGATACCCTAACCCCTAGGAACAAGCAAAGAGGAATAACAAAGGCGAGGGAACCTAGGCTCAATAATGCTGTAGTGGAAAGTGACGCGAACATACCTTTCTCGCAAAAATAATGCTGTTGGCTTGATAATAGCAAATCCCAGACAAAAAAAAGCCAGCTAAATCAAAGCTGGCCAATTCATAATAATCAGGGAAATCAACATAGGGTGCTTGTCTAACAAGCATAATAATAGAGTCTGGCGACAGCCAAAAGTTCAAAAGAAATTATGCTTTTTCTTCATTTTGTAAGTTAAGCATCTCAAGCAGTTGATTATCATCAATTTTTTTATCTGCCAACAAACTCGTATTTAAGAACTCATCAACCAAGTGACGCTTTTTATCTGCCAAAGACATCACTTGCTGTTCCACGGAATCGGCAATAATTAACTTATACACAAAGACGGATCGATCTTGACCCATGCGATAAGCGCGGTCCGTTGCTTGATGCTCTACAGCAGGGTTCCACCAAGGGTCAAAATGGATCACTGTATCGGCGCGGGTTAAATTTAAGCCACTGCCGCCGGCTTTAAGGCTGACTAAAAACACGCGTTTATGCCCTTGTTGAAACTCGTCCACCTGGTGCTGGCGGTCACGAGTTTGACCGGTGAGCATCGCGTAATCAACCTCTAAGTCGGTCAACTGCTTGGCAATTAAACGCAGCATTGAGGTAAATTGACTAAAGATAATGACATGATGATCCTGAGCGAGCATATGTGGTAAATACGTGGCTAACCACTGTAGCTTCGCACTGCTGGCTTCGTGTGCGTCATCAACTAACTGCGGATGGCAACAAATTTGACGAAGTTTCAAAAGTGCATCAAGGAACTGTAACTTACTTTTCCCCACCCCCTGGTGCGCCACTAAATGGGCGAGTTTATCGTGTAAAGCGCGATGATAATTGTGATAAACCTGAGCTTGTGCGGGTAACATATCGAGCTGTTTTACCAGCTCAGTTTTGCTAGGTAGTTCGCAGAGTACATCTGCTTTCGCTCGGCGCAGCAAATAAGGTCTTATAGCCTCTTGCAGCGCTACTAGCCCATCAGTGGCTTCGAGAAAGTTACTTTTGAACTGAGCGTCGCTGCCTAACAGTCCGGGCAAAGCGAAGTCAAATACCGATTTGAGCTCTTGCAAATTGTTTTCAAAGGGTGTGCCGCTGAGTGCGATTCGTGTTTGGGCCTGTAACTGCTTGGCCTTGATGCTTAACTGTGACTGCGCGTTTTTTATCGCCTGCGCTTCGTCTAACACCACAGTGTTAAATTGCACACCGTGATAAAACGCAAAGTCACGTTTAAACAGCGTATACGTTGTGACAATAACATTCTTACAATTTAGCTGCTGTAATTGTGCAGTACGGTTGTGTCCGATAACCACATCGACATCCATATGTGGACAGAAGCGTTGAATTTCGTTGTACCAATTCGCGACTAAGCTCGTTGGGCACAAGACTAAGTGGGGCTTTTGGGTATTTTCTAAGGTGCTCAGGAAGGCGATAACCTGCAATGTTTTACCTAGCCCCATATCATCGGCTAATACCCCACCTAAACCTTGTGCAGCGAGCAATTGCAGCCAATTAACGCCTGAGTGTTGATACTCCCGCAAAGCAACACTGTGATGTAATTGCGGCTTTTTCAGGGACTTCAAGGTGGCCGGAGCGAGTAACTTTTGCAACTGACTATCCACTCGTAGCTCAAATGATTGTTCTTGTTGTAGTTGCTGATAAAGACTGCGAGGAAGCGTACAGTGCGGCTGATGTTTGCCACGAGCAAAGCGGGCAAGATACTGCCTTATACATTCAGCAGTGGCAGCACTAATAGTAAAGTAACGTTCCTCTACTGCAATAAAGTAATGCTGGGTGGTATAGGCTGGCACCGACTGCATTTGCGCTAAGGTCAATGGATAGTCCTTAGCGCGATGGTTAATAACAAACTGCACTTCTAAGCGATGGCCGTGCAACGCATTTACCTGGGCGATAATGCGCGCTGAGGTGGTGTTCTTCACATCAGCTTTGGGAAGGCCTGTCACCGTACCGCCTAGCGCCTGCACTTGGGTATTCAATTCAAACAGCCACTGCTGTTGATGTAAGCGCGAACGCGGAATAAATATATACTCATCTTGTAAAGGGGCTTTACATGGTTGCAATCCTAAATTTTGCAGTACGGTTACCGCTGGCGTTTTCTCCTTTGCCACTAGGCGGACTTTATAGGGCACCTGGGCAGTTAAAAATTGCAGATTAAAGTATGGAGTTAACTTTTTTTTTTGATTCACCAAAGTTCTCAGGTGAAGCGTTTTCATTAGCCGTTTAGCCAGCTCGTCCACTTCACTGGCTTCGGCCTGCGGAAAGCGTGCTAACGCCTGTATTTGCTCTGCACTAAGATGAGTTTGCAAAGCATGAACCTGGTGTTCCGCAGTATTAACGTAATAAGGTGGGGAGGTCGGTAATACCCGCTCGGCGTTGAAATTAGGATAATTTGCGCGCAGCTGAGCAATATCATTCTTAACCTGCCATTGATAACTAAGCGCAAAAGGCTTACCCAGTTGTAACGGCTGACGCTCCTTTTCAAAAAACAGCTGAGCGTTACTCAGTAGCTGCAAAAGTGCTCTTTCACCCCACTGGGAGTGAAGGGTTAACTTGCCAGGCTGGTTTTGTGAGCGGATCCAAGAAAACAGCCGAAAGTCTTGCTCACATACCCCTTTAGGTGTCACTTGGGCGTGGCTTTGTTGTTCGGTTAACGCTCGCCCTTGGGTGTATTCATTATCTTCATTTAGTGCCGCGATTTTAGCCGTCAAAGTTAATTGCTGATGATGAGGATGTAGTTCAAAGGCAATTCCGTGATTTTGCACATCAGACGCAGCGCCATCACTTTTTATCTCATTAAACCAGTCTTCGATACGGTATTGATGAGCATAATCACCTTGGCTTTGTAACTTCAACTGCAGTAACGCCGAGGCCACGTGCTTACAACGGACTTTAGCATCACAGCTGCAGTGCGCTTCAACATCAACGACTTGGGCTGTGACATTGAGACGAATCTGCTGATCGTAGGTGGTTCCATCGTCGTCCATCACTTGGGCATCGATTTGCGTGTAGTCATCGTTTGCCTTTACCCACAATACTTGCTCATCTCGCAACATTTGCTGAGCACGACTGTACACACCTTTGGTGAATAATCGTTTTAATGCCAATTCGGAAAGTGGAAATGAAAACTGCTGTTGCTCATTCACTTCAGCAAAAACAGCCAATAAATCCTCTTTGGTTAACGACGACGCCATGGACCTACTCTGGAACTCAAATATGCCAGTATATCGCCTTTAAAGGGAAGGAAAAAGTATGAACTAGTGAGGAACTTACAAAATAGGTACAAAGGTTTAAAAAAGTAAGCCCCGATTGGAGCTTACTTATACAGAATGATGTCTAATTAAAGCTCTCTAGCATTTTCGCCAACTGTGCAAAGCGTTTATCTGTTAGCACTTTATTATCGATTTTTATGGTTACATCACCACTTTTAGTATGCTTTTGTACACGCACAAAATCATTACCTAAATCAATATCTTGCGTACGTTTTCCAGCCTGCTCAACATCGCACAAATACTTAGTAACGGCTAATGCCGCCTTATCGTCACTGTCAAAATGCTGGTCGCTAAAATGGCTACTGCATTGTTTAACACGCTCATTAAAGCTTTCTGCGTCTTTATCTTTGGCTTGAATCAGTTTCTTAGCGACTTCGCGACCGACGTAGTTGGCAGTAGGGTAGAGCGCCAAAACATCGTGAGGAAGACACTCATACGCTTTTATGGCATCAGCGATAGCGGTGTGTGACACTCCCTCGAGGGCCGCTATTTCGCGATAAGAACCTTTTTTACCTTGCAGCTGTAACTCATCACGGGTGTATACATATGCTTGCCCCAACTCCCACAAACTTGGCGCAATATACTGATCTGAAGAAACCGCGAGTATTTTGGCGTCCTCATCGTTGAAATCTGCAGAGCTTAATACCAAATAGTCAGCTTTTGCGAGAATGCAGGCTTTACGGCGGCGAGAACCCGCCAGCACAAATAAACCGTCATCATGCTCCCAAGCCAAAGCCGGGTGCTGGTTGCGTCCATCTTCTGCAATTGCGGGTAAAATGTCAGCCACAGACTTCTCTGTCAGCAGGGCCTGAACTCGGCGGTTTTTACCATAAACTTTGGTACGCTGCTCTATTTCAGCGTGGGGGATCACCTCACACGTTAAGCGAATTGTACGCTGCGGATCGCTCGGTGCTGGCATGCTAATAACATCGCCAGCTTGCGCTTGTTCTAAAAGTTGATCAAGGCTGCTATTTTCTACCGCTGTTGCGAACGGATCTATTCGAGTATCATTTTTACGTTTTTTTGCCATGACAGTGCCTTACTTAGTCGCCTCTAACTGAGACTGAGTGGACGGCCAATTAGAGCGTATTAACATCTCTAATTCATCGACCACATCTTTAATGTTTTCCTGCGCTTTTACTAGCGATTCTCTACTTGCCAAGCTATCTGATGTTTTCTGATCAAATATGGTATTGAACGATGATGAACTAGCAGTAATGGCACTGCTGTGGTTAATGGGGTAGCTCATCACCTGACGACCAAAGGCCGAGCGGACATCCTTAACAATATCTCGCTGCGAATGGTTTCCCTTGACGTAATTGGTCACCAAAAACTGCATGAAGTCCCAGCCATCGTGACCGAGCGCCGCCACAGTGTGATAAATCTCACCTAAGCGCTTGAGATACTTATTATTTGCGTCAAAGTCTACAGCCTCAGGATGGACCGGTATAAGCATGGAGGTTGAGGCCATTAACGCATTGTAAAACATAAAGTTAAGTGATGGAGCGGTATCAATTAGGATGATATCAAACTGATCTTTTACCGGCTCAATAACCTTTTCAAGTAATTTATGGTAATGCCGCGTTTGGTCGTAGTTGGCACTTTCGCGCAAAATAGTGGCTATTTCATGCTCAAAATAGAAGTCGTCCATACCTGATGGCAGGACACGAATATTAGGGATGTGTGTTGGTAGAAACGCATCGCTGACGATTTGCTCCCAGGTTTCATTTTCTTCTAAATCGATACAATCACGCATAAGATCGCCAACGGTAATGGGATCTGGCTCACTAGGGGGAAAGAAGCTAGAAGAGGAGCCCTGAGGGTCAAGATCGATGATACCTATTCGATATCGTTTAATATTGGTGGTGGCCAATGCAGCAGCTATATTCACCATGCTTGTGGTTTTGCCACATCCTCCTTTTAAGGAGTTGATAACAATGACTTGCAGTTTATCGTCTTTATCACGGTGGTCGGCATCAATGCCCATGACTTCGGCCATGGCGTAGATGTTTGACAACGTATACGCATAGTGACCATTAGCACCTCGACGTATTTCAATATGATCAAAATCGCCCTGATCATGACGTCGCTTTAAGGTTCGGTTATTACAGCCTAACAAATCGGCGGCCGCTTTTTGGGTGTATGTTCGCAGCTCTTTTTCTTCTGACTTAAGGTGAGCGCGATAATGTTGTATTCGCCCTTCTAATGACTTTTCAGCTACATCGGCGGTGGCTTTCAATAACTGATATGTTTTTAGCGCACTTTGTTTGATTGTCATACTAGCTTCCCTAAATTTGAGGCTTTAGTATAATGTCCACTACTTTACCTGTAAACATATATTTTAGACGACATTCTATTTTTTGATTGAAATTAAATCAAAGAAATTTTTTATGAATAAATCCCTTAAGGTAATAAGTAGGGTAAATAGGTTTAAATATATAGGTAGTAATAGGTTAAGGTTGCAAAATAGATAGGTAACTTACTGTTATCTAATAATAAATTTAAAATTGTTAGATCGTAATTTTACCTGGTAAAGATCTGATTCTTACTAGCTGCGAGATCATGTTTTTACTGACTTAAATTTAACCTGTCTAGTTATGCACATAATATTAAGTAGGTTATCCACAAAAAGCGCCCGTGAGATCATTATTTTACTATCTCTAATACGGAGCTTATGCACAATGAACAGTGGTTCTAAGCCTTGTCAGTCCTAAAAGATCGGATCTTTACTTGCTACAGATCAGATCCATACTAAGCGAAAACTTAGTTATACACAGTGCGTTGATGAAGAAGCGATTTTTGCTGTTTTTTTGTACCATAAACGGCGGTCCAAGAGCGAAAACCTAAATTTAGTTAGTAAAAATTCGATCTAACAGCGCTGAGCTAGTAAAATTGTGATCTGAAACAGAGAAAGTATGCCTACAGAAAAAGGCTGTTAGTAAAAAACTGATCTCAGGAAACTAACTTCAAGTTGGATCAGTTTTTTACTAACATAGACGATTAACTTTTGCAGCATTATGTGTTGATATTGCTGATAGCACCGAATAAACGGAAAATAACAATGAGCCGGAAGGTCAATATCTCGGTTGAAAACTTGCCTGATTCATTAAGAGGCCAAATTAATGGCGTCGAGAGCGCAACCGATAATGAAAATTTAGCCCTTTTTACGGACAACAAAGATGTTCGCATTTCTATTGAAAGTTCTGCGGCTCACGGATTAAGAGCATATTCTAATACATTTAACCATTACGACTTGTGGGGACGCTTTGTTCGTTCAGGCCATAAGAAGCTTCCTCTAGAAGAAGCTCCCAAGAAAACCATTATTACCCGGAGAATATCTGAAAAACTAGACGGCATCCTTTATGAAGGGGAAATAAAAATTACCCCTGCTGTTGTTAGTACCCGACAAGATGGTGAAGAAGTAGAATGTTTAGTATGGCCTTCTGACAGAGAAGAAAAAGTTGAACGCGCATTAATAAGATTGGCGTCGAAAGGTAAAATAGTAAAGATTAACTTCAAGTCTGGCATTCAATATGCGGTGATCTTTTCCATGAATGAATTGGCTCAAGAGTTAAAAGCTGTTGGTCAGTCAATGCCATATCCACAAATCAAAGAATCACTTGAAGCGTTACAAGGCTCGAAGTTGTCTTTTAAATATTCGGCAACCGACACACGCAACTCTCATATTGATGATTCTTTTTACGAGTCCAATATGAATTTTCTTTCTTCGCTGCATTTCAGCGGTAAGAAAGGGCAGGGCGGTAATGTTAAGTGCGTGGCATGTTTGAATGCATTCGTGCATAACATGATTGATAACTTGGAGTATAAGGGTTACTACTTTAACCGAGCTCAAGAATTAAAGCGCGGTCTGTCTCGATGGATGATGTTGCGTTTGTATCACTTGTGGCGTTACGCTGCGCCAGGAAAAACTTATCACTTTCGCTTAATCTCAATCATGGAGAAGTACGGCTCGATTTATGCCGACGATGAAATTACCGACAATAAACTCAAAGCCCTGCGCAGAGATATGACGACAACTATGAAAGATCTCATTGATAAGGGGGCAATATCAGATTACAGCATTTCCAATGTTAAAGATGACAACACCGGCAAGATAATTGACTACGTGTATGAAATGCATCCTTCAGATGAGTTCTGTGAAGAAATACTGACTCTGAATAAACAACATAAGCGCATTGAAATCCAGGGTGGAAAACGAATTGTTGAAAATGCCGAAGTTATTGACGAAGAACGCTTAGAGGAAATTGTCGAAAAGTAAATTTAGGCGCCAACCAACATCCCCTCAAAAAATAAGGGTGAGTAAGTGTTTACTCACCCTTTGCCAAGTAAAGACGCTCAACTAGGTACTCATACTCTCGTTTTCTAGGATCCTCTTTTAGTGTGTATGAAGTTAATTCGCCTAGCTTCAAATCCGGGTTGTCATCAAAAACAATAAACGGTAGCGCACCGCTAACATGATATCGACGTGCGTCGCTGAATCTTACATTTACCTCAGGTGTCACTCGAATAGGCCGACGAATACGTAACTTTTCGTTATGACTGAGACTGGCCACTTTTGCTTTCTCCTGTTCCACCAAACGTTGCCACTGAGTTTGGTCTATCATCCTCGGGTTTGAGTAAGCACTGCTACGCTCTAACATAGTAAGTGCTAACTTACGCGATAGAGACTTGGTCGAGTGCTTTTTCATCCAAGTAAAGCGCACGGAGGAAGGGGAGTTGCCTTCATAATGTATACGTCGATAAAACGACAACGTTTGTAGCCCTGGCACTGCGCTATGAACCGCATCAAAGCGGGCGTCGTTGTTATCGTAAGTAAGCACTAACTTTTTAAATTCCATTTTTAGCTCATTTATCTTGTCTATGTATGGAACCAGCTCAGACGCACTCTGTTTAGCTAAAACAATTAACCCTGGATGGCGGCGCGCCATTTTACTACTTAAACCTTGTTGTTTATAAAAGTCAGTGTAGGAATTGCAGATGCGTAACAATGCTTGTTGGCCATCATGAGCGGTTACTGGAATAGAGCTCAACGCTTGACGTTCGTCATCCGTAGTCGGTGCGGGTAATTCAAAATATCGACTATGGTGTATGGGCTGCTTTTTAACCGTTTCGGTAAGCGCTTGTAAATAATCACCTGTTAAATCGAATATTGCTCTAAGCTGTGTTTTTACTGAACTCATAAGTCAAAACTATAACGAACACATCATACTATGGAGGATACCTGATAAATCACTTAAAGCATACGTTCTTTGACAAATTCGTTATGACAGTAGACACAGGTGTCACGGTGTAAATAATAGAACGCTAAGTATGATGTGTTCATTATTTGAATTACTTTAACCATTGTGGCTAAATAAAATGAATGAACCGCATCCAAAGGAGTAACTAATGAAAATCATGTTTGTATGCTTAGGAAATATATGCCGATCGCCAACCGCCCACGGTATTGCTATTAAATTAATTCGAGATTCACAGCTAAATCAGGTAACCGTAACCAGCTCGGGGACCGCAAGCTACCATGTGGGTTCACCCCCTGACAAAAGGGCAACTGAATATGCCTTATCCAAGGGCGTAGACCTAAGCGTTCTTAGGGCACAACAGCTGCAAAAGGCAGACTTTTATGAGCAAGACCTTTTACTGGTGATGGATCAAAGTAATTATGAAAACGCCCTTGCTCTAAGACCAGCTGATGCAACAGCTAAGGTTGAAAAGTTGCTGTGGTATTACCCGAACTGTCCTTTTGAGGATGTTCCAGATCCATATTATGGTGAAGATGAGGGATTTGCTCAGGTTTTCCATCTATGTGAGGTCGCAATCACCCATTTGCTAGAAGATATTTCAAAAACCCGTTGATGATGAGGTAAACTAATAAGCACATTATGTATGATGTGTTCATTATGCCATTTTTCTAATTCTTGTAATTTATTTAACGAACAGCGCCTTTACCCCTTGCGTCAGCGCCCGCCATTCGGTACTTTCGAGGGGAGGTAACAATAGGAATGAGGAAAGATAAAAAGTGAAACCTTGGAGTCCCAATAGTTGGAGAGATTTACCAATCGTCCAACAACCCACATACCCAGATGAAGCCCAACTGGGAAAAGTTGAGAGCGAATTAAATAATGCTCCGCCATTAGTGTTTGCTGAAGAAACGAGAAGTTTGTTCAAGCAGCTAGAAGATGTATGCGAAGGCCGTGCGTTTTTGTTACAAGGCGGAGACTGCGCCGAATCATTTAACGATTTTAACGCAGCCAATATACGCGATACATTTAAAACCTTGCTGCAAATGGCAGTGGTGCTAACCTATGGTGGCAAGTGTCCGGTCGTCAAAATTGCTCGTATGGCGGGGCAGTTCGCTAAACCGCGCTCAGCAGACATCGAAACTAAAGACGGTACATCGCTGCCTTCATACCGTGGCGACATTATCAATAGCTACGAGTTCACCGAGCAAGCTCGAGTACCAGATCCACAGCGGTTAATGAAGGCATACCACCACAGCGCCGCGACCTTGAACTTATTACGTGCTTTCGCTCAAGGTGGTCTAGCTGATTTACACCAGGTAAACCGCTGGAACATGAGCTTTGTCGCTGCTAACCCGTTGAAGGATAAATACCAACAGCTGGCTGACAGAATCCAGGATGCGTTAGAGTTTATGGAAGTCTGTGGTATCAACTCCACCAATGCTCCATCACTCACAGAAACAGCTTTGTACACGTCTCATGAAGCACTGCTATTAGGCTATGAGCAAGCGCTGACACGCCGTGACCACCTCAGTGGTGACTGGTATGATTGCTCGGCGCATTTCGTATGGATTGGCGAGCGCACACGCCAGTTAGATCATGCCCACATTGAATTTTTCCGTGGCATTAAAAACCCGATTGGCGTGAAGGTCGGCCCAGGCATGGACCCAGACGAGCTCATTCGCTTGATTGACGCCGTAAACCCGGAAAATATTCCTGGTAGGTTAACGCTTATCACACGCATGGGCGCTGACGTGCTTCCAGAAAAATTGCCCGCTTTGGTGCGTAAAGTTCAGCAAGAAGGACGCAAGGTTATCTGGAGTTCAGACCCGATGCATGGCAACACGGAAAAGGCCAGCTCCGGTTATAAAACTCGAAGCTTTGACAATATTCTGCGCGAGATCAGTCAGTTTTTTGCTGTTCACAAAGCAGAAGGGTCTTATGCCGGCGGTGTTCATTTGGAAATGACCGGCCAGCACGTGACCGAGTGCACAGGTGGTGCATATGGGTTGTCTGATGCAGATCTAGCGCAGCGTTATCGCACCCAATGCGACCCTCGCCTTAATGCCGACCAGGTCCTCGAGCTTGGCTTCTTAGTGGCAGACTTATTAAAGGATGCCCGTAAGTAAAATGAAAAGCGCCAACGTGGCGCTTTTTTAATATTTACGACGTTGTAGGCCAGATTCTGCCATTATCTTTGCAGAGATTTCCTCCACTGAATGATGAGTAGAATTGAAGTGAGGAATTTTAAAACGCTTATAGAGCATTTCTACTTCGCGGATTTCAATCCGACATTGTCGCAGTGATGCGTAACGAGAGTTCGCCATACGCTCATTACGTATAGCCGCTAGGCGTTGCGGCTCAATGGTTAATCCAAACAGCTTATCCTTATACGGCTGCAAACATCGCGGCAGCTCCCCAGATTCTAAGTCATCTGGAGTGAAAGGGTAATTCGCTGCCTTAATGCCGTACTGCAACGCTAAATAGAGGCTTGTTGGTGTCTTACCACTGCGGCTTACGCCCACAAGCACCACATCAGCCTGGTCATAATCTTTTATGTTCGCACCGTCATCATTTGCCAATGCATAATTAACTGCGGCAATACGATAGTCATAAGATTGCTCGTGAATACTGTGCGTGCGATGCACTTTGGGCACGGGCTCAACATTGAGCTCCCTCTGAATTTGCGCGCTGAACGTGGAAATAAAGTCATAGCAAATGGCATTACTCGATTGAATAATTTCACTGAGTTCTGGGTTAACAAACGTCAAAAACACTATAGGTTTTTCATGGCTGAAACTGGCGGCTTGCTCGAGCTGAGATTTTACTTCCCGCGCTTTTTCGACGGTTTCAACAAACGGAATGGTGATGTGTTTAAATTCTACAGGAAATAGCGATAACGTGGCATGGCCGAACGTTTCAGCGGTTATAGCAGTGCCATCGGATATATAAAACGCGCTACGCATGAGAGTCCTTTTTTATTAGTATCTTGGTATAAACCGCCGGTACACGGTTTACGCATCAGTGGTTGCCAGTGTAGAATGTTAGCGCCTCATTTAAAAGGTCGCGTTTGCGGCCAAACTTACAATTTGTTTTTTGGAGAAAGTTCCGTGCAAGAATACGTTCTCTGGTATCAAGAGCTTGGTATGCAAGATGTGCCAAGGGTTGGAGGCAAAAACGCCTCACTTGGTGAGATGATTTCCAACCTGGCGAACGCGGGCGTGCAAGTGCCTGGCGGTTTCGCAACAACCGCATCAGCATTTAACGAGTTTCTTGAGCAATCTGGATTGAATGCTCGCATCCACGACGCACTAGACAAACTAGACGTTGAAGATGTAAATGAATTAGCCAAAGTTGGCGCCGAAATCCGTCAGTGGATTATCGACACCCCTTTCCAAGCCTCCTTGGACCAAGCTATCCGTGACGCTTACGCGCAATTACACGGTGACCCAGCTCAAGACGTATCATTCGCAGTTCGCTCGTCAGCCACTGCAGAAGACATGCCCGACGCCTCCTTCGCGGGCCAGCAAGAAACTTTCCTTAACGTGCGCGGCATCGATTCAGTAATGACCGCTATCAAACACGTATTCGCTTCTTTATTTAACGACCGTGCTATTTCATACCGCGTGCACCAAGGCTACGACCACAAAGGCGTAGCGTTATCGGCCGGTATTCAACGTATGGTGCGCTCTGATAAAGCAGCGTCCGGAGTTATGTTCAGCATTGATACCGAATCAGGCTTTGAAGATGTGGTATTCGTGACTTCAAGTTATGGCTTGGGCGAAATGGTTGTACAAGGCGCGGTAAATCCAGATGAGTTTTATGTTCATAAGCCAACCTTAGCCAATGGTAAGCCTGCGGTCGTGCGCCGTAATATCGGCTCAAAAGCTATCCAGATGGTGTACTCAAGCGATGAAAGCCATGGCAAGCAAGTAGAAATCGTTGATATCGACCCGGCATTATCCAACACCTTCTCAATAACTGATGATGAAGTGATGGAACTTGCCAAGCAGGCTATCATCATCGAGAAGCATTACGGTCGTCCTATGGATATTGAATGGGCGAAAGACGGCAACGACGGTAAGCTATACATCGTTCAAGCTCGTCCAGAAACTGTGCGCTCAAATGAAGATGCCAATGTCATGGAGCGCTTCCAATTGAAAGGCCAAGCGCCGGTGATCGCTGAAGGACGTGCAATTGGCCATAAAATTGGCGCCGGGGTAGTACGTGTTCTCAATTCAATTGATGAAATGGACAAAGTGCAGCAAGGCGATATTCTTGTCACCGATATGACAGACCCTGATTGGGAACCTATCATGAAGCGGGCTGCGGCTATCGTTACCAACCGAGGTGGGCGTACTTGTCACGCAGCCATCATAGCGCGTGAACTTGGTATCCCGGCAGTAGTAGGCTGTGGTAACGCCACAGATCTTATTACGGCAAACCAAGAAGTAACGGTATCATGTGCTGAAGGCGATACAGGTTATATCTATCAAGGTCAACTTGAGTATGATGTACTCACATCTCGGGTAGACGAGATGCCTGAATTGCCAATGAAGATAATGATGAATGTGGGTAATCCAGACCGTGCGTTTGATTTTGCCCGTTTACCTCACGCTGGCGTCGGTCTCGCACGCTTAGAGTTTATTATTAACCGCATGATCGGTGTTCACCCTAAAGCGCTGTTGAATTTTGATGCTCAGTCTAGCGAATTGCAGGCTGAAATTAACGATATCATTGCTGGTTATGAATCTCCTCGCGAGTTTTACATCGCTAAACTAGTAGAGGGTATCGCTACCCTGGGTTGTGCTTTTGCACCACAACGCGTCATCGTTCGTATGTCTGACTTTAAGTCTAACGAATATGCGAACCTAGTTGGCGGCCAGCAATACGAGCCAGACGAAGAAAACCCAATGATTGGTTTCCGTGGTGCTTCACGTTACGTGAGTGAAGATTTCCGCGACTGCTTCGCTCTTGAGTGTGAAGCAATCAAGCGTGTTCGTAACGACATGGGTTTAACCAATGTTGAGATCATGATTCCTTTTGTTCGCACAGTGGACGAGGGCAAACGTGTTATCGAATTACTGGAGGAGCACGGCTTAAAACGCGGTGATAACGGCCTCAAAGTAATTATGATGTGTGAATTACCTTCAAATGCTCTGCTAGCTGAAGAATTCTTAGAGCACTTTGATGGTTTTTCAATTGGTTCTAATGACCTAACCCAACTCAGCCTCGGCCTTGATAGAGATTCAGGTTTAATCGCGCACTTGTTCGATGAACGTGACCCAGCTGTTAAAAAGCTACTTTCTATGGCGATAAAAACAGCCAAAGCAAAAGGCAAATATGTGGGTATTTGTGGTCAAGGCCCTTCAGATCATGAAGACTTTGCCGCATGGCTAGTGCAAGAGGGTATCGACTCTGTATCGTTAAACCCGGATACGGTGCTAGAAACCTGGCTATACCTTGCAGAAAAGCTTAAAGGCTAATCTGACAAGATAAAGGGCGAGTTTCTCGCCCTTTATTGTTATCGCTTCGCTAGTTTTCTATCTAATAGCTGACACCCTTTGCTCAGGGTGCTTTGGCAATAACGTAAATATTTTCGAGCCCCTGGGTAATGTACCGCAAGTAGCGTTAAGCCTATCAAGAAGAAAATGACTGACGGCCCTGGTACCACAGCAAACACTATCCCCAGTACAAAACAGAGCGTGGCAGCTAAGTTCATTATCACCTTTTTCATCTGTTTTTCCTAAATATATAGTATTGATCTTACCTTAGCAGGAAAGCGTATGAACAGGCATTCCAATTTGTAACAATCTGTACATTCTTCAATTTAGAACTGGTCGCATCATGGTATAATGTGTGCGTCCGTCACCAAGAACAATTCCAGCATGATAGCAAAGTTAACTGTAGAGCAAGTCAGTTCCGAGCTGGTACTGCATTACCTAAAAACTATAAAAAAAGAAGGCTTCAGTGGTGAAGTCGATGCCACTTATGGCACGCGATTGCTTGCTGCAACCGACAACAGCGTGTATCAGCAAATACCGCAAGGCGTGATCTTTCCCAAAACAAACAAAGACATTCAACTAGCCCTCAATATTGCCTCGCATGATCCGTTTCTTGAACTTACTTTTGGCCCGCGCGGCGGTGGCACTGGCACGAATGGTCAGTCGTTAACACCAGGCATCGTTATCGATTTATCTCGTCATATGCAGCAGATAATCGAAATCAATGAACAAGAAGGGTGGGTACGGGTGCAAGCCGGCGTCATTAAAGACCAACTTAATGACTATTTGCGTCCTTATGGATACTTTTTTGCGCCAGATTTATCGACCAGTAATCGCGCCACTATAGGTGGAATGATCAATACTGATGCGTCAGGGCAGGGCAGCTTAGTCTACGGTAAAACCTCTGACCATACTTTAGCAATAAAGGCTTTTTTGGCCGATGGCAGCGAGCTGGAAACACAGCGTATTAGTCGCGAAAAGGCCGAGTTGATTGCCGAGCAAGACACCTCTGTTGGCAAGCTATATAAAACGGCCCTTGATGTGAGCGTTGGCAACCGCGAGCAAATCCTTAAAAAATTCCCACGACTAAACCGCTTTTTAACCGGATACGATCTTGAACATGTGCTTAGCGATGACATGTCTGAGTTCGACCTCGGTCGGTTGATCACCGGCTCAGAAGGTTCATTGGCAATTGTCAGTGAAGCAAAACTCACTATTACTCCCATCGCTAAGTTCAAAACGCTGATTAATATTAAATACGATAGTTTTGACTCAGCACTGCGCAACTCCCCATTTTTGGTAGATGCCGAAGCGACGTCCGTAGAGACGGTCGACAGCAAAGTGCTTAACTTAGCGCGTGAAGACATTATTTGGCATTCAGTATCGGACTTAATTACAGATGTACCCGGCAAAGACATGCAAGGGCTGAACATGGTGGAGTTTAATGCCGAACGCAAAGAAGATATGCGCGATAAAATAGACGCCTTATGCGCTAAGCTCGATAAATTAATTGCCAACAAAGACGCTGGCGTTATCGGCTATCAGCTCACAGATGATGTCTCGGAGATTCAGAAAATTTACGCGATGCGTAAAAAATCGGTCGGCTTGTTAGGCAACACCAAAGGCAAGCAAAAGCCATTAGCCTTTGCTGAAGATACCGCCGTACCGCCAGAAAACTTAGCTGATTTTATCGCTGAATTTAGAGCATTACTTGATAGCCACAATTTACACTACGGCATGTTTGGTCATGTCGATGCCGGTGTTTTACATGTTCGACCCGCGTTAGATATGTGTGACCCTGAACAAGAAAAAACATTGCGCACGATTTCAGACCAAGTCGTTGCATTAACCGCTAAGTATGGTGGATTGATGTGGGGAGAACACGGTAAAGGCTATCGCAGTGAATATGGCCCCGAGTTTTTTGGTGAACAGCTATTTAATGAATTACGACGTATCAAAGCGGCATTCGACCCTCACAATAAAATGAACCCAGGGAAAATTTGTACGCCCCTTGAGTCAAATGACCAATTAGTGAGTGTGGATGACAAAAAGCGCGGTTGGTTTGATAGACAAATTGATATCGCGGTGCGTGACAGTTTTGATACCAGCATGAACTGTAACGGTAACGGTTTATGCTTTAATTATGATGCAAGCTCACCGATGTGCCCATCTTATAAGGCCACGGGTGATCGACGCTTTTCGCCAAAAGGTCGCGCAGGATTAATGCGTGAATGGTTAAGGTTACAAAGCGAGCAGGGCGTTGACTTATTGCAAGAAGAAAAAGGCATATCTAAAAAAGAAGGGCCCACATGGTGGGAGCGCTTTTTAAATTCAAAAGCAAAGCGCAGTGGCGAGTATGACTTTTCTCATGAAGTAAAGCAGTCAATGGATGAATGCTTAGCATGTAAAGCGTGTACAACTGCATGCCCGATCAAAGTCGATGTGCCTACATTCCGCGCGCGCTTTTTAAATTATTACTACAGCCTGTATAACCGGCCAGCAAAAGATTATTTAGTAGCAAGTATTGAGCAAACTGCGCCACTATTGGCTAAATTCTCGAGCGTAACAGCCCCTGTTATGCAATCGAACCTTGTTCAAAAGGCGATTAAAGCGACTTTAGGTTATGTAAACACGCCTACACCAAGTCACCCAAATTTAGCCAAACGTACGCAACAGTTACGCAAGTTTGATTTACAATACCTTAATTCCTTGGATGCGCAGCAAAAACGCGACTATGTGTTGATAGTACAAGACCCATTCACAAGCTTTTATGAAGCAGAACTTGTTGAAAGCTTTGTTAAAGTGGCACAAGCTTTAGGCAAACAGCCTATTTTGTTGCCGTTCAAGCCGAATGGTAAACCGCAACACGTAAAAGGTTTTTTAGCCAAATTCGCGAAAACCGCTAAAACTTCAGCCGACTTTTTAAATCAGGTCAGTGAACTCGGTATCCCAATGGTCGGGCTCGATGCCTCCCTTGTGTTATGTTACCGCGATGAATATGCCACTATCTTGGGTGACAACCGAGGTGATTTTGAAGTCCTCGTTGCCCATGAATGGCTGGAAGATCAACCGTTTAAGCAGACAGTATTTGAACCAACACCTGCTTATACTTTGCTCAGTCATTGCAGTGAAACAACTTCTCTTCCACACAGCGCCAATGTTTGGCAGGGGATATTTTCTCGTGTTGGTTTACTACTTAAACCTCAGGCAACAGGGTGTTGTGGCATGGCAGGGACCTACGGCCATGAAGTACAAAACCAAGAGAACAGCCGTACTTTATACGAATTGAGTTGGCAACAACCCGTTCAGCACACTGATCCTTCGCGGTTATTAGCAACGGGATTCTCATGCCGTAGCCAAGTAAAACGGTACGCGCAATTTAAGCCCAAGCACCCAATAGAGGTGCTAGCGAATGTGCTTAGTTAATTTCTATTTTTATAGGAATTAGCAATCGGGCGAGTGGTGATCCCATGAACGAAGACACTCATCAAAATGGTGAGTGTCGCTAATTCGGCTAAGCCATTTTCAGTAGACTCTAACACCATTAGCGTAAATACAATGGATGCCAGCCCCCTTGGACCAAACCAAGCGAGCGTAAATTTTTCTTTTAATGACAGTTCGTTAAAAGGAATTAAGCTCAACATCACCGGGGCAACACGTACTAAGGTTGCAGCTAAGAATGCAAATAATACTTTATAGATATTTAGATCTATTGTTTGCAGTTGGAAGAAGGCATATGCACCGAACAAACACCAGATAAGATAGGCAAAGAAGTCTGCGATATGCTCACTGTCTTCTATTAGTTTTTCATCATCGTCGGCACGATAAAATTTATCAAATACCAAACCACCAACAAATGCCGCAACAAAGCCACTGCCGCCAAGGAGTTGGGCGAGGGTGAACACACTAACAGCAACCGACAAAACTAAAAATGGACTCGATGATTTCTCAAAGTAATGGCGAGTAGCGCTTAGCTGAGTAAGCTTTAATGCTCCATAGGTAACACTGACACCAACTATGAGTGCGATACCTATTTCTTCAATGAGAAATGTAAGCATCGTCGCCGCACCTTGAAACTCACCATGCTGCCAAGAAAGAAACAAGAATAAAAATATAGGAACGCACATCCCATCGTTAAGACCGCTTTCCACATTGATCGATTCACGTATTTTTTCTGGAACACTTTGCGATTCGAGCAAGCCTTTACTAAGCGCAGCGTCTGTAGGTGTTAAGATGATGGCCAATAGAGGTACGGCCACGATTCGTGATAAATCGACCAAAAAATAGTTTAACCATATGAAATATATTGAATATCTCAACGAACTAACAGCAGACTTTGCGCTATTGATACACTGTTTGTTATATTCGTACTTTCAACTTAGAATTTTACTACCCACTTCAGTACCGACAATACGGTTAAATTATGTATGTAATTGGTCAACTTGCCAAATTGGCAAGCGTAAACGTTGAGACCGTTAGATATTATGAACGGTGCGGCTTAATTGAACAGCCCCAAAAACCCGTTAAAGGTTATCGTCGTTATCCTGAGACGACTTTGAATCGCATTCGGTTTATCAAACGTGCTCAAGAGTTAGGGTTTTCCTTGGATGAGATCGCTAACTTGCTGATGCTGGAAGAGACTTCTTGCCAAGAAGTACAAAGTATAGCAAACCACAAACTTGCCAGTGTTCGTGCAAAAATGGCTGATCTACGCCGCTTAGAAACCAGTCTTAATGATTTACTGAAACAATGTGCAAGCAACACTGAACAGGCACATTGCCCGATTATTACTTCCCTTCTCCCAGAAAACAACTAATAACAATCGCTAAACCCCTTGACTCCGTACTTGGATACGGAGTTTATACTGTTTTCTATCAGAACATTTGAAGTGGAGTAAGCCATGGCAAAAAACGATACCAGTTTACCGCTAGTTGGTGGTATTGCTGCTGCTATTGGTGCTGGGCTTTGTTGTGCTGGGCCCTTAGTCTTGTTACTACTAGGCGTTAGTGGTTCTTGGATTGGCAATCTGACCGTATTGGAGTCATACCGCCCTATTTTTATCTTGCTGGTACTGGTTTTATTTAGTTTTGCCGGTTGGAAAGTTTATCGACCTATAGAAGAGTGTGAGCCTGGAACCGCTTGTGCAATGCCACAAGTACGTAAGCGCCGGCAGATCATTTTCTGGGTAACCGCCTTCATTGCATTAATATTAGTCACTAGCAATTACTGGATTATCTGGTTTGCTTAATTATATCGTTGAGAAATAACCCTTGGAGAAGAAGATGAAAAAAATTGCACTATTATCCCTACTATCAATACTTAGCTTGGGTGCGTTTGCCAAGCAGCAAACAGTCATGCTTGAAGTTCCCACGATGACCTGCGTAACTTGTCCGATTACGGTGGAAAAAGCATTGCAACAGGTTGAGGGAGTTACCAAAGCTGAAGTGACCTTCGAAGATAAGTTAGCCGTGGTCACTTTTGATGATGAAAAAACTACGGTGGAAAAGCTGACCGAGGCCACAAAAAATGCCGGCTATCCATCTGTGGTAAAGCAATAAAGGACGAATACTAATGAAGAACCTGCTGAGTCTTTTTACCCGCATTGGCGACAAAGCCAGCTCATTAGGTGCCGTGGTGTCTGCCATGGGTTGTGCCATGTGCTTTCCGGCCATCGCCAGCTTGGGGGCAGCCATCGGGCAGGGTTCCTCAGTCAGTGGTAGTGGTTCTTTATCAATACACTCTTGCCTATATTGGCTTGGGTTAGCCTAATAGTTAACGGACTTGGCTGGATTGGTCACAAGCAGTGGCATCGTAACCTGCTTGGTATGCTAGGGCCTATTCTGTTGTTGCTATCACTTTATCCGTTCTTTCAATATGCCTGGAGCACTTATGTGACGTACTCAGCCTTGGCACTGATGGTAGCGGTATCAATCTGGGATATTTTTTCGCCAGCGAATAAACGCTGTGACAATGAAAGTTGTGTGCTTCCTGCCGACAACACTCACTCAAATCCATAAGGAGGTCTTTATGCGTAAATTCTCCATCTCTGGAATGACTTGTGAAAGATGCCCTCAGCAGATCGAAGATGCCTTGATCGTCATGCCTGGCGTCAGAAATGCCACCGTTTTTTATACGAAATCCAGTGCAGTCGTCGAAGCAGAATCTGATGTCAATGAACAGACGCTAATCAATACCATCAAAGCTCTTGGCTACACGGCTCAACCTGTCGCGTTAGATGGCTGCGATAGTGAAGATGTGACTGACAAAAAGTCGCTGCATGTCGCTATCATCGGTACTGGCTCGGCTGCTTTTGCTTGTGCTATCAAGGCAGTGGAAAATGGAGCACAAGTCACACTCGTTGAAGCTGGAGATGTGATCGGAGGTTGTTGTGTTAATGTCGGTTGTGTACCTTCGAAAATTCTGCTCCGGGCTGCCCAGCTGGCTGAACAGCAGCGTAACAATCCTTTCGACGGTCTAGAAAATCATGAACCTTCTTTGGATCGTAGCTTGTTAGCGAAACAACAAACTGCACGCGTGGAAGAGTTACGTGCCGCCAAATATCAGCATATTCTGGATACCAATCCAGCATTGTCATTGGTACAAGGTTATGCATCTTTTAAAGATACTCATACCTTAACTATTCGCAACAAAGATGGTTACGAGCAAGAGCTGGTTGCAGATCGCTTTTTGATTGCCAGCGGCAGTCAGCCATCTATTCCTCCTATTCCAGGCCTGGTTGATACCCCTTATTGGACTTCGACGGAAGCTTTATTCGAAACTGAGCTACCTGAGCACTTGTTAGTGATAGGCTCTTCAGTTGTGGCTGTCGAACTTGCTCAAGCTTATCGTCGGCTGGGTGCAGAGGTCACTATCTTGGCTCGCAGTACTTTATTGCTCCGTGAAGACCCACTGTTGGGAGAAGGCTTAACCGTAGCTTTTGAACAGGAAGGCATTCGCGTACTGGAACATACCCAAGCCAGTCAGGTGTCTTATGAAGATAATAAGTTTATCCTTGATACCGAGCAAGGAGAAATTCGTGGCGATAAATTGCTGGTCGCCACCGGCCGTGCACCTAATACCGGTAAGCTTAATCTTGCCGCTGCCGGTGTAGAAAAAGAGGCCAATGGAGCGGTCACTGTAGGTGATCAGATGCGCACATCACAGTCACATATTTACGCAGCAGGTGATTGTAGTAACATGCCGCAACTGGTTTATGTCGCGGCAGCGGCAGGCAGTCGTGCAGGGATTAACATGACAGGGGGTGAAGCTCGGTTGAATCTATCCGCGATGCCAGCCGTGATCTTTACCGAACCGCAGGTAGCAACGGTAGGGTTGTCAGAACAAGAAGCTCATGCACAGAATATTGAGACCGAAAGTCGAGTATTGCCACTGGAAAACGTGCCTCGAGCACTGGCTAACTTCGACTCTCAGGGTTTCATCAAACTGGTGGTTGAAGCTGGCTCCCAACGCCTGATCGGAGCCCAAGTATTAGCTCATGATGGCGGCGAGATTATCCAGAGCGCGGCACTGGCGATTCACAACCACATGACAGTGGATGACTTAGCGGATCAATTGTTTCCTTATTTAACTATGGTGGAAGGCCTGAAGCTTTGTGCACAAACTTTCAGTAAAGATATTAAAGAACTGTCTTGCTGTGCTGGGTAAGCTTTATCTTTCGTCAGAAAAGATATTTATGAGTCTGCTTTTGGTTTCCAGTGATACGGTACTACCAATTTACTGCATATTTCTTCGTGGAAAGTTTCTTCAGTAACTGTTTGAGAGCTAGCCTCAAGCAAGATATTTGGCCACAATAGGAGATGTGATCATCTGAATTACTGCAAAGAATGTGGCTGGTATTACTATTTCTGATGGCAACCGGGATGCAGCCACAAAAGCCGCTGCAATGCTAAATTCTTTTTTGCTGACAGTAAATAGGTATGCGATGACTTCCGGTCGGTCTGTCGTTATAAACCGTGAAGCCATTCCAATTAAGTAGCCACAAAGATTTAGACTTAAAGCTGCTCCAGCAATTACAAAAGCATACTATCCATAACCAATGATGGTTTCTGCATTGGAAGCCACTACCGCAAGTAATATTACAAGATAGAAGACTGACCCAATTCCTGCGTAAGTCGAATCATGCTTTGAAATAATCGTCGGAAAGTTGGTGCGTAAGGTTACACCGAGAATTGTAGGCACTAAAACAACTAGAGCTAACTCCAGGATGATGGAAACGAGAGGGACTTCTAGCTGTATCCCTGTCAGCCATAGAAAAAGGAGCGGAACTACGAAAGGAGAAAAGGCTGTATTGACCGCATTGAAAAAGGCGACCAGTCAAGAAGCCTGCAATTGAATCGGGCCATAGACGAGCCCCATTGCCAAAAACTGTCTTGACGGTTTGCGAAAGACTATTCGTACGGCATGTGCATCAAATGTAAGGCTGATCACAAACATCAGAATCACAAGTAAAGGGGCTATTGAGGAGTCGAGGTACTTCCCGGATTCGGGCAATATCAGGCCAACTCCAGCTACAATAATCACAAACCAAACAAGATTTGATTCAACGAAATAAATTAATCGACGCATAGGTCAAGGGTACCAGTTACAGTGCGGCCACAATATAAATTATAGCTGTACACTCCCAATTACAGAGCTTGAGAATCATCGCGACATTGCTCATTTGTCATTTCAAGCTCAATGGTCGTATGCTCTAAATTAAATTTACTCAATCGTTCTGCTATGGACTTTTTTAACTCCAGTTGCTGTTGAGTAGACAGTGCCTCTTGTAGAGCTAGATGAGCAGTAAGTACATGATGCTCTCCATCCAATGACCACAAGTGCAGGTGATGGATACTATCCACTTCTTTGAGTTCTATTAAGGTTTTATAAACTGATTTTGACAGTTCTTTGTCAGGGATTGCCTGTAAAAATAACCTTATAGTGTGCCAAAGGTTTTTAGCAACATTAATTAAAATATAGAGAGTGAAAAGAATTGATAAAGCTGGGTCAAGAATGGGCCAGTCAACAAAAAGAAGTACGATGGAAACGATTAAAACTGCAACCCAACCCAGTACATCTTCCAATAAATGCCAATTGAGTACACGCTCATTAAGAGTTTTGCCTTTACTTAATTTATAAGCCGCAAACCCATTAACTAGCACCCCAAACACGGCTAAGGCGATCATGCCCTCAACTATAGGCATTTCTGGTTGCAGGAGTTTAGGGATAGCTTCTGTCAGAACCCAGACGGAACCAATAATGAGGACTAGACCATTAATAAGTGCACCGAACAATGATAACCGGCGGTAACCATAGGTGAACTCTGAATTTGAACCTTTTTCACTAACTTTACTGAGAAACCAAGCAAATCCGATGGATAAACTGTCGCCAAGATCATGAACGGCGTCGGCCATGATGGCGGTACTATTGGTTAAGATACCTCCTATAAATTCGATAATGGTAAAGGTGACATTCAGAAAAAATGCCCAACCTATACGATTATTTGAACCATGTGAGTGCGAATGATCATGCATTTAAGATTACCTCTTGTGGAGCTCTATTCCTACCTTAGGATTTGATCTTCAATATACGAATACCGCCAACTAAAACAATTAATCCAATGATAAACCCAATGATTAAGTCTGGATATTGTGAGCCCGTCCATGCCACTAATCCTCCGGCAATAATAACGCCTGCGTTAGCGATGACATCGTTAGCAGAAAAAATCCAACTTGCTCTCATGTGAGCGCCGCCATTTCGCTTTTTGGCAATTAAGATTAAGCACCAGACATTTGCTACCAAGGCAATTAAGCCAAACACCATCATAAGGTTTGACTCAGGCTCACTCCCTTGAACCAGTCTCCTCACAACTTCTGTTAATACACCCAGAGCTAATATAATCTGTAACCATCCTGATATATGCGCTGCACGGAGTTTTTTTCGGACGCCATGCCCAACGGCGTATAGTGCCACCCCATACACTGCTGCATCGGCAAACATATCCAATGAATCAGCTATCAATCCGGTCGATTGTGCCCACCAGCCGATAACAAGTTCTGTAATAAACATCACTGCATTAATAGCTAATAGCATTTTAAGTATCCCAGCTTCCTCTGCTTCTTCATTTTGTGCCGTCAACCTTGCTTTATGGATAATCTCGCTGTCCACAGCGTTAGTTGATTCCAATCTAGCCCCAAGCCCAAGAGACGTTATCCGGTCTTCTACCATGTCCCTGAGTTCAAGGTGATGAAGCACTCTAACTATGCGTTTATGTGTATCAAACTCGAGGATTACACTTGGCTCAAGACTGTCCAGTGCCATTCGGATCATGCTTTCCTCTGATGGGCAGTCCATTTTAGGAACGTGGTATTCGCTTACATGTGCCCCTTCAAATAACTTGTCGTCGTTAGTAATATCTTGTGTTTCATCTGTAGCATCTGCTTTGCAGTCACGGTTACATTTCTGGCTCATAGGTATACCTTGCATTTTTTGATATTGGCTTTCCCCCTCCCCGATCACTATAGTCTAAAGCGGAGAGTCCTCGATACGAAAATGGGCGAGCTTTCAGCATTAATGGGGTGTTGGTTCAAACCATCTTGCTATTATAAAGTATTGCCGACTCCAAAATAGAGCCGGCAGATTGCTAGTTAGTGTTTCTCCTTCAACTTACCTTTTGAAAACCAGGCAAACAGAACGGGCAACACAAACAGTGTTAAAAATGTGGCTGTTATCAGCCCGCCTACGATAACACTGGCAAGCGGTTTTTGTATCTCTGCGCCAACGCCATTTGATAGCAACATCGGTATTAAACCTAACGCAGATGTCACTGCTGTCATCAATACCGGTCTAAGCCTGGATACGGCACCATCAAAAGCGGCTTCACTGACAGGTAGGCCATCCTTGATACGCTGATTGATACTTTCAACCATCACTACACCGTTAAGTACCGCGACGCCAAACAGGGTAATAAATCCGACCGAGCTGGGCACTGATAAATACTGCCCTGACAGCCAGAGTGAGAACACCCCACCAATAACGGCTAGAGGTACATTTACCAGGATCAGCATAGCCTGACCAACCGAAGCAAAGGCAAAGTAAAGCAACAAGGCAATAAGCGCCAGCGATAATGGCACGACCAGCGACAGACGCTTTTGTGCTCGCTGTTGATTTTCGAATTGTCCACCTATATCCACGGAGTAACCCGTTGGCAAATCAACTTGTTCAGCAATCGCTGCGCGAATATCTGCTACCACACTGCCCATATCACGCCCTTGCACATTGGCCTGAACGACTACTCTGCGCTGAACATCATCGCGGCGAACCTGCGGCGGGCCGGAAGCAATATTTACAGAGGCTACATCACCAAGGCGAACCCAGGCTCCTGAAGGTGCCTGCAAACGAAGGTCAGCAATAGTTTCGCGATCTTGGCGAAAACGTTCATCCAACCGAACATAGATATCATAACGTTCGTTACCATTGATGATTTGTCCAGCGCTGGCACCGCCAAGCCCATTTCGAACCACTTCCATGACATCCGCTACGTCGAGTCCATAACGAGACAATGCGCGGCGATTGGGCTTTACGACCAATTGAGCTTCACCGACAATTTGCTCCATGGCAACATCACGCGTACCGTCGATCTTTTTGACCACTGCCTCAATTGCCTGCCCTTTTTCAGCCAGCACATCAAGATCTTTACCAAAGAGTTTTATCGCTAGTTGCGCTTTAACCCCCGATAACAGCTCATCCACACGGGTGGCAATTGGTTGTGAAAAATTGAACAGCAATCCGGGATGTTGTTCCAGCTTTTGCTCCATCAGGGATTGAAGTTCATAACGATTATCGGCGCTGGTCCATTCTGGCACTGGCTTAAGACCAATATAGATCTCAATGTTATTCACTGGCTCTGGATCACCGCCAATTTCGGCACGTCCAATGCGTGATAACGCATAGGTGACTTCCGGGAATTCCATCAGCATTGCTTCAAGTTTTGGAGCGACTTCAAGCGCAGTATCCAGGCTGGAGGACGGAGCGAGTGTTACCCGGAGGTTGACCGTTCCTTCTTCGAGTTCAGGCACAAACTCGGTACCCAGACGCGGTATTACTAAAGCTGCCGCAACCACGAGCGTTACAGCAATACCAACGACGACCTTACTGTGGCTCATAGCCCACGACAAACCCTTGCGGTAGAGTTTATCAAGTGGTTTCAAGACGAAACTCTCCCGCGGGCGTATCCCTTTGCGAAACAGGTAGGTGGCTAATGCTGGGACTATGATTAAAGCTACAATCAGCGCGGACAGCATAGACAGCATGATACTGATAGCCATCGGCTGGAACAGTTTGGCTTCGACCCCTTCGAAACTGAATAGCGGCATGAAGACAACTAAAATAATTGCTGTAGCAAAAAATATAGGTCTTGCTACCTCTCTGCCAGCTTCTTGCAAGCGTAAAGCAATCCCATGGCTATCATGAGCTGCATCAACAGGATCTGGATCATCCTGAACCATTGTCTGTCTATCTTTGTCATGGGTAGCATCGGGATGGGTCAAATGTTTGAACATGTTTTCGACCATCACTACAGAGCCATCCACGAGCATGCCAATGGCCACGGCAATACCGCCCAGAGACATTAAGTTTGCCGAAAGACCAAACCACGCCATCACCATTAAAGCAATACCGATGGAAATTGGAATTGAGATCAGTACCAGTAAGGTAGCACGCAAATTCATTAGGAACAGCGCCAAAATAACGACAATGAAGACAAACGCCAGCAATAGAGCATTGACAACAGTATCAACCGCTTGCGTCACTAGGTCAGCCTGATCGTAATAAGGCTCAAACTTAACTCCTTCCGGTAACGCCTGATTAATACGTTCGACACGAGCATTAACCCCATCAATGGTGCTTTTAGTATTGGCTCCTAAACGTTTTAATACAATACCAGAGACGACTTCCCCCAGTTCCTCAACCTTTCCATCAGGGGTTCTGCGTGTCATGGTCACTGCGCCCTGGCGGATTTCGCTACCCAGACTCACTTTGGCTACATTAGATACTGTGATAGTAGTGCCATCGACTGTTTTCAGGGGGACTTGCCGGAGCTGTTCCAGCCCTTGCTTGCCATGATCGAGCCAGCCGGTACCTCGGATCACCAATTGCTCCTGACCACGGTTCATATACCAGCCGCCAACATTGGTGTTGTTACGCTCCAGAGCCGCCATGATATCGTCCTGGGTCAGACCGTAAGATAACAGCTTTGACGGATTCAGATCGACCTGATACTGACGCACCTCACCGCCGAAGGACAGCACATCAGTCACGCCTTCGGCCGGGATAAGCAACAACTTGACCACCCAGTCATTTAAGCTGCGTAGCTCCATGGCATCGAAACCCGAACCGGGTTCGGCAACCAGTAAATACTGATAGACTTGCCCCAGCCCAGAAGTGTTTGGCCCCATTTCGGGTGTACCAACGCCCTCTGGAATCAGCTCTTTGGCAGCCTGAAGTCGCTCGAATACCAGTTGCCGGGCAAAGTAAATATCAGTGCCTTCCTTAAACACAACAGTAACGCCAGACAAGCCAGTCTTTGAAATAGACCTTACTTCTTCTACGTCAGGCAAGGCGTACATCACTGCTTCAATCGGGTAGGTTATCAGCTGCTCAACTTCCTCAGCAGCCAAGCCAGGAGCTTCGGTGTTGACCGAGACCTGAACGTTGGTAACATCTGGAAATGCATCAAGATTCAGCCTTGGAATAATAAAAAAGGCACTGACCGTTAGAGTAATAAGCGCAATCGCCACCAGCAAACGGTTAGTGACCGCCCAATCGACAATTCGATTAAACATAGAGTCTCCTTAGTGCTTAGTGGTTATGCGGATCAAAACCGCCTTTGGCGATTTGTGAAGCAACAAAAAATGCACCGTCGGTAACAATACGTGTTCCGGGAACAATGCCGTTAATTTCACGTAACGAACCTAGTGCTCGCTTTAGTTCAACTTCTTGAGAGCGAAACTGCCCTGGACTCTCTTCTACAAAAACTGCCCAGTCTCCATCGGGATTCCGCATGAGCGCTGACTCTGGCACAGCCAATACCGGCTCTTCTGTACGAAAACGAAAGAAGACCTCTGCAAACTGTCCCGGATGCAGCCTATGCTCCAGGTTGTCCACCAATAAGCGCACTGTTCGGGTTCGTGTAACGGGGTTTATGGTATGTGCTTCTTGGGATACTTTGCCTTGAATTCGGATATCACCAGCCACAATGTCAGCCAATGTACCGAGCGGAAGTGATATAGACTGATCTGCTGGAAGGTGTGCTTCGACCCAGAGCTGCTTCTCATTGGCCAGCTTGATCAGAGGAGAACCAGCTTCGACGCGCTGCCCCTGCTCGAAGTCGTCAGATAACACAGAACCATCGGTTTCGGCACGTAGGGTATATTCGCCCAATGCCTTAATATCTTGCGATGCCAGAGACTGCAAATCTGACTCAGCTAACCCATAGGCCTGCAACGTTGCCCGAGCCGCTTCCCAGCTGGTTTTGGCCTGGATATAACGCTGCTCTCCAACGGTTTTGCGGCCGAGCTTGCGGACTCTTTCCCATTCAGGCCAGGCGGTGCGATAGTCTGCCTGGGCCTGCGCCACATCCTCACTGAACAGGGTTACCAGTGGCTGACCTTGTTCAACATGAGCGCCCAATGCTACGTGACGACGTAATACAACGGAAGCAACTCGCGGTGACACTATGTAGCTAGTGTATCCATTAGAAAGAACTTCCCCTGGTGCGTAGAACTCATAATCAATACGCTTGGCAGTGAGAGGAGCAACCTGGATATCAGCAATAGTCATTTGGGCAGTATTTAGTGCCGTAGTGGCAGAAGCTTCTTCTTGATGCCCATGTCCATCTTCTTCAGTATTACTTTCGCTGTGTCCAGCCTCATCATGACTTTCATTGTGGGAACTATCGCTAGACTCATGTTCTGTATCACCATGACGCTCATGTTCATCCGTGGCATTTGATGGGTGCTCCTTGTGAGACGCATCATCCTTATGCTCAATAACCTCTTGAGCAGTCTTGCTCTTATCATGTTCGTGCGCCTCACTACTCATTGTTTCTGCAAGCCCTACGCTTGGTGCAGTCATTGCGGCGCTTAGCATCACTATCAATAATCTATTCATGTTCATTGTCCTATCTTTAATTCAGTGGCTTAGTCGCAGTTAAAACAACAGCTCTGAGCTGGCCGGAGTGCAGCAACACTTCCGTTAACGCAAGCTGTGTGTGCTTTTCGAGTGAGATTCCTGCCAGCAAGCTCTCCGAACGCTGGTTGAGAGCAAGCAGGTAGTCAGTTGTTGATAGATCACCGCTTCGCCACTGGCTTTCCAACAAGTCAGCACTATTTTCAACTCTGCCATGAGCCAGCTCGAGCCAGCGTCGGTATTGCTCGTCATAACGTTTCCAGGCAGCTTGTGCAGCCTGCCAGTCAAACCGTAGATTGCGATAAACGGCCAAGAATCGGGCCTCTGCTTCTAGTGCTGCACGATTAGCCACACGAGTTTCGGCACTGTAGTCATTACGTACATTCAAAGGAATTGAGAAGGTCAGGCCGACAGTATTTTCTCCACCGTCGCGACCAGCATTGACTCCAAAGGTCGGCTCTGCTTTGGCTGCGCGGCGGGTTGCTTCCGCTTCTTCCTTGATGGACTTCCAGCGAGCCTGAGCGCTGGCAACATAGGGATGTTGTAACAACTCCTGGTTAGTAATTGACACCGGCTCCGAAGGCCAGAAATCTTCGGGAATGCCTCCTTTTTCAGGAGTCCACTGTGGCAAAAGTTCGCGCACTCTGCTTTCTGCTTTTTGCAAAGCGACTTCAAGCTCAGCGACCTGTGCCAGCTGTTTTGATAAAGATAGAAAGGTGAGTTCAGCATCAATAGTGCCTATATCCCCTGCTTTTTGGCGCTTTTCAGCCACTTGCAATAATGCATTAAGCTGCTCTTTTTGTGCCTGAGCAATAATGGCGGCTTCATTACTGGCACGCCACTCAACCAATGCTGATAGAGCCTCAGCAGTCTTACTCATAACCTGTTGCTGATACTGGGCTTTGGCTGCTTGTCGGATAAAAGCCGCCTGCTGCTGTTTAGCACCTCGTCTATCCCACCAGTCAACCGTTTGAGAAACACCTACACGGTAGTTATTTTCTTCACCAACCTGTTCCAGCTCAGAAGATAACTCCGGGTTGTAAAGTGGCTGTTCCGCTGCGTCCGCAGTAGCTTCCGAGCCTTGCAGTTGCTCGCGGGCCGCGATGATGTCTGGGTGCTGCTTTATCTGTGATGCCAGCCAGCGCTCCCAATCAACGGGTTGCGCTTGCGCCGAAGCCGACAGCAAATAAATAACGGCACACATCGCATAAGAAACGGATAGTTTCTTCATGAAATTTCCTCACAATTAAAATCAAAGTACATCAGGTACAGCTGGGTTGGCATTTGCACAACGCTATACCTCAGAATAAAAGTTTATTTGTACTGTATTTAACTGATCGGAGGGGGATTATCAGGGAAGGCTATATGGGAACGGTAATGGGAAGGGTTGCCTAAAATAGCACCCTTTTGATAAAGAGAAGCAGAGATATCTTGGCGACCCAGAAAGAAAGGGTGTGATGAGCCATGACAGTGACAACAATGGTGGCAATCAAGCTGGTAGCTTTTGCTCTTTTCTGATTCTAACCAACGCTTGTCATCATCTGGTATTGGAGAGGAGTGAGCTTTTTGATGCTCGTGATCAAAAGTAAGATGCTCAGAACCGGATTGATGAAACTGATGAACGTCCGCCACAGCAACTACCGATTGCAGGGCAATCAATATGGCTAGAGCGAAAGTTAAAAGTTGACGGTTCACGGTAAAAAAGAGTCTCTACTCGTTCTCATAAATGCAGGGCAGTAGACTAGCAGATTATCAGTTAGTTCACAATAGATAAGTGGATACTAACCAACTATTACACAGCTTTGTGGTTAAACGCTAGCTTTCAGACTTGGCTACTTCCTGTTTTTTGCGAGTTTCTTGGGCGATTTCAATTCCTCAATCTCATGCTCTAGCTGCACAACGGAAGTGTTTAGCTCATTGTTTTCTTTGGTTATAGCATCAAGTTGCGCTAGTAGCTCCTCTCTGTCAGTACTGGCTGACTGCACCTTTTCAGTTAACGTTTTTAATGAGTTTTGAAGTTCGCGCTGTGACTTGGCCAACAACCGCTTTTCGGTGATTAGCTCAGCGTTCTGACGGTTCAACTGCGTGAGTTCTGACTGTTGAGAGGCAATGGTTTGCCCCAGCTTTCGCTGCTCTGCTCGCAATCCCGACACTTCTTCAGCGTGCTTGCGCTCTTGTTGATCACGCTGTTCTTTAGCGGATTCGCGGAAGTGGCTCAAGTTGTCATAACTGTGTTGCAGACTCTTCTCCAGATCGATAATTCGTTCATCTTTTTGTCCACAAACAGCTGTAAGTTCTTTCAAGTCACTTTGAATACCTTGCAACTCAGTGTTCAGTTGCTCACTCTCACGGCTGGCAGTATTGAGCTTCGCCTGTAGTGAGTGAATGTTATCACTTAGAGCTTTATTTTGCTCTGTGGCTTGGCTTAACGACTCCTCAAGTCCTGACTTTTCTTGATTCCAAGACTTACGCTCTTTATCAAAGGCTTGCTCCATGTCTTCAATGGTTTTATTCGCTTCAGCGTTGAGCCTGGCAGCAAGCTGGCTTACCAGGTGCCCAATGGCGTCGGAGACTTTGACCTCGGTGAGTGTACCGTTAGTACGGGTCTTTTTAATGTCTTTGAGGTATTTTGAGATGGTGGTTTTGGAGCCAGTGTTACCCAGCTCAGCTCGTATTGCATCAATTGATGGGTTATTTACACCCTGTGAAGTCAATGATTTATATGCTTTTTCAACGTCAAATTGAGAGATGCCTGTGCGCGCCATTTTTTAAGTCTCTGATTATTTTGTAATGTAATACATAATATGTATATACATATTATTACTGTGTCATCTACGTGTCTATAGCTTTCGAAAATTCATTTTAGATAATAGTAGATTATCTATTGTGATAGACATTTTTGGACGATATGATGAGATAAAGTCGTACATAACACGCATATATGCCCGATTCTAAAAATATTGATTTAGTGAGTTTTTACGTCAACGCAGCCACTCGCGAAAATACGGTACGCAGTTACCGTACCGCCATTGAACACTATGAGCGTCACTGGGGGGGACTCTTACCTGCCACTCCAACTGCGATTGCACAGTATCTCAGTCACTACGCTGATAAGCTGACTTCAAGCACCTTAGCACACCGGTTGGCCGTACTTGCAAAATGGCATCATGAATACGGTTTTCCAGATCCTACGAAAGCACCATTAGTAAAAAAAGTAATGAAAGGTATCCGAGCAACGCATGCATACCAAACCAAGCAGGCTCGGCCTCTCCAATTAGAAGAATTGAAAATCATTATTCAGTGGCTTGAGGAGTCGATAAAGGAGTCAAAGGATTATAGGAAAGGCTTGAGACTCATTCGAAATAAAGCCATTCTGCTACTCGGGTTCTGGCGTGCTTTTCGAGCAGATGAGCTCACTAATATCCATGTTGAGTACGTGACCATGATCCCCAACAAGGGAATGTCACTGTATTTTCCTACTACGAAAGGCGATAGGGATAATAAAGGGGTGACCTATAAAGTTCCAGCTTTGCAAAAACTCTGCCCTGTCACTGCTTATCAGGACTGGGTTACGGCCGCTGAATTAAGCAAAGGACCGCTATTTGTAGGGATCGACCGCTGGGGACATTTTAATCATAAGAGCATGACATCCAATACAATCATTAATATTGTTCGAGAGTGTGCAAGTGGTGCTGGACTATTACACCCTGATGCCTTTAGTAGTCATTCGTTACGACGGGGGTTCGCATCCTGGGCCGACAGTAATGGCTGGAGCCTTAAAGAGCTTATGGAATATGTAGGTTGGAAAGATCCAAAAACGGCGCTTCGTTACATTGGTTCATCGCATAAGATTCAGCAACACTTTATTGAACAGCTAAAATAATGCAGTACAGTGACTGGGCCACTTCATCATGAGTTTTAAGCATGAATTCAGTATAGATTGAACTTGGACACTAAACGTCTTGCGCAAGTTTAATAAACTTCTCAGCACTAAAATTACTTTAGATAAACTGCAAGGTGATTGTGGCTGAGCTAAACAGTCGAACATTTTGTAATGTAACCAAATAATCAGACCTCCTAGCTGGCCTCGAGATCCGTCGCTGGTATTTATATCTCTATGACAACAATCAATGAAACCGCTTACCCGCGCATTAAACCTAACATGAGTCAGTCTGAATTACAGTCTGTATATACACCCACCCCCGAGGATATTGCCTATGTTCGCCAGCAGCGCCGGCGCAAATTGGATCAGCTTGCCCTGTTAGTCCATATTAAATTAACTCAGCGTTTGGGGTATTTTCTCAAGTCTCCTGACATCCCTAACAAGATTATTAGTCATATTTCTGAGCAGATGAAAATGAGGAGCGCTCCGAGAAAGTACTTATCACGGTTCGATAGAGGTGGAAGTCGAACCCGGTTAAAGGCTTTAGTGAGAAGGTATCTAGACATTAAGCTAATTGAAAGCAATGATAAAACAACATTATTGCTTCATAAGCTGTCATCCGAAGCATCTGAGAAAAAGCATGAAATCGCTGATATTATCAATATAGTCATTGAAGGGTTGGTTAAACAGCGCTATGAATTACCCGGCTTCTCAACTCTGGTAAAATACGCTAAATCAGCTAAAAAGCAAGTCAACGATGCCTATTTCAAGCAAACGCATAGAAAGCTGAATCATGAGCTGACAGCTGAGTTGGATAGAATGCTTAATAGCTCTGGAAGTAAAACACGCTGGGACTCGATTAAACGAGAAGTTAAAAAACCCACGAATAAAGAAGTCAAAAGCTACCTTCAACATTTACAATGGTTACAAGGCCTAGTCGAACGCTTACCAAATATGGAGTTCCTACCGTTAACGAAGAAACATCATTTCACTTTAGAGGCTCGTTCATTGGATGCTTTTCACTTAAAAGAAATGAAGCAGGCCAAACGTTACACACTGATGGTGTTGATGATCCAATCAAAATTAAGTCAATCCTTAGACGACGTGGCGGGTATCTTTAAACGAAAATTGAATAAGTTGCACCAATCTGCGGAGACCCGACTGATGGAATACCATCAGGAGCATACACAGCGAACGGAAAAACTTATCAGCCAGTTTCGTAATGTCTTAAAAACTTATGGTGATAATGAAGCTGGCGTACCGCCATCACTGTCGGATATTCGAAACGCCATGAGCGAAGAGCCAGCGATACTATTAGCTGAGTGTGAAGAGCACTTAGCCTATGCTGGAAATAATTATTATCCCTTTATGCTTAAATTGTATAAACCGCAACGTGCCCAGCTTCTGAACTGTTTGGAGCTTTTAGAGTTAGGGTCATCATCTGAAGATAGCTCGATTCTACTGGCGCTAGAAACCATTCTGGAGTATCGAAATACCCACAAGCAGGAACTGGGTCACTATGAGGAGTTTGTCGCGCAGCCCTGGGTGAACGATAAATGGAAGAAGCTGATATTCAACGCAGACACGAAAACGGTCAACCGTAAATACTTTGAGTTGTGTGTTCTGTCTCGGATCAAGAATGAACTCAGCTCAGGTGATTTATTCATTCGTTACAGCCTGGAACATTCAGATTATCGCAAAGAACTAATCAGTTGGGATGAATACGAGCAAGGTTTATCTGAATATACTGACATGCTAGGTTTTTCAAAGGATAGCAAAACCTTTGCAACTGAATTAAAGAAAACTCTCAGCGAATTATCAACTCAGGTGGACGAGCAATTTCAATCCAATGAGTTTCTTGATTTCAATAATGATCAGCTTGTGATTAGAAGACATCAGAATATCCCTGAGCCCCAACAACTCAAGAAGCTTGATGAAGCCTTACGGGACTCTCTTGAGGAAAAGAGCATTGTCGATATTCTGGTAGAATCCGAGCAATGGCTGGACGCCCACAAATTGTTTAAGCCTGTATCTGGATTTGAAAGCAAACTTGATAATCCTCGTAAACGCTTTATATCGACCCTTTTTTGTTATGGCTGCAATCTTGGGCCAACTCAAACAGCTCGCTCAATCAAGACCTTAAGCCGTAAGCAAGTTGCTTGGCTGAATTTAAAGTATGTCACTGAAGAGAAACTTGAAAAAGCTATTGTAAAAACCGTGAATGCTTATAACAAGTTTGAGCTGCCATCCTTCTGGGGATCAGGTAAATCAGCATCAGCTGATGGTACCAAGTGGAACGTGTACGAACAGAACCTATTATCAGAGTATCATATCCGTTATGGGGGGTATGGCGGTATAGGTTATTATCACGTCTCGGACACTTACATAGCTTTATTCAGCCACTTCATTCCGTGTGGCGTTTATGAAGCTATCTACATCCTTGATGGCCTCATTAAGAATGAATCGGACATACAGCCGGATGTGATCCATGGAGACACTCAAGCTCAAAGCACAACCGTTTTTGGCCTGGCTCATTTGCTAGGTATTGACTTGATGCCCCGAATACGAAACATCAAGAAGCTGGTATTTTACAAAGCTGACGGTCGAACCAAGTACAAGCATATAAACCGTTTGTTCCGAGGTAATATCAATTGGTCATTGATTGAACGACACCTGCCCGATATGTTACGTGTGGCACTGTCTATTCAGGCAGGAAAAATATCACCGTCTACAATTTTAAAACGTTTGGGAACTTACAGCCGTAAAAACCGACTGTATTTTGCCTTTCGTGAGTTGGGTAGAGCGATACGAACTATATTCTTACTGAAGTACATTAGCGATGTGGAGCTCAGGCGCACCATTCATTCTGCTACCAATAAAAGTGAAGAGTTCAATAACTTCACCAAGTGGTTGTTCTTTGGGGGTGACGGTATTATTGCGGAAAATGTGCGACATGAACAGCGGAAGGTCATTAAGTATAATCAGCTTGTGGCTAATCTGGTTATTTTGCATAACGTTCAATCCATGACAGAAGTTCTGTCGCAATTGAAACAACGTCAAATGCCAATTTCAGAAGAGGTGTTGAAGTTTCTTTCGCCATATCGAACTGAGCATATTAATCGCTTCGGCGATTACCATCTCGATTTAAGTAAAAAGCGAAAGCCCCTAAACTACAAACTTGACATCATAAAAAGCCAAAGCCCGCAGTAATACGGTTGGACGAGATTTTACATTTTGTTGTATACAGCGTCGGTAAATATATTAAATGGAAAACTTCAAATAGACTTATCTGATAACTTCGCAAAGCAAAATCAACAGTTTGACTTGAATTTTTCTTTTAATTCAAGTGGTTAATTATTTTATTGGTCGATTTGTTACGAATCGTGGCCGTACCTCCAATAGGGCCAAGGCAATAATGTGCATGTGCGGAAAGAGTAAATACCCCAAAGCAAATGTAACAAAAAAGGTTATTGGTAAAGCAACGAACAAAAGCACTAAAGGATACTTGAACTGCGACTTTAGTACATTAATACGCGTCTTGGCTGCATCAGTAAAAAGAAATACCGCAAGTGTCAATTCAACTAATGGTAATAGCGCGCTCAATGGCTGATCCACTTTCATTGCATCGCTAAATGCCCACGCAAGCGCGGCACCGACAATGACAAAATACATCGGGCCAGTTAATTCAGCCCGAGCCAATCTACGAAAGGAAACTGAATAAATAAAAAATGCTAAGCCCAGGGCTGCTGCCAATTGATATTCCATAAATGCAGTTCCTAAAGTTTACGTTTAACACCCGATTTAGCGCGCTCTTTTATATTCGTTTGAATATAAATTTGATCCGTGGTCGCAATTTTTGCATGACCTAAATCTTCGGAAAGATGCTTGAGCGGCCTTGAAGCAGCATCATGAGTTGCCCCCGTATGACGCAGCCAATGAGCAGTTGCTGCTTGTAGCTTTTCCGCTTCTTCAGTGAAGCCATCGGCTACCAGCGCTGAGCTGGCCAATTCAAAACTTTGCGCAACAAGGCGGCGAATTTGTCTAACCGTCATTCCGCCTTTCCCCCGTATTTTATGAATTAGTGGGTAGGGTTCATCAACACGGGGCAGGGCACTTAACCCTCTATACAAACGGTAGCGTTTTAAATATGCAATAAAATCTTGGCTTAACGTAACATCACGGAGTTTGTTACCTTTGCCCATAACACGCAGAAACCAAAAGCCATCAGCGTCTTGCCAAAAATGCGACATGACAGGAGACCAATTAGTACGCTCAGACAACTCAGAGATCCTTAAATACAGGCCTTTCAAACAGGCTAAAGTAAAAAGATTACGTTCTAGATCAGGGTCTTCCTGACATTGCTCTTCGGTTACACGCAGTACATATTCCCACTGCAAATCACTGAGAGTATCCGGTTGATTGATTTGCGACTGAACAACTAAATAAGGGCAGTTCTTTTTAACTACCGGGACAAAATTCGCGAACGCTTGCTCTTCTAAAATAGCAAACTTATAAAATACATTAAGTGCTGTAAAAGTCGCATTTAAACTTTGTTGCGATGGCTTTGTCTCGCGTGCTATAAACGGTCGCCATTTTTCGTTGGCTTTACGTAAACCTTGATGCTGTTTAAAGCGCCATTGCACCGAGTCGGAACACCAGGTTTTATCTGGTTCAACAACAAAATCAATGTATTGCTCAATATCTTCTCGTTTCAAAGAAAACAAAGAACATGTTTTATTAAACCAAGTCCACAAAGCAAAGCGTTCTATCTCATTACGAAACCGAGTAAAAGTGGCATCTGACTTTCGACCGTATACGTATAAAAACCGGTAGATAAATAGCAAATCTTGTTTAACTTCAGCGACGTTTAAGCTTTGTTGAGCTATAAATGCGGCAAGTTCAGGGTATTCGCTGTGCAACGTATCATCTTCAAGATGCGCTATTTGATAGCGAAGTTGTTTAAAGGTATCGACTAGTGGCGTAGGCATACTGACAACTGGACTACAATAATATAAGGCATAGCTTACCATAAAGTCCGATACTGTCTAGTATTGGACATAAAGAAGGGGTTCTAAATGAAACTATCTAAATCGGTGCTAACGTATTCTTTTATTTTCACTTTGTTCGCGGTGCTGACCGGATGTGCAAGCACTGGCACGCCAGCGCAGAAACGACAAGTAGTTCAAGATATGCGCAGTGATACTCTTAATCGCCTTTATGACCAGAAGCCGGATGTTCGTAATCAACTAACCTCTGCAGCAGGTTACGCCGTATTTGATAATGCCAATGTGAACGTAATCTTTGCAAGTTTTGGCGGTGGCTATGGTGTTGCAAAAAATAATCGCACCGGCGAATGGACCTATATGAAAATGGGTGAAGCTGGGCTAGGGTTAGGCTTAGGAGTTAAAGATTTTAATGTGGTGATGGTGTTTCATACCGAAGATGCACTCAATTATTTCATTAAGAATGGTTGGGCATTTGGTGGTAACGCCGATGCTGCTGCAAAGCATAAAACTGAAGGTGGAGCCGTTGCCGCTGAAGCCCAAGTTGGCGATGTGACTATTTATTCCATGACTGAAACAGGGTTAGCTCTGCAAGCAGTTCTAAAAGGAACCAAGTTTTGGAAAGATGACGAGTTAAATTAAAATCAAGTCCTTTCGGCTCACGAAATAGTGAGCCATTCGTCTTCGAATTATGGAAAACCCTCTCAAATAACAGCTCTTCTCTTTAAATAAACAGGGGCTATCTTAAGGAATTTCAATACAACAACTAATTTAACATAACATAAATTATAGGCTTTTCTAACCATACAGTTCCTTCAATGTGGACAGTAGCTAGTCATATAATTTGTTGCTATCATAGGCCTGATACTTTTTAATTTAACAGTTACAACAAGGATAGTTTACATGATCACACCAGAAAGCCTATACATCATGGATGTCGCAGAGTTCACTAAAGATTTATATCGCATGGGTAATGCTACTTGGCCTAAATTTGATGAAGACAGAGCGAGAGTCGATGTTGTAATCACTAAGCAGGACGGTATAGAGATGGTAGTTGCTAATGGCAATGGCTTCTCAGCATTTGATCACCTCACTAGAATAATGAAAAAACCCGGTAAAAAGGTCTGGAAGATTGTAAAAGGTGCATCTTTGCCTAAAGAGCTCAAAATAGTTAAAGATATGCGACCTGGCCATGAAGGTCATTACATGATTGCCCCTGCAAAAAATATGACTCTTAAGAAGTATCTAGGCATATTAGAAGAACTAGGTTTAGATAGATCAAGAGTTAAGTTAGTTACAAAAGAGGAACTCGCAAATGCCAGCTAAAGGTATGAAGTTAATCGTTAGCGAATATCATATCATTCACGAAGCTTTAAAGTGTTATGAAGAACGTTTGGATAAGTTATCGTCGATGACAACCGATGAAGATCAAGAAGTCATATATGATGAAAAGCTACAGGATATTGAGGGGATGATTAAAGCCCTAAAAATTGCAGCAAAAAATGACTTTGATTTGGAGCTGTGAACCTATAGCTTGATCGTTTCTTTTTTTTTGAAAGTCTCATAGCGACTAATTTCATTAAGGAAATTAGTCGCTATCAATAGAAATAAGAAGGGTAGCTTCAACTACCCTTTTCTTTGACTTAAACGTTGATTCTGCTATTTTTTCTTATCCTCGAGGGCCTTCTCTTTTACTTTGAACCTGTCCACATAGCGGGTTCTTGTAGAAAAAATGATTCAAACGATAAAATAAAAAGGGTCGCTTTCACTGCCCTCTTATTCAAATCATTAATCAAAACAGATAAGCTCATTTGTCTGATAACGTGTTCTTTCTTCAGACAACAAACTGCTAAATGACGGCTAGCCGATTATGTAATCTTTGATATCAACGTCATCAATTTGCGAGTCGTTAAGATGTTGCCTTGCGTAATCCATGTAAGCACCGCTTGTTAAGAACAAAGCAAATAGATCTTTATCTATATGCCTATCTTGCGCCATAAATTTCATAATTTTCAGTGACTGGGATAAGGTTTTTGCTTCCTTATATGGCCGGTCATTTGCAGTCAGCGCTTCGAAAATATCGGCAATGGCCATGATCCGTGCAGGCACTGACATTTGCTCAGCAATTAATCCTCGCGGATACCCACCGCCATCCAACTTTTCATGATGCGCACCAGCATATTCGGGTACACGCTGTAAATCCTCTGGTAATGGCAGAGTTTCTAACATGCGAATGGTCGTAATAATATGCTCATTAATAATATACCTATCTTCTTTCGTCAAAGTGCCCCGGCCTATTTTTAAGTTATATAACTCGCCCAGATTTTTTTTATTTTCTGTTGGTTCCATATTAAAACCAAAACCTGAATTGCGGCTAAATTCCCTTTCATTACGTGCAAATATATGGCGATTTTTATCCGCAAGTAAATACTCTTGACCTTCAGTGGTATGCTCAAAACCTTTCATCCGCCGCTGTTCGGCCGGGGATAGCCCAAGGCAATCATCGAAATTTCGGTACCATGTTTGCTCTGCTATCGACTCCAATCTGCTGCGGTCTTGTTCAGACATCATTTCTCCACCGACATTGCATTTGGCAACAAAAGCAAAATCTTCCTTTAGTTGCTTTTGTCGCTGTTGAAGCGTTGCATAAAGCCTTAGTTGCTCTTCAGGCTCTCTATTTACGGCTTCAAGATAATCAATGCGTGCATCGCGGTATAACACTTCAAAGCGCATACGTATTTCGTGAATTCGATTATATATACACTCTAACTTAGAGCCTTTATCGACAATATGCTCCGGTGTCGTAATTTTACCGCAATCATGTAACCACGCAGCTACTTCAAATTCACGCCACTGCTCTTTGGAATTAAAACCAAAATGCGCAAATGGTCCCTTCTGTTGATTATTCGCTTCTTTCGCCAACATCATCGCCAGCTCTGGTACGCGAGCACAATGCCCCCCTGTGTATGGCGATTTTTCATCAATCGCCTGAGCAATAAGTTGAATAAATGCATCGAGCAATTCCTTTTGTCCGGCCTCAAAGTCACATATTGATTCAGACATATTAACCATGGCCGATGAAAGTTGGTGGATTTCCTCAATACGAGAGTCAACATAATGAACATGGTCATAGTCTCGTTGACCAATCTTTTGATTTTCTTCAATTAAGCGTTGAATGGGGTTGGCTAGATTACGCGCCATTTGGGAGATAATGATCAGTACTATAAATAACACAAATAAGGTTACTAACATGGCCTTTTTTACTTGCCATTGCAGTTGCGACAAGGCCTCATCCTCGCTGACTATGAGTGCGATGTATTCCTGATTCCCAGAACCAATGAGCCCCTCAACACGCGATATATAGGCATAATGTGTTTTGTTATCAATTTCTATTTCGTGCATGCGATCGCGTAGGGGTGCTTGTTGGGCAATATCCAGTAACTGCTTAGAGGGCAACTGTGAAAGCTCTGCACGCCGTCTGGGGCTGTCAAAGTCTAACCACTTTTGTTTTAGATCTCCTTTCAAACTTGGTTCTAGTTCATTAATAGCCCGATTTATAAACGTCATCAGCGGCGCTAAATCCTTTCTTACCGTGTGATGAAAGTTGAAGTCACTTTGTGATTTTAGTTCACTAATTTGGGTTATTTTTTCAAGCCCTTCAATATAGAAGTAAGCTTGAATGTAGTTGATAACCACCTCATCATCGAACACAACATCAACCTCCCCTCTGTTAAGACTCTTTAGCGCATCGAGGGTATCGTTGTATTCAATAAAGTGGGCGTTGCCTAAATGCGCCTTTAAAAACTTTGTCACTGCGTAGCCTTTTTGCGCAGCAATTCGCAACTCTTTGAAGTCACTTAAACGTTGTTGCCCTTGTGTCTCCCCCTGGCGCATGGTGGCAATCACCCTAGTGTCATAGTGGCCATTCGCAAATACACAAAACTGTTCACGTTCTTCGTTTTTCATAAGTCCAAGTAGCATATCTATTTTGCCGGACTTTAACTGCTCCACTAGTTCCGGAAACCGATAGCCGTTGATAAATTGCAGCTCGACCCCCAGTTTCCTCGCCAATAAACGAATATGCTCAACACTGTAACCCCGAGGTTGGCCCGATACTGAGTACTCAAATGGAGGGTAATCATCCATAACCCCTACTCGCAAAGTACCGACTTTATCTAAATAAGCACGCTGACGGTCGTCTAAGGTGATGGGTGTCACGTTCAGTTCTGATGGCGCATCAACACGTTGCTCTATGCTGACTTCCCCATTGTCATCAAATAAATAGCCATTGCCGGTTAGGGTATAATCAGGTATGTCCATGTATCTAGACAAAGAAGATAGCAACACGGTGGTCCCCGCTACCACGTTATTTTTGCCGGTAATCGCGTAACTCGTGCCAGGGCGACCTATAAAGCTAAACATATAGGGGGGCATTTTATTTACACTTTGATGTGATGCGTTCTTAAACCACGGCCTTTGCCGAGCATCGTAGTCTGTTGGCTCCTCAGTTTGTATTCGAACGTTAAGCTTGGAGTCGAGAAATTGGGTATACCTTTTCCTATCGCCGCCCTGACCATATATTTGTACAACAACCCAGCGGTCGTTAGGTGCTGCACCCCACACGCGCCTAATCCCGGGAGTGGACTCTAAATTAGATATTTCAAAGTAATCGCCGTTACTAAAGCCGTAAAATAATGAAAACACCTCTTCTTGAGCACTTAATAAAGCACTAAAGCGAGTTAGTTGCTCGCTGCTAATGGACCTGACATCACGAATATTTTGCAGCTTAATTACATTGGCGAGACTTACCGCAGCCTGCTCTTGACGTCGCGCTTGGCTGGCGACCTGAGTAGCGATTAATTCAAACTGCGTTGTCGCTGCATTTTTTGCAAGACTACTACTAAAGTAATAGTGTAGTGATATAGCCGCAATAACCGTGAAGGCGCAAGCAAATATGAAGGTTGTTATTAGTGTAACGCGTATTGTAAAACGCTTTTTCTTGTTGTTAACTTCCATGCCAGCATACATATTTTTAAAGCGGAAGTTAAAAGTATAGGTAGGTATTTCAACACTATGAAATATTTAGCTTAATTATTTTCTTGTTGACGCTGTTGTTGAAACCGCTGATAGTTCTGTTTTTGTTGCTCTAAGCACGCAAAATAGTCATCATCATTTTTATATGCACACTCGTCTAAGCGTTGAGATTGGGTTTCATGATAACGCTGGGTGCCCTTACAAGCACTCAGGGAGAGCATACACACCACGGGTAAAATATAGCTGAATTTAGTCATTAGGCAGTAGTTAGAAAACAATGAATGATAAATCAAAACAAGGTCCCTTCGCACGCTTACATCAAAAAAAGCAGTCAAAATTGGACCAGAGCAAGCGCCAAAAACAAGTTATCTCTTGCTATGCGCAGGACCATCATAAGGCAATTGCTGAACTTATTAAACATTGGCTTAAATAAACCTATTACTGGGTATAGTTATTAACTATTTTTTCCAACTCGCCATTACGCCTTAACTTATCTAATAAGCGGTTAGTATAAAGCATATTGATACGCCCGTTATCAGTTTTTGGAAACTGAAACTGGTAAAGAGCTGTGTCTATGGGGCGGTTACTTTTAACTAATTCACCCACCAGCTCAGGTCTTGACCTCAACAGATAATCATAAACATGCTCTGCAATTACAACAGCACTGAGTTGCCCATGCTCTTTGTCTGCCAGGGCCTTTAGCATATTTATTTCAGAGTAAAAGTTATCACGGACCATGTTGCCGTTATTAAGCAGCGGCATTAAAGTTGGATAGTGGTAGTCGAAGCGGGTTCCAATTCGCAGCGGCTTTTGGCGGTCGTTTGCTAACCTTTGCAGTTGTTTTATATCATTGATTGCTGGGCCGCTTGCCGGATAAACCAACACATCATTCACTTCAACTATCGCGTCACTCCAATAATAGTGACTGGCGTTTGCAACCCAGCGCTCGGAATCAAAGCGGTAATGAATTTGCCCTTCGTGTAACAACTTTAATGAGCGCCGTGAGGTATTTGGCTGCGCTTTATAGGCATGATCACTAAACGAGTTCAGCGCCACTAATAGGTCAGGAATAATGCCTTTGGTGGTATCACCCACGATACTATAAGGAGGGTAATGATCTGGTAAGCTGCCCTTCAACTCGTGAGCAGACACACTGAGCGCACTAACAAGGACGAATAAGCCAACAATAAAACGCACAGGCAAGACTCCTACCAACACATTGCAGGTATACTAGGAAATGCGCTGGTAAAAGTCTAGCTAGGAATAATAAAAAGGCACAAAAGTGCCCTATTTACAGCAGCTTAGTACCCGTTACAGATAATTTTCAGCATTCTTCTAAGCGGTTCTGCCGCTCCCCATAGTAGCTGATCGCCCACCGTAAATGCACTAATATAACGAGGCCCCATACTGAGCTTGCGAATGCGGCCAACAGGAATTCGTAAAGTCCCTGTGACATTGACAGGGCTCAACTCTTCGCTCGATGCACCGCGCTCGTTGGCAATGACATCGACCCATTCGTTGTGACTCGCAAGAATTTGCTCTATTTTGCTAACGCTAACATCCTCACGCAATTTGATGGTCAGTGCCTGAGCGTGGCAGCGCATCATACCTACACGCACGCATAAGCCATCAACCGGGATAGGTTGCTTCGAGGAACCCAAAATTTTATTGGCTTCTACTTCAGCCTTCCACTCTTCTTTGCTTTGCCCTGACGGCATTGGCACATCAATCCACGGGATCAAGCTACCTGCTAATGGCACGCCGAACTGATCATAATCCAGTGAACCATCTTTCATTTTATTCGCAACCAGCTTGTCTATTTCTAAAATAGCGCTGGCAGGGTCAGCAAGTTGCGAGGCAACGACACCATGAATATCACCCATTTGCTTAAGTAATTCTTTCATATTGCGCGCACCGGCGCCGGAGGCCGCTTGATAGGTCATGGGGCTAACCCACTCAACTAAATCTTGTTCAAACAAGCCCCCCAATGCCAATAGCATCAACGATACCGTGCAATTACCACCGACGAAGGTTTTTACACCTTGTTCAAGACCTTGCTCGATAACATCATGATTCACCGGGTCGAGCACAATAATGCTCTCGTCGCTCATACGCAGCGCCGAGGCGGCATCAATCCAATACCCGCGCCAACCACTGTCGCGCAATTTACCATAGACTTCATTGGTGTAATCGCCACCTTGACAGGTCACAACAACATCCATGCCCTTGAGCGCGTCAACATCGTAGGCGCTCAATAAAGGTTTAGCATCGCCGCCAATTGCCGGGCCCAACTGTCCTGTCTGTGAAGTGGTAAAAAAGGTCACATCAATATGAGTAAAATCATTTTCTTGTTGCATCCGCTCTAGCAGTACGGAGCCAACCATCCCCCGCCAGCCTACTAAGCCTACTTTTTTCATTACAGATTCCTCTTACTTACAAGTTTATTCATATTGCGTGAGACCCAGCGAGCACTGAGAATCTCTGACAATAGCACTGCAACGCCCAAGGCACTAGTGGGTTAGATACAACTTAAAATTATTTCATATAGCTAATATCATCCTATTAGCTAGTCACAATTTATTAACCATTCTGTCGCTATTTTGAAAACAGTTGATGGTGTAGTAAGTAGGTACACAGGCAGTCGGAGGTGTGCATTAACAATTAAACAAGGAAATAGTCATGAATTTATTCGTAACCTCTATCGCGGCACTGACGGTCGCAGTACTATCATCAACAGCGTCTGCTCAAAGCTCAGCGGTCAACTTGGCAGCACCAGACCAAGAGCAAGTAAGCTTTATGCGCGCTGAAGTGAATATGCTCAACAAACAAGGTTCATTAGCCGCTTCAACAGTGACCTATTATGGCCCGAAAGTGTGGGTCAATGGGCGTTTAGAGTCCTTCTTTGTGGGCTCAACCAATGGCAACACCTTTTGTGAAGCACGCGGTCACAATCAAGAAGTCTCTGGAAGTACCGTTACCTGTGGTGAAGATGAATCGTCTTATGCTGATTATGACTGGTATGGCAGTGCGTGGATTAAAAAAAGCACGGGCAGCAAAAACCAGTGTTATCCTCTTTATGCGACTATTAAATGCCGTTAATACGCATATAAAAAAGCCCAGCTCTCGCTGGGCTTTCTTTGTTGTTACGTGCAACTAGAACTCATATGCATAACTTACGCTGAATTCTACACCTTCTTCACGTGAACGCACTACGATGTCTGACTGCGTCACTTCTTTTTGCTCGTCTAACAGGTTTTGGACTTTGAATTTCACTTTAGAGTTGAAATCTGGGTACCACGTGTACACTAAGTCTAACGAGTGAAATGGTTGCTCATAGGCATCATCACGCCCCGCTACGCCAGCGGCGAGAATACGCTCACCAAACACGTTATAGACCAATGACGCACTATGAACGCCATCAGCAGAGTCGTAATTTAGCTGCATATTGACGACGTATTCAGAGTGACCCGTCATACGCTTAGTTGGGTTAGTTAGGTTTCCGGCTAAAGCAGGATCTATCTTCGCTTCGGAATCACTTAAAGTAATATTACCGCTGGTAAATAGTCCATCGCTCAAGAACGTCAGATCTTGAAGCCATTCTGCTTCTATACCATACACCTCAGCAGTTTCACCATTGACGAAGGTCGCGGAGTAGTCTTCATCACCAATACGCAAAACGGTCTCAATGGGTGCTTCTATATCCTTATAAAAGGCTGCGACACTGTAGGAGTTCCCTGCTTCACCGTAGAATTCGTAGCGAAGGTCGTAATTCTTAATCGGACTGCTCTTAAGACCGACGCGACCAAAAGTACGAATATCGGTTAGCGGGTCAAAATAGGTGACAGGGACCACTTCACGAAAGTCAGGGCGCACTACGGTTTCACCGTAACCGGCTCGAACTTGATATTGCTCTGCGCCAATATAAGTTAATGACAATGCGGGGAACCAATCATCTTCTAAGATAGTGCCATCTTCAATGTTCTCGGCAGACCAAATCGTTTGCAAATCTTCGCCATCAAAAATAAGGCTAGACGTACCAACTGAGGTTTGTTTGAATTCCTCATATCGTATACCGCCGCTAATGCGCAACCATTGGTCATACATTACATCGAATGAGCCATAGCCAGCATCAATCTTTTGACCAGCAATATAGTCATCAGCATCTGGTGGTGTTGGTTCGTTAAAATCGACCAAAATGGCGTTGCCATCGATAAATTGATCGCTTAAATAGCCGCTGTTAGTCAGCGGATCGCGACTGCCATCGTTGACATTGATCGCAGCACCAGCACTGTTGTTCACAGTGAAGCTAGAAGTGTTGTAGATTCTTGCTCGATCCGAAAAGTCATAACCTACCTTAAACTCGACATCGACACCATCAAACATCAAAGGCAAGTTAAAGTTACCACCATAGGAAGTTACACGTTCTTCCATATCGGTATATGACATGATCACGCGGTTGTCGTCTCCGGTGATCTCAGACCCCGCGTAACGACCGTTTTCGCCGTATTGATCGCGAAACTCAAAATCAACGTTGGTGGGAATATCTGTGGTTGCTTTCGAACGCGTATACTGCCAATCAAAGCCGACTCCCCATAAATCCAAGAAAGTATGCTGTCCAAGGAACTGGGATACATTGAGCTTACGCTCTTCAAGATTGAATTCGTGATTGCGATTAGCTAACCCGTCACCGGCAATGGTAAACGTTGAACTGCCCGCCGGGCTTTGTGAAATCGCTACTTCCGTTTCGTCTTCATTATCGACAATATAGAGTTGTTGAGCAGAAATACTATGTGTATCGAAGGTGTAACCAAGGCTTGCCGTGGCGTTATAACGCTCGTTCTCGGTCGTTACAGTCGAATTTTTCACGGTGTTATAGCACGAGTTTGCAACCTGCTCGGCAGAATCTAGGCTAGTCGCACAACTGCTATCGACATCTTGTGCAATCACAGATGAAAAGCGAGTTTGTGCATCCCATTCATTAACATACGCACCTGATAGTAAAAAGCCAATACGACCGCCGAAGTAATCCTCTTCAAAGCTATTGCCAATGTGCGCTTTGACGCCCATTTCCGGGTCAAGTGACTCTTCTTTCAGGCCATAGTTTCGTGGCAATGACTTTAACAATTGGTTATTGATAGCGGTCGCTTGCTGAGCACGCGTTCCTTGCTCATTGTCCTGCAAATAGTCTCTGTTAACTATATTGTTGATGCTAAAGTTCCCTTGATAGCGAACAATCGCATCTTTCATTGCTTGAGGAACGCCGGCATCATTACCATCATAGGTATAGCCTTCATCCGCTGTTGTGTTATAGCCAACGCCCAACTCCACTCCGGCAACAAAATCGCTGGGGATGGATTTGGTTCTGATGTCTATGTTACCGCCACCGAACGCCGCAGGCATATCGGGAGAGTAGGCTTTTTGCACCGCCATACTTTCTATGATGCTTGCTGGGAAGATATCCAGCGGCACGACGTTGCGAGTGAGGTCGGGGCTAGGGATATAGGCACCATTCAATCTAGCACTGGAATAACGCTCGCCCAGACCACGAACATAAATAAACTTACCATCAACTAATGTCAGGCCTGTCACACGACGAAGCGCTGAGGCAGCGTCACTGTCGCCAGTACGTGATAGTTGCTCGGCTCCGAGAATATCAGCAACGAATGCCTGATTTTTTCGTTCTTCAACCACAGCTGCAGCGCTTCCTTGAAGCCGAGTTCCTACAGCCACAACCTCTTCTATTTCATCGTTCGCTGCGAGCTCTGCTTCAGCTGCGATTAGGCCATTAGTGTGGACAAACAATCCCAGGCCAACCGCGAGGGTGAGTTTGCTCAGCCTATGTTGTTTAAACATGATATACATCCTAATCAGTTTGACAAAAAATAGGCGCCTACTGCTTTGCTCAAGCACCAAGGTGCCTCAATTTAACACTCTAAATAACTAGGCTTTTAGTCTTGAGCCGCTGCATTAACAGCAGTCTCAACCCACTTATACCAGCTAGAGCTTGTGTCCTGATCAGATACCGCGCCGATGTAATCTACGCTCTCAAAGAAGCTTGAGTCTAGGCCACTTAAATCGTTGGCATTAATTGAAACATCTGCTGAGGCAGTGTTTGTTGCAAAGCCATTTTCAGCCAATACCGATACATCATCAGTCAAAATTTCGCTACTACCGCTATTTTCGAACCAAGACGCCTTGGTTTGACCTGCTAATGGGCCCGCTGCGAATGTATCTGTATCGGTGAAGTTTGAAGAGCACGCCATCACTGAGTTATTAAACATGATGTTATCGGCTTGCTTTTCGCCATCAGAAGTCACTTGAATACAGCTGCTGTTTACCGCATTTTTCTTAACCAATAAGGCATTGTAAATGCTGGCATTGAACTCATCGTCGAACTTGTAAGCTTGCGAAGGGTCATCATCTCGCACAGAATTGCCATCTGTGGTCACGATGGTGATGTTAGCAAGGGTCGGGTTAGTTGGGCCCACTTGCGGTGAAGACTCGCCCTTAACACCATCAGATTCGAAACCGTTGTTGCCCATGTTCACCACAGTGCCGTCGTTCAAGGTTACAGTACCATGTTGTACATATAAGAATTGACCTGCACCCTGCCAACCCGCATCAAAGTCGAATGAATCATCCTGCGTGTCGGTAACAACAATGTGCTTAATCGTCGCTGCACCGCCAAAGAATTCAATACCATCATCGAAACCTTGGTGAATATGCAGGTATTCAAACTCTGAACCTGAACCCACTGCATTTAATGTAAGTGAATTAAGGTCATCGCCCTCACCCCCTACTTTAGGACCTGAACCTGCATACCAAATTTTGGCCCACTTGATACTACCGCTAGAATCAGTATTGTCGTCACCACCGAAGTAGCTAGTGATCCCCTCAGAGGCAACGTTACAAGTGCTTGCATCACGCTCTGCATCAGTACATTGGTCAGTGATACCATTACCATTAATAATGATACCGCCCCAATCTGCATAGCGAGCACCTTCTCCTGCGCTATCAAAACGGTCGAAGGCATTAGCTGAAGTGAACGTAATAGGTTTCTCTTCGGTGCCATTAGCTTGGATTTTTGCGCCACGAGCGATACGAATAATGGCTTCGCCAGATTGGAAGGCCAAGGTAGCACCAGGCTCAACTGTTAGCGTTGGGCCATTTGCTGGAATTTCAAAACCTTCTGTGGTGTTGCCATCTTCACCGATTAACAGTGCTTGCTCAAATAAGTGCACACCATTATCTGGGATTTCAGAGAACGTAATGTTACTGGTGATTTCAATAGTTTTACTGGCAAAGGAGTCATTGTAAATACAGTCACGACCATCAAATACACCTTGGACCGTACCAGAGTCAGACTCGTAGCTGGCACATTCAAAATCATCGGAGTTGTCACCACCAGATGTATTGTTTGAATTATTAACACTGTTATCTGTATTTGTGCTGTTGTCATTTACAGTTGGGGTGATTTCGATGTCGCCGCCACATGCTGCCAGTGTGACTGCTGAAGCCACTAGGCTGACCTTGAATAAGTCAGATAGTTTCATTGTTATACTCCGTTGAATGTCAATTATTGTTAACGCATTTAAAAGTTACGACATACAATACGGTGGCTTTATGACAATGAAGTGACACTTATTTAAACATATGATGACATGATTAAGTTATTAATATTATTACTTAAAAAAGATAAAAGCCACCCGAGGGCGGCTTTGGTGTTGCGATTATGGTTGTTAAAGACCAGGCACGGTTAATTAATATTTATATTAACTAACTCTATTATACCTAATCATAAAACACTTTATAAAAGCGCCTGCTTTAATGTCTCAGCATGCAGCTTTTCATTTTTTACATATTTTATCCATTGTTGCGCCAAACGCTCAGAGCGCTTGTGTTTCTCCGCCTGTTCGAAGGCCAAAATAGAGGCGTCAAAGTTCTGTAAGTTAAACTGCGCCATCCCTAACGCCACATACGCATTAGACTCATGCTGTAAACCCCCTTTCTCCAGAGCTGCCCTGGCCGCATCCGCCGCCTCTGCATATTGCTCGAGATTCAAGTGCACCTCAGCAAGGCGTTGGTCATAAATACCTTCTTGGCTTTGCTTAGCCGCTTTTTCAAAGTAAGCAAGGGACTTGCGTTCTTCTTTGGCTTGTACAAAAGCTTCTGCTATAAAGGCATTGTTTTTAACATTATCCGCGACGACACCTTTGGCTTGCGCGGTTTTCATAACTTTCGCAGCCTTATAAGGTAAGCCGTTGAACATATAAACCTGGGCTAAGTTTCGTAAATCCGATTTGCTGGTAACAAAGCCTTGTTGATATGCAGCTTCAATAGTAGCCAGTTGCTCTTGTTCACGCCCTACCTCACCATACATACCGCTTAATTGCAGCCAATATTCGGGCTTGTTGTACAGCGCAATCATTTTCTCAATCACCGCCACAACCTGCTCTGGTTGTTGTAATGAGTAATACAAAGCGCGTTGCAATACCAGCCAATTTTCCTTCGGTGTTTTCCCGTCTTTTTCAGCAAGTGCAATAGCTGTGTTTATCGCTGCCAAAGCATCCTGATATTGGCTCATTTGGTAATAGGCTTGAGATTTCAGCACATAATAACTGTCAGGCTGCGCTTTGGTATTGACCTTATCCCAACGGGTCAGGTAATCAATCACCCCTTGATAATCATCGTTGGCCATCGACAACTGCGCCAATGAAAACAGCGTGCTAAGCGTTAAACTCTCAGGAATATCTGTCTGAGCAACAACATTTTCAAAAGCATCAATGGCTTCATCCAAGCGGTTTTCATTGTAGTAAATAAAGCCATAAAAATTGTACATCATGGCCTTTTCGTAGCTATTCATGCTTGAAGCACGCTCTTTAACAGAGTCAAGTGCCGCTAGTCCGCCTTTTACATCCCCGTCATCAGCGAGCTTCTGTGCCCGCGCTAATTGGCTATATACCTTATCGCGCAGCGCCGGCACGCGTTTGGTTTTTTGCTCTGCATGGGCGCTGGCGAGCGCCACCGATGGGATCATACTGGCCATGCTCGGCAACACTAACGTCGCCGATGTTAACCCTGCAAATAGCAGCAATGAGTTCAGTTTTGTCATGGTAAACCTCTTAATCGCAACAGGTGCCCACTGCGGGGCACACTCATTAACCGTTGATTTGGAAGGTGATGCGGTTTTGCACCCCTGCCACTTCTACCGCCTCGCCATTAACGATACGCGGCTTGTATTTGAATTTTTTAGCCGCATCCATTGCAGCTCTATCGAAAATACTCTCAGGCTCGGCTTTAAGTACCTTCGGGTCGCGTACGGTGCCTTGTTTAGTCACTGTAAATTCGACAATGACATAACCTTCAATACCGCGTGATAAAGCTCGGCGTGGATACACAGGCGAGACTTTAACAATGGGCAAATACTCACCGTCGCTGCTTTCTAGCGCTAAGCCCTTACCAATGTCGACATCAGCACTGACATCGGCAGCAAAGTCGAAATTACCGCTGCTGGCGTTAGGATCGCTGCTTTGTGTTTGCGGCGAGTCCATCGGTGGTGGCGGCTCTTTTGGCTTCGGTGGTTTCTGCGGTTTACGCTCTTTTTTCTCGACGGTTTCTTCTTGCTTAAGGCGCACAAAATCAAGTACGTTGCCTTTAGCTGGCTCAGTCATGGCTCCCTCGCCACCGGAGATTAATGCCTGCATGCCTAAAAACAGCATAAAGGTCACCACCGCAGCGACTATCAGGGCGATAAAATAACGCATGATGGCAGCTCCTTAGGCCTCTTGAGCCGCAATCGACACGTCAAATACGCCCGCAGCTCTGGCGGCATCCATCACCTTGATCAAGGTATCAGTAGTGGCTTTCTTATCCGCTTGAATCACCACGCTGCCTTGCGGGTTTTCGGCTTTTAAACGCTCGATATTCGCTTGCACCGCGCGCACGTCTACTTCCCGTTTATTGATCCACACCTCGCCCTTATCAGAGATAGCGACAAGAATATTGGCGCGCTCTTTTTTCACCGCCGTTGCCGCTTCTGGGCGGTTTACATCAATACCTGACTCTTTGACAAAAGACGCGGTAACGATAAAGAAAATAAGCATGATGAAGACCACATCCAGCATCGGCGTCATGTTAATTTCTTCTGCTTCTTCTTCTTGAAATATTTTACCTAAAGGGGCTCTCATTTTTTTCTCCTTGCCTGTGCTCAAGCACAGGCATCATCGCAACTAGTGGTCCAAGACCATTTTATCTTCTAACAATTCGACTTCTCGTTTGGCGCGACGCTGTAAAAATGTTGAGGCAAACACCCCAGACAACGCGCCGACCATCCCGGCCATGGTGGGGATAGTCGCTTTCGACACCCCAGAGGCCATGGAACGGGCACTGCCGGTGCCAGTAATAGCCATAACGTCAAATACCTCAATCATGCCAGTTACTGTACCTAGCAGACCGAGCAGCGGACATAGTGCAACCATGACATTGATCAGAGCAAGATTAGCGTTAAGCTTCATTCCCGCCCGTGAGATCATCGCTTGGCGAATTTGCTCGGCATTCCAGCTGTTACGCTCGCTGCGGCTTTGCCACTGGGTGCGCACCGATTTTTTGTACTTGCCATAGCCATGGAAGAAGTACATAAAGCGCTCCAAAATCAGCAACCACATGGCAAAGATGAGGATGCCGATGACCAGGAGCACCTGGCCACCCGTATCGAGAAAATCACGAATTGCATTGATCCAATCAATCAATAGCACCATGATTTACGCTCCCTTTTCGCTGCGCTCAGCAATAAGACCGGCACTTTGCTCTTGCAAAATGAGCAACAAGTTCTTTGAGCGTGTATTAAGCAGGGTATAAAGGAATACCGTCGGTATAGCGACGACCAAACCTAGTACCGTTGTCACTAAGGCTTGAGATATGCCCCCAGCCATTAACTTAGGGTCGCCGGTGCCGAATAAGGTAATCGCTTGGAAGGTATTAATCATACCGGTGACCGTACCGAGTAAGCCCAGCAGCGGCGCCACCACAGAGATGATTTTAATAAGCGTGAGGTTACGCGTGATTTTTGGCATCTCGCGTAAAATTGCTTCGGACAGTTTCAGCTCAAGGGTATCGTGCGCCACGTGAGGGTACTGGTCTTTCACCTTCATCACACGCCCAAGCGGATTATCGTCGCGGGCAACATCGTCTTTAAGCTGGCGACGAATTTTGCTGCCAATGATAAGCAAAGAAATGAACCGCTCAATGGCGATTAATAGCGCCAATGCGCCAACCGCGAGAATCACATAACCCACAGTGCCGCCTTGATGCACGCGCTCTTCACTACCTGGAGCCTGTACTAGTAGGCCCAAAATAGAGCCACCCGTTGGGTCCAACGCGAACTGTACAAAGCCGTCAGTGGCTTGTTGTAAGTCTTGAGCACTGGCGGTGTAACGGTCAACTGGCTGGCGAGTCAGTTCAGATAAGGTATCGGTGACATTGTTGTACTCAAGGTACTTGCCATCGGCAATAAGGTTAAATGCGCCGACACGCAGCACTTCTTTGCTTTCTTTAGCGCCGCCGGCAACGATCACTTCAGTATTAAAGCGTGTGACTTTGCCCTGCTCGGTCATCTCTCGCTGCAGCTCAAACCACACCTTCTCGATGTCTTCGATAGAAGCAAGTTTCGAACTTGAACCCATTTTTTGCGCCATTTCTTCCATAAACTCATCACGCCCTGGAAGCTGTGCAGAGATAACAGAAGTAGCAAACTTATTGGCACTCTCGCCTGCTTCTTGCTGCAGCACACCAAACAATTCTTTGAGTGTGCCCATGCGGTTTTGCAAGGTATCGGATAGCTGCGCAAGTTTCACTTCGTTTTCTTCAAAACGCGTTTCTAGCTGTTCAGACTCTTGAAGCTTGGCGTTGCGAGTTTGCTCGGCCTGACGCAGCATCTGTAATTGTTCGTTTTCGCGGGCCATAAATGCCTGCTCACGCTCTTTATTTTCCGCAGACTGGGCAACTTTACCCTGCTCGAGTGTTTTTAATAGCGCATCTAAATCCATAGCGTCTGCGGCTAAAGCAGAGTGCGATAACGCCAAAGTGGCAACCAAGGCTGCGCTTCGGGTAAACTGTTTCATTAATTTCATTGTCGGTACCTCTTATTCCGCAGCTTGGATAGGCAGGGTTAACATGTCTGGGGCTAGCTGTTTACGCGCAATACGCAGACCTTTGTTAATTTGGCTAATGGCCGAATCATCCAGTTTTACAAACGCTTTTTGTTCTTTATCCCAGGCGCCGGCTTGCTGGCCATCACGGGTCAAATAAATAAGCTCTAAGCGACCAATGCGCAGGAAATCAACCTCGCGTTCTTTGCCATCTACATCCTGTAAAGCGGTATAGGCCTCGATGGTGCGACCATAGTCGACCTCAACCTGATAGGCTTCAAGCACACGGCGGAACTTTTCACTTGACGCCACGTCAGCGCGGTCCATCAACGCATGCAACTTAGCAATACGCTCGCTGCGCTCTTGCTGTAAAAAAGGCACATCTAGGGCAACAAACTGTTCAAGGCCATTGATCATTCGCAACATCAGTGGCGTGATTTGTCGCTCGATCACCGATACTTGGTCCATCGACGCGTTAAGGTTGTCCATTTCTTCAACTTGATTGGCAATTTGCTTTTGCAACTGCGCGTTGTAGACGCTGAGGCCGTCTATTTCTTTGTTGAGTGCCTTAAACTTTTGCAAGCGGTTTTGCATTGAATCAGCGATGTTATCGATTTTATTTTGAGATTTTTTCGCTAACTCATTAATTTCACTGCTTTTGATTTTAACAGTGTCCAGTTCATTAGCCATCAGCACGGGGCTGGTGGCCGCCACTACAGTGGCTAATATCAGGGGTTTAACGCCTTTCATCGCATACACCTTATGTTTAGCTCGAATGCTTAGCCGGAAATCCGACACGAATGTAAGATGTGCGAGAGTGTAGAGAAGGAAAGTGACAGTGGTGTTGCGCTATTAATACAGTTTAATTACAGTTGTAACAATTATGCCATATAGGTGACGCTAACTGCCCGCACAGGCGCACGAGCGCGAACTCATCTGTGTATACCCCTTATTAAAAAGGAGAACGTTTGCTAGCAAGCTTGTTGGGAGCCAAAAAATAGGTGAAAGACAAAATGGAACGTTCCAGATCATATTAGTAAATAGGAGTAATGAATACGTATTCACCGACCTTAAAACAAAACCGCCCTGACAAGCATCAGGGCGGTGTTTCAAAGCTTAAATATATCGTACTGCTATTTTTCGATTTTCTCTTGCCACTTTCCTTGTAACTTGGGTGTACTCATCGCATACCAAGCGATATATACGTAACACACAAGCGGCACGTAGAAGCTTAACTGCAAACTCACAGTGTCGGCTACATAACCTTGGACGAGAGGAATTAACGCACCACCAACAATGGCCAAGCATAACCACCCCGAGCCGCGACTGGTGAGTGAGCTAAGCGCCGCAATAGCAAGTGTGAAAATGGTGGGGAACATAATTGAATTAAACAAGCCGATAGCCAGTACAGACCACATGGCCACCATCCCTTGGCTATTAATAGTGACAAGCAGCAATACAATGGTGGCCACAGCATTAAAAAGTAGTGCTTTGTGCGGCGCAATTCTTTGTAATGCTGCCGAGCCAATAAAGCGCCCGACCATGGCACCGCCCCAATAATAAGAAATGAGGTGAGCCGCCTCGTGCTCAGCTAGACCAGCAATATGCGCTTCGCCAAAGTAATTAACCAGAAAACTACCAATGGCCACTTCGCCGCCAACATAACAAAAGATAGCGCCAACACCGAAAACTAAGTGAGGTGCTTCGAATAAAGAGTGGTTTTTGGCTTTGCAGTCAAATTCCTCAGTGTGCTCTTTGATCACGGGTAGCTTCAACACTGCAAAGACAACGGCAATCGTTAATAGCGCAGCGGCGAGCATTAAATAAGGAATTTTTACCGTGTCCGCCGTTGCAGCCTCGGTAACCAGCGCAGCACTGCCGCCAAACAATAAAATTTTGCCGATAATAGGCCCCACAGTGGTGCCTAACGAATTAAGAGCCTGCGCCAAATTGAGTCGACTGGAGGCGGTTTGCGCCGGGCCTAATGCGGCCACATAGGGGTTAGCAGACACTTGTAGAATGGTCACCCCAGAAGCTAACACAAATAGTGCGCCTAAAAACAACCAATACTCGTGTACGGCGACGGCTGGGTAAAACAGTAAGCAGCCGATAGAGGCAACGATTAAGCCACTGACAACACCGTTCTTATAGCCAAATCGCTTAACTAAGTAACCCGCTGGCAAAGACATAATGAAATACGCGCCAAAGAAGCAGAACTGGATCAGCATGGCTTCGGTATAGGTTAAGTCAAAAACTGCTTTCAATCTGGGGATCAGTAAATCGTTTAAAACGGTGATAAAGCCCCACAGAAAAAACAAGGTGGTCATCGCTACAAGCGGCAAAGTGTAGTTGCTTTGTTTATCTGCCGATGCAACGTAAGCCTGATTATTATTCATCTCACTCACGTGTTGTTCTCCTTCTACTTGTTGTCTCGGATTCTACACATCCACATAACAAGATCACAGAATATTTACTGGAACGTTCCAAATCATATACAACTAACATTCGGCTTTTTGTATTGCGGACGAATGAATCTGCGACAGGAAAGTAACGGCTAAGCGAACATATCGGCCAATGAAATTAGCAATTCAACCTTGAGTAGACTGGGCCCGAACAGGCGTTATCACCACTGAGGGTGAGCGCTTGCGCTCAGCTTTCGTCACCGCTTTGAGTCTAAAACGTTAATCGCAGTCATTTTGTGGCCATTGAGCGATATGGTCTTCGAAGTACTCGAGATCAACATCACAGTCTTTTACTGTTTTGTTGCGTACGCTGATCCCGACGCTGTGCATCTTCGACTTTTTGCCCTTATTAAGTAGCGGGTGCCAACTGGCCAAGCCTCGACCCTCTTGCAGTCGTCGGTAACTGCAACTGTTAGGCATAAAGAAGATATCGTCAATGTTGTCTTTGGTGAGCTTCACACATGAAGGAACTAAGCGCTGGCGGTTTGCATACTCGGTGCAGTTGCAAGTTTTGTTATCCAAATACTGACACACAATGTTGGTATAGATAAGCTGCTCGCCGGGGCGCAGCTCGGTGGTGGCAGCGAAGTCTTCTTGTTGTTCTTCGTCGCTGTCAATAAAGGTATTTAAACAGCATTTACCACAGCCATCACAAATCGCTTCCCACTCTTGGTCACTCATCTGTGCCAACGACTTGGTCTGCCAAAACTTATCTTCTAACATAAAAACGCCCCTTTGAACCGGGGCGTAGTGTAGCAAATTAGCGTGTTGCCACGCCAGTGTGAAGTTACTCCACCGGCGGGTAACCGATGCGGTCGGATAAATAGCCGACACTGGTGGCGAAATAATATGAACGGTTCCAGTTCATTAGTGCTTTATAATTATCGTAGGCTAAATACATACGCCCATCGACATTATCTGGCATCACCATCGCCGCTGTGATATCACGTTGCGGTAAGTCGCTGCCATCCATGCGCCTAACACCAAGTGCTTGCCACTGCGCTAAACTGCGCTCGGACTCACGCCAGTACTGCAACCATTGCTTATGGCTGCGGGTACCGCGCTGCAATATAGCGTTGCTGTCAAAATCCTCGGGTAATTTTACCTGTCGTCCCCAGGTCAGCGAGTCATTCCAGCCCACGCTTTTTAAGTAATTAGCAATGGAGGCGAACGCGTCTTCCTCAGTGGTCCAGATATCTTTGCGGCCATCGCCGTTATAGTCTACAGCATAAGCATTAAAGGAGCTTGGCATAAACTGTGTTTGCCCCATAGCCCCGGCCCAAGAACCCTTGAAATGTTCAAGGTCGATATGGCCGTCTTTAAGAATATCTAACGCCGCCCAAAGCTGTCGTTTGTATAGCGCCTCGCGGCGGCCATCATAAGCCAGTGTCACTAAACTTGAGATCACTGGGTGGCCACCTTGAATACGACCAAAGTTACTTTCTAACCCCCACAACGCAACGATAAAGCGGGCTTGCACGCCAAATTTATCAGCCACTTCTTCCAGTGTCTGTTTATGCTCTTTATAGAGTTTACGGGCGCGGTCTATTTTCCACTGCGGCACCCGTTTTGGTAGATAAGTCTCTAAGGTTTCTTTGACCTCAGGCTGGTTTTTATCGGCGCTGATCACCTTAGGCTTAAACTCTATAGTGGCGAACGCCGAATCAATTAAGGCTGCGTCATAGCCTTTTTCCAGCGCTTCGGTGCGCAGTTTTTTAACATAGGCATCAAACTGCGCCTGTTGTTGTTCAACACTTGCTACCTGCGAGTTTGCCAGAGACGGAAAAGTAATTGTTGCTGCGCCAGCCACACATAAGGTGGATAAGGCAACAGGCTTGAAGGCGCTGGCGATATACTTGCTGATGGTGTTAATCACGCTCTACTCCATTTTGCTGTCTTAATTCGTCCAACATATTCTCAGTTGGCGGTGGTAGTTGCAAATAGAACCCGTTGGCGCTTAATTCAGCCTTAACCTTGTCAATATCAGCAAGCGCTAAGCGCTTTTTTGTCGCTAAATTAATCAACATCACAAATTCTGGCGACCCAAAACTGTCCATCAGCGGCTCAGGAACATCGTCAAAATGATCACGTTTGGGTACATATAAATAGGTATCTGCTTTTTTCTTGCTCTTGTATATGGCACACAGCATCTTAAGGCCTTTAAATTGTTGCGAAACACACCTTGACACTATACCATGAGAGCTAATCTATGTGGTAAGTTTAGTGGCCAAAGCTCAACGCTCATCACTGTTTGCGACTGCCAAGTTAAAATGGCAACGCCACAGATAAGCGATAACAAATAATTCGGCCACACGAATACGAGCGCTTATGTCGGAACAATTATTCGAATTAAAAGGGAATCTCTTCACGTTATCCGTGTTGCGGTTATTAACACCGGATCTTGCAGCCTTATCTGAACAGCTTGATGCTAAAATAGCGCAAGCTCCGAAGTTTTTCGCAGGCGCGCCCATCGTTATCAATCTTGAAGCAATCCAAGATGCAACGCTTGATTTCACCCAACTAAGAGACACATTAAAACGCCTTGCTTTTAACCCGGTTGGGGTATGCAGTGGCAGTGATAGTCAACATAACAGTGCAAAAAAAGCCGGCTTGTCGGTGCTTAACTACGCCAAAGACGTACAACAAAGTCAGCAAAAAGCCCCTACCCCTCAAGCTACAGCCAAAGTAGAAAATGAACCAACCTTGGTTGTAGAAGGCACCGTGCGTTCAGGTCAGCAGGTGTATGCTAAAGGACGTGATTTGATTGTCTTGGGCTCTGTCAGTCATGGCGCTGAGGTCATTGCTGACGGACATGTTCATATTTATGGCACTTTGCGAGGCCGTGCTATTGCCGGTGCGCAAGGTGACGCAAACGCCACAATCTTCTGCCAAAAACTTGAAGCCGAACTTGTTTCAGTCAATGGCAGCTATTGGATCAGTGATTCGTTACAAGGGGACTTATGGGGCCAGCCAGCCCAAGTTCGCCAGCACGATGACTCACTTCATTTATCAGCTTTGGTTAAAGGATAAAACACATGGCAAAAATTATTGTCGTTACTTCAGGTAAAGGTGGCGTTGGTAAAACAACTTCAAGCGCCGCAATCGGCACAGGCCTTGCCCTTAAAGGCTTTAAAACGGCGATCATTGACTTTGACATTGGCCTGCGCAACCTTGATTTAATCATGGGCTGTGAGCGCCGCGTGGTCTATGATTTTGTTAATGTGATCAATGGTGAAGCAAACCTCAACCAAGCGCTTATTAAAGACAAGCGGGTTGATAAGCTGTTTTTGCTCCCAGCTTCGCAAACTCGTGACAAAGACGCGTTAACCAAAGAAGGTGTCGAAAAAGTTCTCAATGAAATGAAAGAGAGCTTCGACTATATTGTGTGTGATTCGCCAGCGGGTATTGAAGCGGGTGCGATGATGGCCCTATATTTTGCAGATGAAGCCATTGTGACCACCAACCCTGAGGTATCATCAGTACGCGATTCGGACCGTATCCTAGGTATTTTACAGAGCAAATCACGTCGTGCTGAGGAAGGTTTAGAGCCGGTAAAAGAGCATTTGCTGCTTACCCGTTATAACCCTGAGCGCGTACAAAAAGGTGAAATGCTTTCGGTTGAAGACGTTAACGAAATTTTGGCTATTGATTTGTTGGGTGTTATCCCAGAGTCACAAGCGGTACTTAATGCCTCAAACCAAGGTCAGCCTGTGGTATTGGACGCTGAGTCAGATGCCGGTCAAGCCTATTTAGATGCCATTAACCGTCTACTCGGTGAGCAAATTGAATTCCGCTTCTTGGACGTTGAGAAGCGTGGTCTATTCAAACGGATTTTTGGAGGATAAGGTGTCATTACTAGATTATTTTCGTTCGCAAAAAAAATCCAGCGCATCGCTGGCTAAAGAGCGGCTGCAAATTATCGTCGCTCATGAGCGCTCACAGCGCGGCACGCCTGATTACTTGCCGCAGCTAAAACAAGACATCCTTGAAGTGATCCGTAAATACGTGGCCATTGATGCCGAAGCAGTGCAAGTGCAGTTAGAGCAAAATGAAGACGACTTAGCGGTGTTGGAGCTCAATGTCACGCTACCTGATGACGAAAAATAACGTATCAGCGCAAATCACAAGAAAGAGGCTAAGTTAGCCTCTTTTTTTATCCCTGTCTCTTTTTGCTCGCAGACTGACCCAGCTCCAAATAAGCGCTATCAGCAACAGCAAAGGCCAAGGGATGAGCAACGCATGGCTGTATTGCGTGGCGTTGATAAGCCCAACAATGATGATGCCCACACTCACTGCCAAGGCGATTATAAACGTAACCCATAAGCTGACTAAAACGCGGTTCAACCCCTTAGAAAGGGTCGGTGCATTCTCGGCGCAGGCCATGAACATCATCGCCATCGCAGCAAAGAAGCCAATAAATATTTGCCCAATAAGCAATACCACTAGCATCCACGTAGGCATAACGACCTCAGTTACCGTCATTCGTTGGTAGTGAGCACCCAATCAGCAAGTGCGTCGCGCACATAATCAAAACGCCAAGGTTGTAATAAATCAGGCGCTAATAGCTGCTCGCGTTCATGCTCGTCGTACTTCCAATGCCAACTGATAAGTTGATTAATTTGTTTTTTACTGGCAAATACGTCGGCAGGTATACCGGTTTGCTTGGCAACGGTGGCTATCTTTTGCTTAATATCTTTTGCCGTTTGTTTGTAGCCACGATAGTCCATTAATCGCATTACGCGACTAGGAAGACTCTGCTCAGGCACCGCTTTGCCCCGCTCGATGCAAGCGAGGATTTCTTTACCTGAACGATTCACTTCCATCGGCTCAACGCCTGGGATATTACGCATACTATTGAGTGAGCCAGGCCGACGCTTGGCGATCTCCACCATATTGGCTTCTTTCAACACGAAATTAAGCGCTAAATTCTTTCGTTGTGCCTTTTGTCGGCGCCACATGGCCAACTCTTTTAATATCGCTAGATCCCGTGGAGCTAACTGCCAAGCCCCTTTCACCTCGCGGTATAACTGCTCATCGGGTATTTGATGGGCGCGCTTTTTCGACAACAACTGCGACTCTGCAATCACCAAATCAAACCACCCCTGAGCCCTGATCTGTGTCACTAATTCGTTATAGCAAGGCAATAGATGCGCTACATCAGCGGCGGCGTAGGCTAACTGGCTTTCTCTTAACGGCCGCTGTAGCCAATTGGTTCGCGACTCGCTTTTATCAATCTCTATATTAAGGCGTGAATTCACCATCGCCGCAAACCCTACGCAGTTCCCCTGCCCTAACAATTGCAATGCAAACTGAGTATCGAAAAGCGGCGCTGGCACAAAGCCGGCAAAGTTTTGGAAAACTTCGATGTCCTCAGAGGGAGAATGCAGCACTTTTAACACTTGTTCGCATTTAAGTAACTGCCAAAGTTGGGTGAAATCAAGAGGCTGTAACGGGTCAATAAGACCAAGATGTTGACCATCAAAAATTTGCAGGAGTGCGATTTCGGGATAAAGCGTGCGCCGACGCATAAATTCAGTGTCTATTGCCAAGGTCTCAGCCTGACTAATAGCATTTACAAAGCTATCTAGTTCAGCCTGTTCAGTGATTAACTGGTAATCCACTTGTACTCCTTAAAAAACAAACCGGCGATTGCCGGTTTGTTTGCTTATTCTTATTCGTCTTTAAGTGCGCGTCTGAGTATTTTACCGACATTGGTTTTCGGTAATTCCTCTCTAAACTCAACTAATTTAGGCACCTTGTAATTGGTCAGGTTTTCGCGGCAATGCTTAATGATGTCTTGCTCACTAATGGCTGCATCCTTTTTCACCACGAACAATTTAACTTGCTCACCACTGACATCATGAGGGACGCCAACAGCGGCGACTTCAAGCACGCCATCCATTGATGCGACCACTTCTTCTATTTCGTTCGGGAACACGTTAAAACCGGATACCAGAATCATATCCTTTTTCCGATCAACAATATAGAAAAAACCTTGGTCATCGTAAGTGGCAATATCGCCGGTGGCAAACCAGCCGTCGCGCAGACACTCTGCGGTGGCATCAGGACGGTTGTAGTACCCTTTCATTACTTGTGGGCCTTTAACCCAGAGTTCACCGGGCTCGCCAGCGGGTGCTTCTTGGCCATCTTCAAGCATCAATTTGATGTCTGTGCTTGGTGCCGGCAAACCGATAGAGCCGTTGTAGCCTTCCAAGTCATATGGGCAAACTGTAACCAACGGCGCACACTCAGTAAGACCGTAACCTTCCACCAAACGCGTACCGGTTACTTTCTGCCAGCGTTCAGCAACTGGACGCTGAACCGCCATACCGCCACCGAGCGACATTTTTAAGTTGGAAAAGTCTACGTCGGCGAAACCATCGGTATTAAGAAGACCATTAAATAAGGTGTTTACCCCGGTCATGACAGTGAATTTATTGTCGTTCAACTCTTTTACAAAGCCTTTCATGTCGCGTGGGTTGGTAATGAGTAGGTTCAACCCTCCATACTTCATAAAGGTTAAGCAGTTCGCCGTCAGTGCAAAGATGTGGTAAAGCGGCAGCGCCGTAACCACGATTTCTTTGCCTTTATCTAAAATATTGTCGAGACAACCGGATACCTGTTCTAAGTTGCCCACCATGTTACCGTGGGTAAGCATGGCGCCTTTAGACACCCCAGTCGTACCACCCGTGTATTGTAAAAACGCGAGGTCGTCCAAGGTGATCTCTGGGCGAGTATAACGGCTGGCGTCGCCGTTTTTTAACACATCCGTGAAAGCGATGGGGTTTGGCAGCTCAAAGCTCGGTACCATCTTTTTGATATGCTTAACAACGAAGTTGACCAGATGCTTTTTAAGGCCGCCCACCATGTCACCCACTTGGGTTACCACTATGTGTTTAACATTGGTTTTTCCCAGTGCTTTTTCCAAGGTGTGGGCAAAGTTGGCAAGAATAAAAATGGCATCCGCTTCGGAGTCATTTAGCTGATGCTCTAGTTCACGCGCAGTATAAAGAGGGTTAACGTTAACAACCACGCACCCTGCCCGTAAAATACCGAGTATGGATACCGGTGTTTGCAATAAGTTGGGCATCATGACTGCCACTTTTGCACCGGGCTTTAAGCCCAGATCATTATTTATATAGGACGCAACTTTCTTAGTTGCTTGGTCTAGCTCAGCATAGCTCAGCGTAACCCCCATATTTTTGAATGCAGGTAATTGGGCGTAATCCGCAAAACTTTTCTCGAATAATGACAGTAAAGAGTTGTAATGAGCGGGATCGATGGTCTCTGGGCAACCTTTTGGATATCGCTTTAGCCAGATTTTTTCCACACTAAGCTCCTATTAATTTGTTCTTATAATGATTTGTCTTAGCAGTCATAAGTTTGGCAAATAGTAAGCACGACACTTAACCAATGCCCATATAGTTCGCCGTAGAGTGATAAACATTGCCACGCTTTTAGCAGGCTTGAGAGTTCATCGCCACAACAGTACTAACCTTAATCTAAGTTGCTATCTTTCACAATTGAGCAATTGCTCTAAATTGCTTTGATATTCCCACATTTATCGCAAAGTTACAATTATTCTGCGCTATTTTGATGCAAGTGCGCACCAATAAGGCGCGCGCATTGCTTCGGGCTTTGCATATGGCAATGATGGCCGCCGTCGACTGTATGTGTAACTAAGTCGTTGTAGCAACTACTAAATTCCTGCTCATTTTGGTGCACCATGGAATAACCTTGCGCCCCCTTTATTAATAAGGTGGGTACTTTTATAGGTGTTAACAAAGCATGCGCTTGCGCTTTAGTGTAGCGAAAAGCGGAATAATGCTTTAATCGCGGATCTGTTGTTAACATCACACCTTGCTCTTTTTTAACAATATTACGCGCCATTAGCTGCCGAGCGATATCAATATTGAAGTCACTCACGGCCTCGCGGCGCGCATAGAGCTGTTCGGCACTTTCATAAATCGGCCCTTTTTTTGCGCGGGCTCGGTGTTTAAGCGCCTGAATCAATACATTTTTAGTGTCAGACTCCTCTGCGGTGACCAGGCCAACGCCTTCAATGAGCGAAAGTGAGGTGACACGCTCTGGAAAACATGCACAGTACAATGAAGCCACCATAGCGCCCAGGGAGTGTCCGATGATGTGCACATATTTGGCCTTGCAACGCATCATAAGTTGATGAAGGTCATCAACATAATCAATAAAATAATAATGTGCGTCTTGGCCTCGCCACTGCGATAAACCGTGTCCGGGCCAATCAATTGCATAAACCGGTAAATCCTTACCTAAGGCAGACATTAAAGGCAAAAAACTGTTGCTGTTGTCCTGCCACCCATGCACGGCGATCACCACGGTGTCAGTGTTATTTGTGATTGCCAACTCTGTGTTGCTTTGTCCTTGCAGCCGAAGATGGCGCAGTTTGACCGAAAAACTAGGCATTTGAACTCCTTTTTGCCGCATTGCGGTTTATTTATTGATTTGTGGGTTTAAAATGTTGCCAAGCCACAACAGGACTAAATTATGAAACGCACTCTAACATTCGCTTCGATGATCTGCGCAAGTTTTTTTGCCAACGCCGAGCAAGCAGCACCTAAGAACATTATTTACATGATTGGCGATGGTATGGGCCCTGCCTACACCAGCGCTTATCGCTACTACGTTGATGATAAAAACACCAAGGTGGTAGAGCCCACGGTATTCGATTCCATCCTCGTGGGCATGGCACACACCTACCCTGATGACGATACCATCGTCACTGACAGCGCTGCGGGCGCAACGGCTCTATCTACCGCAACGAAAAGCTACAATGGCGCCATCGCTGTGGACACACAAAAGCATGATCTTAAAACGATGCTTGAGATTGCCAAAGAACGCAAAATGACGACCGCGCTTGTTGCCACATCGCAAATCAACCATGCGACCCCCGCAAGCTTTGCTGCACATAACGAGTCTCGCCGTAACTACGATGACATTGCCAATGACTTCTTCGATAATAAAATCAATGGCGCTCTGCCAGTGGATTTAATGCTTGGCGGAGGTACACAGTACTTTATTCGCGAAGATAGAAATTTAGTGAATGAATTTATCGCTCAAGGCTACCAATACAGCGATAACCTCAGTCAATTAGAACAATTACAACAAATTCCAGCTCTGGGTCTGTATGCCGCTAAGGGTCTACCCTTTGCTCTCGATGGAGAGAGTAAACGATTAACGAAAATGACCGATAAAGCACTGTCGTTACTCGCAGCCAATGAGAATCCGTTCTTTGTGATGATCGAAGGCAGTCAAATAGACTGGTGCGGCCATGCCAATGATATTGCTTGTGCCATGGCAGAAATGGACGATTTCGCCCACGCCATTGATAAAGCCAAAGCCTATGTTGATGCCCACCCAGACACACTGTTGGTGATCACAGCCGATCACTCCACCGGTGGCTTGACCATAGGTGCTAATGGCCAGTACTTGTGGCACGCCGATGTGGTTAAAGGCGTAACGGCGACAGCGGGTGTCATTGCTGAGCGATTGCTGGCAAGCGACGATATGGCCACGGTATGGCAACAAACCACGGCACTGGAATTCACCGAAGCACGTAAGGTTTTACTTACCCAAGCGAAGAATGTAGGTGAAGATGCGTTGGTCATGACTGTTAAAAAGTTAATCAATGAAGCAAGTTTTACCGGATGGACTACCTCTGGTCACACTGCTATTGATGTTCCTGTGTTTGCCTATGGCAACGGCGCAGAACAATTTATAGGGTCGCAAAACAACACTGACATCGCACAAAAGCTAATTAACTTTATTAACAATAAATAACATTGTTGATCTTATTGTAATCATGCGTTAATGTTTTATTGCTTGTTAACATAGTTTAACAACCCTACTGAAAACTGAAGACTCAAAAGCCGCTCTTGGAGCGGCTTTTTTATTGCTTTAAATCACATTTTAAGAGTTACTGTATCTACGCATCGCTTGTTCAAGCGTGAGAGGCATATCAAAATAATAGCCTTGCAACAGATTCACAGGGAGCGTTGCTATGTAGTCAACGTGAAATGGCGACTCCACCCCCTCAGCGACAACACTAAATCCTAACTTGTTACAAAGCTGTGACATATTTTCATATAAATAGGTGGCCTTGTCTTCGGCGTTAACCGGAAGCAAGCTGCGGTCAAACTTGATGGTATCGACATTAAGCTTACTTAAAATGTTTAAACATGAGTAGCCGGTACCAAAATCATCTACCGCACATAAAATCTGAGCGGCGCGCAATTTATCGACAATTTCTTTGGTGCGTTCAAAATTATTGTTGTAGGACGACTCAAGAATCTCAACCTCAACTTGCCCAGGAAACTTGGAGAACGCCTTGAGTACGCGGCGGTAACGACGGTTAATCAAATTATCGGGAGAAATATTAAAGCTAATTTTAGGGTTCATCTGATGGCGCTGAAACTGCAATAAATCAAGCTCTAACTGATCAATTACAAAGCTGTCCACCACATCCATCATCTCAAAGCGCTCAAGCACGTCAATAAACCACGGTGCTTTGATTTGACCGTCCGCTTGCTTTAAGCGTAATAGCGCTTCGAAGCCAATGATTTTATGAGTGGTGTTATCCACTTTAGGCTGGTAGTACAAACACAGAGTGCCTTCTTTGAGGGCACTGATCACCTTATGTAGCTGGCGTTGGTCTGCAAATTGCGCGGTGTTACGCTTTGCGAATTGCGCTTCAACGTGGCGCTCAAGTTGCCGTCCTGCGCTGACTCGCTTCACTAAAATATCGAGCTCACGCCCGCTAATATTATGGGCACTATTGGCGCGTACAAAGGGTAAATAAACAAGCGTATTGATAGCCACCAATCCCACTTGCAGTGCCACGCCAATAAAGCTACCAGTTAATAAGTAGCCGCTTAATAGCACCGGAGTGAACCAGGGTATCGAGTCAATGTTGCTTAGGGTTAAAGCACCACTTTGTAGCAGCGCATAGGCGATAGCCGCATTCACCAATGGACAGAGTAAAAAAGGAATAATAAAAAATGGATTAAACACCACAGGCACCGCATACATCATTATTTCACTGATATTGAATAATGAAAATGGCGCGCTTAGTTTAGCAATCTGGCTCTCATGGCTTTGTTTTCCTTGTAATAAACAAGCGATTAGCAGGCCCCAAATGCCACCACTGCCACCTAAAGCTACAAAGGTCGATAAGAAGCTGTAGTTATCCAGGCCAGGCACCACTTCGAAGCCTGTGAGCTCTGCTGAGGCAAGTATGTGATAAGTGTTATCACCATGAATACCAAACAGCCAAAACACGTGGCTAAATATAATTTGCGATATTAACTGTTGCCATTGGCTCCAATCACTGTGACTTGCGCTTAACCACGACAAGCAAGCGGCCAATCCAGAGTCAACGTAAGGAAATAAAACAAAGGTCACAAAAACGGTCAGCACATAGGGCAGCATCAAATTAAGATGCTTGACCAAAAACAAGCTAACATTGCCCACAGACATAATTCTAAGCCAACGTAAGCTCAATGCGGAGCGCAACAGGTAACAACAAAATATCGGCATAAGAATGGTGTACAGCACACCGGCGCGATTATTTATACCCACCCCACCGCTATCAAGCGCGTAGATATAGCCCGTAGCGACACAAAAACAAGTAAGCACTAAAATCGGTGCGGCGAAGGTATTTAACTTGAGGTTCTTCGCCAAATAGTAACTAAATGACAGCAATGTCGTTATCGGAAATAACGTCCATATTAGGTTATTAAAAGAATACAAATAGGCATAAGGGCCCTGTAAATGCTCGTAGCCAAGCCAGTGAGTCACCAAAGAAACTAGCGCCGCCATAATAAAGAATGGGATCAGGGCTATGTACCCTTCTCGCAGCGAGAGAATAACGGTGTTGGCCGCTAACTTGGCAGCGCCGCGAGCAAGTACATCAAATACGCGGTGAAGCACGAGTTAATCAACTTTTATTATTATTTTCTAAGAGCAGTTAAGTTAACGTTAATGAGAGGTAATGTCCATAATTTAAAAACGCAGCTCAGGTTATGCGTAAACACTCACGCTAAGCATGGACTGTACTTCTTGGCGACGCTCTAAAAACGCGTATTCTTTATACGTGGCAATCGCATTACTGGTGCGGGTATTGGCAGGTTGGTCGTAAATAGTCTGACGATATAAGGCATCCGCTAAGCGACGACCTTGGCTGGAGTCTTTAACAGACGACGCCGACTGCTCTACAGCCGGTTTTTCTTGAGCGCGCCCATCTCCCACAGGCTGTTGATTTCTTTTCAGTTCCAGCGCTGGGTTAGTCGTGAGTGAATTGACCGTACGTATCGTCATACCATTAATATATAAAAATCTAGCGACTTATTGAGTGTGATATAAACAGCGAGTTTGCGCAATGTTTATTCGCGTCCGGGTAATTTCTTCCACGTTACCGTGTCGCGAACATACACTGGCTGCGCTTCACTGGCACTGTGATGTTGGCCTTGTGCAAATTGCTCTGCCACCAGCGCCAGCATAAACTGACTATTCGGTAACGTAATATGCTCATCAACGCTAATGCCGGCTACTGAGTGAGCTAAATCGGGGTAACTTTGCCACCCTGTGCCAACCGCAAAGGCGGCATCAAAAGGGACTGCGAGTGCTTCTGGCTTCACCACTTGCTGCGTGCCTACCAGCGTGGCAAGGCCATTGATATTCTCAAAAGCACCCACATAAAGCTCGCCCATACGCGCATCAATGGCCGAAACGACTTGGTTTACACCACGTTGCTCTATGGCTTGCTGCGCCATCATTGCCAGCGAAGAGATACCGACAACGGGCTTTTGCGCTGAAAATGCCAACCCTTGAGCCACTGAGACGCTGATGCGCACGCCGGTGAAGCTACCTGGTCCTTCGCAATAGCCGATAACATCCACCTCTTTTAGCGAGCAATTGGCCTTGGCAAGTAGCGTGTCTATTTCAGTTAAAATACGTTGGCTGTGCTGCTGTGGGCAGACATCAAAGAAACAATATTGCTGTCCTTGGTGGGTTAAGGCGATAGAAAGCGCTTCTGTGGAAGCATCGATGGCTAAAATGGTGTTGGTCATGGTTAATCTATTGCTGCTAAAAAGGCGTTTACTTCATTCATATCACGGCTACGACGCATATTCGGCAAGCTTTTTAGAAAGACTTGGCCGTAGTCGCGGGTGATCACTCTGTTATCACATAATACTAAAACACCGCGATCTTGGCTATCACGGATCAGCCGCCCAACCCCTTGTTTGAGCGCTATAACTGCTCTTGGCAGTTGAATCTGCGCAAACGGTTCGCCGCCACTTTGCTCACAGTCCTGCATTCTCGCTTGTAACAATGGGTCGTCGGGGGCCACAAAAGGCAGTTTATCTATCACCACGCAGCTCAGTGCGCTGCCACGCACATCTACCCCTTCCCAAAACGACGCGGTGCCCATTAATACGGCATTGCCATGACGAGTAAAGCGCTCAAGCAACAAGCGCTTAGACATTTGCCCTTGCACAAACACTGGATAATCCATTTGTTGGCATAGCACCTCAGCGACCATGTGCATAACACGATAGGAAGTAAAGAGCAAAAAACAGCGCCCTTTTGCGGCGCGGATAACTTGCTGACAAATGCCTACCAGCGCCCTTGGCATGGCATCGGAATTAGCCTCGGGTAGATAGCGGGGTAAACAAAGCAATGCCTGACGTTGATAGTCAAAAGGACTGGCCAGCATCAATGTACGCGAAGGAGATAAACCCAGCGCATCGCTAAAATGTTGTAAGCTGTCATTGACCGATAATGTCGCAGAGGTAAAGACAAAACCCGCCTCTCGCTCACTAAGCATCTCTTTAAATTTGGCCGCTATGTTCAACGGAGTAATATGAATGGTCAAATGGTAGCGAGTGGCTTCATACCAGTAACTATAGCCACGCACTGAGACATCAAAAGCGCGATCGAGTTGGCCTTTCAATGTCATCAAGCGCTCTAACATCGGCTCCACCAATTCACTGCGCTCTAAGCATAACTTAAGCACTTGGTTTAAAAATGCTAAGTCTTTATTAACACGGTGAATCGCGTCACACAGGGCTTTATCAGTCAGCGCTTTTCGCCAGTCTCCGCGCCCGCCGTCACTGCCAAAGGCCAAACGCATGTCCTTGGTTGCCGATTCTAATTTATCCAGCGTCTTTCCCAGTTGCAACATATCACGTAATTCGCTGCGATAAAGCATTCGCGCGTCGGTGATAAAAGCGAGAATCTTCTTCGTCGATATTGTTTCGCCAAAGTAGTCACTGGCAATATCGGCCAATTGATGGGCCTCGTCAAAAATATAGCCATCGGCCCCAGGTAACAACTCGGCAAAACCACTGTCTTTCACCGCCATATCAGCAAAGAATAAGTGATGGTTAATGACGACGATATCGGCATCTGCGGCGCGTTGACGGGCTTTACGAATAAAACAACTGTCGAAATCAGGGCACTCACGCCCAAGGCAATTATCAGCAGTGGAAGTGACGTATGGCAGAACCTTGGCATCATCTTCGATGCCGACGCAATCGGCAATATCGCCACTGCGTGTTTGTGCTGCAAACTTTGCCACCATGGCTAATTGATGCATGATATCGGCGTCGTCACTTGGAACATGAGCAACATGTTGATTAAGGCGATAATGGCACACATAATTAGCGCGCCCTTTTAATAGTGCTTTCTTTTTAGCACTGCCCAAGGCTTTGTATACAGTGGGTAAATCGCGGTGATAGAGCTGTTCTTGTAACGCCTTTGAACCCGTGGAGATAATATATTTGCCCTTGTTCACCAACGCAGGAAGCAAGTAAGCAAAGGTTTTACCAGTGCCAGTTTCTGCTTCAACAATCGCTTGTTGAGAATGCTTTAATGCCGAGTCACACACCTGCGCCATATCTATTTGCGCTTGGCGAGGTTGGTAGCCTTTCAGTGCGAGAGCCAAAGGCCCGGTTTGCGAGAATAACTGCTCGATGGTCATGGATATTGCGCTCGGTGGACAGGCGCACATGATAACGAAAAAATCAGTTGCTACCAACAGGCCAATATTATGTTGTCATTTTGGCAACGCTCGGTTAATATTCTGGCGCTAAAACAACCCTCTAAAAGGACTTAACAATGAAACAATTAGTCGTTGTCTCTGCCGTTGTCGCCGCTGCACTTCTCAGTGGCTGTAAATCGACCCCACCGCGCGTTGCCCAAGATAAAACGGTTTCAGTAAACGGCACCGATTATGTATTCGGTGGTGTATACAATGTCGATAAAAATAAATTAGAGCTTAGTATTAATGGCGACCCAGCGATGAAGGGCAGTTTCCCTCCATATACGCCTACGTTGAATATGAGTACCAAGTACAAAGGCGAGGAGTTTTCCAGCTACTGCTACTTCGGTTCGGTACTTCAGGAGCAAGGCGGTGCTTTTGGCGCTATTGCCGGGGTGATCCAAGGCTCCAATAATAAATCGGGTGACAAGTGTGAGATTAAAGTAGCTGGTGAAATCAAAGAGCACCTTTACTTCTAAGCACTAGGCCCAGGTATCGAGGTGAGGCGATGAGTCCTTGCCTTTTTTCTTTTGCGTGTCTTCAACAAATGTTTCCTGCCCACGCGCTTCCTTGTCTTGTTTGCGCTCGTTGCGCACCTTCGCAACTTTGTTATCTTTAACACCGGCAACGTGAAAAGCGCCATTGTGGTGCACTTCTAGGCGCGTTATCCGCCCTAAAAAAGGGATCATAACATCCATACCGCTTTCCTTTTATCAACACTAACAAAGTAGTTGTACCTATAGACTATTATCGGCCGTTATACCTTATACTTTAATTTTTGTAAAAAAGTAGTTGCACTACTTATAAGAACTATGATTATCTATGTGCGTAGTTAACAAACAACGCAAACACACTAAAGAGCATACGACCATGACAACGATTCTGACAACTATTCATCATCATCACCACAGCACCGAATAGCCTGTCAGGTCTTTCGCTGGGGGGTTATTCCTAAAAGGAACCTCTGGCGACGATATAGCAAGATTCATTTTCGCCCCGAGGTTTCCCCTCGGGGTTTTTAGTTTTATCTATTAAGGAAGTGAATTATGAGCAACAACAAACGTTTACGTATCGCAATCCAAAAGTCAGGGCGTCTTTCCAAAGATTGCCAAAACCTGCTTAAGCAACTTGGCGTTAAACTTAATCTGCGTGAGCAGCGCTTAATTGCTCACGCCACCAACATGCCTATCGACGTGCTGCGGGTACGTGATGACGATATCCCTGGTTTAGTTATGGATGGCGTGTGCGATTTGGGGATCGTAGGCGAGAACGTGCTCGAAGAGGTGCAAGCCGAACGCCGCAACAGCAGCGCCAGCTTTGCCGTTAAGAAACTGGCAAAATTAGACTTCGGTTACTGTCGTCTTGCGTTAGCCTGGCCACAGGAGCTCGGCGCACAAGACAAGCAGTGGTTCAACGGCAAACGTATCGCCACCACCTACCCTGAAATTCTAAGCCAGTACCTAGAGCGTGAGAACATTGATGCCAGTGTAGTTATGCTCACCGGCTCGGTCGAGGTTGCGCCGCGTGCTGGGCTGGCTGATGCCATCTGTGATTTGGTATCGACCGGTGCCACCCTAGAGGCCAACGGCCTGATGCAAGGCGACACCATTTTAGAGTCCAATGCCTGCCTAATCCAAAATCAAGAGCTCGCTGATAGCGATAAGCTGGCGCTAATCGACAAGCTGATGCCGCGCCTACGCGGTGTCAAACAAGCGAAGGAAAGCAAATACATCATGATGCACGCGCCAAAGGCCAAACTTGATGATATCTGCGCTTTACTTCCGGGGACCGGACAACCCACCTTGCTTGCACTCGCTGGCAGCGATGATTACGTGGCCCTGCACATGGTTAGCAGCGAGACACTGTTTTGGGAAACCATGGAGTCGCTCAAGGCCCTCGGCGCTAACTCTATCTTAGTCATGCCCATTGAAAAGATGATGGAGTAATTAGCATGATTGTGTGGAACTCTTTGAGCGGCGAACAACAGCAGGCGCTATTACAGCGCCCAGGGGTTGCTGCTGCCGATAATGTGCGCCCCATCTGTGAAGACATTATGGCGAAGGTGCAACAACAAGGTGATAGCGCACTCAAAGCCATTGCCGCAAAGCTTGATAAGCGCTCGACTGAGGCGGAAATTTTATGTCCACAACAGGATATCATCGATGCCCAGCAACAGTTGAGCGAAGAACTAAAAGCGGCTATTGAGCAAGCGTACACCAACATCAAACGCTTTCACCAAGCGCAACAACCGAAGTCAATCAGCCTGAGTACGCAACCGGGCGTTTCTTGTGAGCTGCGCTATGAGGCCATTGACGCGGTGGGCATTTATGTACCCGGCGGCAGTGCGCCGCTGCCCTCTTCGGTGCTAATGCAAGGGGTGTTGGCACAGCTCAGTGGTGCCAGCACCGTGATATTGGCCACCCCGGTCAAAGGCGATGAGCAAGTACACCCGGCTATTCGCTATGCTGCCAAGCTATGTGGCATCACGCAAATCATGCAAATTGGCGGAGCCGCAGCGATAGCGGCAATGGCCTTTGGCAGTGAATCTATCCCGCAAGTGAATAAAATTTTTGGCCCGGGTAATGCGTATGTCACCATGGCCAAACAGATCGCTGCACAACAGGTGCCTGGTCTTGCCATCGACATGCCTGCCGGCCCCTCTGAAGTGCTGATTATTGCCGATAGCCGCGCCAACGGTGAATACGTTGCCGCCGATTTGCTGTCGCAGGCCGAGCATGGTCCGGACTCGCAAGTCATTTTGCTCAGTGACAGCGATGAGGTCATTGCCGCCACTGAGCGTGCCTTAGAGCGACAGCTGGCCACCCTGAGTCGCGCCGATATTGCCCGTCAGGCGCTTGCACACTCGGCGCTAATTAAAGTGGCCGATATTGACCAAGCGGTGCGCATCTCGAATATTTACGGCCCCGAGCACCTGATTTTGCAACTTGGCGACAGCACCCCGTACTTAAACAACATAAAAAATGTTGGCTCCATCTTTGTCGGCGATTACACCCCTGAATCTGCCGGTGACTATGCCTCGGGCACCAACCATGTGTTACCGACCTATGGGTATTCAAAAGTATATTCGAGCCTTAGCTTGCTCGATTTTTACCGCACTTACACGGTGCAAACAGTGACTAAAAATGGTCTCGCTGATTTGGCCAACGCCATTATTCCAATCGCCGAAGCTGAAGGCTTGGATGCACATGCCAATGCAGTTCGCGTACGTTTAGGAGCGTCCTCATGACTACAGAGTTATTACCGGATAATATCGCCGCATTGAAGGCGTACAGCTCGGCAAAAAGTGAAAAGCTCAGCGGCACTACGTGGCTCAACGCCAACGAAAGCCCGTATAGCAAAGCCTATAACGTCAGCGCATCCAATTTGAATCGCTATCCCGACCCACAGCCGCCAGCGGTGATTGAGGCCTATGCCCGCTACAGCGAGCTGCAACCTGAGCAAGTGTTAATGACCCGAGGGGCTGACGAGGGTATTGAACTCCTGATGCGCACCTACTGCCAAAGCGGAGTTGACAGTATTGCGCTGTTTACGCCCACCTATGGCATGTATAAAGTCAGCGCCGACACCCATAACATCGGCATTAATGAGCTTAGCCAAGCACAACTACAACAAGCCAGTGCCAGCGAGCTCAGCGAGTTAGTCGGTGCTGCTAAGCTGGTGTTTATTTGTAACCCCAACAACCCCACCGGCGCTCTTATCAGCGTTGACAAAATCGCCGAATTGGCACAGCGTTTAGCCAAGCGTGCCATTGTTGTGGTCGATGAAGCCTACATTGAGTTCTGCTATCAGCACAGTGCCGCGCAGCTCATTAAAACAAACGCCAATATCGTGGTGCTGCGCACCCTTTCCAAGGCCTTTGCTTTAGCGGGGCTGCGTACCGGTTTTACCTTGGCGCAGCAAGATACCTTAGCACCGCTGCGTAAAGTGATTGCTCCCTACCCCGTCGCCACAGTTATCGCTGACATTGCTGAACAAGCCGTAAGTAGTGCCAACATCATTTCCATGCGCCGACAAGTGAGTATTCTCAATACGTTGAAGGCCCAGCTAGTCGATTGGCTGCAAAGCAGCGCGGCGATTAGCCAAGTACTCACTGGCGAGGGAAATTTTGTCACCCTCCAGCTCAGAGATAAAGCCGCGATTGGCCTGGCCTATGAGCGCGGCTTGGTAATGCGCCCTTTTACCTTGTTTGGTGAGGATAATTGGCTACGTATTTCCATTGGCAATGAACAAGAGTTAAATGAAGTAAAAGCCTGGCTGGACAGCTTAACCAGCCCAGCGCCAACAACCAAGGAACCACAATGAGCAACCCGTATTTATTCATTGACCGTGATGGCACCCTGATTGAGGAGCCGAGCAGCGATAAACAAGTCGACTCACTGGAAAAGCTTAAGCTGCTACCGGATGTTATTGTGGCGTTATTAGCGCTGCAAAATGCCGGTTATCGGTTAGTCATGGTATCGAACCAAGATGGCCTAGGAACTGAGAGCTTCCCACAAGCAGACTTCAGTCTGCCCCATAACGCTATGATGGAGATTTTTAGCTCGCAAGGTATCCACTTTGACGAGGTATTAATTTGTCCTCACTTCGACAGCGATAATTGCAACTGTCGTAAACCGAAAACCGGTTTACTGACGCAGCTGATGCGCTCAGGTAAAGTGGATCTGAATCGCTCTTATGTGATTGGCGACCGCCAGACCGATCTCGGGTTGGCAGAAAACCTGTGTATACGCGGTATTCTTTATAACAATAATTGGCCGCAGATTGTCACCGAGTTAACCACCGCTAATCGCAGCGGTGCGGTATCGCGCGATACCAAAGAAACGCAAATCTCCGTGGCCGTCAATCTAGATAGTAACGCCCAAGGCACTATCAGCACTGGGCTTGGTTTCTTCGACCATATGTTGGAGCAAATTCGTACCCACGCCAATATCGCTTTGGATATTAATGCCAGTGGCGACTTACACATTGATGAGCATCACCTAGTGGAAGATGTCGGCATTGCCCTTGGTCAAGCGCTGCGCCAAGCCCTCGGCACGAAAGCGCAAATTGCTCGCTACGGCTTTGCTCTGCCGATGGATGAGTGCAAAGCCGAGGCGCAAATTGACCTTTCTGGTCGTGCATCGTTCGTGCTGAATGCCGACTTTAGCCGCGATAAAGTCGGTGATTTGGATGTGCAAATGGTCGAGCACTTCTTCAAAAGTCTCAGTGACAATGCCGCGATTTCGCTGATTTTGTCTGTTTCACCGGGCAATTGCCACCACCAGGTGGAGGGGCTGTTCAAGGCCTTCTCTCGGGCCCTGCGCATGGCCATCGCCCTTGATAGCTCTCAGCAAATGGCAAGCTCAAAGGGGGTGTTATGATTGCCATCATTAATACCGGCTGCGCCAACATTAATTCGGTGCGCTTCGCCTTTGAGCGCTTAGGGCAAGATGTCGAAGTGATCACCTCCCCGGAGCAGTTGGCCACTTTTGAGCGCGCGGTGTTACCGGGCGTCGGCCATGCTAAGGTAGCTATGCAGCGCCTAAAGCAAGGCGGCTGGCAGCAAGCGATCAGCGAGTTTCAGCGGCCACTGCTTGGCATTTGTTTAGGCATGCAAATGCAGTGTGACTATACCGATGAGGGAGATACGCCGTGTTTAGGGGTTATTCCGGGGCACGTTAGTGAGCTGCAGGTGGGTACGCTCAGTGCACCGCATATGGGCTGGAATCGCCTGCACATCGAGCGTGAACACCCGTTAACTAAAGGGGTAAGCAGCGATGACCAAGTGTATTTTGTACATAGCTTTGCCCATGCCTGTAACCAAGCGACCTTGGCCTCAAGTGAATACGGACAACAGTTTTCCGCCATTGTCGCCGACAATAACTTTGCCGGCATGCAGTTTCACCCTGAGCGCAGCGCAAAAGTCGGCGCCCGATTATTGCAGAACTTCATTGATTGGCAAGTCTAAGGATTGAGTATGATTATTCCAGCATTAGATATATTACAACAACAAATCGTGCGCTTATTTCAAGGCAAGTACGATACAGCCCAGTTCTACCCCTTTGATTTGCAAGCGCGATTAAGCGAATATCAGGCCCAAGGGGCACAAAAGTTACACTTAGTCGATTTAGAAGGCGCGCGCGACCCAAGCAAAAAGCAATGGCAGCAAATCCAAGCAGCGACCGCACAGCTAAAGGTTCCCTATCAAATCGGCGGCGGTGTGCGTAGCAGCGCCGATGTCGAGCAGTGGCTAGAAGCCGGTGCAGCGCAAGTGGTTATCGGCTCCAAGGCGGTGAACGAGCAACAGCAAGTTGCCCAGTGGATCCGTGAATATGGCGCGCAGCACTTCGTTATCGCCCTAGATGTAAATAAAACGGACACTGGCTGGGCCCCTGCAACACACGGTTGGCTGCAAAGTGCAGATGTCTCGTTGTTTAGCTTAGTTGACTACTACAGTGATCTCGGGGTGCAGGATTTCTTATGCACCGATATCTCCAAAGATGGCACCATGAGCGGGCCTTCATTTGCGCTTTATCAGCAACTGCAAGAGCATAACAGCCGTTTACGCATCCAAGCCTCCGGGGGCGTAAGTTCCCTAGAAGACATTGCCAAACTCAAGGCCATAGGTACACAAGGCGTTATTCTTGGTAAATCCTTGCTTGATGGCGCATTCAACGTTGAGGAGGCGCTGGCATGCTATCAAAACGCATAATCCCCTGTTTAGACGTCAAAGACGGCCAAGTAGTTAAGGGCGTGCAGTTCAAAGGCCATGAGGTAGTGGGTGATATACTCGCTTTGGCAGAGGCTTACAGTGCAGCAGGCGCCGATGAACTGGTGTTTTATGAGATCAGTGCCAGTGTCGAAAAACGCCTGCTAGATGTAAACTGGGTAGAAAGCATCGCCCGGCACATCGATATCCCCTTTTGTGTTGCCGGCGGTATAAAATCAGTGGCTGATGCGGCTCGCGTCTTGGAGCGCGGCGCCGATAAAATCAGCATCAATAGCCCGGCCATCGCACGTCCCGAGCTTATTCGCGAATTACACGATGAATTCGGCAAACAATGTGTGGTGGTGGGCATAGACAGTTTTTACGATAAGGACAGCGATCAATACTTGGTGTATCAACTGACCGGCGATCCCAATGCTTCATCGCGTACCCGCTACAACACCTTGGAATGGGTCGAGCGCGTGCAGCAGCTCGGAGCCGGTGAAATCGTACTAAACTGTATGAATCAGGACGGTGTGCGCAACGGCTATGATATTGCCCAGCTAAGCAGGGTACGCCAACGTTGCGATGTGCCGTTGATTGCCTCAGGAGGCGCAGGGACCATCAGCGACTTTAGCGATGTTTTTAACCAGGCTAACGTCGACGGCGCATTAGCGGCCAGCGTGTTTCACAAAAACCTTATTAATATTGGCGATTTAAAACGTCACCTCGCCGATAACAACATAGCGACTCGATTATGCGATTAGATATTAGCAATGTAAACGAAGTAAATTTTGCCAAAGCGCCGTTAATTCCTGCGCTGATTCAAGATGTTGATACCGGACAAATTCTCATGCAAGGGTTTATGGATCAAGCGGCGTTAACGCACACCTTAGAAAGTAAAAAGGTCACCTTCTATTCACGCTCGAAACAGCGCCTGTGGACCAAAGGAGAAAGTTCAGGGCATTATCTACACGTTGAGCGCGTGTACACTGATTGCGACCAAGACTCCATTTTAGTCTTTGCTCGCCCAGATGGGCCCACTTGTCATTTAGGCACGCAAAGTTGTTTTGGCGATGCAAAACCCAACTTAGGGTTTTTAGCCGAGCTGGAGCAAATTATCGTTGCCCGTAAGGACAGCGACCCGCAAAGCAGTTACACCGCCTCGTTATTTGCCAAAGAGCTCAGCCGTAGCTGTCAAAAAGTGGGCGAAGAAGGCGTCGAAGTGGCCCTGGCTGCCATGAAAAATGATAACCAGGAACTGACCAACGAAGCCGCTGACTTGCTTTATCACCTAATCGTGCTGTTGCAACGACAAGGCTTGTCGTTGTCTGAGGTGGTGAGTTGTTTACAATCACGCCACTAAGACCTATTAATTGACAGTAAATATTGCCAGCATGGCCTTTGGTTGGGTATCCTGTGGGTACCCCAATTAAGGAACTCATTGGCATGAAGGCAATTTATCCTACCTTAGCGGCGCTGGTTGTTATTAGCGGTTGCACCAGCCCGCAACAAAAAGAGAATCAAGCATATGTCGACCAACTCAGTCCCTGCGACAAAATAGAAGCGCTTGTTGGTGCATATGACAACCAATTTGAGGGGTTGAAGCTTGGACGCATTCAATCAAAGTACATGGATAGCTGGCAATCACGCTATAACTTAATTGGTGAAAGCTGCCAAATAAGCGCGCTTAATGATAAAACCATGAACTATCATTGCCAAGAAAGTTATAAGGATAAAACCCAAGCCCTTAGCATTCATAACAAGGCGGTGGAGTTCACTCGTCAGTGCTTGGGCGAAAATTGGTTTGAAAAGCAAAAAGAGTCTGCCAACTCACTACGCACGACCTTTGTGCTTGATGAGTCTGCCCCCGTTGTTTCTATACATACTGGTAAATCTTTATCAAAACGAACCCCATGGATGACCTCTTATGAGGTAGGAACTAGCGTTAAATAAGGCACAAAGACCACTGCTACAGCGGCCCCTTAAAAAGGACAGCGGCCGCTGATGTCATCTGGTTGTCATTTTTTCTACATCTTACTGCCTTAAATATTCGCCACACTGGCCCCATACCCATCACAGGAGAGGATGATGGTTCCTATCTATGTCATTAACTTGGCTGACAGCCAAGAACGCTTGGCTCGCGCCGAGCAACAGCTTCACGCCCAACAACTTGACTTTGAACGCATAGAGGCGGTTAACGGCAAAACCTTAACTGCAGAGCAAGTGTCCGCTGTTTACAGCGAGGCGGCTAATCGACGTCATTTTTATCGCCCTCTTAGCGCCGGTGAAATTGGTTGTTATTTAAGCCATCGCCGCTGTTGGCAAACCTTGATACAAAGCGGTGCTGAGTATGCGGTAATTTTAGAGGACGACTTTACCTTGTGTGGTGATTTAGCCGACAGTATTTCGGCAATCATAAACACCAACATGGCTATCGATATTGTTAAGTTATGCAGTTATCAAGGCCGGGAGCGGCCAGTGAAGTACAGCACCCAAATCAGCGGTGAGCAGCACTTAGTGGTGCACGATAAACCCATGAGTGGCTGCTGTGCTTATGTCATTAGCCGCCAAGGTGCGAAACAGCTATTAGCTCATAGTACCAAGATCAGCCGCCCGGTAGATACCGATATTCAATATTGCTGGGAAACCGGTGTTGACGTTGTCAGTATTAAACCTTATCCCGTCGCTCAAGATAACTTTTTTGACAGCGATATCGCCGCAAAAGGACGAAATAAACCCAAACCCTACCCACTGCAAAAACAGTGGCTGGCGCTGACCACCTTGCCAGCACAAATCATGGCGAGAAAAAACTTGATTAAAAATCTCAAGAGCCATGCTCAGCACTTAGACTCTCGCTCTCATTAAATGTGGCGTGCAGGTAAAGCGCACGCCACATTTATGCGACTAGATTAAATCAACTCCCATCCAGGCTTTGAAAAGCGCTTGTTGCGCCGCTGTCGGGTTATCGACGGCCTTGATAGTCGCTGCTTCATTGTATTCGCCACCGAGTGTAAGCGTGGTGGTTCTTAGGTTATCTCTGCGAAAGTAAGTGATCTCAACTTGCTCACCCACCGCGAATTGCTCAACCAAGGTAGCTAAATCGCTGCTGACTCGCTTGCCGTTGATAGCCACGATGCTATCCCCTGCTGTGAGGTTCGCTTGCCAAGCAGCGCCGTCTCTGCGCACATGGGTTAACTCAATCAAGCCATCGTCAAGCTTACCTTGCACATCTAGCGATGGGCTTTGTTTGGCATCTTCTGAGTAGGTACGCTGCAGCCCCACCGTCGCCAATAACGTATCGAAATCGACCTGCAATGGGCTATCAACATGGTTTTGCCACCACACAGTGTAATCTTGGCCGCTGATATCCTTGAGAATGGCCAACACATCCGCCTCGTTAAACCCTTCAGGCAGACGATGGCGCTTATACAGTTCACGATGTACATCACGGTAATTTACCGCGCCATCAGAGTCGCTTAGCAGCTTTAAATCTAATACCATGGAGATCAGTGAGCCTTCAGAGTAGATATTGGTACTAAAGTTACGACCATGATCGCCGCCAGCATTAATCCATTTATCAAAACTGGTATGTGCTGCACTTTGCACCTCGCGTCCTGGCGTCTTCAAGTGGCGGTCTATGCGATTACCCAAATCCTTAAAAAACTCTTCTTTGCTCATTAAGTCACTGCGCAGCAGAAGGTGATCCTCAAGATAGCTGGTCGACCCTTCAGCAAGCCACAATAAACGCGAGTAGTTAGGCGCTAGGTAATCATAAGGCACTAACCCTTCAGGGCGATAAGCTTTAACGTTCCAGGTGTGAATAAATTCATGGGCTGCGGTGGCAATAAAACCCAAATAGTCTTCACGCTTGGCGAATTTGTCGCGATGACGTTGAATGATGGTGGAGTTTAAGTGTTCAGTCGCACCGCGAGCGCCGGACGTTGCATGCACCATAAACACATAGCGCTGGTACGGGTAATCATCCCAAATAACATCACCGGTCTTTACCAAGGTGGTTAAATCAGTGACCATTTTCTCGGCATCATAGTTACCTTGGCCCCAAATCACGAGCTCATAATCGCGCCCGTCAACGGTAAATTCATAATGGCTGTTAATACCGCTCTCAATGGGGGAGTCCACCAATACATCGTAATTATTGGCGATAAAGTGATGGTCATTGTCGCCATTATCCATTCCCGATACGGAGCGCCATTGCTTAGGAACATCAAGCTGCACAGAAACAGGCTCGTTGCGGGTTGCTTCACTAAACATAAAAAAGCCAGAGGCATCGATAAAAGCGTGACTGTCGTCAATGTGGCGCGAACGCAGGCCTAGTTGATTGGCATACACTTGGTAATTCAAGGTCACCGCTGTAGGTTTATCCAAAAAAATGCGCCACGTGCTTTTATCTACTTTTTGCCATTTCAGCGTATCACCTTCACTGTCTAGGGCCTCAAAATAACGCACACCATTGGCGAGATTTAATATGTCGTAGCGCCCTGTGCGCCATGCTGGTAGCTTGGCATCGATATAGCTTTGTCCGGTTTTATCAAATTGGACCTGTACATCACCCAAATGATGTGTACCGTCATCGATAGTTAATGTGTATTGCGTATCTGCCAGCGCGCAGTGGCTAAGGGCAACCATAGTGGCCCCCAGTAAAGCTTTTTTCACGTTGAAACCTAAAGAGAAATGATACTATGACGGCCACCCTACCAAGTCGGGCGCACAAACAACAAGCATTTGCGCCCAATTACTGATTCACAACAAAAAATCGGTGAGTAGTTCAGAAAAGCGAAGAAAATTGTTGTACACTAAAATCTATAGTAAAACAGAAGGAAAACGGGTGTGTCTGAGCAGCTCGACGCCTTAAGAAAAAAGCTTAATTCCGCCGTCTCCCAACGGCAAACAATCGAGAACACCCGCCAAGAGCAAGTTCGTACCCTCGCGCAATTTATTGCCAAGTTATCCTTGGTGTGTAAAGGCATGGATATCGAGCTAGATAACCGTCTTGCCGCATTTAGAAAGTTGTTACACAAAGGCGCCAACTATCAAGACCTGCTCCCTGTGATAGACGAGCTCACTGACTTACTGTCTCGCCATGAAGCCAATCTGGAAGCGCGTTTTCGCGCCTTGCATCAAGGTGTGCAGGCGGCCGGCGTGAATTTGCAAAAGCGTAAAGGTATTCCCGCTGAGCTAAGACGCACCTTGCGCCACCTACTTAATACCGAGCTGGTCGACGCACAAACCGCTGTCGACTTTTTGCCGATACTAGAGCGGTTAGTCACCATATACGACCAAGTAATGGCCAGTCGTAATCAGCAAGGGGATGATGACACAAGCGATAATACTCAACTACAGCCCTTAATTGATGAGCTTAACGCGCTGAGCAGTGAGATCTCCTTAGAAGGGGAATTGGCTGAGCATCTACGGCAATTAAAATCACAGATTAATGCTGCCAGCACTATCGATAACTTACTCAATGCCAGCGTTGAAATTATGCGCGTCATCGTATTGAGCCTGAGTAAAGAGCGCCAGTCTGCTCAGCACTTTCTTGCCGCGTTAAATCACAACCTGTCGGAATTGCAGCAAGCCATTGCTAAAACCAGCGACCGCTCTAAGCACTTAGATAGCAAAATCAGTGCTGTATATCGACAAATTGATGAAAACATCAATCACTTGAGTGAGCAAACCGCGCAAGCGACCGATATTCAAACGCTCAAAGAAACTGTTGAATCTAAGCTCTCTGCCCTGACCGAGCAATTACTGAATAAAGAGAAATTAGAGGCGCAGCAACGAGACACCCTAAGCCAAGCGTTGCACAGTATGCAATCTCAAGTCGAGGCGTTGGAGCAGCAAGTTGCACAATATGAAACCAAGCTTGAGCGTCAACGTCTGGTGTCATTGCAAGATGGGCTGACTAAATTGCCAAATCGTATTGCCTTTGATGAGCGTATGGATCTTGAGCTGAAACACTTTAAACGCCATCAGGCCCCGTTGTGCTTGGTAGTCATTGATGTCGACCACTTCAAGTCCATTAATGATAATTATGGCCACAGTGCCGGTGATAAAACCCTACAGGTTTTGGCCACGGCGATGAAAAAATCGATTCGCAGTACTGACTTTATTGCTCGCTTTGGCGGTGAAGAGTTCGTAATGCTGATGCCAAACGTATCCATCGATAACGTTGTTCGTCCGCTAGAGAAGCTGCGCCACACTATTCGTAGTATTCCTTTTAAGTTCAAAAATGAGCAAGTGCAAATCACGGTATCTATTGGGGTCACCCAAATTAACGCCGACGACACTGCACTCAGTGCTTTCGACCGCGCTGATAAAGCGCTTTATGAGGCCAAGAATGCAGGGAGAGACCGGTTAATTTTGTCCAGTTAACCTCCAGGGCATTGCGTTATTGCTGTGACTGTGTCAAAAACAACTCAAGCTGACCATCTATTTTTAAGTGCTAGTCATTTTCAGCACTCGCCACATGCATTAAATTAAGGAGCAGCAATGCAAGTACAGCTTAATCCTACTGGCGTATTAAACCTTCTTTCACAATTAGAAGTAGATTTGCTCGCGCAATCGACCACTGACCGTTATCGGCTCTTTCGCAATTGTGCGCTCGCGGTCCTTAACGTGGGCAGTCATACCGATTCCAGCGCCGAGATTTACGATCGCTTTCAAGACTTCGACATTCGTCTAGTCGCCCGCGAGCGAGGAATCAAAATAGAGCTGACTAACCCCCCTGAAACCGCTTTTGTCGATGGCGATATCATTCGTGGTATCCATGAGCATATTTTTTCAGTCATTCGCGATATCTTATTCATTTGTCAAAAACACCAAGCGATGGTAGAACCCGATCCAAAAGCGATAACCCACATGGTCTTCGACATGCTTCGCAATGCCGATGCCATGCCAGTGAACACCGATCCGAACATGATAGTGTGTTGGGGTGGCCATTCTATTAATGAAATCGAGTATAAATACACCAAAGAAGTGGGCTATCAACTCGGTCTGCGTGGCCTGAATATTTGTACGGGGTGCGGTCCAGGTGCCATGAAAGGGCCAATGAAAGGCGCAACGATAGGCCATGCCAAGCAACGTGTTGACAACCCGCGCTATCTCGGCCTCACCGAACCCAGTATTATCGCTGCAGAGCCACCCAACCCGATTGTTAACGAGCTGGTCATTCTACCGGACATTGAAAAACGCCTGGAAGCCTTCGTTCGCGTTGCCCATGGCATTATTATTTTCCCAGGTGGCGCAGGCACTGCAGAAGAGCTGTTATATTTACTTGGCATCTTGTTGCACCCTGAGAATCAAAAGCAACAGCTGCCGGTGATACTTACCGGACCGGCACAAAGTAAGGACTATTTCGATGAAATAGTCAGCTTTGTACGCGACACCTTAGGCGAGCAAGCATTAGACAAGTTTGAGGTGATCATTGACGACCCGGCATTAGTCGCCAGTAAATTAAAAGCGCAAATGCAAGATGTGCGCGACTATCGTCGCCAACAGGGTGATGCCTACTACTTCAATTGGACGCTGCGTATTGAGCCTGAATTCCAGGCACCGTTTGCCCCAACCCATGAGAATATGGCGTCTTTGAACTTGCATTTAGAGCAGCCGAAGCAACAACTTGCCGCCAACTTACGCCGTGCTTTCTCGGGGATTGTTGCTGGCAATGTTAAAGATGAAGGGATCCGCGCTATCAAACAGCATGGTGTGTTTGAGCTATCTGGCGATCCTGAGTTAATGCGTAAGATGGATACCTTGTTAAGTGCCTTTGTGGCTCAAGGGCGCATGAAGTTGCCAGGCAGCACCTACATCCCTTGTTATACCATTAAGACATGATGCACTTTCTACTTATTGATGCGCTGAACTTGATTCGGCGCATTTATGCGGTGTGCGAGTCTCAACATGGTAGTGATAGCGATGCTGCCATTGAAGCAGCGCTGCAGCGAACCAGCAACGCCATTAATAAGCTAATGCACCAATATCAGCCCCATTATGCGGTTGCGGCCTTCGATGGACAAAGCAGCTGGCGTCATGCTTACTACCCTGATTACAAGATATCACGCAAACCGATGCCAGAGCGCCTAAAATCCAATTTAGGCCGTTTTGCACACGCGTTTCACGCCGCCCAAATAAGCTCCTTGAGTGTAGATAACGAAGAAGCGGACGACGTATTAGCGACCCTGGCCAGTAAAGCGCCGCAGACCATGCAATGTATTATTGTGTCCACCGACAAAGGCTACTTACCACTGTTAAGTGAGCAAATCAAAGTATATGACTACTTTGGCAAATCTTTTCGCGATGCTCAGCAGGTACAAGACAAATACGGCGTTAGCGTGGCGCAACTGACTCAGTATTTCGCCTTAGTGGGCGACAAAACCAATGATATCCCAGGTGTAAATGGCATAGGTATAAAATCAGCAAAGGCATTACTCACTCAGTACGACAGCGTTCAACACGCCCTAGCGCAGGCACCTGAAAATAAAATTCAGCGACAATTAACCGATAATTTGCCACAGTACGTGCGCGCTTTACATTTGGTATCGCTGCGCTGTGATATTGATCTTGGCGTAAGTCTAAAGCAGTTTCAAGTTCACAACGGGGCGCAGCAAATTGTTCTTCCACCGCACTCGGCTTCGCAAAGCAGCGCCAAGCCCGGTATACTGAGTTAAATTGGCTGGTGGACGCAGTATCACGATGTTAAAAAAAGTATTACGTTATGTGGTGTTAGGTATTGGTGTGTATGCGCTGATAGCGACGCTCGTGATGACCTTTTACAAGGATGATCCTGGCTCCATGGTATGGCAGGACAGAGAAGCCTATAACAAACGGTTTATCGCGAGCCTCGACTCTGCCGATTCAATGCCCATAGAAGAGGTCCTTGATACCTTAGGTACACCGGATCTAACTTTTGTAAAACGCCGAGGCGATGATATTTATCAAATAGTCTTTTATCGCACTCAGCACAAAAAGGCCGATGGCATCACCACTAAAGATGAATGCACCGGGCTGCTGTTTAAAAATAAAAAGCTTTTAGTATGGGGGCAGCAAGCCGAGCTTGCCTATGACAAAGTCGACTTACAATCCTAAATACGTCGAGCAGTTCGACCGCGTTATTGACTACATAGTACGCTTTGATAAAGCCGCACTGTCGCGCTCGCAGTGGTCTAGCTTATACCCTGCCCTGCTCGGTCTCAGTGAGCGCTTAAGTGTGTTAGCCCATAAGCAAAACGGTTTGTTTCAATGGCTGCTATCGACCCACATACAAAACCTTGCCTATGCACAGAGCTTGCGTCTAAAACGCATCGCCATCGTGGCCGGATTGTGCCGCGCTCATAATTACCACCGCAGTGATACGCAAGTAATGATGATGGCGGCGCTCAGCGCTGACATATCAGTACTATCACTGCTCAATAAGCGCCATAATGGCGAGGCTCTAAGCAGTGCAGAGCGCCAACGGTTTAGCCAAAGCGCATTACTGAGCCTGAAGATGCTGTCCCTCAGCGCCGAAGAGCAACCTGCGCTAACGCAGATCATCGCCAAGCTAAAACGCTATCGCCGCGAAATTATCAGTCATCAACGCGCGCCTCTATATGATGGTTATACGCGCATTGTGGCCTGCGCCAGTATTTTAGCAGAGCAAATGACAGCAACACGGCCGTTGCACCTCTTTAATGCCTGCGCGCAGTTGTATAAAGCCACTCATAATGTTGCCATACAGCAAGACTGCGATACGTTGGTCGACTTCTATTCTCCACAACTTCTTGGTTCGCGACAGCGCTTTGAAGAGAATGACTATTTATACATGGGCTGCCACCCTGATGGCCAGTATATTTTCACCGATGCGCAGGCCACTAAGTCTCGTTTTCGACTGCTCGCCAACCCTCACTGGCAATACCGCCAACCGGTGCGTTACCGCAGTTGGTCGTCAGTGAGTGCCCGCGCCAGTGTCCCTGTACAACGCGCCAGCTCTGCCGCTGGGGCGCAGCGCGATCATGATGCCATTGTCGCACAAATTCGTGGTGCCCAAGGTTATAGCGATATTGAGAAAGTCATCGCACAAGACGACACGCTCGTTGCGCAAATCATGATGCAAGCGAGCCAATATAATCGCGGTGCACAACAGGCCAGCTCTTTGCGTCACGCGCTTTCCATGGTTGGGCTATACAGCGTCGGGGATTTTATTGCCCGAGTGATGTTGGAAGAAAAGATGCTGCAACTGTGTCACCCAATGGCGCAGTTTCTCCAAGCTCGAGTGCACAGTGCCATTCGCATCGTTGAAGATATCGCAAGGCAAACAAAAGACCTTCAGCATGAGCGACTATCAGCCTTATTACTATGTTATTTCAATTTTTTTATTTTTGAGTGCCCACAGCGGTTGTCTCGTACCATTGCGTTAAACCCGTTGAAAACACCCATGCAACAAGATATAGCGCGCCCATTGGCGACGCTCCTTGGGGTGCAACAATATGATAACGAAGCTTTGCGCCATTATTTGACCCGTCATATTGGCAGCAATGAGTGGGTCAATGCGTTATTAAACAGCGAACAACAACCATTCGACCAGTTAAACAGCAATGCGCGGCTATGCTGTACGTTAAAAATCATCCTGTTCTACACCTTCTCTGGGCCGGCGACGGCAAGTGCTTGGCAACAGCAGTTGGTTAAGCAAACCATGGTCGATTGGCAAGGACCCAGTACCAAAATCGAGCGGCTGGTCGATCGCGCCTTATCTTGCGCACCGCACAATGGCATTTAACTTAGCTTAATTCACCATATTTATAGTCGGTATAAGGTATATTTAAAAGCGATATACTGGAAAAATAACGCCTTTGCTGCTATAAAACGCCCCTGAATTCTCACGTAAATTTATCCACCCTAAACGTTCATTTTACTGTTCTTGGTAGCAGCGTTGGCGTCGTTGGTGGACACATCTATCAGTTTTAAGGAATAGGTTACATGGCTAAGCAAACCATTAGCGTCATCAAAGGCGATGGCATCGGTCCAAGCATTATCGACGCGGCAATTGAAATTCTTGATGCCGTCGGTTGTGAGTTTGATTACGAATACATTGATGCTGGTCTAGCCGCGCTTGAAAAAACTGGTGAACTTCTACCACCAGAAACGCTCGAAGCCATTTCCCGTAATAAAATCACGCTAAAGGGTCCATTAACTACACCAGTAGGCGAAGGTTTTACTTCTATTAACGTCACACTTCGTAAACAGTTTGGCCTATACGCTAATGTGCGCCCAGTAAAATCCTTTGCTGGCACCAAGGCGCGCTATGACGACATCGACATTATCACCATTCGTGAAAATACCCAGGGTATGTACTCTGGTCTAGGCCAGGTCGTTTCAGAGGACGGTAACGAAGCCGAAGCGATGTCTAAAATCACGCGCGATGGCGCTGAGAAAATCGTAACCTTTGCTTACGAGTTAGCACGTCGTGAAGGCCGTAAAAAAGTCACTGCAGTACACAAAGCAAACATCTTGAAATCAACCTCAGGGCTGTTCTTAAAAGTGGCTCGTGAAGTGGGTGAGCGTTACCCTGATATTGAATCAGCGGAAATGATCGTTGATGCAACTTGTATGAAACTAGTCATGAATCCTGAGGAATTTGACGTTATCGTAACCACTAACCTGTTCGGTGACATCCTTTCGGACTTATGTGCTGGTTTAGTAGGTGGTCTAGGTATGGCCCCAGGCGCTAACATTGGCGAAGACGCGGCTATTTTTGAAGCTGTTCACGGCAGTGCCCCAGATATTGCAGGCAAAAACCTGGCAAACCCAACATCCGTTATTCTCGCAGCCATTCAAATGCTTGAATACTTAGACATGGGTGACAAAGCAGAGCGAATTCGCGCAGCAGTTGCTGATGTCATTAAAAGTGGCGACCGTACCACTCGCGACTTGGGTGGCGAGCACGGCACCACAGACTTTACCGCTGCCGTTATTGAGCGTCTGTAAGCAGGAAAAAAACTCTGCATACAGGTGGTCATAATGATTGAATAACCTGACTAAGACCGGTTCGATACCGGTCTTTTTTTTGCTAAAAACTTTACCATTAGGACAACTTTATTCCAAGCAGGTTAATTTAAACTCTCATTACGTATTTTTTATTCAAAATTCATCTTGCTCGGGGTTGACAGTATGCTTTCAAAAGCTTAACAATAGAAGCCATTGTTGAGTATAAAAGTGTTTACCCATGTTTAATGTCGTCGTTCTCGTTGTGATTCTCGTGGTGGTCTTAACCAAGACTACGGGGCCTACGTGAGCGAACATATAACGCTAACAAACCCCCGCCCTTAAGCGGGGGTTTTTTTTTTAAGGAATGAGGATGAATGAGCAACAGTTTAACGGTGGAGAGTTAGTCGTCGCCGCGCTAAAAGAACTAGGCGTTCAGTATATATTTGGTTATCCAGGGGGATCGGTATTAGATTTATACGATGCGCTATTTGAACAGCAGGACCTTGAGCATATTTTGGTGCGTCACGAGCAGGCAGCTACACATATGGCCGACGGGTATGCCCGTGCGACTGGGAAAGTGGGTGTGGTCTTGGCCACTTCCGGTCCCGGAGCGACTAATTGCGTAACCGGTATTGCTACTGCCTACATGGACTCAATCCCCATGGTGGTGATCTCTGGACAAGTACCCAGCAACCTTATCGGTGACGATGCCTTTCAAGAAACGGATATTGTCGGTTGCTCACGGCCTATCGTTAAACACAGTTTCAACTGCCGCAGCGCAAAAGATATTCCGACTATGCTTGCCAAAGCATTTTACATTGCTAGTAGTGGTCGCCCGGGTCCGGTTGTTGTTGAACTCCCTAAGGACGTACTTAACCCAACCCAGAAATTCCCATTTGAATTTCCAGGTGACATCCAGATCAGAACCTATAATCCCAACAAGAAAGGCCACCCAAAACAAATTAAAAAAGCGGTCAATGCAGTTCTTAACGCTAAAAAATTGGTCATTTATTCAGGGGGGGGTATCGTTCTTTCCGACACCAGCGATAAGCTTACCGAACTGGTAGAGACGCTTAACGCCCCTTGTACTAATACGTTAATGGGACTGGGTGGGCTGAGCGGTGAACATCCAAACTTTATTGGTATGCTAGGCATGCATGGCACTTTAGAAGCAAACAAAGCCATGGCCAATGCCGATGTTATTTTAGCTTTAGGTGCTCGATTTGATGATCGGGTTACCAATAACGTGAATAAGTTCTGCCCAGACGCAACCATAGTCCATGTTGATGTTGACCCGACCTCAATTTCTAAAACTATCAGCGCTCATATTCCGGTGGTTGGCTGCTTAGACACTGTCCTGACACAATTATTAACCGCTATCAATACATCGAACATTGCCATTGATAGAAGTGCCCAAGAGGATTGGTGGCAGCAAATCAATCGTTGGCGTGAACAAAAGTGCCTTAGTTTCAGTGCAGGCAGTGAAAAAATCAAGCCACAGACTGTTATTCAAAAGCTTTATAAAGCCACTAACGGCGATGCCTACATCAGTTCAGATGTGGGTCAGCACCAAATGTTTGCTGCCCAGTACTACCCCTTTAAAAAGCCGCGCCAATGGATCAATTCCGGAGGCCTTGGAACCATGGGGTTTGGTCTTCCTGCAGCGATGGGCGTTAAGCTTGCTTATCGTGATAGCGAGTCTATATGTATCACTGGAGATGGCTCCATTCAGATGAATATACAAGAGCTATCAACTTGTTTGCAGTATAACTTGGCGGTCAAAGTTGTATCACTGAACAATCGTTCCTTAGGCATGGTGCGTCAATGGCAAGATATGATGTACAGCGGCCGTCACTCGTCGTCTTACATGGAGTCCCTACCTGACTTTGTCAAACTGGCGCAAAGCTATGGTCATGTCGGTATACGCGTTGATCATCCCGATGAGCTTGATAGCGCCATTGAAGAGATGCTCAGTATCAGCGATAGATTGGTCTTTTTAGATGTGCGTGTTGATGAGCTAGAGCATGTTTACCCGATGCAAATCAAACTAGGCGCAGTTGATGATATGTGGCTGAAAAAAGGAGTGAAAGCATAATGCGTAGAATATTATCAATCTTATTGGAAAATGAACCTGGCTCACTTTCGCGCATCGTCGGCTTATTTTCCCAGCGAGCTTATAACATCGATAGTCTCGCGGTGGGCACCACCGATGATGCATCGTTATCGCGCATTACTATTACCACACAGGGCGGCGATCGTATCCTTGAGCAAATCCTCAAACAAGTTAACAAATTAGTAGATGTGCTCAAGGTCATTGATCTGACCGAACAAAGTCATATTGAGCGTGAATTACTCTTAGTTAAGGTTGTAGCCCAAGATGAGAACACACGCGCAGCAGTAACCCGAGTTGTTGATGTATTTGGCGGCGCCATTTTGGATATGGGGAGGATCAGCTATTCATTACAACTCGCCGCAAGTACTGAGAAGCTAGAATCGTTTTTGGATACCTTGCGTCATGAGACAGAGGTCATAGAAATGGTGCGTTCTGGAGCTATTGGTTTAGGACGTGGCGATAAAGCCTTGAAAGGATAGCAACGAGACGGTTGGCATTTCATTGACTAATTATGAATTGCGGAGCTTTAAACGTAAAAAAGGGCGAAACCGCCCTTTTTTCACAATTGTTAGTAAACTGATTATGAGTTTACTGAGTCTTTTAGACCTTTACCCGCTTTGAAGCTTGGGATATTCGCAGCAGCGATTTGGATTTCTGCGCCTGTTTGAGGGTTGCGGCCGGTACGAGCTGCACGCTCTTTAACTGAAAAAGTACCGAAGCCTACTAGCGCGACAGAGTTACCATCTTTCAAAGAGTTAGTCACCGCACCTGTGAACGCGTCCAGTGCACGGCTCGCCGCTGCTTTTGAAATTTCTGCATCACTGGCGATCTTTTCGACTAATTGAGCTTTGTTCATTGTTTGATTCCTATTCGTTATTTTTTTGCCTTAGCAAATCTATCATTATGCATTTTTACTGACTTGGCAACCGCAAATCACACATTTTCTGAAAAAGTTCTCCTCTGGAGAGCCCTTAGGCACAGAGTTTTAGCGTTTTTCTATCACCAGCGTGATTTCGCCAACCTCCAATCCCAACTTATCAATTGCGGTGCGGTTGATCAACCTCGATTCTGTGACAAGGTACATCCAATCGTCTAGGTCTACCGTCATAGTATCACCGTCATAAGGAATTTCGAGAGTGTACTTCCAATTGAAGGCACTGCCTCTGGTCAACCCTTGCGCGGTGCCAACCACATCATTGGCGGTCCCGGTAAGGGTGCCATTTTTACCCAACTCGATACGCCATACACGCGTGTCCTGCTCGCCGTCTTGATAATAGAATTGCTCGTCAATAACGCCTTTGTTTCCCTGCCATGAGGCCTGCATATCAACGCGAAAACGCCGTGTGACCTCACCTGAGTAATCTTGCACTATGCCATAGGCAACTAACTCGCCAGAAAAAAACTGTTTAAAATCAAATTTCGGTTCAGTTCCTTCATAATCCTCGATGGAGGCCGAACAGGCAGTCAGCATCGCCAATACAAGCAAACCTAAATAAACGCGTAATGACTTCATTCACTTGCTCCTATTAATTTCTGACGCAGTTTTGGCTCGCTGGTGTCCGGCGACAACCATATTGCCAAAAAGGCTTCGCTAAAAGCCTGTTGCTCGATGGTTTGTAACTTTTCACCGTTATAATAAAAAGTACCCACGCCCTGCTCATTGGTCTCAAAAGCCAATGAATCCCCTTCTGTGATATCCGGCCATAAGCCTTGTAACGTATCGCCATATTCACTGACGTACTGCGCCTTATCAAGGTGTCGCCACTGATCAAATGTAGCTTTAACAATGTCGCTTGCTTCTATATCTCTGAGGTAGGTGAGGGTCAATCGCACTGGATGCTCTCCGGCTTGGTAGTCGCCATCGGTCGTAGCTAACTTCGCGCGGTATAGGTCCCAGAACATATAGCTCATAACCCCTTCACCAACCGCCTTGAAGGATGCCTGTGACCACGCCGGTAATGGCGCCATACCACCCAAGGTCAATGCCATAATGATAGGAAGGTATTTCATGAAAAATCATCCGTAATAACTAGGTATTATCTTCTACGCGTCCTGCAAAGCGATTGATCACAATAATCACGGTAAAAGCACTGGCCCAGAGCAGCCCATACACAAAGTAGAATTGCCACCAAGGTGAGGGCGTTGACAGCACTTCAAATCGAGCAGCACCTAGGTAGCTAAATGGTGCACATACCCAGCACAAGACAAAGCATTGCCACAGCGGTAATCGCGTAATGAACCGCAATGAATGATTGATAGTTAACAGGAGAGAAACCCATAATAAGACGAGCCACCAGGGTATCCAAGGACCTTCGAATTGCAGTAGCGCGAATTGCGCAGCACTCGTTTCGAGTAACAAAGCTACAGGTAGACTGGCAAGTAACAGTATGTCTCGCTTGCGCTTTTCAGAGAGCGCAAGCATCAACACAATCAGCGCCGCCATTATTGGCAACGCATCGTTTTGCCAAAAAAAAGCTGCCCACCAGCAGCTTTGAAACAAAATAAAATTAGTAGCTAAGCGCCACATGATCATCACCGCCGTTGAAGCCTTGCTTACGCGCGCTTAGGTGCACAGTGCTAATTGCCCGCTGGCGAAATGCCCCTTCGCAATAAGCTAGGTAATACAACCAAAGGCGGTAGAAGGCGCTGTTGAATTTAGCTCCTTGCAATTGCGGCCACGCCTGCTCAAAGCGAGTGCGCCAATCGGCTAAAGTCCGAGCATAATGAAGGCCAATATCATGTAATTCATGCATGACCAGGTCTGTGTTTTTACGCAAATGCTTACTCATTTCATCAACACACACCAAACACCCGCCAGGGAAGATGTATTGTTGAATAAAGTCAGTTTCCTTTACGTATTTACTGTAGCGCTGGTCGTTGATGGTGATAGCCTGAATAAGCATGGCACCACTGGGCTTTAGAAGGCTGTTGCATTTGCTGAAAAACTCACCGAGATACTCATGACCTACCGCCTCAATCATTTCTATAGAGACAAGCTTGTCGTAGTGTCCTTCAAGTAGTCGATAGTCTTTCTTTAACAGAGTAATTTTATCTTCTAAACCGTGTTGCGCGATTTTTTGCTGCACATAGGCATGTTGTTGATCTGAGATGGTTGTAGTCGTTACATGCACATCGTAGTGGGTAGCCGCATAGATAGCAAAAGCGCCCCACCCTGTGCCAATCTCGACAACCTGATCGCCATCGGCCAACTGCACACGTTCGCATATCAGCTTTAATTTATGTGCCTGCGCTTGCTCAAGGGTTGCATCTGCTTGAGGATAAACGGCACAGGAGTAAAGCATTTCATCACTTAAAAACGACTCGTATAATTCATTGCCCAAGTCATAGTGAGCAACAATGTTTCTTTTCGAGCCTTGCGTGCTGTTACGGTTACGCAAGTGCTTGAGTCGGTAGGCGATTGCGCTAAAAAAGGCGAAGCGACCTTCAAATTCATCGAGCTGGTCTTGATTGAGAACAAAAATCTCCACCAAGGCAGTCAAGTTATCGCATTGCCAATGGCCGTCTATAAAGGACTCCGCCGCGCCAATACTGCCGCCAAAGGCAAACGCATCGAACATACGCGCATCGCTTATATCCACACGCGCTCTAAGCGAAGAGGTGTTATTGCCAAACTGATAGCTCTGATCACGGAAGTGCATTTCTACAAAGCCGTGCTTTAAGGTTCTCATTGCTGCCAAGACAAAGCGTTTAGCGATCTGAGACTTCCAACTGATTGATTTTTTTGCTTCTACTTGGGTAACTCTATCCATCTTTCTTTCCTGGGTGAGCGTAAAACGGCACACGCTTTAACAATAACCTTAATGCTTGCCAGTATATCCCGCGCATGACACTCAGTGTCATTATAGGAAAACGCCGCAACACCTTGGTGAACACACGGCGCTCTAACCCTTGGTGTTGCAATCGCATGGTGGCATCAAATAATTTCTGCCGCTGGCGTTTGTTCTCAATATGAATAAGCATCGCCCGGTTTTTGGCTTTCACTCGCCAATGGTAATGCATATCCAAATTCATAAAAGGCGATACGTGAAACTGCTTTTTAAAGTTCACTTTAGTTTGTAAATCAACTAAATAATAGTGACGCTCATTCCAAGGAGTATTACTCACTTCGGCAACCATGACACTGAAATCGCTGTCACCACGATAACGATAGAAGTAAAAATTGGCCGGAGAAAAGTAAATACCGCAACAGCGCAGCTGCACCAACATGTAAACTTGGGCTATCTCTTGCTCTACGCCCAGTTGCTGTGCTTTATGCACAGCGCGTTCAAACAGCGAGCCTTGCTCATCACGCAAGTAATCGCCTTGGTTAAACCGCAGCACCTTCCAGCCCTGAGTCCCAACCAAAGGGTGGATACCATTAAGCTGCTCTGGGTGCTGAGTATCAACCCACATCATGTACAGTGGATAGTTAAAACCATGGAACACGGGCTCGAAGCGCCGATGACGCACATCGCCAAGCATGATCGCGCACCCTTGGGTCAGTAACGGTTCCTGCACGGTTTCAGTGTTCAAAGTCGACCCCTAGCGCTTTGGCCACATCCACGGCACTGCGCACGCCATCTTCGTGAAAACCGTTGTACCAGTATGCGCCGCAATAGTAAGTGGCTGCGAGATTAACCTCATCTCGGCGTTGTTGCGCAGCGATGCTGTCGCTGTTGAATACAGGGTGATGATAAGTGAAACGGCGCAGCACCTTACTATCATCAATAGCGTCATCACAATTGAGAGTCACACACAACGGTGGGTTGCTGTGCAAACCTTGGAGAATATTCATTTGATAAGTGACAACTGCGGCTTGCTCGGTGTTGTTATCAAGGCGATAATTCCAGCTTGCCCACGCTGCACGGCGCTCAGGTAACAAGCTAGTATCAGTATGTAGGACAACAGAGTTGGCAGTATAAGGCATCGCGCCTAGCACTTGCTGCTCGCTTTCAGTGGCATCGCCTAACAACGCAAGGGCCTGATCAGAGTGGCACGCAAACACCACCGCGTCATAGTGATAAATCTCACCGCCTTGCATATGAATCGTCACGCCATCTGGGTGCCTAAACACCTTTTCTATATTCGCATTTAGATGGATATTGTCTTTAAAGGGTTTCGTTAGCGGGCCGATGTATTCGCGAGAACCGCCAGGGATCACATACCACTGCGGGCGATTGGTAATATCTAACAGGCCATGGTTGTAAAAGAAGCGAATGAAGAACTCGATGCCAAAGTCTTTCATCTTTTTGATAGACGTTGACCAAATCGCCGCCCCCATAGGCAAAATGTAATGATTGCGGAAGAAATCGTTAAACCCATGTCTATCAAGGAAGCGACCTAAGGTGTCGCCTTGCTTATATTCGCCGCTGTGATAAAGGTCCTTACACAACCGGTTGAAACGGACTATTTGCCACAACAAATGCCAAAACTTCGGTCGCAATAGATTGCGACGCTGGGCAAACAAAGTGGTCAATGTATGGCCATTGTATTCAAAGCCTGTGTCCACGTTGTGCACGCTAAAGCTCATTTGTGTAGGCTTGCGACCTATGCCAATTTCAGCGAGCAACTTTTCAAAACGCGGGTAGGTGCGATCATTAAAAACAATAAAACCAGTATCGACACTGTGTTGCTGTCCGCCGACCTCAACATCCACTGTGGCGGTGTGGCCACCGATGTAATCGTTCTTTTCGAAAACATCAACATGATACTTTTTACTCAACAAATAGGCACTACTGAGGCCCGCGATACCACTACCTATTACTGCGATTTTCTTCACCGCACCATTCCTTTTGCAATTTTGCGCCACAGCGGCCAAGGCAGCACGCGCAGCAGTTTTAAAATAAATGTGAATCTTTTCGGAAAATGAATTTCTTTGCGCCGTTTTTGCAGCCCCTTATACATGTATTCAGCGGCTTGCTCTGCACTGACGGCCATGGGCATAGGGAAATCATTGTTATCGGTCAATGGCGTTTTCACAAAACCTGGGTGGATAACGCTCACGTCAATGTCTTTGAGATCCACAGCCAGGGATTTTGCCAAATAAGTCGCGCCTGATTTCGATGCGCCATATGCCTCGCTCCGCGTCAGTGGTAAATATGTGACACTGGAGGAGACAATGGCGAGGTGGGCACCGGATTTAAGTTTCGGCAACAGCGCCTCAAGGCAATAACCAAGGCTTAGAAGGTTGATAGTAATAACACGTTCGAATAATGCACTGTCAAAATGACGCGCATCATCGACGTATTCGCAGTTACCGGCGTTGAGCACCACCAAGTCAAGCTCGTCTATGTCGGTGGTGGCTGATTTAATAGCCTCTAATTCGGTGACATCAAAGGACAACCCTTTAATACGCCCTTGGCCTTGACTGTCTTCTAGCTCTTTAAGCTTTTGTTCGTCTCGCCCACACGCAATAACATCATGTTGCTGCGCATAGCGCTTAGCTAGGGCTTCACCGATACCCGATGTTGCCCCTGTGATTAATACTTTCATACCCTAACTCCCTGCTTTGTTGTCAACGAGCTTGATTACTTTGCCAAGCAAAGGGATATGTCGGTATAACATAGCGCCTACATCAAAGTAATCGCGATGGTGGATGACTTTGCCTTGATCAAATTGCAAAAAGCTGTGCCCTGCAACCGAGACCTCATTGCCACCATTTAACTTGGGGTGTGAAAAGCGCATGGTCCAATACAAGAATGCATGATTATCAAAAGCAAATTGTTGGCTAATATCAAATGTGCAGTGATTAACATTGGCATACATGTTGGCGAAATATCGCCTTAGTTGTTGCAACCCTTTAACTTCATGAAGGGGATCTTGGAAATGAATGGCTTCGCCATAAACTTCATGCAGCAAGTCTAGGTTATGCTTATCCAAACGCTGATAAACTGACACAAATTGCTCAAGCGCGTTATTCATCGTCCACCTTAAATCGTGCTAAGGCACGTTCGCGTGCTGCTTTATGATCAACTATCGCCGGCCAATACCTGTTGCTTTGAGTTGCTGCTAGATATTGGTGCGGAAAGTGGATCTGCTTAGCAGGCACTTTTTCTAACTCTGGTAGGTACTTACGGATGAATTCGCCATCTGGATCAAAACGTTCACTTTGCGTTATTGGGTTAAAAATACGAAAGTAAGGCTGCGCGTCGCAGCCGGTGCTTGCCGCCCATTGCCACCCGCCGTTGTTTGACGCCAAGTCACCATCAATCAGGTGACGCATAAAAAACTGCTCACCAGCGCGCCAATCGATCAGTAAATGCTTGGTCAGAAAGCTTGCCACCACCATACGTAGACGATTATGCATCCACCCTGTTTGCACTAATTGTCGCATTGCTGCATCCACCAGAGGGTAACCCGTTTTTCCTTCACACCAAGCGTTAAAGTCTTTATCGCTTTGCCGCCATTTCACGGCGTCGTACTTGGCGTTAAAGTTAGCGTGTTTGCATAAACGCGGATAGGCAACAATAAGATGGCGATAAAACTCTCGCCAGATCAGTTCGTTAACCCAACTAAAGAGATTACTTTTTGCGCTTTGCAAAATATCAGGGTGGCGCTGCTGTACATTAACGAGCAGTTGTTTAACGCTGATCACTCCTAACGCCAAGTATGGGCTCAACCCAGAGGTGCCTTTAATCGCCGGGAAGTCTCGCTGCTGTTCATAAGTGGTGAGCTTATCGTCAATAAAGCGCTCAACAATGGCGCTAAGTGAGTCATCATCAACCGGCCATTTTTGCGACTCACCGTCACTTTGTATACATCGAGGCGTCTGCCACTTTATCGCTTTATATAACGATGGCCATGACGACAGTGAAAAGTGGGTTTGTTCATACTGCTTTAGCCATTGACGCTTGAATGGGGTAAACACGCGAAACATGTCGCCGCTTTTTGTACACACTGAGCCTGGCGGGGCAATTACATCGCCATCAAACCAACGAAACTCAAGCGCTAATTGCGCACATTGGCTGTCACGCTGGCGCTCATTCACTTCATATTCGCGGTTGGCGTAAATATGCTTGACACTCAAGCTGTTACATAACCCTTGTAACGATGCGGGTATGTCACTAAATTCATCAACATTCAATACGTGCAAGCGAATACCATGCTCACTCAGGCGCTGACCCAAATAATCGACACGTCGCAGTATGAGATCCAGTTGAATGGGCGCCATGTCGTGCCGTTGCCACTGTTTCTCGCAGACAAAGAAAACGGCGTCTTTTGCGCCGTTGTTTAATGCTTCAATTAAAGCTTCGTTTGCATAAAGGCGCAAGTCGCGCCGAAACCAGAACAATGAACTCATTTAAATACCATACCTCAGCTTTAAATCGTTTGGGTGGGGATTAAAGTAAACTTGTTGCGCTAAATAAGGATTTGGATGCACCGTAAGGTGGTGACGCAATAATGTCAGCGGCACATATAAAGGCACCAGCCCCTGGCGGTAGTCTTCGATTGCCGCACGTAATTCTTGCTTTTCCTCTTTACCGAGGTGCTGTTTGAAATACCCCTGCAAGTGCATCAAGGTATTAGTATGTGCTTTGCGCGACGCAGGCTTTTTCAACGCATTCATTAAGCCAAGGATATACTCATCGGCAATAGCTTCGATGTCATCCCCTTCGATACTGCCGAGCAACCGCCCTAAATCACGGTAGGCTTGATAGTTGTGACTCATCAATAGGTATTTATGCAAAGAGTGAAAAGTAGTCAGCCGATGAGCGCTTAATCCTGACTCACGCAGCTTGCGCCAGCTATGGTAAACATAAACCCGCATAACAAAGTTTTCGCGCAGGTGCATGTCATTGAGTCGGCCATTTTCCTCACAAGGGAGTAGCGGATTAGCCTTCATTATTTCAGCGCTGAAAAAGCCTACGCCCTCTGATGTATTGCCCGTCCCAGCTTCATTAAAGACTTTGACTCGTTCCATGCCACAGCTAGGGCTTTTAGCACAGAATATAAAGCCATCGAGATGTTGGCCTTGATTCTGTGCCACCTGCTGTCCATAGTTTTTAAGGTCGTTGCCAACCTCGCCACTGCCATCAGGGCGACACACCGTTATCACATCGTCTTTACGCACTTGGCGAATGGTCGGCCTAGGAATGGGTAAGCCAATTGCCACTTCTGGACAAAAGGGCACATACTGCACGTGCTTTGCCAGCTCATCCATGCAAAAGTTAGAGCGCTTGTGCCCAGAGTCAAAGCGAACTTTTTCGCCGGTAAGACACGCGCTAATACCTATTTTCAACGATTTATCCATTAATATATAAGCTCGCCAATGGGGTTCAGCAATTTACTTAAGCCTTTATTGAAGTGTAGTGCACTATTGACTACTGCCAAGCACAAACATCCCTCTTCGGTGTAAGGAGTATGGTCGTGCTTATGATCAAGCCATATAAAATCGCCCGGTTGGTATTCACCTTCTTCGTCGGTGAAGGTGCCATCAAGCAATAGCGTCAACTCAAAGCCTGTGTGCGTGTGCTCGGGAATCGTCCCCCCTGGAGCAATGTACAATAGGCTAGTGCGGATACTGCCCTCATCAAGCTCCAGGCGCGAACGCGCAAGCTTCCCGGCCTGAACAAACCTCGACATGCCGACATGGCTCAATGCACGTGGCAAAGTAATGTTTCTATCACCGACGGATATTCGCTTTGCGCTTTGAATGGCAAAATCATCGACGTCTGTATCTGCAGTAATATCACTGAGCATGGCGCTCATCTGCGCATCAAGCAGCTCTTGTGACCCGGTGAGCTCTTCACCGGCGTCATCTGTAAACGTTTGTTCACCAATGCGCTGCTCTAATGCTGCGACGGTGTCGCAACAGTCATCGCAAAGCTCAAGGTGAGCTGAAATTGCCACGCTCAGCGAAGCTGGCAATGCGCCAAGCACATGTTGTTCTAACAACTGTGTGTTCGGGTGAAATTTAATCATGCTCTGCTCCCAGATGATTTCTTAGCTTTGAGAGCGCCAATCTTAGCCGCGACTTTACGGTTCCAACTGGTACGCCTAACTGCTTCGCAAGTTGCTCTTGCGACATTTCTTGAAAGTACACTCCCTTAACCACCTCCTGCTGGGCGATGGGAAGCTTGTCTATATGCTGCTGCAAGAGTTGACTCTGTAGATGATCGCCAAACACTTCTTGCTCTTCTTCATGATGCTGCACCAACGGCCAGATATCTTCGCTTAAGGTATCTTCTTTATTGCTGCGCATTTTGCGCAGCGCATCGAAAGATGCATTACGCATTACGGTATAAACCCAAGTCGTCGCCGCGCCTTTACTCGGATGGTAAAGGTGAGCTTTACGCCAAACTGACGTCATGGTGTCTTGCACCAGCTCCATCGCCGACGCTTCGTTGTTGTATTGCTTAATGCCAAAGCGTTTTATCTTTGGTGCGAAATAAGAAAACAGCGTTGCGAATGCGCTTCTGTCCCGATGCTCTGCGACGCGCACTAACGCATCCGACAAATGCTCAGTTTCACTGCCCATGTTTCTTCCTTTGCTTTGATTGCCACCGCTTGGTGCAATACTTTGCTGCGGAGACTTGTTACACGGCTTGTCTAACACGCTTTGCAATCCCATTGGCTGCCTCAGTAATGCTTTTATTTGTGAGATTTACGCAAGGAGTGGCGCGATAGATCATCGCTCGTTGAAATTAATTACAGTATGGAGGAAGTCGAGCAGTTGTTCAAAGTTGTGATCACGGATTATTAACTTTTTTTGATTATAATCAACAGGTAATATCTCTAACCAGCGATAGGCAACCCACTTGGCATCGTCGTAGTTAGGGCAATCATATAGGCATTTGAGCTCTGGATTATTGTCTAACACCCATTTTAACGCCTGCGCCAAATCGGTAAGTTCAACCTCAGGCACGGTCGCAGTCTCTATTTCAGTGGGGTGGGTACAATAGCGTAAGCCGTTATCAAGGTAGGTTATGTTGTCTATGCGCATCAGGCTTTCACCTTGCACAGTGATCAACAACTGGCCTGTCGGGTCTTGGTCAAAATCGATAATTTTAACTAGGCAACCAAATTCGCTTGTCTGGTCGTCATTTTCCTTGGCTAATGGGGTAATCACAAAGCCGCGTTGTTCGCGCAGACACTCTTTTACCATGTGAATGTATCGCTGCTCGAAAATTTTGAGCTTGGTCACGCCCTGCGGCAACAACACCAGCGGCAGAGGGAACACGGCATACTTCATAAAAATCCTAGGACGGTGAGTAGTGCGTATACTACGTCATGTCTGTTAATGCCGATCAACTCGCCAGTGAAATAGTTAGGGTGAGGACAACTACTCTCCCCACCAACCGAAATTACGGCAGACACTAATGCCTAGGTAGGTACCAAACAAACTTGCTACGGGTAGCAGCATAAGCCCTAGTAAGGCAAAATTAAGCGTCATCACCCTGCTCCTTCGCATTCTTTTTATCAGACGCTTTATCAGCTGCTTGGCGCTGCTCGGAAAATAACATCTGAGTTGCATCACGTAGTGCCTGTTTCTGTGACTGGATGAGCGATGAATACGCTTCGTTTGCAGCAGAGCGAACAGCCTGTTCAATTTCTTGCGTGAGAGAGTTCGCATTTGCCATTGAACTTACAAATAAAGCGGAAGTCAGAATTGTTGCCTTGGTTAACGTTTTCATGATGATGTTCCTGTTGTTAAGGTATTGTTTAATTAGTCGCATCATCTATTACAAAGGTTGTGCCAGAACCAATAAATTTTTTAAGTCCATGTAATAAATGAACTTTTATTTTCCAACAGGCAAAATGGAAAATTAGCCACATAAAATAAAAACTATTTTTTAGCTTTTTTTACACTGCAATTAGCGAATTAAACCAACCGAATTTTTGTTCCGAATTAACACTTTTATTTGGGTGTACATGTGTACGCTGAACGGTTATAGTTGGTTCGTCGTAGCAAGTAATAATGAGTTAAAACAGATGCAAGTGAGTGGTTATTCCCCGTTTGAAGAAAAGTTAAACTGGTTAAGCCATGGTCTTGGTGCCTTACTCGCTATTGTGGCCTTGGTCGCTATGGTGCTCGTCAGCGAATCCATAACCGCTGTGGTAGCGACCAGCGTATACGGTGCCAGCCTCATTTTAATGTTCGTCAGTTCGACCCTTTACCACGCCAGTGTAAGTGATAAGGCCAAACGCGTCCTAAAAAAGCTTGATCACAGTGCCATCTACCTATTAATTGCCGGTACGTACACGCCCTTTTTATTACTTGCGCTAGGCGGGTACTGGGCCTGGATAGGCATGTTTGCTATTTGGGGGTTGGCTTTATTTGGCGTGATATTCAAATTAACTGCAAAAATCCCGCGACCGAGAATTTCTTTGGCCACCTACTTAGTGATGGGGTGGATAGCGCTTGCGTTTATCTATCCACTTTATCTTGCACTGCCCGGGGGCGCGATGTGGTTGTTGGTATTGGGTGGGGTATTATTCAGTGTGGGTACCTTGTTCTACAGCGCCAAACATCGCCACCTCAGCCATGCCATCTGGCATTTATTCGTGCTGGTTGCCTGTACCTGCCACTTTTTGGCCATTTACCTATACATTATTTAGTTGCCAATAACACACACTCGCTGTTAGATATGCCAAGCGAAACGGCGCATATTGACCTTCCCGTCGATTACAAGCACGCCTTCGCCAAGCAGTGCTTGTTGTTGTCGTGTGAACCCATCACTGCCTTGCGCAAACGATATTTTGCCTTGGCTGTTTACCACCCGATGCCAAGGCAAGCGAGAGTCAGAGGGTAGGTTTTTAAGGGTATGGCCCACATAGCGGGCATAGCCAGGTAAGCCAGCTCGTTTGGCTACTTCGCCATAACTGCATACCTTGCCTTTAGGAATGGCAGCGACCACTTGATAAATCATCGCGGCTTTATCCATGGGCTATATCCTGCAACTTTGCCCACACATGTCGAGCTACCGGACCGTGATGACGCGAATGTCGGCGAAACGCACGAATCTGCGCGCGAAACGCGTGCTCTCTATCGCTAAGGTGAATCACTTGCAGTTGCCCGGTCGCTATTTCTTGTTGACACAAATCGAGACACATTAAGGCCCAGCCCGCCCCCGCAAGCAACATGGAGCGCAGCGCGAATATATCGTCGAGTTTCATCATCGCCGCTTGATTTAAAAACGGCATCCGCCCACTTTCAAAGTGCAGATCACTTTCAAACATCGCCACACAGGGGTAACTTTGGAGCTCTCTGTAACTTATCTGAGTTTGTTGAATAAGCTCCGGTGAAGCCACAACACCCACTTCAATATCTCCAAGCGGCAAACTTTCTAAGTCGCCGGTGGCGTGAAAAATATCAAACCAAGGGCCAATCCCTAAATCACTTTTTCCGCTATTAACTTGCTCTAGCGCGGTGAATCGCCGACCACTGTCAATCTCAAACTCGGTGTGAGCAAAGGCATGATAGCAATCGCGCAGCAAAATACTGAGCTCTTCGCCAACACAAACTTGCTCGTAACTGATACGAAACTTTGGCTCATTACCGTTAGCTAATTCGCTGGAGAACTCACTCAATTCGTCCATATCGCGCAGCACATATTGAGCACGCCGACAAAACGCCTGACCTTGTTCAGTGAGTGAAAACCGATAACCTTCGCGATTGACCACAGCAAAACCGACGCTCTGCTCTATTTTCTTGACCATCATCGTCAGCGCCGGCTGGGTTTTATGTAAACGCTTTGCCGCCTCACTGAGCGAGCGACACTGAGATAACACATCAAGTACTTTTAGCCATTCCAGCTTCATAACATTACCTTATGAAGTTATAAGTAATTTATAATTTTTATTTTAGTCTACGGCAAAGTAAGCTAACGCACCAGCGTGCTCTTATACTGGCATACATACACACTATTCACAGGGAGTCTCATTCATGTCTCGCAGTCTATTCGTATTAGTCTTGCTCGCGATGATTTCACTAACGGGGTGCTCACAAGAGCAACCCAAAACCGATAAAAAGCCGCCTATCAGGCCGGTTAAACTCTTTAGCGTGGGTCACGCTGATGAAAAGGTTATGCGTAGCTTTCCTGCTGAAGTAGTCGCCCACCAAGGCTCCTACTTAGCCTTTCGTGTCAATGGAGAACTTATAGAATTTCCCGTGTTAGCGGGTCAGGAAGTGGAAAAAGGCGAGTTACTCGCTAAGCTCGACCCTGAAGATTTCCAGCTACAGTATGAAGAGCGTAAGGCCCGTTACGACCTGGCTCAGTCGCAGCTAAAGCGCGTAAAAACACTTTATGATCGCAACATTGCCAGCCAAGCAGAACTCGATGAAGCAGTCGCCAACGCCCGAGTTGCCGAATCGGCATTCAATATTGCTAAAACTAACTTAGACAACTCAGAGTTAAGAGCGCCTTTCGCCGGTACCGTTGCCAAAGTATTCGTTAAGAATTTTGAAAACATTCAGGCAAAGCAAAATATTTTACGCTTAGAAACCCGAGATTTAATGGACGTAGTTATCCAGGTACCCGAGAAGTTGGTGGCCCGCGTCAACAAGGATACCTTGTATCAACCCACGGTTATCTTTGACGGCTATCCAGATAAAGCCTATACGCTCACCATAAAAGAATACGACACTCAAGCCGACCCTGCTACGCTGACCTACAAAGTGGTATTTTCATTACCCGTGCCCGAAGATTTTAACTTGTTAGCGGGGATGAGCGGCCATGTGTATATTGATATCAGTAAAATCACCGGAAATGCCGAGTCATGGCATAAAATTCCGGTGGAAGCGGTCTTTTCTGACTCGCAACAAGGCCTAGCGAACAACAGCTATGTATGGGTCTATAAAGACGGCGCTGTGCATAAACGCCAGGTGGAAGTCGGGCAAATGCACCGAGACGGACTAGAGATACGCTCAGGCCTAAATAGCGGAGAGCAAGTAGTGGCCGCAGGCGTACACTATCTCAAAGAAGGGATGCAGGTGCGCCCATGGCAAAAAGAGCGAGGCCTATAAATGAATCTTGCTGCATTTGCCATTGAACGTAAAGTTATTAGTTGGATGTTTGCGCTGTTTCTGCTCATTGGTGGAACGGTCTCTTACTTTTCTCTCGGACAGTTAGAAGACCCAGAGTTTACTCTGAAAAAAGCCATGGTGATTACCCTCTATCCTGGGGCCTCACCGCAGCAGGTTGAAGAAGAAGTGACATACCCAATCGAAAATGCGATTCAAGAATTGCCCTACGTCGACTATGTCACCTCCATTTCCTCTAACGGCAAAAGCCAGATTACGGTGGAGATGAAAAGCACCTATCGCAAAGAGGACCTAAGACAAATTTGGGATGAACTGCGCCGCAAGATTAATGATGTTTCGGCATCTATGCCGCCAGGGGTGTATCCCAGCCAAGTCATTGATGACTTCGGTGATGTGTATGGTGTCACCCTTGCAGTGACCGGTGATGGCTACTCCTATGATGAGCTCAAAGACTATGTTGATTTTCTCAAGCGTGAACTGGTGCTGGTCGATGGCGTTGGCAAAGTTACCGTAGCCGGCGAGCAGCAAAGCCAAGTGATTGTCGAGGTATCGACCCATAAGCTCGCGCAACTGGGACTCAGTCCTGAGCGCATCTTTTCCCTGTTGCAAGCGCAAAACACCGTTTCTAATGCCGGTCGCGTCATGGTCGATGGCGAGTCTATTCGCCTGCATCCCACTGGCGAGTTTGACAATGTTGTTGAACTTGAACATGTGCTTATTTCTAAGCCCGGTGCCAGCGAGCTCATCTATCTCGGCGATGTCGCCAAGGTCTATCGCGAGTATGCTGAGGTGCCCTCGCATATGGTGCGCTACAACCAACAACAGGCATTATTAATTGGTCTTTCTTTTGCCAGCAACGTCAATGTCGTTGACGTGGGTCAACGTATCGATGCCCATTTAGCAGAGCTGGAGTATCAGCGCCCCCATGGCATGGAAGTCGCGGCTATTTACAACCAACCTCAGGAAGTCGATAAGTCGGTGTCCAGTTTTATTATCAGCCTGGTCGAAGCGGTGGCTATTGTTATCGTGGTGTTGCTGCTGTTTATGGGCGTTAAAAGCGGTATTTTAATTGGTGGTATTTTGCTGCTCACCGTGCTCGGCACCTTTATCTTTATGGTGCTCTTTGATATCAACCTACAACGCGTCTCCCTCGGAGCGTTAATCATCGCACTAGGGATGTTGGTGGATAATGCCATTGTGATCACCGAAGGCATTCTTATTAATATGAAGCGCGGGCAAAGTAAACTAAAGGCAGCAGTCAATATCGTTAACCAAACCAAATGGCCCTTACTCGGGGCTACGGTTATCGCCATTACCGCCTTTGCCCCCATTGGCCTGAGCTCGGATGCCAGTGGCGAATTTGCCGGTAGCTTATTTTGGGTGTTGATGATCTCGCTATTACTGAGCTGGATCACCGCCATCACCCTTACGCCGTTTTTTGCTGATGTGATGTTCCGCATTCCAAAGAACAACAACCAAGCACAAACAGGCGATGAAGATCCCTACCAAGGATTTTTATTTAGTGGCTATAAGTTTATCTTGCGCCATGCCATGCATTACGGCAAAACCACTATCGTATTAATGCTAATCCTTTTAGTCGGCGCGGTGGTGGGCTTTAAATCGGTCAAACAGTCGTTTTTCCCTGCCTCTAACACACCCATGTTTTACATAGATTATTGGCATTATCAGGGCGCTGATATTCGCACCACCAGCAAAGGTATCGCCAAACTCGAGCAGTTTTTACTCGAGCAGGAGTTGGTTGAGGAGGTCACCGCCACCATAGGTCAAGGGGCACCACGCTTTATGCTGACTTATGCACCAGAAAAACAATACCCTGCCTATGGTCAGCTGATTGTTCGGGTGAAGGACCGAGAAGCCGTATTGGCCATGATAGCTAAGGTGCGTGACTACGAGCGCAATCATATTGTTGATGCCAAACTAAAGCTCAAACGCATGGAAATCGGGCCCTCGACCGATGCCAAAATCGAAGCACGCTTTTCTGGCCCCGACCCTGTGGTGTTAAGACAGTTGGCCGAACAAGCGAAGCAAATTCTCGCAAGTGACGCTGGAGCCTTTCACATTCGCGATGATTGGCGCCACCGCACAAAGCTCATCCGCCCACAGCTCAATGAGCAAAAAGCCCGCCGTTTGGGAATAAGTAAAACCGATTTAGACGAGTTACTGCTCACCAGTGTGTCGGGTAAGAAAGTGGGACTCTATCGCGATGGCACCCAGTTGTTGCCAATCATTGCCCGCTCTCCAGAAGACGAGCGTTTAAACGTTGAATCACTGCGCGACTTGCAAATCTACAGTCCAGTATTAGGCGTGTTTGTGCCAGTGACGCAAGTGGTGGATGACTTCACCGTACGCTGGGAAGACCCCCTCATCATGCGTCGCGACCGTAAGCGCACCATTACCGTGATGGCGGATCATGATTTACTTGGCGATGAAACCCCTGCGAAGTTGTTCGCCCGTGTACGTGGCGATATCGAAGCCATTCCCCTGCCCCGAGGCTATGAACTGCAATGGGGTGGTGAGTATGAGTCTGCCAACAAAGCACGCTCAGCCATTTTTGGCTCGCTACCGCTGGGTTATCTAGCGATGTTCGCGGTCACCGTGTTGCTGTTTAACTCAGTGCGTAAACCGCTGGTGATCTGGGCCACGGTGCCTTTGGCCATCGTCGGTGTCAGCGCTGGCTTGCTGGCCATGGGCGCATCCTTTGGCTTTATGTCACTGCTGGGGCTATTGAGCCTCTCAGGCATGTTAATTAAAAACGGCATCGTGTTGTTGGATCAAATCAATATCGAGTTAGCTGCAGGTAAAGACCCTTACGAGGCGGTATTTGACTCTGGCGTTTCCAGGGTTAGGCCGGTTTCCATGGCGGCTATCACCACAATTCTAGGGATGATCCCGCTGCTATTCGATGTGTTCTTTAAGTCCATGGCGGTGACCATCATGTTTGGTCTCGGCTTTGCCACCATACTCACGCTGGTTGTGGTCCCGGTGCTTTATTGTAGGTTCTTTGCCATACATAGCCACCGTCGCAACGGATGAGATCAGCAGTCATTAAAAAGCCAGCTTAAGCTGGCTTTTTTCGTTAGCGTTCAACCTCTATCACATCGGCTATGGCTAACGCTAGGCGTCGATAGCCTTGGTCATTAAGATGAATAGCGTCAGATTTAAAGCGGTTATCGCCTAGTAATTCAGACAGTATATCTGCCACCAGCACCACCTGATACTGCTCGCTTAATTGTTGATATAACGGCGCGTCAGACAAAAACAAAGACTTGGTCGGCACCGCCACAAGGATCACTGCAATCCCTTTACTTTGCGCATGCGTTATCATCGCGCCTAGGTTCGCTTTTGTTTGCCCGCTATCTTGGTTACGCAAAAAATCGTTTCCGCCTTCAAGTAACACCACCGCCTGAACCTGGTGCGTGTCGAGTGCACGTTTAAAGCGCTCAAGGCCCTGCGCTGTTTGCTCGCCAGAGACACCACTGGCTATCACTTCCAGCCCTGTTAGCTGAGCGAGTTGCTGGGGATAGGTGCTGTTTTTTGCACCCACTGACACGGTTAAACTATCACCGAAAGCTAAAATAGAATCGCCAGCATGCAACGTCACTTTGTCTGATTGCGAGCAACCGGTTATAAAAACAAGCAGCACAAGGCCAATAAAGCGCATCATTTCTTTAGCCTCAATGTTCCTTTCACCCGCTTGTTTGCCTTACTTTTTGGCTTGTGAACAGGCGCTGTGTGAGCTCGAGGTACGGCTTTGCGCTTTGGTTGTGCAGTCTTCGGTGTATTGGAATGTTGCTCAGAGGGCACACTGTGCTCAGTTTTAGAATGCTCTTCGGTTTTACCAGAGTCCGCGATTAGATCATTAATGGTGGCCATTTCTGCATCACTTAAATGGCGCCATTGGCCACTTTTCAGCCCGGCTAATGTCACATTCATGATGCGCGTGCGCTTGAGCGTAACTACTTCATAGCCAAGATACTCGCACATGCGACGAATTTGCCTATTCAGGCCTTGAGTCAGTATGATGCGAAAGCTATCCGGCCCGGTTTGCTCAACCTTACACTTCTTGGTAACAGTGCCAAGAATGGGAATACCCGCGCTCATACGCTCAACAAAGCGCCGATTTAAGGGCTTATCAACCCGCACTTCGTACTCTTTTTCGTGGTTATTCCCTGAGCGCAATATTTTGTTGACGATATCGCCCTCGTTGGTGAGGAAGATAAGCCCTTCGGAGGGCCTATCTAAACGGCCAATAGGGAAAATACGCTCGGGATAGTTAATCGCTCGCACAATATTACTTTTTATTTTCTTTTCAGTGGTGCAAGTTATACCCGTTGGCTTGTTGTAGGCGATATAGACACGTTTAGGCTTAGTTTTAAGCGCTTTACCATCAATGTGAATGGTGTCGGCATCAGTCACTTTATCGCCCATTTGTGGCGCATGACCATTTACGCTGACTCGCCCCGCACTGATCAGCGCATCCGCCTCACGGCGCGAGCAAAATCCGGTTTCACTTATGTATTTATTAAGGCGCGTAGGTTGACTCATAGTTCTACTTGTTGCTTCTTTTTCACCTGCGCATTGTAAAGCAGTTACCAACAAAAATCAGAACTAAAAGTGTTGATTGAGGATACTTTGCAAATCGAAGGGGTACTCATCAAGTGTGCTGTTATGGGTTCTTGTGTAGCTTTTAAAATCAATTTGCTGCCAATTATCGGGGTCCACCAAAGGGAGGATGCGCTTGACGTTTCCTTGATGCGCGATTGCCAGTTTAAAGCGCACTTCTTGAGTGCTACTTTTTGACACTGAAAAGCGGTGATCATAGGCTTTGACCAAAGCCCAAGCCCCCATCAAAAAGTGTCCACCCACCGACGCCGTTTGCCTACCATCGGCTATAGCGCTCAAGGAGTCGGCCAGCCAATCAAAACCACCGATAAACATATCTTTATTGACCACTTTGCCATGTTGCTGAGCTTGTTGTGCAGCCGCCAGCGCCATGGCGTCCGAGGCGCACCAGATGATACTTAACTCAGGATAGCGCCGTAATAGTTTGGCCGTTTGTTGACGGGCAACTTCTTGCTGCCAACGACCATGCACGACTTGCACTAGTTGTCCTTGGTGGTCTGCTAAAAAGTCGCGCAATCCATTCACACGCAGGTTTGTTTCTCCTCCGTAGTGCCCCCCTATCGCCGCCACCAGCGGTGACTCTATGCCTTGCTCAACGGCTTTGTTGTGCAAAAAAGAAGCGAGTTGCTGCCCAGCGTGTTGGTTGTCATGGGACAGCTCCGCCAACCAATAATGGAAGCGCTTACCAGGCTTTTGCACAAGCTCCCGCTCTTGTTGGGACAGTGTCTCTTCCAACGTGACAAAATAAACCTCGCGCTGCTCCAGTAACTGCATAGACTGACCACTGCCGCCGGGGTAATTGATAAGCACCGCATAATCCGGCGCAGGATGAGTAGCTAAATACCGGGCGATGGCTCGATGCTGAAACTCTCGATGACCGTCGCCATAAACAATGTCTAAATTGATGTCTAAGTCCCCGGCAGCTTGCACCGCAAAAGTCTCTACTTTATGCCAAAAAGGGTCGCCCGCTGTAGATGGGTTAACAAACAGCACCCGCATTGCGCCATGTGCGCTAAAGCAAGATGACACATAAAGGATGGCAAATAAGATAACATGGTTTTTCACAGGGACTCCTTGGCTAGCGCTGAGTATAGTTTATGTTGATGGTATTAGCGCCATCGCTCTACCGCTTTGCGCCAAGCCCATTCTACGGGGCCTTGAGTAAAGATGCGCAGATACGCGTTCGCACCGAGCAATTGCACAATGATAATGGCAAAGGCCAATAACGCATAATGCGCTAGCGCAAAGTTTTGTGCGATATACAATCCAAAGTAATGGGTAATGACCAGCATCAATGCGCTTTGTGCCAGATAACAACTGAGCGATAAGCGCCCAACATTCGCAAGCAGCCTAATCCCTACACCCATACGTAAGCGTCTACGACTGAGCCAATGCAAGGCAACCAACGCCGTGATTGTGCCACTAATGGAGTTCGCAATAAGGCTTAGCGTCGCCGTAAAGCTATTACCATAGCTAAGATGAATGCCGCTGAGCAGTAAGCAGAGCAGCAATCCAGCTCCGACAGACAGCTTCACCTGATGTGACCAAGGCGATGATAAAAAACCACTGCGCCATGTCGCTGCAATCAATAGCATGGCCCCTAACTCCAGCCAAAGCACAGAAAATAGGGATACCAAGGTCATCAGCAGCATATTGATAGCGTTGCTTGAGCGCGTAGCTAAAAAGTGAAAGTTATCTTGATTGAGATACCCTTGGTATTGCTCGTCGTCATAGGTGAGTGCAGGTTCAATATACAGCCCACTTAAGGTCAATAGCACTGCACTTCCAACAACAATAAGCAGCATGCCTTGACGCAGCTGCTGTTTCGCGGGTGAATCTAACATTGTGACTAACAACAGCCCGGCAAGGGCATACCCGAGTAAGATATCCCCCGCCCACAATAGCATCCCATGCACCAGACCAATGACCGCTAAGCAATAGAGTCTGACGCGTAAATAGTGCATAGGTTCGTCGCGCGAGTCCTTGGCACGGCGCTGCCACTGGACAATTAAGCCCACCACAAAGAGCGCCACAAACAGTCCCCGAAAGCGCCCATCAAGTAGCAGAACCTGTATGCCATAGAGTAGCGAGTCGGCTAAATGGGTACCGGGCGGTGCGATGTAACCATAATCGAAATAAATGAAAAAAGGGGCATTCAAAAACAACAAGCCAAGGATGGCAAGCCCACGCAACGCATCAATTTCAGTGCGGCGTGCATCGGTGATTAATTGCCGATAATACCCTTGTTCGGCGAACAAACTGGCCTTAGACACTCCCCCCTCCACGATACAAATAGCGCTGACATTGTCGATAAAAAACATTACCATAGCACGGTTGTATTTATGCGCGGTATCAGTTTCATGCATTCCTTCATCTGTTGTTCCCCCTCTAATAAGCACCGCTTGCAAAAGGGTTTTACCTTGATTGAACTCATCATCGTGATAGTTATTCTGGCGGTGTTGAGTATCACCGTGTTACCGCAATTTTTAAATTTACAAAATGATGCGCGCATAGCCGTACTAGCCAATGCGCAGACCAGTATCGAACAGGCGAATACACTGATGCAGATGAAGGCGCAGATGCCTAGTTACCGAGCCACTGCGGTGACTGGGCGCAATGACCTGATTGATGTTGACTTAAACCGAGACGGTGTCATTGACCTCAGCGACGACAGCCCGGATGTGAGGTTGAAATGGTTTTTCTTAGATAACACCGATGTCGTCAAGCGGGTGGAATTTAGCGACGCCTTGGTATTTGAAGAACAAGGCATCGATTTTACCTATATTGGCTATGACTTTGATGACGACGGCGCGGTGCAAGATGACCAGTGCTATGTGCTTTACACACAAGCGCAATCTGCCGACCAGCCACCGACATACGCTCGCCAAACAACAGGGTGCTAACGCTATCGACGCGCTTTACAAATCATCGAACATTTGCGACCAGGTAATGGCCGATTGGTGTAAATTGGGCAACCCCTCATCACTGATGTTAAGCGGTATACAGGCTCTTTGCATCGCCCACCAACTGCCAGACTCATACGCTTTTACCAGCTCGAGCAGATAAAACAAGGTGTTGTTTTCCCCATTTAGCGCATTGGCAATATCATCGGGGAAAGGCAATTGCTCTACAATGCTTTGCATGGGCCTATCGAGCATGGCATCAATGAGTGAAAAGAGCCCCACAAGGAACGCGCTGCTACTGAGGTGGGGGAAATAACGCTTTGCTAATAGCTCACAGAAGCGCGCGCGAATTGACGACATCTTGGTCAGCTCAAGCGGTTTTTCGTGGGCGATATGGGCGGTCACTATCAGTGACACAAAACGCCGCACCCGCAGCTCGCCTAGATACACCAAAGCTTGCTTAATGGAGTCCATACGCTCTTTAAGCGGAAACAGCCCAGAATTGATAAAGCGCAATAATTTGTAGGCTAAGGCGGTGTCTTGAGAAAACACCTCGCTGAGTTTATTGAGATTAATATTGGGCTTGAGGGTCATGCTGTAAATCATCATGATCAATGCCGAACGCGCAACACAATCGCGCTGTTTAACCATTTGCGGGCGAGCAAAATAATAGCCCTGAAAGAAATCAAAACCGCGTGCTTTGGCTTGCTCGTATTGCTCTTGCGTTTCTACTTTTTCCGCTAGGTACTTTATATTTGGATACTTTTTTAACACCGCGAGGGTTTGGTCTATTTCCTCAAAGCTGCTGTGCATAAGGTCAAACTTAATAAGCCGCACTAGCTTTAGAAACTTTTCCCATTGTGGGTGGTATTGAAAATCATCGAGCGCCAAACGAAAGCCACGGTGAAACAACTCTCGACACAACTGATAGTGCTCTTCACTGGGCTCAACAGTCTCGAGTATCTCAATCACCACTTTATCGGTAGGAAGAAACTCCCCTAAACGGGCATGTAGCGATTGCTCACCAAAATTGATCAGTGCTTTTCGGCCACCGGTGAGAAATGATAAACCTTGATTGAGCTGATTGTCATAGATCAGTTTGGCTGTCGCGGTTTTATCCTCGACATTAGGGAAACGGTTATCTTCACCATCGCGAAACAACAACTCGTAAGCAACCACCTTTTGTTGCTTGTTAAATACTGCTTGGCGCGCTACAAAAACGTCCAACCCTGCTCTCCTCGGCTACCAAATTCGCACTCAATCTTCACTACGACGCAAGTATACCCACCGCAAAGAACTTCACAATCGAACAAAAGCATAGGGTTGGAGAAGAATTTAACGCTTTACCTGGGTGTTAAGCATGGTTGAAGATGAAAAAAACACCAACAAATCGACGAAAAAGCGCAGAATTAAGGCCAAGTTACTTGTTGTCAGCACACTTTGCCAGTAATGTTACAGCCTATCAAAATGAAAGAGCCCCCCTTCTTTTCATGATTACTCAGTGCAAGTCACTGCATTCTCCCGGGGATATGGCTTGCTCATACGATAACTGACAACAATAACTTCCTGATAATGGAGTAAGCAATGCGTTTATCTATGATTGCCGCAGCGATTGCTGCGACTACCCTAGTTACAGGCTGTAGCGAGCAACCTGCTAACAACGAACAAAACCAAGCTCAAACCGAACAAGTAACCAAAACCACCGCTGACGCTGTACAAGAAAATCTATTTTTAAGCCCGAGCCCATTGCAGTATATGGCGCCTGAATTTGATAAAATTGATACCAGTTTATATGAACCGGCATTTGATGCGGGGATTGAAGAGCAACGTGTTGAGATTGAAGCTATCGCTAACAACTCTGAAGCGCCTACTTTTGAAAACACCTTGGTGGCAATGGAACAATCCGGCGCCATTTTGGACCGTGTACGCGCCGCCTTTAACAACCTCTCTGGGCTGATCTCAAACGACGAATATCAGCGTATCGATGCCAAAATGGCGCCGGTATTAGCCGAGCACCGTGACAATATTTATCTAAACAAAGCCCTTTTTGACCGTGTCGCTGCTGTTTATGACAATAAAGACACGCTAAGCAAGGAAGATCAGCGCCTCGTTGAATATTACTATAAACGCTTTGTGCGTGCGGGTGCGAAGCTCGACGAAAGCCAAAAGCAACGTATGCGTGAGATTAACTCTGAGCTTTCTAAACTCAGCACTGAGTTTTCGCAAAATATCTTAAAGTCATTCAAACAAGACACCATCTTAGTCACAGACAAAGCGCAATTAGCGGGTTTAGCTGAAGATGAAATTGCCAGCTTAAAGGCAGCTGCACAAAAAGCAGGAAAAGACGGCTACATGATCACCTTGGTCAATACCACCCGTCAGCCAATTCTTTCAAGCCTCGAAAATCGTGAGCTACGTGAAAAAGTGTGGCGCACGTCATCACAGCGCGCGCAACAAACCAATGGTCCAATCGCTATCAAAGAAGCGCAGCTTCGAGCAGAAAAAGCCGCTTTGCTTGGTTTTGAATCATGGGCACATTACCAGCTAGACGATCGCATGGCGAAAACGCCGGATGCAGTGTTCACTATGCTTGATGATCTTGCTCCGAAAGCAGTCGCTAAAGCCAAATCTGAAGCTGAACTCATTCAAGCAGCAATCAAAAAAGACGGTAAAGACTTTGAGCTTAAGCCTTGGGATTGGGCTTATTATGGAGCTAAGGTGCGCGCCGAGCTATATGACATTGATGCAAGCTTAGTAAAGCCTTATTTCGAAATGAATACCGTTATTAACGACGGCCTGTTCTTCGCCATGAATAAGCTTTATGGCATCACCATGAAAGAGCGCAATGACTTGCCAACTTACCACGAAGACGTGTTTGTGTGGGAAGTGTTCAATGAAGATGGCAGCTCAATTGGCCTATTCTACCTTGACCCTTATGCTCGCGAAGGTAAGCGTGGCGGCGCGTGGATGAGTGCCTATGTATCGCAAAACCACCTTAAAGGAACCAAGCCGGTTATTTATAACGCGCAGAACATTCCCAAGCCAGCGGAAGGTCAGCCAACACTGATGACCTTCTCTGAAGTAACGACTATGTTCCACGAGTTTGGTCATGCCATTCACGGCCTGTTCTCCGATGTAAAATACCCATCGCTTGCCGGTACAGCCACGGCGCGCGACTTCGTTGAATTCCCGTCTCAGGCTAACGAGGACTGGAACATTGAGCCGAGCGTACTCGCTAACTATGCTAAGCACTACAAAACTGGCGAGCCTATCCCTCAAGAGCTGCTAGATAAACTATTGAAGTCGCATACCTTTAACCAAGGTTTTGATACCACTGAATACCTAGCCGCAGCGTTGCTGGATATGGAATGGCACTCTATTGCACCGGGTACCAAGGTTGAAGACTTTGCCCAGTTTGAGCAAAACGCGCTTGAGAAACACGGCATTGATTACTACCCAGTGCCGCCGCGCTATAAAACCTGCTACTTTAGCCACATCTTCGCTGGTGGTTACAGTGCGGGCTACTACGCCTACCTATGGACAGAAGTGTTTGCAGCGGACTCGTTCGCACATATGCAAAACGAAGGTGGCTTGACCCGTGAAAACGGTGACCACTATCGTAAAGAAGTACTCTCGCGTGGTAACAGCCGTGATTTAATGCAAAGCTACATTGAATTCCGTGGCCAAAAACCAACCACCGACGCATTACTTAAACGCCGTGGTCTCGTGGAAGACAGCAAAGAGTAAATAAACGCTTTATAAGCACATCATAACGCGGCCCTAGTGCCGCGTTTTTTATTGAAAAAATTCATACTCAGGTACAGGCATCCCTACTTTGGCCCTGCTATAATGCCCAGCGTTTTTCCACACCATTCAGATTATGATAAAAAAAACGCTTATTACCCTTATTTCCCTCAGCGCAATCGTCCTTGGCGGCGGCGCTATCTGGTTGAGTTATCAGTTATATCAGAACAAGTTTGTCACCCTAGATCCACAACTTAAAGAGGTGTCGGGGATTGAGTTTGATAAACGTGGCCGCCTGTGGGCCATTAACGACAGTGGCGATGGCCCGTTTCTCTATCAGGTCGATGACAAAGGCAAAGTGCAACGGCGGGTGCAAGTGGTCAATGCCAAGAATATTGATTGGGAAGACATGACCCAAAACGAATTTGGCCATTTCTTTTTAGGCGACTTTGGTAACAACGATAACCTGCGCCGTTGGCTAACAATTTATAAAATAGAAAACCCCATTGATATTAAATCTGATGAAACCAACGCAGAGATCATTAAATTCACCTACAAAGAATTGTGGGAGCAACCGCTTACGCCTGAGCGTAAGAACTTTGATTTAGAAGCCTTTGTTGAGTATCGACACCAACTGTATTTATTTACCAAAAATAGAACTCAACCATTTGATGGTAAAACTAACTTGTACCGTATTGGCAATCACGCGGGTAATTATGAAGCGCAATTTATCGCCTCGTTTCAAACCTGTACCACCGCCGAAAAGTTATGTTGGGTGACATCCGCAGCCATGAGCCCAGATAGGAAAAAGCTGGTATTGCTAGACTCCACCCATTTATGGCTGTTCGAGAACTGGCAAGGCGATAATTTTTTCTCCGGTACCATAGATAAGATCAATCTCGGTTTGGTAACACAAAAAGAAGCCGTCACGTTTTACGACAATGACACCCTGGTTATTACCGATGAGGAATTTAATGGGATTGGTCGCAATGTCTATGTTATAAAATTAACACAACAACAAAGAGAGCGTGTCAGCGACGGCTCCAAAGCCTTGTAGTATCGCGCCTCACTGACCACCTATTTAAGGAGTAATAGGGTGCTAGATAGTCCTATGCTAAAACAAATTACCGAATCCTTGGATACCGTTATATTCAGCTATGGCGGCTCCGCGTTTACCCTAGCGACCTTGATTCAGATCCCACTTATCATCGCCGGCGTATGGCTCGTTGTGCGCTACATTGGTCGGCTTATCCACCGCCGTATTATACAAAAGCGAATGGGGCCAGATGCAGCGCTTTTATTTAAACGTATCTATTTGGTGCTGTGCATCATTATTATCATCTTTACCACCCTTGAAGTGCTTAATATTCCGCTCACCGCATTCGCATTTGTCTCAGGGGCCGTGGCGATTGGCGTTGGTTTTGGCGCACAGAATATTATTAACAACTTTATCAGTGGTTGGATCCTCATCGGTGAGCGCCCCATCCGTATCGGCGACTTTTTAGAGGTCGGTGATGCTAAGGGCGTTGTGGAGACGATTAACACCCGCTCGACCCGCATTCGCCGTAACGATGGCGTGCACCTACTGGTCCCTAATAGCCAGCTGCTAGAGAATACCGTAACCAATTGGACACTGATCGATACCATGGCGCGCACGTATGTTCGAGTTGGCGTGGCCTATGGCAGTGATGTGAATTTAGTGGCTCAGCTTATCACCGAGGTGCTAGAAGAGGTGCCCACCGTACTCAATAACCCACCCCATAGCGTAATCTTTGAAGATTTTGGCGACAGCGCGCTTATCTTCGATGCAGTCTTTTGGGTTAATGCGGAGGCCGAGTCCAACGTCCGGAAAATAAAAAGCGATATCCGTTTTGGAATTTGTGCAAAATTTGCCGAACATGATGTAGTTATCTCATTCCCACAACGAGACGTGCATATTGATGGTGAGTTGCATATTCGCCAACAAAAAAGCCCCAACTAGTGGGGCTATTAACTTCGCTTAAATGTGCTTAGAAAGCATCAACGACCTTGTGTAACACTTCTATTTTGCTTGCTTTAACCAAATCAGAAGCTTGTAGCTTCTCATTAAGTTGCTGCAATTCTGTGGCTGTCGCTGGCTTAACCAAAACGGTGCCATTAGCAAACTGTTGAACCATTTGTAAGTCGAAAGTGTTAAGCACTGCGTCAATATCGCCCGCAGGGATGAGCACTAAATTGCCGCTTACTGTGGCAAATTCACCACGTAGGGAGTGGCGCATTACATCCCCTTGCCACAGCCCCTCACGGTCACTGGCTACAGCGCCATCATTAGCTTGCACGTAGGCATTCGTGCCCTGCACGCTCACAGTTTTAGCCGGATCGGCTAAGTAAGCAGGTACGATACGGACATTGTCCACCTTTTCATACAGACCCACGCTGGCCTTTCGCTCTAACTGAGCGGCACTAATCGCAGGCACATTGTGAGTGCTTAGCTTATTATCTTGGTCCATAGTCGATTTTAGCGTTGTAGCATGAACTGGCGCCATAATCGCAGCGCTTAGCGCTATTGCAAGAGTTGTTAACTTATTCATTATTATGCTCCTTATTGACGACCAGTTACACGTAAACCCCATCCCTCAAGGACAGATTCTGCCTCGTTCGGGAAGACTACGCTGGTTTCACCGTTCATACTAAACGCAACTTGATTAGGCTGCGCCGTATCAACGACTTTCACAGTCCAGGCTCCTTTCGCACTCTCGCCATAGAAAGCATTAGAGCGGAAATGCACCGTTGGCAAGTGAACATAACCTTGAGCAAAGTTGAAGTTGGCATCCAATGCTGGGTAAAGCTGCGCATGATGAGACGCAAGAACCACGCTCTTAGTGCCACTTGGCGACGTTACTTCGATAGCCAAGTCTGAACCCGCAGAGCTTTGAATCAGGCCCGGGATTTCTGGGTGACGGTAATCGGAGCGCATTTCTTCGTTAGCCACTGTGAAGCTAAACTGCATTGCTTCGATAGTATAGTCATCCGCCACTTCGATGCTGTGCGTTGCACCTGCCGCGTTGTTATCTGGAACCACTAAAGCTAATGATGCATCATCATTTTGAACACCCGCTGAAAGCCAGTCTGATTGCAGACGCTCGCCCAAATCAACATCATAGTTCAACGCCATTTTCACCGCTTCACCGGCATTCACACGGCCAAAGCCATAGAAGTTATTGAAGTGGTAACCGGCGGCGTTTTCTACCCAACCTTGGTGAGCGACAAATTCGCCGTTAGCCGTATTAAGCGTAACGGCGGCGTTATCAGCGTCAGTCATGCTCGCCGTTGTCGCCAAAATATGTTGAATGTCGCGGGCGCTCAAATCTGGGTTAGCTTCCATCAATAGCGCGACCACACCCGCTGTGTTTGGCGCCGCAGATGAGGTACCGCTCATAGAGTTACTGTAGTGACAGCTTGGGTTCATTGGGTGACCCGGGAAGTCAAAGTTTTTATACCCTTCAAGGAACGAAAGCGGCACACCCCATGCTCTCTCTAAGGCATCCATCATCGGCAGTCCCGACGCACCTTGCAAGCAGGTCATTTCGTCCGTGGTGACCATTGCTGGCTCCCAGCTGCCGTCTTCACCGGCAGGGGCCGCGATAAACATGGCACTGCCGGCAATAGAATAGCTTGAACGTTTGCCATTAGCTTTTAGTGCCGCCACAGAAACACTGTGTAAGCTGCGGTTAGCTTGAGAAACGTTGAGATCAATACAGCTTAGGCCGATGTCATTAACACCTGAAGAGCTACAGTAATTACCGTTATGGCGGCCTTCTTCGAAATCGTTACCCGCAGCGTTAATGCTTAAAGCACCTTTGCCATCGCGCAACACATCGCTGGCATAGGCCATGTTTGCCTCTTCGAACGGATCTTCTGGTAAGAACGCCGGTGGGTTATAGCCATAGCTACGGTTAAACACTACCTGCTCATGGCTTTGGATACCACTGGCAGGTAAACCACTGATCAAGGCGCCCATGTGTGCGGCATTTTGATTAGGAATATCCAGGTAGTTCATAGAGATAATTCCCGCATCGGGGGCCACACCACGACCACCCACACCATTGTGTGCTTTAGCCGCAATGAGACCGGCCACCGCAGTACCATGACGCGATGTTTTATCGCCGGTGATGGTTGGGTTAGTTGGGTCGAGGGCATCATCACGCAGGTTTAAAGAGCGGTGAGCAAGGACGTTGTCAGCCAAATCTTCATGGCCAATTTCCACGCCTTGGTCGACCACGACAGCAATACTGCCTTTACCCGTGATCCCCAGTTTATACGCTTCCAATACATTCATGTCCGCACCGGCAGCGCGGCTAGAAACAAACGAGTCCTCGAGTTGGGCGAAATACGCTTCTTGGTCTTGCTCGGCGATGCCATTAAGCACGGCAAGCTGTTCTTTGAAGATATCACTTTGAGCAAAAGCACGCTGCTCATTGTTATGTAAGTGCCACTGCTGCGCTGCTAAAGGATCGCCAGTAACATCGCTGATAGTGATGCTGCCAGCCGACGTTTTACCATTGGCGGATACATCGTAATTGATAACAGCAGGCTGTCCTGATAAAGAGGTGTAGATAAACTCTTTGTCTTCACCCAGTGCTAAAGTGCCGTGTGAGAACGTATAGATACCGTCTTCGGCCGCAACCACCTGGTCTTCGTCATAGAATGTCAGCGTGATAGCATCGCCATCTTGATCGTGAGCAATCAAGGTGCCGGTCACCGGCTGCCATTGTTTCACTCCCTCAAGACTGACTTCCCCTGCTTTCGGTGCAGTATCAACTACAGGTTGATCGTCGCTGTCGCTGCCACCACAACCACTTAATGCGATAAGCATTGCGCTGGTCAAGGCGCTTAATTTTATTTTATTGTTGTTCATTGACCTTCCTTCATTGTGAATGAAGGAACCGAATTTACGCAAATAGGAACATACACTCAATAGAGCATTTACATCCCTTTACAACTAAAGCATGAATTTGTCATATTTTGGTGTATATGATTAAAAACCAAGCACTTTATGGTTATTTATTGTACTTCAAGGAAACATTTTCCTACATCAGCGTTTAAATTTTGTTTCTAAAATGACTGATGAATTGGTGCGCTCTACGCCATCCAGGTTGCCAATATCATCAAGCAAGTGACTAAGCTTTTCGAGATTTTGCGCTTGCACTACCGCGATCAGGTCAAACTCGCCACTGATCGCATATAAGTCGGTAATCGCATCTATGTGCTTGAGTTCAATGTTGGTTTTAGTGGTGAGCTTTTGTTTCACCTTAATCGACACATGGGCTGACACCATGGATGATAAATAGGCGTCACCATACTCGACACTGTAGCCTTTGATAACGCCACTTTCTTCTAGCTTTTGCATCCGGCTTTGTACCGTCGAACGAGATAAATCCAGTGCTCTGGCCAAATCAGAAATACTGGCGCGAGCATTGGTGCGCAGCAAGGACAACAACTTTTCATCTTGTGGGTTAACCATTTTGCATGCCTTTTTCGTTATTTTGATGGCTATTATAATCAATTTTAACAATATGGCACTGCAAATTGAACTTGATTAACGGCACCATAGCAGTAAGTTTTAATGAATCTATGCTTGGTGCAGCAATGACTCGGCCAAGCACAGTAAAAATAAAGGTGTGTCATGCAAGTAAATCGTGAACTATTTAATGAAGTAATGGTGCCAAACTACAACCCATCAGCGGTTATTCCGGTAAAAGGGGAAGGCTCTCGCGTTTGGGACCAACAAGGTAATGAATTTATCGATTTCGCCGGCGGCATCGCGGTAAACTGCCTAGGTCATTGCCACCCAGCTCTGGTTACTGCACTGAAAGAACAAGGCAGTAAAATCTGGCACCTTGCCAACGTTATGACCAATGAACCGGCTCTGCGCTTAGCGAAAAAACTCACCGACGCAACCTTTGCCGATCAAGTGTATTTTGCTAACTCCGGTGCTGAAGCCAACGAGGCGGCGTTAAAACTAGCTCGTCGTTGGGCGTTGGATAATTTCGGCGAAAAGAAAGCAAAAATCATCGCGTTTAACAAAGGCTTCCATGGCCGTACCTTCTTCACCGTTACCGTGGGTGGCCAAGCCGCCTACTCTGATGGCTTCGGGCCAAAACCAGGTGAAGTGGTTCACTGCGATTATAACGACCTTGAGACTTTTAAGTCGTTGATTGACGACGACACCTGTGCGGTGATGATGGAGCCATTGCAAGGTGAAGGTGGGATCATTGCCCCTGATATGGACTTTGTCAAAGGCGTACGTGAACTGTGCGATAAGCATAAATCGTTACTTATTTTTGATGAAGTTCAAACCGGTGTTGGTCGTACGGGTGAGCTTTACGCCTACCAAGGCCTAGGCGTAACACCAGACATTCTTAGCTCAGCCAAAGCACTGGGCGGCGGCTTCCCTATTGGTGCCATGCTCACCACTAAAGAGATTGCCAAACACTTAAAACCGGGCACGCATGGTTCAACCTACGGCGGTAACCCACTGGCCTGTGCGGTCGCTGAAGCAGCATTTGACACGGTAAACACACAGCAAGTGTTAGAAGGGGTAAAAGTGCGTGAACAGCTATTCCGTGACGGTCTCAATGCTATCAATGAAAAGTACAACGTGTTCAGTGAAGTGCGTGGTAAAGGCTTGCTATTAGGCGCGGTTCTTAACGCCGACTACCAAGGCCGCGCCCGTGATTTCCTTAATGCGAGCGTTGAAAACGGCTTAATGAGCTTAGTCGCAGGTGCCGATGTAGTTCGCTTCACGCCATCGTTGGTGATCCCTGAAGCGGATATCAAAGAAGGGCTAGCGCGCTTCGAAAAAGCCGTTGCTTCGCTGGTTAACGCCTAGCAACCACACGGCTAAGAGCCTACTTATGTTAGTACTTAGACCTATTCGCGGCGATGACTTCGCCGCGCTAAAACAAATCGCCATCGAATCGGGCCATGGTTTTACCTCGCTGCCTGTCGATGACGAGTTGTTACAAGCAAAAATCGAGCGCTCTGAGCGCAGCGTTGAAAAGCATGTCAATGGCCCCGGCGACGAGGGCTACTTATTCGTACTGCAAGATACCGAAAGCGGTGATATTGTCGGCACCACCGGCATTGAGGCGGCAGTCGGTATGAGCGTGCCGCTGTATCATTATCGGCGCTCCACGTCGGTGCATCACAGTCCAAGCTTAGACGTTTACAACCGCGTTGATACCTTGTCGATGTGTAACGATTACACCGGCTGTTCGGAGATCTGCACCTTATTCTTGCGTGAGCCGTATCGGCGAGGACTCACCGGTCGCTTCTTATCGCGCATCCGCTTTTTGTTTATGGCCGAACACAGCGACCGTTTTAGCGACACCATCATCGCAGAAATGCGTGGGGTTAGCGACGAGCATGGCCACTCACCTTTTTGGCAATGGTTGCAACAACACTTTTTTAGCATCGAGTTCCCCCAAGCCGACCACTTGGTGGGCTTAGGTGACAAGACCTTTATTAGTGAGTTGATGCCGAAATACCCCATTTACGTCAACCTTCTCAGTGAAGCGGCCCAAGCGGTCATTGGCCAGGTCCATGACAACACCAAGCCGGCGTTACGACTGCTGCAACGCGAGGGTTTTGAGCACCGTGGCTATGTTGATCTCTTCGACGCCGGGCCAACGGTGGAAGCCAAGCTAGGTAATATCAGTACCGTTCGCCAGTCAAAAGTTTGCCCTATTCTTATTAAAGAGCAGCTTGAACCGCAGGCTACTACTTGGGCGCTATGTAACGATAAGGTCGGCGATTTTCGCGCTATCTTTAGTGATGCCGTTGAATATTGCGACATCAAGCACCAACTTTATATCAGTGCCGAGGCCGCTGACACTTTAGGCGTTAGCCAAGGTGATTCAGTGCGCTTTTTCGCACTCTCTAGTCGTTAAGGAATGGCTATGAATGTTCAATTTATAAATAACCAATGGCTGGCCGGTGAAGGCCCGCGTTTTGAATCGATAAACCCCGCTGCAGACAGCGTTGTTTGGCAAGGCCAAGGCGCCAGCCCAGAGCAGGTCGATGCCGCGATTGCCAGCGCCCGTGCCGCACAATTTGCTTGGTCACAGAGTGCACTTGATGAGCGTATTGCCGTACTCGAGCGCTTTGTCGAGCAGTTAAAGGCCAATGCCGAAGAGCTCGCCACCACCATCGCCGAAGAAACCGGCAAGCCCATTTGGGAGACGCGCACCGAGGTTGGCGCCATGACCGGCAAAGTGGCTATCTCGATTCGCGCTTACCAGGAGCGCACCGGCACGGTAGAAAACCCGATGCCAGGAGCCAAAGCCTTTATTCGTCACAAGCCCCATGGCGTGGTGGCGGTTTTTGGCCCTTATAACTTCCCAGGCCATTTACCCAACGGTCATATTGTACCTGCCTTATTGGCCGGCAATACCGTGGTATTTAAACCATCAGAGTTAACGCCTAAGGTGGCCGAGCATACTCTCAAACTTTGGCAGCAAGCCGGTTTGCCAGCTGGGGTTATCAACCTAGTACAAGGTGAGATTGAAACGGGTAAGGCTCTGGCCTCACATCAAGACATTGATGGCTTATTCTTTACCGGCAGCTCACAGACCGGGCACTTATTGCACCAACAATTTGGTGGTCATCCGGGCAAAATCCTGGCGCTGGAAATGGGTGGCAATAACCCATTGATTGTCAAAGGTGTCAGCGACATCGACGCCACGGTCTATGACATCGTGCAATCAGCCTTTATTACCTCAGGTCAACGTTGTACTTGCGCTCGACGCCTATTTATAGAGCAAGGTGAACAGGGTGATGCCATTATCAAGCGTTTACTTGAAGTAACCAGCAACATTAAAATTGCCGACAGCTTCGCCGAAGAGCAGCCATTTATGGGCGCGATGATCAGCAAAAAAGCGGCAGCGGGCATGCGTGCAGCGTACGAGCAATTGCTTGCACAAGGCGCTACGTCACTGCTGGAAATGCAACACCTTGATACAAACACCGGTTTTGTCAGCCCCGGCATTGTTGATGTCACCAACATCGACCTAGCCGATGAAGAGCATTTTGGGCCGCTGTTAAAGGTGTACCGCTACAGTGATTTCGACAGCGCCATCAATGAAGCAAACAATACCTCATATGGTCTATCAGCCGGTTTTTTAGGCGACAGCCAAGCTGATTACGACTACTTTTTAGGACGCATTCGCGCTGGTATCGTTAACTGGAACCGTCCCATCACCGGTGCCTCAAGTGCCGCACCTTTTGGTGGTATTGGCGCCAGTGGCAACCACCGAGCCAGTGCCTATTATGCCGCCGATTACTGTGCCTATCCGGTAGCGTCGGTGGAAGCACCCACGTCTACGTTGCCAGAAAAACTTGCGCCGGGCTTAATACTTTAAAAGAATCAAACGCATCTATGTGTTAAGGAATTATTATGCATAACAATGTAAACACACTATTTGAACACTTGTGGGACAACTACCTTGAAGTGACTCCATCAGCCGTTAAAGTACACGAGCTACTAGGCTCGACTCAACGCGATGACGTTATTAACGACCATATTGCGCTGCGCACCTTTAACTTGCCTAAGGTTGGCTTAGAAAAGCTCGCTGCGCACTTTAAAGCCGTGGGTTACAAAGAGTGTGGCGAATATCACTTCGAAGCCAAGAAACTCTACGCCAAGCATTTTGAGCACGAAGACCCGACTCAACCTAAAGTGTTTATCTCTGAGCTGCTTGTTGAACAGTTCTCAGATGAGCTACAAAAGACCGTTCATGAGATGGTTGATAGCATTGATGAAGACGCCGTCACTGCAGACAACTTCTTATACTCTGGCACCCATTGGGATGTCAGCTATGAGACCTATCAAAAGCTATTGGCAGAAAGTGAATACGCTGCCTGGATGTCGGCTTGGGGTTATCGCGCTAATCACTTTACCGTGAGCATTAACCACTTGGCACAATTTGATACCATTGAGCAGGTGAACCAAAAGCTTAAAGATGCTGGCTTTAAACTGAATACCTCAGGCGGTGAGATTAAAGGCTCTCCAGAGGTGCTACTAGAGCAGTCATCGACGCTAGCTGACGATGCCAAGGTGGCTTTTTCAGACGGTGAAAAGGCAGTACCAAGCTGCTTCTATGAGTTTGCTCTGCGCTACTTAAAGCCTGATGGCGAAATCTACACTGGCTTCGTTGCCGCTTCAGCGGATAAAATCTTCGAAAGCACCAACGCCCGTTAAGCGTTAACGGTGCTTATACTGAGTCTTGCAGTATCCGCGTTCAATACGCGGATCACGCAAGGCTTGGTGTTTACTTTTGCGACCACTAACCCGCGCTCGCCAAAGACGAAAACTCCCCGCCTTTAGTTCACGACGCATCAGTTTTATCACCGCTTGCTCATTGAGACCGTAGAGGCGTTCAATGGCCTCAAACGGGGTTCTGTCTTCCCACGCCATTTCAATAATACGTGAATGATCGCCAGCACCTCTGTCCATCGTATCTCCTACTCATTGATTAAAATAACCACGCCTATTAGCCATAACGGCAACAAGGCTCATGGTGCAGTTAAACCTTGGCAAAGGTGGGAAAGATCACTGTGGCGCACAAAAAAGTTAACCTTCCTTATAAATATTGTCCGGTGTGTGGCTTGCGCTTTACGTGGCGTAAAAAATGGCGCAACAACTGGCCTTCTGTACGCTATTGTTCGAAGCGCTGCGCAGCTAAAGGCGTAGGCTAAGCACTTTATTATCAAGGTGTTTTCTAGCATACTTAGCGCATATATGCCGCTATTGGATTTTATACTAAGGAAGGTTTGCGCATGGGTGCAAAGCAAGATGTTACTGCCGAACTACTACCGGATTGGGATCACTATATTGCGAGCGAGCCCAGTCGGGCCCTAGCGGATATTTATCAGCGCGCAGGCGCTCGCAGCCAAGACATTCGCAACTGGTATTGGCGCAGTATTCAATCCAAACGCCGCGCCTCATTAACGGTGCGCATTCTGACTTTCTCTTTGGTTATTCTTGGGGCTTTACTGCCTATTTTTGCCGGTCTATTTGAGCATTACCAACAACGTCTGTACCTAACCCAAGCAGGTGTCGGAGCACTTGCTCTGGCGGGACTGTTACAAGCGGCAGATCGTATTTTTGGTTGGTCCAGCGGTTGGATCCGCTATATTTCCACGGTAACAGAAATGGAAAGCCTGAGCCGACGCTTTGAGGCCGACTGGTCACAGTATATTTTACACCGCCAACAGCCACTGCAACAGGACGATGTCCGCGCCCTGTTTGATTTGTCGCGCCACTACTTAGCGCGCACCGCACAATTACAAAAAAGCGAAACTCGGCAATGGGTGTCAGAGTTTGCCACCGGCAATGAATTGCTCGGTGAACTTATCCAACAATACCAAGCACCGTCGCAGCCAAGCGAATCAATATCAGCGCCATCAACCACGCAACCGAGTGCCCAACTTGGGGCGGTGAATGTTAAGGTGGAATTTAGCCACAGTCCCTACTGTTATGCCATTGCCATCGACGATGCCACCCCGATACGTTGTTGTGCCCAAACGTGGACACAGCGTCATCTCGCACTTGGCGCGCACATCATCAAAATCTATGACGAGCAAGGTAACGAGGTGCTGGCGCAACAAACTTTTTATGTTAGCGCGGCGCAGATTGCCGAGCTCACTATTGCTATGCCGGCACGCTCAACATAGCCTTATTGGCCTGCGTGGGTGTTGCTGTGTAGTAAGTGCGGCAATGCTTTGACCTGATAGGCTTGAAAAAGTTGGCCGCCGTTATCTATGATAATATCAATGCTGGGGTGAAATTGCTGTGCAAACACCTGCACATCTGTCGGCTTGGTCCACAAGTTTGACACTACCACCACCACTTTTTTGCCTTGCTCGGCGAGCTTATTCACCCGCTCACGGCTCACTTTACACTGGCGCGCCGTATCCGCCTTGCGCTCTTGCCAGTAACTCTCGCACCATGTGGCGCTAAATAGCACTGCATCTGCCAAAGGGAGCTTTGTTGGCGATTGGTCATTTTCTCGAAGCATCTTGGTTGGCAGTGGCTCAGCGTTGGCTAATGCCGTAAGTGCCTGGGCCAACTGTTCATCGCTTTGATGGCTGCGATAGACTAACTGCCCTTGGCGATTAAACAGCAAATGCAAGGGCGTCCCCTGCAAACCGACCTGGGTTGCTAATTGCTTGTGCTCATCCTGAGCAATCGTCATACCCAGTTGAAAACGCTCAACCACCTTGTTGATGGCGTGCGCATCATCGTTCAGGTCGATGTTAACGGCAACAAAGGCTAATTTATCGCCAAAATCTTGATAATGCTGCTGCAATTTTGGCATTTGTTGCATACACGGGCTGCACCAGCTTGCCCACATCTTTACATACAGAGGCTTCGCCCCCTGCAACTGCGCGAGAGACACCGAGGTTCCGCCTTGTAACTCTTTTAACTGAATGCTGTGCAATGGCGTGGCGTGGATGAACCAAGAAACGAAAGTGAAGGTCAAAAGTATGAAGTATTTCATTGTTGCTACCTAGTTATTGCGATGGCCCTAAATTAGCAATATGCTGGAGGCAACGCTTGAACAAAACCGACAATGTCATGACCTCGCCCACACGCATATTGCGCAGCCAGTATTATCGTCCTTTAAGCGACTTTGCCCTGCAAATAAAGGCCCTGTATGTAGGTGGTGTGGCCCAGTTATGGCAGGCGCGAACCGGCGCTGAACAGCCCTACTCGCAGCAATTGTTACACGCCGACGCGCGCATGGGCTTGCTCGCACTTACGCAGGGTCAGGCTTATTTAGGCGAGCAGTTATTAACGCCGGGGCTGTACATCACCGGTTGTCAACAGCATAGCAAGGTGTTGAGCTGTGCAGCGGGTACTCATTTGCTCGGTGCCCGTTTTCATTTGGCGGCACAGGGCAGTTTCATCAGACAACCCGCCGCAGAAATGGTGAATCAATGTATTCGCATTGATGATATCGACACCGCCCCGCAACTGCACCGCGCCGCGCGATTCAGTGAAGCGCAACCATTTTTTGATCTGATTAAAACCCTGAGCAGCCATTTACCCCGCCAGCAACAAGTGCTCAGTGGCGCCGCGATTGAGGTGTGCACCAACTCCGCCGATTTAGCCGAGCAACTGGGTAAAACCCCGCGCACTATCGAGCGCTACTGCAAACACCACATTGGTATTTCCCTGCGCAGCATTCATAAACTGCAACGAGTGGCCCGCGCCCGCGAGCGCATTAAACATCAGCGCCAAACGTCTTTAACCGAGTTGAGTTATGCACTCAATTTTGCCGATCAGGCTCACTTTAGCCGTCAGTTTAAACAAGTGGTTGGGCTCAGCCCGCGTGATTATCAACAACTCAAATGGGCTAATCGCCCGGCCTAAAGGGTTGAGCAAACCGAGCGTGTATTAACGCACTGTGGCCCTGTTTGTCTACACCAACACATAAACCATCTTCCGCCAAATACAGTGCGCCGCTATACCTGTCTGTGGCAATGTCAGCAATGTGCGCCATCGTTGCATCTCCCCCGTACCGGGCACTGAAATGGGTGAGTATCAGGCTCGGCACCTGGCGCTGTTGGGCATAGTCACAAATTCGCTCAACGTCGCTGTGGCCGGTATGAAACCCAACCTTGTGCAAATCTTTGGCGGTAAAAGTCGCCTCATGAACCAATAGCTGAACCCCTTCGATAAGCGGATCTAAGCATTGCGGCTTTTCATTATCGCCACACACCATGACGCTACGTGCTGGCCACGATGGATAGGTATATTGGGTGGCCGTTAAGGTGCGGCCCTCAAAGGTTACGTCTTCACCACGTTGCAGCTGGTTATAATGGCGGCCTGAGCCGATATGGTGGCGCTTGAGCTGTGCAATATCCAGCTTTAATGGGATGGCATGCTCGTCAAAGCGATACGCTTTACTTGGCACCCGGTGTTGTAGCGCGCAGCTGCGCACTGTGGCCCAAGAGCCTGAGTACTCATCAAGGGCGTCATAATCATAAAGCTGCAAGGGAAAGTTCAATTGCCAATCACTGAGCTTAAGGGTGGCACTGACAAAATCCAGCACCTGCTGTGGGGCAATGATGGTAAGTGGCGCTTGGCGGCCACTGAGTCCGGCCGAGGCAAGCAGTCCCGGCAAGCCATAGCAATGGTCGCCATGTTTATGGGTAATAAATATCGCTTCAAGGTGATAAAGACTGAGCGTGGTTTTTAATATTTGATGCTGCGTTGCTTCACCACAATCGACCAAATACCAAGGCTTTTTATCCTCTCGAAATACCGCATAGCCTGAGACATTGCGCGTTGATGTCGGTGTGCCCGAACTACTACCGAGAACCTGGACCTGCATTGTGGCCTCCTTGAACAAATGAAGGGGTTGGTTGATTTTACGCACCTTACCCCCAAAATATAAGTAACGACAGCAACATTGTGAGAGCCGCGATGAAAAACGAAATAGACAGTAAGACCCTGCTGCGGGTCTATGAACATATTCAAAAGCATGGTGAGCAAACCGACGAGGGCAAGTTCTATGAGGGGCTCACGGCATTTTCTGATGTTGATGGCTATACCGTCTATCTACAAGGAAGTGGTGTGCTAATGCGCTTTGGTTTTCACAACACTTATCACCTCGATTACCAAAGTGATAAGAACAAAGAGGATTTCATCAAAAAAATTGAGGCGATAGCTAAACAAGCTTGATCGCTGCCTCACTGTGCCTGCGTATATCCTTTTATAGCAGTTTAAGGAGATGAATGTGCGCAGGCCTCGAGGTCCAAGAAAGACCCCCAAGACATTACAACACCACAGCGAGCAAGTAGTCGCCGCACTAAAAGCGGACCCGAGTAAACTCGAACTGATCAAAGATAATTTGGAATATTACCGCCAGCAGCGCCACCTTAAGCGCGGCTTTTTACTAGCCATCGAGCGTTTTGATTGGGTTTTTAGCGCGCACAGCGATGTCGACGAAATCTGCGATGCCCTGCTGCGCGACGATTATATCGGCAAACGCTTACGCCGTTATCCCCTGCTCTACAAAGGGGTATTGGATGATTAGCTTGGTGTGGTTAAAGCGTGATTTGCGCATTAATGACCATGCCCCTATTCATTTTGCCGCGCAAAGCATGCGCCCGGTGCTATGTCTGTACGTGATTGAGCCCGAATATTGGTGCCTTGACGACACCAGCGAGCGCCAGTTTCGTTTTGTTGCGCAAGCATTACGCTCCTTGGCAACTCAACTTGAGCGCATCGGCGGGCGGTTAATAGTGCGTCGCGGTGAGGTGTGCGACATCTTAGCGCGCATCCATCAACATGCGCCTATCCATACCCTGTATAGCCACCAGGAAACCGGCAATTCGTGGACGTATAGCCGAGATAATCAGGTGTTTTCATGGTGTCGCGAGCGCAGTATTACCATTGCCACCTATCGCCAACAGGCAGTATTTCGTGGCGCCATAGAACGCGATCATTGGCAAACAAAGGCGCAGCACTGGCTTAAGCAGCCGCAACTAGAAAGCCCCACACATATAACGAGTTTGCTTGGCCATCATGACGGTTTAGCATTACTAGATCACTATCCGGGCAACGATAACCTTATTGCCAGCGGTGCCCAACATGGTGCCCACGCCTGTGCCTTGGCCACCCAGCAAAGCTTTTTAGCAACGCGCATGCATCACTATCGCGGCGGCATTTCCTCGGTACTCAGTGCCCCCACCCGGTGCTCTCGTTTAAGCCCTTACCTCGCCTATGGCGTGATCAGCCTACGCGAAAGTATTCAGAACCTGGGGGCTATCAAAGGCGCCGCAGGCCATAAACGCGCGGTATTGGCCCGTTTGCATTGGCACAGTCATTTTGTGCAAAAGCTGGAGTCAGAGCCGAGCTATTGTGAACACGCAGTGCACCGCGACCTTATTCATTTACGCGCCGAGCAGTTCGATGAGCAGCAATTTTTAGCCTGGTGCCAGGGGCAAACGGGTGTGCCTTTTATCGACGCCTGCATGCGTTTTTTGCATCACTATGGTTGGATTAATTTTCGTATGCGCGCCATGCTTATTGCCTATGCCAGTTACCAACTCTGGTTAGATTGGCGTCAACCAGCAGCGTTTTTAGCCGCGCAGTTTGTCGACTACGAACCCGGGATTCATTATCCCCAAGTGCAAATGCAATCGGGCTGCACCGGTATCAATCCGTGGCGAATGTATAACCCGGTGACACAAGGACAAAAATACGACCCTCACGGCCATTTTATTCGCCGCTGGCTGCCCGAGCTGAGCAAGGTACCGAGCGCCTATGTGCATACCCCGTGGTTATACAATGGCCTCAGTCATGACACCTACCCGCGCCCGAGTGTGCTTCCGGACATTGCCCTGCGACAAGCGAAAGCGCGCATTGCCGATTATTATCAGCGCCATGTGAATAGCCGCGAGACGGCGCGCGTGGGCCACCAACATGGCTCCCGTAAACGCCAACGCAAGGCATCAAGTAAAACAAAATCAAGCAAACAACTGGGATTATTTTGATCCCTTAGCACTGTTGGTGCGTAACAATTATTGCTTTTCCCTAAAGCATTATGCCCCTGAGCGGGCAAGCAGAGGTGCCCACCTCTGCTTTTTTTTGGCTATCCATCGCGCGCTGCTCGGCTTTGAGCGATAAACGATGACCGCCGCGTGCAATAATGGTATCTTTTGCGCCATTTGTGACTCCAAGGACAATAACAGGTATGAGTAAAGCAGTCTCATCTGACATGCCAGAACAACAAAAGGGGTGGTTTAATCGCTTTTTAGCAACGGTCGAGTTTCTCGGCAACCTGCTGCCTCACCCTATCACTCTGTTCGCACTTTTTTGTGTCGCCATTGTGGTTATCAGCGGCATAGCCGACTGGGCCGGCCTCAGCGCCATAGACCCGCGCCCTGAGGGCGCTAAAGGGCGCGATCCAGATGGTGTTATCGAAGTCGTGAGCTTATTTAGCGCCGAAGGCTTGCGCCGCATCTTTGAAGGGTTAGTGACTAACTTTACCGGGTTTGCGCCGCTAGGCACAGTATTAGTGGCCTTACTAGGGGTGAGCGTTGCTGAACACTCTGGACTACTGTCGGCGGCCATGCGTGGCATGGTGATGGGTGCCTCTAAACGGTTAGTGACATTTATGGTGGTGTTTGCTGCGATATTGTCAAATACCGCATCTGAGCTCGGTTATGTGGTACTCATTCCCCTTGCAGCAATGATTTTCCACAGCCTTGGACGCCACCCTCTGGCCGGTTTAGCGGCGGCTTTTGCCGGGGTTTCCGGTGGCTACAGCGCCAACCTTTTATTGGGCACCATTGACCCATTGTTAGCAGGGATCACCACCCCAGCGGCACAAATGATTGACCCTGACTACCAAGTAGGTGCCGAGGCCAACTATTACTTTATGTTTGTTTCGGTGTTCATGATTGCCATTTTAGGCACTTGGGTCACTGAAAAAATCGTTGAGCCGCGCTTGGGTAAGTATGACCCCAGTGAAGCCAGCATTGATTTGGGCGAGAATAAAATCGACCAACTGAGCAAAAAGGAAAAAACAGGCCTCAAATGGGCAGGACTTTCGTTTGTGCTTATTGGTGTAATTTTAGCGTTCACCATTATCCCCGATGACGGTATCTTGCGCCATCAAGAGACCGGCGAAGTGAAAGGTTCCCCGTTCTTAGAAGGCATTGTGGTGATCATTTTTATCACCTTTGCTATTCCTGGGTTTGTTTACGGCCGAGTGGTCGGCTCAATGAAAAATGACCGCGATATTATTGATGCAATGAGCAAAAGTATGGGCTCGATGGGCATGTATATCGTTCTGGTGTTTTTCGCTGCGCAATTTGTCGCCTTCTTCAAATGGACCAACCTCGGGACCATCTTGGCGGTGAATGGCGCTGCCTTGTTGCAAGCGCTGAATCTAACCGGGCCTGAGGTGTTTGTGTTCTTTATTCTTATGTGTGCCATGGTGAACTTAAGTCTCGGTTCATCATCAGCGCAATGGGCAGTAACCGCGCCTATCTTCGTTCCTATGCTGATGCTTATTGGTTATGCCCCGGAAACAATCCAAGCCGCCTACCGCATTGGCGACTCAGTGACGAACCTTATCACCCCGATGATGAGTTATTTTGGGCTCATACTTGCGGTAGCCACCAAATATAAAAAGAATATGGGAATTGGCACCTTAGTCGCGACCATGCTGCCTTACAGTATGCTGTTCTTCCTCGGCTGGGTATGTTTGTTCTATTTATGGGTCTTCGTGCTCGGCATGCCAGTAGGCCCAGGCTCGCCCACCTACTATCAACCTTAAATAAGAAAAGCCGGCCCCATGCCGGTTTTTTTTATTTGCCCACATAAGGAAATAGAAATGGGGTGATGCGGCATTGCAGAGCAGTCGCATTTGCGTAAAGGCTCAGCGAAATCGCGACGTAAAAAACCTCTTTCTAAAAGCACAAGCTGGCGCTAAAAAACCATAAGGACAACATTGATGAACCTTAAATATTCTACAACATCCTCAGTATTAGCTTTGTGTGCGCTCTGTTTGTCAGCTTGCCAGCATGCGCCTAAGGAAAATGAGCAGGCAAGGCAAACGCGCTGGATAAACCCCGATGTGTTTGATGCATCAAAACATACCGACGGTAGCTCATACAGTTTTGAATTTGACATGACGTTCACTGCTGTTAATGGCGAAAATGTAACTGTTACAAACTGCCTTGAATTAGCTCTGTTTGGTGAGGACCGAGTTAGTGCACCAGAATATACTTACTGGCAGTCAATAAAGATCGACTGCGAAGTAGTGGAAAGATTTTATCTTAGCTCCGAAAACGCTGTAAGCTTTTGGCCTAAGTCATTTGACTATGAGCTAATTAAACAGTTTCCAGCAACTGCGATTCCCTATTTAGGTGGTCAAGCGCTCGACGGGCGCACTGGCACGCTTTCAGCCTATGACGCCAGCCTTAAGTTTATAGAAAAAAAGAATGACAATCAGATTCATGTCGAAGTCGACAATATGGATGTGTATTACGTTCAGGTGGCGCGCGCAGATTTTAATCGAGACGGCGTTCAAGATATTTTTGTTCGTATGGATTGGTATATGAAAGATGCGTTTGGTAAAGGAGCTGATTGGGTGGTGTTAACGAAACTATCACCCGATGCAGCCCCCATGATGCTTTGGCGAAAATAGAGTACAGAAAATGGAGGGTGTGATCTAACAGACGGCTCTAGGCAAGCGCCCAAGACGCGTTTAAGCGAATTACTCAAAAGAGCGAACTTCGGGCGTTCAAAATTGCTTTTCTGTTTCGTCAAAGTATATTGCTTGCATAGTCAGAAAAACGACCCAACCGCTTGTTTTTGTACTGAGACAAAAGCTAGAACTACTGCATTTTAGTAGTAATGGCAATTAGTTAAGAAGTTTGTTACAAATGATTCATTCAGAAAAGCGAGCGGCGCTGTGGTAGAAAAACGCGCGATTCGCTCGCTATAAACATGTTAGGTACACATGGATGGTTCAGGCATATTCTTAAATATTGGCAAAAGTATTCTAGCTCTCGCTATAGCACTTTTCGTTATTTTTTGGTTCCCAAGTCCTGCTTTTGATGGCTGTTTTCCTAATAATAATTCTTACGTATGTAGCCAATGGCCCAAGATATTTGCTGGGTGTGTGTTTATCTTAGTTTCATACTTTCTAGGCCCTAAAAGTAAATATTACTATTTTCCTGTTCTCATGCTTTTCGCATACATTGGTAGTGCGGAGCACATCAGGTTTAGTGGGCAACTTTTAGATGTCCTATATCAAATACCGTTCCAAACATTTTACTACGGTGGCATCATTGCTTTAGGAGTAATAACTGCGGTAAAGTTTATAAAACGTAACTGGGTGCAAAGTGTACCTAACAAGCTAATAAATAAGGACTAAAAACAGTTTGCTGTTATTAGTCCTTATTAGGGTGTTAGCTACTAAAACTGCTATGAGATTTTTAATATTACTTATTCTTTTTGCATTTAGCTCTAGGGTGGTTTCTTGTCCTGTTGATAATAGGTCAATTATTGAGCTCTTTAAAGATGCGGAATCTGTTTTCGAGGGTGCAATAGTCGAGAAGCGTTGGACTGATTATGAAAGCTTTGTCATATCTAAAGCTGGCTCAGAAACCACTTTATTAAACGATGCCTACTTCTTTAGAGCTATACCTATCAAAGTATTTAAAGGCACTAAAGATGTACCTCTGCAAATAGTTGGTGGAAACTGTAAGAATGCAGTAGTAGAAGGTAGGAAAAGGTATTTACTGTTTGTATTTGAAGGTGGATCAGAAAGCTCTGCTTTCGAATTCACTGAACTAACAGAAGAAGAGCTGGCCTATTTAAATACGGCAGCTAGCAAAAAGATTAAATAGCCCACGAAAAACGCAGGCAGGAAACATTGTGAGAAACACAATGTTCCTTTTATAAAAATCGTTATTTTTTAAGCCAACCTGTAATTTTAATATTTTATAAACACAATTTAAAAGGAAATTTAATGACAACAGTTACAAATGGAATAATCGTAGATAAACGTATAACAGCCAAGCGATACAACTCTATTGAACACGGAAATATTAACAACGTAACATCTATAGTACTTCATCGCTGAATGCTTATGCAGCGGCGCAAAAACTGAAGCTCATTTTTTAATTGCAAATGATGGAACGATATACCAAACAGCTAGTTTAGAAAAAGTATGTTGGCATGTTGGTATCTTATATTCTAGATGTGCCGACGAAAAATCATGTGACCCAAAAGAATTAAAAACTGTTAATAGTTTACTGCACCAGAAAGGGTTTTCATTTTCCACAAGAGTAAGAAATGTATCTAGGCATGAGTTAGGAAAAGCTTATCCTCTTCGTTATCCTTCAAATAATGACTCATTAGGAATTGAGGTTGTAGGTCGATTTAACAAAACTACGAACACCTTTGAACGACCAACAAATGAACAATTTAAATCATTGAAGCTATTAGTTGATATATTAATAAAGGAGTTCTCTTTAAATTTAAATAAAGATGTTTACGCACATGGTGTAATTGCTAGGAAAAAGAAAGCAGAAGGAATTCAGCTGCTGCAATACTTAAAAATTGGGGTCGCTCCATGATAAAAAATATCATTTGTATAGGTGCTGTTTTTTTTATTACATCTTGCGCCTTTAATCATGAAAATAAAATTCAAATATTGACTTCAGAAAAAATTGTAGATATTACCAAGCAGGGATTTGAGCTTTGTGATAGCTTTCGATTGACAGAAAGCGAAATTAATTTGTACTTCCAAACAGCCGAGGAAGTCAGTAATGAAGAGGCTCATGGAGAGTCAATTATTATGCCATGTAAATATTCAGGGGAATTAATAATGAATAAGAAAGTCTATTCATATGAAGTTTTTGCTGGGGGCGCTGGTTATATTTTCGATGACAAAGGGTGGGTTCTAAAAAACTTTATTTGCAAAAATAATAATTGCTGTAGCAATTTTTCAAACCTGTGCTAATACGTTCAGAGGTTAACAACAAATGAATAAGGCACTTAAACGGAACTGAGTCGGTGAGTTAGTTTTAACTTCACTATACAAGTCCGTTTAGTGCACTTCACTATATAAGTTCGTTTAGTGCGGCGTTACCGAATAAATACTCTACCGTGTTTCTGTCCAAAAGTGAGTTTAACCGACCGTACTTCCTCACTCATAGCTGAGCGTCAGATCTCTTATGACCTAATTAACTTAAATACAAAAAACCAGCGACATAGTGCGGCAGGTTTTTTACTGCTCTAATGAAATATGGACATGACTATTAGGTGGTTAGGCATCATTTACCTAAAGGTTACTTTCGAACTTTATTCTGTTGTTTCCATCTTTGTTTAGGCGTTTCCATCTTTACTAAGCATCCACAGCAGCGAAGGCAAAGACTATCTAGGCTCAAATGGTGCACTGTGCTAGGGTTAGTTTTTAATATTCGCCATGGAGGCTTGTTCAGTGCGTACACCTCGCAAACTCGCGGCCCACTACCGGGCCATCGTCAGCAGCATTGGCTTCTACCCTGCTATTATCATCACCTTGCTGTTGTGTTTAGCGATGCTGTTGGCGAGCATCGAATATCATGAGCTGGTGATGGCCTTAAAATCACAGTGGCCGATGTTGTTTGTTGCTGATTTAGACACCGCTAAAACGGTGCTTAACATTCTCGCCGGTGGTCTCATCTCGTTGACGGTGTTTAGTTTTTCTATGGTGATGGTGGTACTTAACAACGCCTCATCTACCCTCTCGCCTCGGGTATTGCCCGGGCTCATTACCATGAAGTCGCACCAGTATGTGCTGGGGGTGTACTTAGGCAGTATTGTCTTTACCTTGGTTACCTTGATGAATATACACGCCGAAAATGGCGATACCCAGCCGCCATCCCTGGGCACCTTTATAGCCTTAATGCTCGGGCTGTACGCCTTGGCGCTATTTGTATTTTTCATTCATTCTATTTCCCGCTCCATACAAGTGGACAATGTGCTTAACACACTGTTTTCACAAACTCAGCAACAACTGCAAGCCATCGCTCAAGCACAGCAGCCTGACATTGCGAAAAAACGCCCTGACTATACCCAGTGGTATCATATAAAAAGCCCCCAAGCCGGCTATTTTAAAGGTGTGCATACACAGCAATTAAGTAAAATTTTGGCACAACATGACCTTGAACTGGTGGTTGAGATTGAGCCTGGCTTTTTTTGTGTTGAAGGCTTTCCCTACTTAGCGGTGAATAAAGATATCAGCGATGACAGTGAACTTTGTGAGCAAATTTGTAAGTGCAGTGTTTTTTATATCGAAGAGTATATCGGCGATCATTACAGTTACGGCATTCGCCAAATTGCTGAAATCGCCATTAAAGCGTTAAGCCCAGGGATAAACGACCCCGGCACCGCTGTTAAAGCGGTAGACATGTTGAGTATTTTAATTATCACTCGCCTGCGCATTGCCGATCACAATTACACCTTGGCGCACAGCGAGGAAGAAACGGCCCCTAGATTGTGGTTCTATGAGCCCAGTGTCGCTACTTTGTTAGAAGATAACTTTGACCCAATCCGCCACTACGGGCGCGAAGACACCACCATTTTAGTGAACCTTCTTGAGGCGCTAAAAAACATTCTGTTTGTGTGCGATGGTAATAAGGCTTACGTCGATGCTTTGTATCGCTATGTGCAAGCCACCGTATTCGATGCTGAGCACAACATCACTAACCCGTATGAACGAAAGCGTATTGATGAGATGCTTGAACGTGTCAATGAAGTCGCGAAGCGGCGCGGTGATGATGTTCATTTAGCATTATCACCGCAGCAACAAAGCTAAAGCTGCCAAGCGTAGCTGATTTTGGTAAAAAATGTACGCTCAGTGCGTTGCAGCTCATCCAGTGAGTCATCTTGATAGCCGCTGTCGGAATAACCGAGATAGAATACCGACTGCGGATTCATTTTATAGGAATACACCACCTGCGAGCCAAAATCGCGATTGCGCTTATGCACTTGCGAGTAAAGGTAGGCTTGTTGGTTGCGGTCAATATCTTCAAACTGCCAGATGACCTTAAGCATGCTGCGAATATTGAATTTATAGTAAAGTCGCAAGTCCCACTGCTGGGCACGATAAACGGATTGCTCATCAACATCGAGCTCACTGTAATTGTAATTCACCTTAAGCTGCAAATGTTGGTTCACATCCCAGCTCAGGGAGTTTTCAATATCAGCTCCCTCACCAAGGCGAGCATTGCTGTAGTCGATACGTGAACCGTAATCGGCATAAAGCACATAGGTTAAATCTTGATGCGGGCGAATAGAGAACTGCACATAGCCATTATTTTGGATAAAGTATTCGCCGTAATAAAGCTCTTCGCTATGCCACATACCAAGCTCGTAAGTAGAGACTAAGGGCCCTTCAGCATATAGATAGCCTTCAAATTCTTGCTCAAGTAAATCGCCATCTAAATCAAAGCTTTTGTCCCACTCTAAATCATATTGCCACTTAGTGATGCGGGCGCCATCGTCACCGTACCAGGTTTGTCCGCCACCGAGCACATACTCGCGAAAATCAGCTTTAGGTTGATAGCCCATATCGGCGCGATAGTCTTCATCAATCTGTTGATACTCGCCGCGCAAGTTGTAATCACGCTTCGTACGCTCAAGCGCCAAACTAATTGCCTTGCCGGACTGATTAGCAGCAACGTCCCAGTTATCGACAAACAGCGCGCTATTATCGGTATCGGCATAAGACAGTCCGTAGTTAAAGGAGTCGCTGGCATTAAGGGCGTAGGTGCCATCGAGGGCTGCTACGGTATTGTGATAATCTCCCCCTTGGCGCTGCGTAAGCGTCACCCCTACCCCACTGCGCTGTCCCCAGTCATAACGGTAACGCGCCACCGCATTGGTGACATCATCTCGCAGTTGCGCCAGTGATGAGCCTTGATTACCCGGCAATAAAACAGAGGGGTTGGCATCATCGGCCACTAACGTGGCATAGGTATGCGCGCCCTGCTTGCCGGTGACTTTCACACCATAATCCGGCTCGGCGATGGTGCGGCTGTAAAATAGCTCTTGCTGGTTGGTGCGAAAATACGAGGAGCCATCTAAGAAAAACGGTCTTTTTTCGGCGTAATACAATGAAAAATTGGTGTTTACATCGAGCTGCACAGCGTCAGCTTCTACCTGCGAAAAGTCTGGGTTAACCGTGGCATTAAGCAAGGTTTCATCATTGATACGCCAACGTAAATCGGCGCCTACTTCAACATCAACATCGCCATTTTGCCAATCACCGGGAACCTGCTCTTTACTATCATGGCGGCTAGCACTGATATGCGGTGTAAATAACACATCACGATGCTCAGTGCGATTGGCAAGCCCAGTGAGTTTATCAAATTGGCAAAAACTGCATTTTATATCAAGATCAAAGCCGACATTAGACAAGCGATAGAACACGTCCCGTGGGTAATTACGTGCAATGGAAATGCCCCAGGTGATGGGTTCATCTGTTTTTGGCAGGTTTAACACCGTCAGGGGTATTTTCATTTCTACCACATACCCATCGCTATGAATTTGCGCGGCGCTGTACCAAATGGCATCCCAACTGGGGTCTTCAACCCAGGTATCAAAGTCGGTCGCGAGAATATCGCCTTGAGCACCATAAGCATTAACGAAAAACTCAAAGGCATTGCGCTCATCATTTAGGCTATCGATGATGATACCGACATTATCGTCCTGCCATAACTCATCTCGGTCTCGCAAAGCTCCGCGAATAGCCTCGGGGTTAGGGTCCTTGGCATCAATGCCTAAATATAAGAATTGGCCATCATCGAATAAGTAGGCGGTTGTATTGACTGGGGAGGCAGCGCGTTCGAGGGGCTCATTCTGAGTGTTAACAGCGATTTGCGTGGCATTTTTCCACACATGCTCGTCAAGATTGCCATCGAGTTTTACTTGCTCTTGCAGGTGTGCCAGTGCAAATTGTTTTGCTGGAGGGTATGCAACAACTGTTGCGCTGAAAAGGCTGCAACCCGCAGCCAATAATAACACGAAGCGCGCCATAAACGTCCTTATTGGTACTACACCACTGTCTGCGTGGTAATTTTACTTTATGTTAACAAACAAAAAACAAATTACCACCCCTGTGCGATGAACTTTGTACCTTTTTTAATTTATAGCGCGTGGGCTGTTGTGTGCGGTTTTATAGCTTAACTAACGTGCCCTTAAGAGCCACACCGGCCATTAAAAAGCCAGCCCCACACTCAAATTGTTCACTGCTTTTAAATTCACGTTTTTTATAGTACGACTCAATACCCACGACGGCATTCATGCCTTCGCGCTGAGCGCGCTCTTGCAGTGCTTTAAGCGCACTGAGCATCACCCATTCACAGGCTTCTTTGTCTGATTTATTAAAGGCATTGGTTTTCTTATTGGTCATAACCTCACCGAAGGTCTCTTTCGCCGCGCTGTGTGGTTGATCGGCAAAGTAAAGGGGCACATCCAATAGCGCATCCTTGGCTTTCGTGGTCGCTAATAAGTCGGCAATAGAGTACTTGCCGATATCATCTCGAGCAGCCACACTGTGCGATGTTGCGGCCACAAGCGCTGCCATTAATAAATATTTTTTCATTTGTTATCCTCTGTTGTTATAGAACTTCCATGCCAACCCAAAGCCAAAGGCAACACTGTGGTTGCGCTCCACCAGTGGGCTATCACGCCACTTTGCATCCTTGATGCGATAATACTTTACAAACCCGCCAAACCACCAGCGTCTTGAGTCATAGCTTAACCCCAATGACACTTCTTCACCGCCATACCCGTTACCGCTAGTGTATTCGCTGCGCAGTGAATTAGCGGCCGCCGTTGGCACTGCATAAAAGTAGTCGGCGTATTGTGAACTGGCATAATTAACTGCCAAGCGGCTGGTTAACGTGATGCTTTGTGCACCTTGTTGCCACAATCGCTGCCGCCACTGGGCATAAGGTCCCGCCTTAAAGCCAATATCATCAATGCGGGTGAAATCCGTCGCCAGTGCCTTACGCGTAAACACGCCAAGCTTAAAGTAACTAGGTTGGTTATAGTGGCCGACAACATAATAATCCAATGCTGGGCCCAACTCGAACACCCAGTCCAAATCATCCATGCCATCGCGCGCTTTACTCTCATCGCTGTCTACTGCAATTCCAGCGGTGGCAGAGATATCCAAATGCCAGTTATTATGCTGCCATAAGTAACCGGTGGCGCTGCGCCTATCAAGGTTTAAGCGTTCAGAGCGATAGCGCACATAAGGCACTGGCAACGTGTAGCTTTTTGACTCACGGGCACCGATATAAAGCGGAATATTAGCATGAAATACCCCCGCTCCAAGCTCAAGCTCTGCACTGACACTCGAAGCGCTGTACAGCGCTAAAACAAACGCAAAGCACCGCGTTATCACGCTCATGGCATGCGCTTAAAAATCAGGGATGTGTTAATGCCACCAAACGCAAAGTTATTACTCATGACATAGTCACACTGTAATTTGGTTGGCTGGCGCAGATAATCCAGCTGTGCACACTGTGGGTCAACACTCTCAAGGTTAACGGTAGGCGCAAACCACCCCTCACGCATCATTTCGATACTGGCCCACGCCTCGATGGCACCACACGCGCCTAACGTGTGACCTAGGTAGCTTTTGAGCGAGCTAATGGGTTTACGGCCAAGGGCATTAAAGGTGGCATGAGATTCGGCAATGTCACCGCGATCGGTGGATGTGCCGTGAGCGTTAACATAGCCTATTTGTTCGCCATTAAGCTGGGCATCATCAAGGGCCATAGTGATCGCCGTTTGCATGGTATCGCTGGTCGGCTGGGTGACATGCTCACCATCGGAATTACAACCAAAACCGACGATTTCCGCATAAATAGTCGCACCACGTGCTTTGGCGTGCTCGTACTCTTCTAAAATCAGTGTTCCGGCACCCTCACCTATCACTAGCCCATCGCGGTCTTTATCAAACGGCCGAGGCGTATGCTTAGGTGCGTCATTACGACAACTGGTGGCGTATAAGGTATCGAATACGGCGGCCTCGGTCACACAGAGCTCTTCGGCGCCACCGGCAACCATGGCTTTTTGTCGACCGAACTTAATGGCCTCATAGGCATAGCCAATGCCTTGTGAGCCCGAGGTACAGGCGGAGCTCGTGGTGATCACCCGGCCTTTGATACCAAAAAACACGCCAATATTAACCGGCGCAGTATGGGCCATCATCTGAATATAGCTAGTTGCCGTCACCCCACTCATCTGCCCCGATTTCATCATATCAGCGAAGGCAATAAGCGGCGGCGTTGAGCCGGTTGACGAACCATAGGCAATGCCGGTATCGCCATTGGTAAGCGCCGGGTGCTCAAGCAAGCCTGATTGCGCCAATGCCCGCTCGGTGGCCACCGTGGCCATCAATGCGACGCGCCCCATAGAGCGCACCATCTTACGTTTATAGTGGCTAGGGCGCTGAAAGTGCGTCACCGGCGCCGCTAATTTGGTATTCAAATCAGCCACATCTTGCCATTGCTCCATCACTTTAACGGCGTTGTCGCCCTTCTCTAGCGCACTGCGCAGGCTCGGCCAGTCATCCCCTAGTGCCGTAATACAAGACATCCCTGTAACCACAACCCGTTTCATTACACTAACCCACCATTGACTGAAATAACTTGGCGGGTAATGTACGCCGCCGGATCAGAGGCTAAAAATGACACCGTTGCCGCGACCTCTTCAACATTGCCCATACGCCGCATCGGCACATGTTTTAATAGCTCCTTGGTATCGAGCTGCTCGGTCATTTCCGTGGCAATCAACCCGGGAGCGACACAGTTGACGGTGATTTTACGTTTTGCCAATTCCAGCGCTAATGCTTTTGTAGCACCGATGATCCCTGCTTTGGCGGCGCTGTAATTCACTTGGCCGCGATTGCCAGCAATGCCCGATACAGAAGCCAACGTAATAATACGCCCACCCTGACGGGCACTGACCATTGGCATAACCGCCGGGCGGACAACATTATAAAAACCATCTAAGCCAGTGCTAATAACCGTGTCCCATTCATCGTCGGTCATCGCCGGAAAGGCGGTGTCGCGCGTGACTCCGGCATTACACACCACGCCATAATAAGCACCATGTTCGGCAATATCTTGCTCTATGCTTTGGCGTGCTGAGTCTCTATCAGTGACATCAAAACACAGGACTCGCGCACTGCGGCCCATAGCTTGGATTTGCTCACTGACTTTTTGCGCTTGCTCACGCTGGGTGCGACAATGCAAGATAATGTCAAACCCTTGCTCGGCAAGGGCCAGCGCGATGGCCTTGCCTATACCTCGGCTTGAACCGGTGACTAAAATCGCTCTACTCATTGGTTTTCCTTAATAAACTTCATCGGGTCGGCGGGCTGAAATACATTAATCTTGGCTTCGAGATAACGCTCGTTATCGCATTCAATGGCGCAATCGAAAACACTGAGCCCGGACTCGTCCTGCACCACTTGCGTGACATAAATATCCAGTGTGCTGCCAAGCTTAAAGACCGGCTTTAAACAGCGGATTTTTCGACTACCTAATAAGAAGCCAATTTTAACACCACGCTGGTGCTGACAATCGTGAGCACCGGCATAGGCGGCGATACTCTGCGCCATATATTCGCTGCCGATATAACTTTGCACCCCATTGATATCACGCTGGTAAAAAGCACTGTCTGGGGTAATGGTCACTTGGCAATGGGCGCTGTCACTATCAAACGAAATCAGCTCATCAATCAACACCATGGGGGGGCGATGCGCCAGCAATTCGCTTATAGGTCGATGGTTGTTGATCACGCTATTTCTCCAATAATGATACTGGCGTTATTGCCGCCAAAAGCAAAAGAGTTACTCATACATGTTTTCGGCCGTTCCCGAGTGGGTTGTTGTACAAGATTAATCGTCGCCAAGGAGGCATCAAGGGCGTAGCCGCTATGATATGGCAGCGTTAGGGTCTTCCCTAAACGTTGCTGCTCTATCAGCAGCCAACATAATCCAGCCTCTATTGCGCCGGCGGCACCCAAGGTATGGCCGGTAAGATGCTTCGAGGAACTTACCGGCGTTTGCGCGCCGATGACATCGGCAATGGCCCGTGCTTCCATGGCATCATTTTTTACCGTTGCAGTACCGTGGGCGTTGATGTAATCAATATCTGTGGCTGTCACAGCCGCCTCGGCCAACGCCTGGTGCATTGCCGCTATGGCACCTTGACCTTGTGGCTCGGGTGCAGACATATGGTACGCATCGGAGCTACTGCCACAGCCTAATAACGCACAGCGCGCTGAGCCAAAATCCGCTGAGCGAGTCATAATGAATAAGCCCACACCTTCGCCAATATTGATGCCATCACGCTGCTGAGCAAAAGGCTGGCAAATCCCGGCGCTGGTCGATGCCAGTGCTTTAAAGCCATTGACGGTCAATTGACACAAGCTGTCAGCGCCGCCACAGATAACGGCATCGGCCAGCCCTGCTTGTAACATTGCTTTGGCGCTGCTCAGTGCTTTACTGCTAGAACTACAGGCGGTGGAAATACTGTAGCATGGCCCCTGTAAGGCAAGCTTATCGCGAATATACTGCGCGGGGGCATCCAATGATTGCTGGTGGTAGTGATAGTGCTTTGGCCAACTACCATGGCGGGCTTGCTGTGCTCGAGCACGCTCACCATCATAAATATCAGCGGTGCTGGTGCCGATGATTACAGCAATACGATGCGCTGCTACGCGGCTGCGCAGCTTATCTAAGGTATTAGTTAGTTGCGCCAAAGCAAGGTCAATCATGGCGTTATTGCGCCCGGTGCTATCAAGGGGCAAATTGGCGACCTGGCCTAAGTAGGGGGTCATGCCCTCATTATCTAACCCAGCGACTTGAGCCAAACCGCTGCGCTGTTCGCCGCTCAGGGCATCGAGATGGGCGCTGGTATCCGCTCCTAATGCGCTGACAAGCGCGAGGTCGTTTAACCAGGCGTTCATAACCCCACCTCGGTAAATATAATTTGGTATTGGTGCATATAATTAGTTAACGTTGTTGTGGCGCCTTGGTACTCTATGCGCAGTAATAGCGTGTGTGCACGTTTAATTTCCCTCACTCGGGTCGCGCCGCGCTGGAATTCCTGTATTTGCGCCCCCCTTAACTGCCCCTTGAGTTGCTGCATCGGCCAATGCACCAACTGCACATCGGCCAAAATGTACTCCGGATCAATCGGCAGCGTGGCTAGCTGAGTGCTCACGCTGATTTTTTCATCATCACTATAGGCCATAGACAACAGCGGGATACCTGCCCCCGAGGTTAACACTAAGCGCAGCTCACCATTTTGATTGACGGCCAGCTGGCTCAGTAGTGTAGCACTGCGCTCAGCCCGAGAAAAAGTCAGCTTTTTTTGCCACTGTTGCTGATGTAATAACGGCGGGGCAACACCCATATCGAAGCTCACCCCAGAGGCTAAGTCAACGCTTTTGGCGTTGCGCTCTGGCACCGTAGTACAGGCCGATAACACGGTGACAATAATTATCCATACAGCCCGCATTATTGAGCTTCCATGTTACACAGGGTCGCAAGCACATCAAGACGGCGCTCACTTTGTGCCACATAGGGATTACTTTCATCCCAGGCATAGCCTGCCAAAATGGCGCTGATCATACGCCGCACATCACTGCGTTGCTGTGGGTAAAAAATAACATCCTGAAAGCGGCCATCGTACCAAGCGAGGACAAAGGTTTTAAAGCACTCTACCCCTTGTTTAAGTGGTTGGGCGAAGTCTTTGTCAAAATCCACTTTTTCGCCACGCAAAAAGCCATCGACAACCGGCGCTGCCAATGACGCCGATTTCAACGCAATCGTCACCCCGGATGAAAACACCGGATCAAGAAACTCCCCGGCGTTCCCCAATAACGCATAGCGCTTGCCATACAAGCGACTGACATCCGCAGAATAGCCGCCTAAGCGCTGGGTATCAGTAATTGCCTGCGCCGAGTCAAGCAACGCCGCTAGATTCGGCTCTTGGCCTACCAGGCGCCATAAGTTTTGTTGCCCACTGAGGGCCTCGTCAAAGTACTCGGGCTCACCCACCACTCCTAAGCTGGCGCTACCATCGGCGAAAGGGATAAGCCAATACCAGATGTCGCGATGCTGCGGGTGCACGGAAATTAAAATTTTGTTTCTATCAAAATTTGCGGCGCTGATATGGTCGTTGATATGACAGAAATAGGCCGTTCTTGTGGGCAAACTAGAGCGGCGCTCTAGGTCAAGTAAGCGCGGCAACACCCGGCCAAAACCACTGGCGTCGAGCACAAATCGCGCTTGCAGCCGGTAGCGTTGCTGTTCGCTGGCCACAGACAGTTCGATATGTTCTTCATGTTCTTGCAGCGCTTCAACGCGATGGCCGTAGCGAATCTCCACCCCCTGGGCTTGTGCGGTATCGGCGAGTAGCTTGTCAAACGCTGCACGTTTTACTTGATAAGTGGTGCCACGCCCTGCAGAGAACTTGTCGGTAAAGTCGATAGCGGTATCCGTTCCTTGATAATGAAACGCGGCGCCATTTTTAAACTGAAAACCCAGCTCTTCGGCATGCTTGTCCACGACCTCGTCCATGCCGGCTTCGCTAAGGTAGGCCATGCATTGCGGCAGTAGGCTCTCGCCAATGGAAAAGCGCGGAAAATGCTGACCTTCAAGCACCACCACGTGCCAACCACGCTGGCGCAATAAGGCACTGACTAACGCCCCAGAGGGACCAGCACCGATGACCACAACGTCCGTCTGTTCAGTCTGATTTATCATTTTTATTCTCAATACTTAGTGGCGCTACCCAGTAAACAACAATAAGCCCGATCAGCACGGCAGCACCAAATTGGCTGATAGCGGGGGTATTCGAAAACACTAACATCGCGAATACCGCCAAGGACGACAACGCTGACAAGCTAATGGCAACAAAGGTGGTCGGCTGGCGCCCTGATTGCTGATAAAAAATAAAATAATCAACAGCTAACGCTAACACTAAGATAAGCCCCAAGGTATGAAATACCGACAGTGGCATAACGACCGCAATAAGGGTTACCACCAGCAACGCGCTGAGTGCCAACCAAGCAACCATGGCAGCCCCTCTGCGCAGGCCAAAAAATGCTATAAATACAATGGCTATGGCCAGGACTGCGAGCGCTAAAGCCCAATGAATACTGTGATGAAAGTGCGCTAACATGGCGCTCAGCTGGCCGGGCACATCCACCAACTGCATATCTTCAAACTCTGCCAGATAACCGCTCAGCGAGGCATGTTCAAGCGCGCTGACGGTGCTCAATGAATAAAAATATGGGCCTTGTTTGATAGGCGCAAGAAATGCATCGGCCAATGGCCCTTGAGCAAACTGCTCATAGCTCAACAGGGTATTGGCATCCGCTGGTAGCGCGGCGCCGCGTAATTGCGCCAAAAAGCTAAACCGGCCCTGCTGCTGCGCCTGGCGATAAAGAGTTAAAGCCTGTTGTTGGCTTTGCTGGCTAGGCAGGGCCACGCTGAGACCCTGAAATCGCCCTTGATGCAGTTGCACAAAACTGCGCACGCGCTCTTCGTTTATTAATAACTGCTCGATGCTTTCGCCTCGCACTAGCACCTGAAACGTTGGCCCATCACCATTTAAGTACACGTGATGGCGCTTTTGCGCTTGCATAAGCTGCGCTGAGCTTGCATTAAAGCTGGCGATAGAATCGTTGACTTGCGGCCATTGCACACTCAGCAACAGGCCACTCACACCCGCAAGTGTCAAAGCGATAACGCCTTTGCGCTGGCGCAGTCGAGCAAACAAGGTTAATGCGTAATCGGCGGTACTCAGTGCCAGGGGGCGTAATTGCGTAGGTTGCTGGGCACGGATCACCACAAAGCGCACGAAAAACCAAGCGCCGCACAATCCAGCGACAATAAAAATAGCGACATCTTGCAATAAGCTCATCGGCGCGGTGAAAAAGCAGGCATAGCCGAGTGCTGTCGAGCCAAGTGCAAGCAATAATCCGCGTTTCAGTGCTGCGCTGTAGCTATTGCTTTTTTTGGCTCGGTCGCTCAGCGCATGCAACGCGTAATCTATAGCGACACCAATTAACGTCGTGGCGAACACTAAACTCAGCACATGCAGTTGTTGGCGCAGCAATAAAAGCGCTAGCGCGCCTGCCAGCACGGCGCTGCTTACGGTTAATAAACTCACCCACAGTGGCCAAACGCCGCGTATGGCGAGCAACACAAAAACAGCGAGTAACACCAGGCTCGCCAAGCCGAAGCGATTCATCTCCCATTGCGCTTGTTCCGCGTTTTCACTGTTATGAAATAGCACTCCAGAGTATTCAATCTCGGTTTCTGGGTGGGCTTGGCGAAGCGCACGAACCGCGTTTACAAGCTCCGCTGCCAGGGCATTGTTTTGCCATATAGTTGCTGTCGTCGCCACCTCACTGACCAGCAGCCAAACGGGAGGCTTATCTCCTTGGCGCCATTGCAACTTACCATCGACGAGCCCTAATTGCTGACCTGTTGCAAAGGTGTCTAAAAAGCTAAAGGTTGCTAAGGATGGGTCATCACTGATACTGCTTGATAACCAAGGTGAGGCCGTCTGCGATAGTTGCCGCTGGGCATAGTGACTAAAGGCCGTGGGTGAGCGCAGCGCTTGTTGATAGCCCTCGCTCATGAGCGCGCCACGATAAGGCTGGTAGAATTCGGCGATACGCTTAAGTGTCGGTTGCAACTTAACCTTAAGCGACGGGTGTTGTTGCAGTTGCTGCGCCAGCTCATGATAAGCATTGACCGCTGTTTTGCCACTGAAGGAAAACACCAACTGGTTTTGCGCCGTACTTGATAGCTGCTGTTGCGCACTATAAAACTGCGCATCGAGGGCTTGAGTGGGCTGGCGCTCCAATAACGCCATCATATCAGCACTGATACGCACTTCTTTCAGTGTCCACACCGCTACTGTGCAAAGTAGCAGCAAGATGGGCCAAAGTACGATACCTACAGACCTTGCCCAGCTGCTCACTGCGTCGCTCCATTAGGGGTAAGGATGATTTCAGTGCTGGTGCCTTTTCGCTCATACAAGCCAATAAAACGCACCTGCTGTTGGTTGTCTTGGCAACTGACAAGATGCGTGAACAGGCTTTTTAACTCTTGGCTTTGCGCCAACAGTTTAAGGCATGACCAAGGCTTGGCGGCAATCGGCTCGGGCCGGGTCGCAGGTTCGCTAATAAAAAACTGCGCCAGTTGCTGCGGGTCCTGCTGTAATAGTGCCTGTAATAAGGAGCTATAAGCGCCACTTTGCGCCTGTTTAACAAACTGCCCCTCACCTTGGCGCTCGAACACGCCCTCACTATCGATACGCAATACATTTTCTATCGGCGTTTGGGTGTGCCACCAAAGTTGCTGCGCCGTAAGACGATAACTGCCGGTGCTGACAAAGGCGTTATCAAAGCCAGCGAAGTGCTTATGTTGCTCAAACTCCCCTTGCTGCGCCGCAGCCATAAAGGAGCACAGCATCATCAACACCGATAGCCACTTACTCACGATAGCACCTGCGCTAGCTTGTCACCGATAATACGTGGCGACACAAATTGCATCTCTTGAGTGGCTCTATCAACCGCCACTTGCACGGTATAGGCCTTAGTGAGGCGCTTATTCGAGGCACTGTCGAAGATCACATAGTCAATCTTCAGCCGTGTTTCATATTCTTTTAGGTAAGCCTCTACACGAATGCGCTGCGTAAAAGAGGCCGAGCCTACGTACTTAATACGCATATCGACAATAGGCCAATCATAACCAGAATCGCGCATTTGCAAATAGTCGTAATCGAACTTGCGCAACAACTCACAACGCGCAACCTCAAGGTAGCGGGCATAATTGCCATGCCAAACGATTTGCATTGGGTCGCAATCGTGAAATGGGATCTCAATATCAACGGCTGCGCTCAATAGCGTATTTTTATTATTCATAAAGGGTCCAACGCTGGTTTTGAATGTACTCTACGGTTTGCCGCAGGGTGTTCTCCAGTGGCCGGTCTTCTTCGAGATTAGCAAAATAGCCACTGATGTCTTGGTACATGCTAGCTATGTCTTCGCTGAGCGCGCTTTGTTGCAACTCGCCGCGCTGAATACGCAGCCGCAGACCTTGCACTGCCGCCAACAACGTGCATGCTAACACTTGCTCGGTCAACTCCAACACCCGCAGACAATCTCTAGCGGCAATAGTGCCCATACTCACCTTATCCTGATTGTGACATTCGGTGGAGCGGGAAAAAACACTCGCCGGCATGGTTAACTTTAACGCCTCGGCGGTAAACGCGGAAGCGCCAATCTGCACTGCTTTAAAGCCATGGTTAATATAGCGGCGCTGCTGTTGGGCATCACTGAGATTACTGGGCAAGCCGTTGTTATAACGGGTGTCCACCAAGGACGCTATTTGCCGGTCGGCAAGGTCGGCTAAATTAGCCACCGCATTTTTCATGCTGTCCATAGCCATGGCGATATGGCCGCCATAGAAATGCCCGCCATGCAGCACATGCTCCCCTTCACCATCGATAATGGGGTTATCGTTCGCAGAGTTCAGCTCATTTTCAATAAACTGCCGGAACCACGGCAAGCTATCGGCCAACACGCCAATAATATGTGGTGCGCAGCGAATAGAGTATCTATCTTGCAAGCGGTCGGCATTGCGGGGATGGCTATAGTGGTTGAGATCGTCACGGATCCACTTTGCCACTTGCTGTTGGCCGCTGTGCGGTTTCACCGAGAACAGAATCTCATCAAAGTGATGGCTATTGCCTTTAAGGGCAATAGAGCTCAAGGCGGTAATACGAGTAGCTAGCTTTACGGCATAACGGGCACGCTCAAAGGCAAGGCAGGCCACTGCGGTCATCACCGCTGTGCCATTCATCATCGCTAAGCCCTCCTTAGGGCGCAGCGTAATCGCCGTTAAGCCACTTTGTGCAAATGCTTCTTGGGCGCTCATTACTTGCTCGTTAAAGCGTACCTCACGCTCACCAACTAAAGCACCGGCCACGTAAGACAAAGGCGTTAAATCGCCACTGGCCCCCACCGACCCCTCTTGCGGGATAAGCGGTAAAATGTCGTGGTTAATCATATCACGCAGTAAGTGCAACAGCTCCCAACTCACACCTGAGTAGCCTTGCGTCAGTGATGCTAAACGGGTCGCGAGAATCGCCCGCGTTTGCGCAGCACTGAAGTGTGCGCCTAAGCCGCAGCCATGAAAGCGAGTTAAATGTAGCGGCAGCTCTTTGACCAAATCCAGAGGAATATCTACGGTCACCGAGTCGCCATAGCCGGTGGTCACCCCGTAAATGACGCCTTCTTTTTCCAGAAGTTGATCTAAAAACGCAACCCCTGCATCAATCTTGCGCTGCAGATGCGCTGAGGTGCTGATCTCTGCATTCACTGAAGCATGGGCAAAGGCGACAATATCTTCAATGCGCAGCGGCTTTTCGCCGAAATGAATCGTTTGACGGCTAGACACGAATTAGCTCTCCTTGTGGCGCGCGCTGTGCTCATCACGCTGCCAAAAATCAAAAAAATTAAACCATTGGTAAGGGTACTGCTGCACAACAGTCTCTAGCTCCTGCACGTAATCTTGGATTATTTTCTCCAGCGCCTGTTGCCTGCTCTTGCGTGGTAACGACAAACCGTCGCTGTATTTGTTAAAGTGCACATCAAAGCCGCGCCCGTTGCGCATGCAAAATAGCCAATAAATGGGGCACTCCAGTAGCGCAGCTAAAATAAAAGGCCCTTGCGCGAACGGTGCGGGGCGACCTAAAAAGGGGCAATATTGCACGCGCCCGATTGCCGTGGTGCTGGTTCGATCACCGACGATAACCACAAACTCCCCCTGCTCGACCTTGGTTTTCAGTAAAATTGCCAAGTCCGGGCCAAGTTCACTTACCTGGATAAGGTTAACTGAAACATTGGGGTTAATACGTTGCAAGGTGCGGTTAAACTCCACCGCATGATGGGTAAACACCAACACATTGATTACGCAGTGGCTGTGGCGCATACCTAACGCCCGGCACACCTCCAAGTTTCCCAGGTGGGAACCGATAAAAATAGCCCCTTGCTTATGCGCCACTAAATCATCAAACAAATGCTGATTACGGTAATTGATTTGCGCTGGGCTAATGCGACCCAGCCAAGCGTCTATTTTATCAAAGGCACTATCGGCAAAGGTACAAAAATGTTTTAGCCCGGTGCTAAAACGCCATGGTGGTTGAGTGCTGTTGTACCTATGTAAATTCTGCCAGTACTGCTTTGAGGCTGCGCGCGCCTTGCCTCCGGTAAGGTAAAAGTAAAACACCACAGGAAAAAGAAACACCCACAGCACCTTGCGACCAAAGAGCTTGTAGACCGCCAATAAAAACTGCATGCCCCAATAACTGCCGCGTTCCTGCATTTTCGACCAATGTGTTTGGCTCATGAGTCTACCCTGGGCTTGCACAGCAATAACTTAGGTAGCCGAGGCAGCATGGCGAAAAATAATCGCGTATGCAGCCAGCTAATTTTGAGATTATCGTGTAGCGGCTGAAAGTGTGACACGCCCTGCTCTGGATAGATCACCTGGGTATCGATAAACAGCGAAGGAACACCTCGCCAATACAGTCGCACCATGACCTCAATATCAAAATCCATACGCGTCCCCAAGGCACGGCAATCAAACAAGGCGATACATGGAGCCAGTGGATAAACACGAAAGCCACACATGGAGTCTTTAATCGACAGGCTTAGGGTTTCCACCCACACCCAAAAGTGGGTAATATAGCGACTTAAATAGCGATGCTTGGGCACCGACTCATCATACACCGGACGACCGCTGATAATGCAATGGGGGTGGGCCTTGGCTTTAGCGATAAGCTTTTGCATATCAGCCAAACAATGTTGACCATCGGCGTCTACTTGCAAGGCATGAGTGTACCCTTGAGCATAGGCCCAGCGCAGCCCAGTTTGCACCGCCGCGCCTTTGCCACCATTAACCTGATGCCTAAGTAAATGTAAGCAATCGAAGCGCTCGCTTAACTGCTGCAAATAACGCTGTGCACAAGCCGCACTGCCATCATCCACCATCACGATATCCAGGCCCATAGGCTCAAGCTCAGCAATGACATCGGCAATCACCTGAGTATGGTTATAGTTGGGGATCACAATGCACAGTTTCATGCGTCACTCGCAAACACAATACGGCCGCTGGCATGCTGGCCTTTGTGCGAATAATACCGAAAAGTGAACTTGTGCTCGCTTTTTTTCTCAAGCGCTAAGGTCACCTCCAGCCCCGGGGTCATGACCACCTGAAACTTGAGGACTTCGACATTTTCAACCGCATTATGATAGCCAAAATATTTGCGTCCATAATGGATAGCCCAATCCAGTTGCACCACCCCGGCCAAAATCGGCGCATCGGGAAAGTGGCCCTTAAAGTAATCAAGCTGGGGCGAGAGCGATAAGGTGAGCAATACCTCATCCGCTTGCTCATCAACGCCAACAATATCGGGGTGAGTGACTTTAAAATCAGTCAAAATACGACTCCAGTTCACTGGGCACTAATTTGCCTTGTGAGTTGTAGGGTAAGCTTTGCAGATAGCGCCATTTACGCGGCAAACAGACCGCTTCAAATTCTTGACCAAGGTGCACTTTTAGGGTTTGGCTAATATGTTTACGCGGACATTGTTCAAACTGATGTAGGCCCTCGCGAGTGAGCACCACAAGTGCGCCAAGGCGGCCCGTACTTTGCTGCATAATGGCCGCATGCTTGACCCAGGGGTGAGCTATTAGCCGGGCCTCCATACCCACTAGGTTCACCCGCTTTTCCGCCACTTTAACAGTGCGGTCGGCGCGCCCTAAAAGCATAAACTCGCCGCTGCTTAACAGCTGAACTTTGTCATCTAAGCGCATTGGCTCGTCTAACAATGGCGATTTTAGTGTTAGTTGTCCGCTTTGACGCACCAAGGCGACACCTGGGAATGGCTGCCAAGGTACAGCACCGCTGGTGCTGACTTGGCGATAAGCAATGCCACCTGTTTCTGTGCTGCCATATACTTGGATAATGGCGCGCTCAAACTGCTGATACAATTGTGTTGCATCGCTGTCCTCTAACGGTCCACCGGAAGAAAATAGCAGCGCGATATTGCTGCGCTTGCCACCGAGGACATTATCTTGCACTAGCCGCGAATACTGCGCTGGGGAGGCAATCAGCACCCAGTTGTTAGGCGCTTGGGAATCAATATACTGCGCTAGGTGCTCAGGATAGTGGAACATTGGTCCGTGCCAGCAATGGCCGAAACGGGCGGGCCATAATACTTTAAAAAGTAAACCGTAAATATGCTGATGAGACACCATAGCCACAAACCGTGCTGAGTCAGTAGTAAGGCGAGCCATAAAGGTTTGCTCGAGTGTGTTAAGCTCGCGATTTATCGCTGTCCAAGTTTTGTATATGGCTTTAGCCGGCCCACTGCTTCCTGAGGTAAAGAAGACTAACCGACCGCTTATTTTATCATTCGGCCAATAGATATTGTCACTGCGTTGCTCGGCCAATGATGAGCTGGAGGTATCGTCGACTTCCTCATCAATATAGCTAAACCCGCCTTCACAGGCTGCACTGTGTTCGCCGCAAAAAGATGCGCTTAATTCACGCATTCTCGCTAGAGTCTGCGGTTGCGCATTAGGCGGTAAGATAATGTCTATGGGGGTTTGTGCTAACGCCATGAGGCGGGTAAAGAATTCAACGCTGTCGCTATGATACAGCACCACCGCTGTGCTCATATCCAGCTTTTTATAATGTGCGCTAAACGTATTGATACGCTTAATCAGTGTATCAGCCGTGATGAAGGCGTGCTCGTCACTGGCACAGTTTGGCGCCAATAGGTCGATTAATTTATTTAAGCTGTCCATTGCTCTTTAACCACATTCTATAAGCAAACTCACCGCCACCCAAAATGCCCATCGCTATATAGGCGACTAAGCCATTGTACACAGTCCAAAGCACCATATCTTCTAGTAGCACGGTGTAGGTAGCAAAAGCCGCATTGAGCACAAAGAAAACGCACCATATTTGCGTCACTCGATAGGTGTAACGCACGCCTTGATCGCTTAATTGTGGCTCGCGCAGTCTTGCGAAGCGCTCTATCATGCTGGGTTTATGCACCAGTGTATAAGCAAACGCTGCCGCCATAACAAGATTAACAATCACCGGATACCATTGCAGTCGCTGAGGCTGTGCGCTCACTAAGGCACTGGCCACTAAAATAACGCCGGCCACGGAAGTGGGTAATAGCCAGCCACCCAGCACTTGAATACGTAAGCTCAAAGCGGCACGAATAATAAGCAAAGCCAATAACAGCCACATGATTTGTTGACTATATCCTTGAGATAGACCGAGATACACCAATACAGGGTAAGCCAACAAACAAATAGACAGCAGCGTGTTAATAATTGCTTTGAGCATGAGGCGCCTTAAGCGACTAGTTTATGTACTTCATCAACCACATCCGATACCGTGCGTACCTGCTTGAAGGCTTCAGGTTCGATCTTTTTACCGGTGATTTCACGCAGCTTCACGACTAAGTCGACGGCATCAATGCTATCGAGATCGAGATCTTCATACAAGCTGGCTTGCATGGAGATATCATCGGCTTCAATTTCAAAGTCGTTTTCTAAAATGCCACGTAATACGTCGTAAATTTCAGCAGCGGTTTTCATGTCTTCTTCACTCTTAGGCGTTGTTGCGGGATTGTTCGATAAACTCGGCGAGCGCATTAATTGAGGCAAAATGCGCTTTGGTTTGCTCTGAATTGGCATCAATTTTCACATTAAACTCTTTTTTAATCGCCAAGCCGAGTTCTAAAGCATCGATGCTATCTAGACCAAGGCCGTCAACAAACAAAGGTTCGCTGTCATCAATGTCATCTACGCTGACATCTTCCAGGTCTAAACTGTTTATAATTAGTTGTTTTAGTTGTAATTTTAGCTCATTCATAATTTTTCTACTTGGTTATGAAAATAGGTTTGCAAATACCGAGTCAGGGCGCGCGATTGCACACTTACCGGTTGTTCATCATGCTGCCATGGCTGCGGCTGCTCTTTGGCAACTTGCAGATGCATGTGCGCTTTGACGGGCGCCACTCGATACCAAGGCACCCCTTTCGTTAAAGTGCTCGGCTGCATGGTAATTAACACCGCCCTTATGGGACATTGTGCTCGTAAAGCAATATTTGCCGCTCCACGCTTAAAACGGTTTAGGCTGCCACCGTGAGAGCGCGTACCTTCCGGAAAGATAATAAGGTTATTACCTTGTTCTAAAGAGCGCTCACAATCTTCGAGCAGACCTTGTGGGTCAGCATTACTTATATAGCCAGTGCTTTTTATCACGCCACGCATAAACGGGTTTTTAAATAAGTGGGCTTTAACGACACAATCAGCATTGGGAATGGCAGATATCAGCACCACTACATCAATTAGGCTGGGGTGATTAGCCAACACCAACTCTCCTTTTAGCGTTTTCAGCACCTGTTTGTCATACACGTGAAAACCAATAACACCCAATGTATCCATCAATGCCACGAAGAAGCGAAAGCTATAATGCACCACTTTTCGAGCCCGAGCTTGACGCACATGCGGGTCTTGATAACACATACGCTGCAACGGGAAGACCAATACACTGAGCACAACACCGCCAAGACCAAAGACACTGAAACAAAACCCCGTGCCCAGCACACGCCAACAATAGTTCAGTTTACTGAGCATAATGCCAACGCCACTTTCCTACATCTATCGACTGACTGTGGATTGCGGCGTGCGCAAACCGTAACGCCGATAAAGACGGTTCTGGTTGAGCATCAAGCAACTCTTGAAGGTCATAGCCATGCCCATTGATATTTTTTTTCAGTACTAGGGCAACACAATGATCCACCTGTTCTTCGTCAGCGTATTGGGCGTATATGTCAGGGAGTGCCCTATCCACATGAAGAAGTAAAACTCGCTCAGTATCACCACTGTGTAGCTGCAAGTAAGCTTCGATGAGCGCACTTGAGAAAGTGCTCCGACCACCTGCGATCGCACTTACTGCAGCGGTATTGTTTGTTAGTATTGATAACAAACCGGAAACTGCATTGTGTACGGAAAGACCAAATTGAGTTGGCGACAATGGCTGCTGCTCAACTAATTGCTCGAGTAAGTCAGACGTTTTGTGTAAATCTCCGTGACGCGAGGAGAACACAACAGGCATTGCGTGTGCATCTGTATTAACCATATTGGCACAGCTAAGCGCCATTTTCGCAAATAAGCTCAGACGCCGGCGCTGCATCGGCTTCACCCAGCTGACATCAATGTCGCTGTTGATTGTTGCCAAAGAAGCAATAACGTCTGTCATTGCTGGGTCTTTGACCTCAGCCGTCGGCGGCACATACATCGCTAACTTTTCAACAGCACACTTCATCGCTAAAGTCCGTTTTCCACAAGGGCGCAAATAGTACTGGATTGTTATTTAAATAGCAAAAAATGTAGCACTAATTAACTGCAGGTTAAGGGAGTGGAGTGTCCAAGCAGTGCCCCAGCTATTGCAGGTTATCGACAAAGAAGTGAATGGCGAGTGCGCAACGCGCACTCTAGCTTTTAGCTTGGTTGCTTTAGATATAGACGACGGCTTGTTTATCAATCATTTCCGGCTGCGCATCGCCAACTAGCTCACCGCGTTGCAATTGCGCCATGAGCGCCTGACCCTGGGCTTGCTGCTGCTCGCTCAACGGCACATATGGAAGTCTAAACACCGGTTTAACCGCTGCGGTCATGGCCAACGCGGTATTGATGGCAACCGGGTTGGGTTCACAAAACAGCCACTGCATGAGCGGTTTAAGCTCCTCATTGCGCTGCGGTTGTGGTGTGCGCATCAAATCACAAAATAACTCAGGTATCAGGTTGGTTGTTACTGAAATCACACCGTGAGCGTCAAACTCATGGATTGCATCATGCGCTTCGTCGTCGTTGCCTGACCAGCAAGCAATACCCTGGCGCTCGTAGGCGGCAATACGTTCATTGCCACCGCACTCCTTAACGCCGACAAAGTTTTTATGCTCTGCAAGCGGAGTCATAATATCAGGAGTCAAATCCTGACCCGTACGCCCAGGTACGTTGTAAATAAACGCAGGGCCAATATCAAGAAGGCGGCTAAAGTGCTCCTTCAACCCCGCCTCAGAGGTACGCCCATAATAAGGATTAATCTGCAACGATGCATGCATCCCTGTTGCGAACCCATAGGTGGTTGCTTTAATCGCTTCGCGGGTGTTGTTACTGCCAGTGTTCCCCACTATCAATAACTTATCTGCAAACTGCGAAACACTGTGGGCAATAAGCATCAAGTGCTCTTCCCAATTCATCAGTTGACCTTCACCCGTAGTACCGCCGACCACAATACCATCAACGCCAGCGGCGATTTGTCTTTCAACTAGTTTATCGAAGGTGGATAGGCACACCTCACCCGATTGTGTATAAGGCGTTTTTATCGCAGTGATCACACGAGCTTGGCGTATTTTTTCCATTGAGCGCATAGAAATAATCTCATTTATTCTTTTATAGCAACATTTAATCATATCCATCGTCGCAATGGCAGATGTCTATGACTGATTGACGTGTTTATGCTAACAAATTATACACCTTGCATCTGAATTGCATTTGAACCACAATAACTGTACATATATACAGTTATTTGAATTTACCAATGCATCTACTCGACTACCTTGAACAGTTCTACTACCGCGAAGAGTCATTGTGTCAGTTGCTCGGTGTAGAGCAAGAACAATTACAACACTGGCAACACTTACGCATATTTCCTCAGGCCAGCTATAGCCTTGAGAACAGTATTCAGTGCCACTCTTACCAGGGGATCTTTCCCTGCCAAGTATTTTGGCAGTATTATCCCGTAGCTATGCAAGATTGGGGCAGACAGCTGCAAAAGTCCGATATTGAAAGTGCTAGTACGGCATTTATTCTATTTGCTCAACGTGCGCAGGGGGCGTTACAAAACCTGCAACAAGACGGCGTATTTATTGATGAAAGTTATACCGAAGACTTTGACGAGCGTCTCACCCACCTTTGGCAACAATTTCTCACTGGCCAATTCGGTACACAAACTCGCAATGGGCAAATAGAAGAAATCATGCAAATGGATGCATTGCGTTATAGCATTGATACTATTACTGAAGGACTCACTGCTCAGGCTCTCGACAAAACCCAACGTCAACAGTTACACCCTATTATGAAACAGTTTTCCAAAGTGTTGATCCAGCCGCCAAGTCATGAATATGACCAGTCTTTGCGTGCTCGCTACCTGGATAAATTGACCATGAAGTACGATTTATCAGTAAAAATGTAGAGTGGCTGTGCGACATCACGTGGTTCGCCGACAAATAATAGTGTGAGGCCAGTACGCCTTTATATAACTTGGCGTGCTCAGCCCTATTTGTTTGCTAATCAGGGCGCAAAATAACGCACCCGCCTCTACTAGCTCAGCACTTTAATACTAAACATCACTGTGCACGGCTTCTGATCTGCGCGTTGTGATAAACACGTCAAGTACATTCTCGCCAAGCAAATGAGAATTAGTTGCAACAACCTCAAGAGAGTGATATGTTATCACATAATTAAGGAGGTATTGCTATGAAACTTAATATTCACCCTCGCTACCAAAAAGTGGCCTTCCATGATACATCAGCTGATCAATACTTTGTTATTGGTTCAACCATTCATACAGACAGAACTGTAACCCTTGATGGCGTTTCCTACCCTTACGTCGCTATTGATATTTCTAGTGCGTCTCACCCCTTCTACACCGGCAAACAAAAAGCCGTAGGTAAAGATGGCCGTATTGCCCAATTTAACCGACGTTTTAAAGGCTTAGGAGCAAGAAAATGAAAGTATTGAGCTCTTTAAAAAGCGCCAAGAGTCGCCCCGGTACACAAGTGGTAAAACGTCGCGGCCGCGTATTCGTTATTTGCAAAACCAACCCTCGCTTTAAAGCAGTGCAAGGAAAAGGCGGCAAAAAGCGCAAATAATGTAAAATTGGTGCGTAAATAACCAATTGACTGTTTACGTACCAGTCTAAACTTTACTGTTTGTGGCCCTATGCATACACTTAAACCTCTTCCGCTATTGCATGGTCACGATGAAGTATCTTCTGTTTACACTGCTCTGTTATATCGCCCTCGCCTTTATCAGCCCCCAAGTCGAGGCGCAAGCTGCATCACCAGCGCTAAAAGTCTACTTTGTGAATCTCGGTCATCAATTTAATAATGCCACGGGTTTATTTTGGCGTGATGTGAGCTCCGCCATGAACAGCGTCGCAGAAGATTTAAATATCGAATTGACGGTGAGTTACGCCAACCGAAACCATATCTTAATGAAGTCGCAGCTACGCCAAGCAATGAGCAGTGATGCCGACTACCTTGTTGTGGTTGACGAAAAAAAGGCGGTAACACAGTGGCTCAACGGCGCTCCCGAGATCACTAAGCCTATTTTGTTTATATTTAACGCCCCAGATGACGAGGTGTTAGAAACTAAACCACAATGGTTCATTGGTTATCTTGCCCCCAATAACTTCGACGCAGGCTATCAGTTGGCAAATGCTTTATACCACATTGCGAAGTCGCGCTTTGCTCATGGCACAACCCTCAACTTATTAGCCCTGCATGGAGATTACAGTACCGACTCGGCAATCAGCCGCAAGCATGGCTTAGAACTTTTCTTACGCCAGCACCGCGATATTAAGTTAGTGCACAGCGATGTCGCTAATTGGTCTCAAGAGGAAGGGTTTCGAAAAAGTATCCGAGCCTTAGCCCGGTTCAAAGAAATTAATATGGTGTGGGCAGCCAATGACCCCATCGCCAACGGGGTTGTGCGTGCAGCCCGTAATGCTCGGGGAGAGACTCAGCCTGTTATCGGCGGTATCAATTGGGACAAGGTCCCGAGCAATGTCAGTGCAGATGTATCTGTCGGCGGGCATGTGCTATTAGGAGCCGCTGCGCTTATTGCTCTTTACGACGCCCATATACTTGAGCAGCCCTTCGGCTCTGATGCCAATTACCCAATATTCGCCGCCAATGATCCGCAATTTACGCCCCTTATTAATGCATTGCATAATAAGGGACTCGGGGATATCGACTTTACTCGCTTTAGCAAAACTGAAGCACAACCGTTAGATTTCACTTTATCCAACCTCGCGCAATGCTTAGCATCGCGCTGCCCTTAAAAACGAGTATTAATTGTTAGCCGAACAAAAGCTCCCAGAAGCCTGGCGGTTCATGCAGCTCATGATACTTTTTACGCAGCGTATCGATGTCTTTAAGGGTTTCACGGGCAGCCTCAAGTTGCCCCTGAGCGAGTTGTTGCTCAGCCGAGGCTATGCGCTCAAGCACCTTATCCAACCCCTGTTGAGATTGCTCTGCTTCTTTTGAGAAGCGCGCTCGTTTGGCCTCTTGTACAAGCTCTTTCAGGTCCTTCAGAGCATTACTCATGATTGTCGGTTGCTGCGCCTCCATTGCTTGTTTGTAGCTATGGCCCATGTTTTTCATCACCGCTTCAAGGTCGACCTGCTGAGATTGAGCCTGGGACAAACATGGCAAAGTAAATAAAATAAGGGCGCTAAAGCGCGTTAGTAATGGCAACATAGTTACATCTCTTGTCTTTTGTGCCGCTATTGTACCGATGCATCGACAGGACACAAGCGCCCTGTCAATCCCCTTTACACTTCGCCTCAAGCACTGTTGGTTCACTGTCTGGCTGAGCGTATTGTAAGCGCCCCAGGGCGTGACCGACATGATAGCCATCTAACCCTGCCACCGCGACCGTTTGCAAGCTGTTGAGGTCGATATGGCCATCCTCAAACAATGCCGGCTGCTTGAGAACCACCTGTTCGATTTCACCGATCAACATGATGGTACCGTTGTACTCAATTGGCTGCTCGCTTAGCAGCTTAACGCTATAACAAAGCTGACTCTCGACCACACTGGGCGCGGGGCAATCACCAATAAATTCGGCAGTGAGGCCAGTGGCTGAGAACTCACTCTCACCTGCAGGGTATTTAGCCGATGTTTGATGCGCCTGCTGCCAAAAAGACCGGTGAACTTGGTTCAAAGTGTACCAACCGGTTTCCCGAATATTGGCCAGAGTGTGGCGCTCGACCACGTCCGGTCGCATGATCATCCCCACCAGCGGTGGCTGCGCCCCTAGGTGTACCACTGAGCTGACAATGGCAAGATTATGCCGCCCTTGATGATCTGCAGTGCCCACTAAATTGGCACTTTTATAGCCAGACAAAGAGTTAATAAAATGAGCGCGATACCGCGATGGCATCTGCTCAATGTCGTGTTTACTAAAATGCATAAAAACGCTCTAAATAAGTTAAAATTGAATAGCAGATTTGTCCCAATCAAAGTAGCCACACTCAGGTAAATCCTGTGTTTCCATAGTCAGTTCGCGTAGCCGCTGAGCCACAAACGTAGTCGTAAACAATTTGTGCTCAGGAACATTTTTTTGAAAAGGTTTGGACAGTGGCGTGTCTGTGGTGCCAGGATGAAACAGCACGAACTTTGCTTGTTTGTGGGTGCGTCGCACCTCCACAGAGGCGGTTTTCACTAACATATTTAGCGCCGCCTTGGAGGCTCGGTAACTGTACCACCCTCCCAATCGGTTATCGCTAATGCTGCCAATTCGGGCGCTGAAAATGGTTATCACAGACGGTTCATTACGAGGGACTAACTCCGGTGTATACTTAAGCCACAACATGGGAACGAGAGTGTTAGCTCTTATCACCTCATTGAATTGCTGTTCATTAAAAGCCGATAAGGACTTTTCTGGAGCCACGCCTTGGCCATGCAAAACGCCATTGCAGATGTAGATATAGTCAAATCGCTGCCCGTTGAGCTCTTTCACCCATTCATTAATAGCCTCATCGTTATAATCAACGAGGGAATGCGGGCTGCGCTCAAGTTGGCTACGCGAAACCGATGTAACCTCCACCTGTTGCTGTTCAAGGTCCTCAATAAGGGCTTTCGCAATTGCGCTGGAAGCGCCGATGATCAGCGCCTGTTTCATGACTTGGGATTGCGACATTGGTTGTTCACACACTGACTCGGCATTAATAGCCGAGAAACAGGGAGGCGATAACGAGCGAAGAGTCGGTACGCGATATCCGCAAACCATTTAATGACCGGCCAGCGTAAAACAGCCAGCCAGCGCATCTTGCCGACTTGTCGCCACACTCGCACTGTGGCATCTAAACCTAGGTACAGTTGCCCTCGTTCGTCCACGGCATGTAAAATACGATTAGCAGCGCTAAATTGCACCTGCGGATAAGCGGCCATGGTATGACTATCGTGAATATCAACGAGCTGAACTTCATCTCGCATATCCGCTTTTTTTAATTTTCTCATCTCCGCCGCACACAGCGGACATTGCGCATCATAGAATAAGGTGATCATACTTACCTCCGCAAACAAGTACGCACCATAGATGGAAGAAGATCAAAAAAGCCCTTGGCCGGAGCTCAAGGGCTTGTGTGATGCGTTGGCATCTATCAGTTAACTAGCATTACGCAACGTGGTGGTTTCGCCATCAGCGCGCTCACCATTAGGGGTTAATAAGTTCATATCGTAATCAAACTCATCAACACGAATAGCCAGCTCACGCTTGTTGTTATAATCAATCAGTGAAGCGTACTGCTGCGCGTCAATAACGCTTGCCGCTAACGCGTTGTCGAGAGTTTCGCTAAAGCGTACGCCTGAGCGGATCTGCTTCGACTTAATGGCCTTGCGCACTTTCGCTAAGCTGTCTAGGTTAGCCAGTTTTGCTTTGTAAGCTTGCTCATTAATGTCATGGCCATCACCTGGCGTTGGCTTAACGAGATGCGTCAATTGCGCTTTAATATTGGTATCAAGCTGTGCTTGCTTCGCCAGCTCACGCACCAACTCGTCGCCGATCGCAGGCATCTTATAGCCATACTGCCATGTTAAAAAGCGCATGAACTTACGCGTACCAGACGCAGGAAAGTTATCCAAAAATGCATGCAATGCCTTTTCCGCCTGCTGCAACGCCCAACGAGTTGCATAGTGGAAATAAGGAGCTGCTTGCTCTCTATCCTCGGCACTGACTTTTTGCTCATAGTATTTAATGGATGCCATGGCTGCATACATGTAGCTCATCACATCACCTAAACGCGCTGACAACATTTCTGCTTGCTTCAGTTTGCCACCTAACACCAGTAGCGAGAAGTCGGCGTACACAGCTAAACGAGAGGATAGCTTATGTACCGCTTTTTCATATTCTCGCACCTCTGGCAAGTTTGACTGACTTGACGCAGTAAACGGGAGCATGCCGTGCTTAAATGCACGAAGTGCGTTTGCCGTGCTGTAACCCACTGTTTTGCGCAAGATGCGATTGAACGTCGCGTCGGCATCTTTTTCCTGTGAGTGAATCGCCTCAACCATGTTTTGCAGATACGGGTGACAACGCATTACACCTTGACCAAAGATCATCAGGTTACGCGTCAAAATGTTTGCGCCTTCAACGGTGATAGCGATAGGCTGCGCCACAAAGCCGCTAGCTAGGGTGTTTTGCGGGCCGCGTTGAATCGCTTTACCAGCTTGGATATCCATTGCTGAGTTAAGCACATCGCGACCAATTTCAGTCATGTGGTATTTGGCAATAGCGGTTACCACTGATGGCTTCAAGCCCATGCCAAGTCCTTCGGTGGTCAGCACTCGCATAGCTTCTTGCAAGTAAGTTTTACCGGCAATATCCGCGAGTTTTTCCTGGATACCCTCAAATTGGCCAATAGCCAAGCCGAATTGCTCACGCACAGCGGCGTATTCTGCTGCGCCTTTAAAGGATACTTGCGATACCGATACGCCCAGTGCAGGTAGTGAAATACCGCGTCCTGCGCCTAAACAGCTCACCAGCATTTGCCAACCACGACCAATATTCTGTTGTCCGCCGATGATGAACTCCATCGGGATGAAGACTTTCTCGCCGCGTGTCGTGCCATTATAAAAACGCACGCCCATCGGGTCGTGACGGTTACCTAATTGCACGCCAGGGTGGTCATGAGGAATAAGCGCACAAGTAATACCTAGGTTTTCTTTGCCACCGAGTAGGCCATCAGGGTCAACTACTTTGAACGCCAAACCGAGTACAGTAGCGATAGGGGCTAAGGTGATATAACGTTTATCCCAAGTGACCTCAAGACCCAGTACTTTCTTACCTTCAAACTCACCTTCTTTAACCACACCAATGTCTGGGATACCACCGGCGTCAGAGCCAGCCTCAGGGCTAGTTAGCGCGAAGCAAGGAATGTCGCGGCCATCAGCCAGACGTGGTAAATAGTGATTTTGTTGCTCGTCAGTGCCGTAGTGAAGCAGTAACTCACCTGGGCCTAGAGAGTTAGGCACCATGACCGTCACTGCCACCGCCGAGGATTTCGTTGAGATTGTCGCAACGATAGTAGAGTTTGCATATGGGCTGAACTCTAAACCGCCAAACTTTTTCGGGATGATTAACGAAAAAAAGCGCTCTTTTTTAAGAAATTCAAGAATATGCTCAGGTAGATGATTACCCGATTGGATTTCGGTCTCATCAATCATCTCAAGCAATTGTGCCACTGGGCCGTCGAGGAATGCCTGCTCTTCGGCACTCAAGGTTGCCGCTGGCACATTGCGCAGGGCAGCAAAGTCAGGTTTACCCCTGTAAATCGAGCCCTCTAACCAAACATCACCAGCGTCTAGCGCCTCTTGCTCGGTAACAGAAATACTCGGAAGGATTTTTTTCAATTTAGTACGTAAGCTCATAACCAACTCATCAGACCAGTTAATTTACCCACTATTACGGCATAAAAATACAAACAGATCAATTGGTCCAACCAGTTTTTTAACAGAAATTTCAATTCCCGTTTAAGTTGGTGCAATTAACACATTGAAATTAAATAGCTTTAAGCGCACAGGTGTACGCTGAATTTTTTTGTTTTTTATCTTGGTATCGGCTGAGACAGAAAAGGCGGGCGAGCTGTAAATCAAAACAATGGCCAAAAGCTTGGGTAGTAAAGATAGGAAAAGGCACAGAGCCTGTGTCAGAAGGAACCGAATTTTACTGGGAGTAACTGTGCTAACACATCAGGTGCAATTGCCAGCTCAACGCCCCGCTTGCCTGCGCTGACATAAATACGCGGCTGTTGCAGTGCACTTTGGTAAACAAAGGTCGGCAAGCGCTTTTTTTGCGCAAATGGGCTGACTCCCCCAAGCACATAGCCGGTAATGCGCTCAACTTCACTCGCACTGGCCATCGCCACCTTTTTACACCCCACTAATTTTGCCAGCGCTTTGGTATCGACCGTACGATTGACTGTCGTAATGGCGACAACAAAGTCATTATTCGCAGTTTTAAGAACCAAGGTTTTGAACACGCTTTCACAATCTAGAGAGAGCTTGGCAACGACTTCCTGGCCGTAATTGTCAGCCTGAGGGTCATGGCTAAAACTGAGCAACTCGTATGTGTGTTTGTGCTTTTCTAACAGGGTCACAGCGGGGGTCATAGTGTGTCCGTATCTTTATCATCTGTAGCTTAGAGCATACTGCTGGGTTAGATCTTTGTCTATGTTTCAGAACCTAGCTAACTACTAGCTAACTATATGATAACAAGGCTCTTATGTTAATTCAGTGTAACTTTAATCTAAGTTTCATAAAAGCTTCGTTAGGATGTCATGAAATCACATATAAGGGGTTGTCTACGTATTGATTAAGTGCGTCTCGAGGGATATGATAATAGCTATCATTTACACTTATACTTTTCGGTAATCTAATTATGAAAACATGGTCACACTCTATAAAACTCGCGGGCCTTGGCCTTGTTCTAGCCTCTGCCGTAGCCACTCAACCAGCCTTTGCAAACGGTCCAATTGGTGAGCACGTAAATCACCTACAGGAAAACTTAAAAGACTATTCAGAAGAAGTTGAATGGATGGTTGGCAAGGTTGATACCTTAGTCAGCAAATATGAACAGCAAGGCAAGAAGTCAGTAAACAGTGATGAGCTCATTGAATACTGGGAATCGGTTAAGTTCCACAGTGCCATTGAAACTAATTATGTGCCGGTTTATGCCTCGATTTGGCAAGGTTTGTATGGTGTAAAAATGGCCATTGATAATGGCGAACCTAGCAGCAACGTGCGTACCCAGCAACAAGCCATGAATGCAGCCTTGTGGCAGGGTCTTGGGGCTGTTAAACTTGCCGCGCAGTACCAACAAAAAGGCTTGCTTGAGAGCGTTAAAACCACAGCAACAGAGTCCATGACCCAAAGTGCGACCATTGTTGAAATCAAGCACAAACTAGACCGCGTCGTTGCCAAATACGCAGAGCGCCTTAATGAAGAAGCGACCAGCATTGTCCACGATACCTACTTGCACCTTTTTGAAGGCGTAGAGGGCACGCTGATTGAGCAAGACGCTAACCTCGTTGAAGTACTAGAAAAAGATTTTAACGTTACGCTGCCTAAAGCCATCGCCGATGATAAAGGCGTTGATGCGGTGCGCAACGTTGTCATTGATATGCAAACAAAATTAGACCGCGCTAAGGCGTTGATTGAGAAAGCCGAAAAAGCACGTAAGGATGTATTTTAAGTGAAGCGTAGGACCTTTATTCAAGGCCTAGCTGCGTTAGGGGTGGCTGGTGCCTTGCCGCTGCCTCTGTCACGTGCATTTGCCGCGACCACAGCCAGTCCTGTTTCTGTTGATCAATTACCGCGTTTAGAGGGGAAGCTGACGCTTTACCTTGGTCGCGGTGAAGGTGGCCTGTATGAAAACGTGTTACAAGCCATCCAAGACAAAAACCCCAAACTAGAGCTTGGGATCCGTCGTGGTCCGACTGCCGCTTTGGCTAATACTATTGTGGCCGAAGCTAAAATGGGCGTGCGGCGCGCCGATTTATTCTGGGCCGTCGACTCTGGCGCTATAGGTCTGGTCACCGATGCAGGACTAGCTCATCCCCTACCAGATGATCTGTCTGCCCAGCTTCAGCCCCAGTTCCGTTACCCTGGTTGGGCACCGGTGACTGGCAGGGTTCGCACTTTACCCTACAACACTGAACGTCTCAGTGCTGAGCAGATCCCAACGGATATTATGGATATTGCCGAGAGTGACTTGAGCATAGGTTGGGCACCCGCTTACGCTTCGTTCCAATCTTTTGTCACGGCCATGCGCCTCATAGAAGGTGATGACAAAACCGCTAAATGGTTAAAGAAGGTGCAAAAACGTGCCAAATCCTACGCTGGCGAGCTGGGCGTAGTGATGGCTGTTGAACGCGGTGAGGTAGATATTGGTTTTGCCAACCATTATTACACCTTAAGGTTGAAATCCGGTAAGCCCGATGCCAATTTAGCGTTAGCCTTTACCAATGATGATGCGGGCTGTTTAGTCAATGCCTCTGGTATCTTGGCTCTGAGCGAGGACCCATTAGCGGTGAATTTTATGCGCTACTTACTAAGCGCCGAAGTGCAAAGTTATCTCGCCCAAGAAGCCTATGAAATTCCACTTATAAGCGGTGTTTCGCAGCCACAAGGGCTGCCGCCACTGGCCAGTATTTCACCACCCAAAGTAGACTTAACGCAACTAGCAGATTTGCGACCGACTCTCGATTTAATGCGCGCCAGCGGTGTGTTGTAATGCGCCTACCTGCGTCTTACCCTCTAGCGCTGCTCGCGGCGCTAGTTGCCCTAACCCCTGTGTATGTGCTGCTGAGCTTAGCAAGTGACGCTAACACCCTATTTGACAGTCATAATCTCGAGATTCTCGGCAACACCTTAGCGCTCATGGCATTGACCGTGTTGGGCTCTATCCTTATCGGCGTGCCTTTGGCGTTTATAAGCGCTTATGTGCATCTGCCACTGAAGAAGTTTTGGCTCGTACTTTTTGCCGCTCCCCTCGCTATCCCGAGTTATATCGGTGCATTTACCTTGTATGCCGCATTCGGTCCTGGTGGCGAAATAGAAGGGTTGTTTGGCCTGACCACCGCGCCTATGTATGGTCTCAGCGGCGCAGCGATAGTGATGACCCTTTATACCTTTCCTTTTGTGATGATGACCACCCGCTCGTCGCTATTAAGCTTAGATGCCAGTATGGTCAACGCTGCGCGCACTTTAGGAATGTCCATGACCGGCAGTATTTTTAAGGTGATTTTACCGCGCGTGGTCAATGGTATCGCCGCCGGCTCGCTACTGGTGGCACTGTATACCTTATCCGATTTTGGCACCCCAGCGATGATGCGCCTGGATACTTTCACCCGTGTTATCTACGTTGAATACAATGCCTTTGGCCTAAACCGAGCAGCAATGCTGTCATTACAGTTGATGTGCATTGTTGGCTTTTTATTGTTTTTAGAATCACAGATAAAAACCGCCACCGAGCGCCATGGTCGTGCGCTTATCCTGTTCCCCAGTCGCTTGCAGTTAATGGGTTTATTTACCATTTTCACACCTATTCTGATGCTTGCTATTGGTTTGCCTTTGGCTATTTTTATGCTTTGGCTCGCCCGTGATGGCGTTGCCGATTTTGACATCAATATCGCCTGGAACTCGGCGTATGCTTCGATTATAGCCGCGCTCACCGCCGTGATTGTCGCTATCCCCGTTGCCCATGCAGCACTGACCGGCAAGGCCGGGCGTATAATGGAGCGCGTCACCTACTTTGGTTTTGGTATTCCCGGAATTGTTATGGGCACCGCATTGGTTTATGGTGGCCTGCAATTACCCCTGCTCTATCAAACCCTCGCTTTATTAGTGATTGCCTATGTACTGCGCTTTCTCCCTTTAGCCGTAGGTAGCATTCGTACCAGCACTGAACATTTGGATGGCAGTTTAGTCAAATCGGCGCGTGTATTAGGTGCTTCTCCGAGGGAGGCCTTTATGCGCGTGACTTTGCCCCTGACTGCACGCGGCATTGTCGCTGGTGCTGCACTGGTATTTTTAGAGTCTATGCGCGAGCTCGAAGCAACTTTATTGCTTGGTCCAACTGGCTTTGAAACCCTGTCTACCTACCTATGGCGAGTGTATGAGGCCGGATATTTTGGTCGCGCAGCAATTCCAGGGCTACTTCTAGTAGTGATCTCCGCCGGCGGCCTCGCTATTATGCTTTCAGGCGAGAAACGCAGCAGTTAAACGTGAAGAGGAAACCTAAACATGCTATCTGTAAGTAAGCTGTCTATCGATTACGGTAGCAATCGCGTTGTCAGTGAACTCGACCTGGCCCTTGATAAAAGCGAAATCTTGATGCTCGTAGGCCCCACAGGTTGTGGAAAAAGCACGATTTTACAGGCCCTCGCCGGGCTTATTCCCATCAGTGAGGGGCAAATCGATGTTGGTAAGTGGTGCGCTACCCCCACGCAAACGGTGCCTCCTGAAAAACGCAGCGTAGGTATGGTATTCCAAGACTTTGCGTTGTTCCCACACCTAAATGTGCAGCAAAATATTTGCTTTCGTTTAAAAGACCACACCTTGGCCGATCATTGGATTGACTTACTTGGCCTAGAGGCGTTTCGCGATAAAAAGCCAGCCACCCTCTCCGGCGGCCAAAAACAGCGTGTTGCCCTGGCACGCACCTTGGCGCATCAGCCAGATTTTGTGCTACTGGATGAACCTTTATCAAATCTAGATGCAGCGCTCAAAGACACGCTACGCTGGGATATTCGCAACGCTTTGAAAGAAGCCGGTGTGCCCGCCATTTGGGTGACCCACGACCAAGAAGAGGCGCTCTCTGTGGGCGACCGCGTCGGGGTACTCCGCGATGGTAAAATTCAACAGATTGATAGCCCAGAAAAATGCTTCAGCATGCCTAGCAATCGCTTTGTGGCACGATTTTTGGGCGAAGCAAGCTTTATTCGCGGACAACATCAACACCACCAAGCCAGTACCGCGATAGGAATAGCGCCAATAGCAGGCATAGACGACAACGCAGCGGAAGTAGATGTGTTGTTGCGCCCAGACGATGTGTTATTAGCGCAAGATACAAACAACAGCAATGGTGTTGTTACTTGGGTCAGGTTTGAAGGCGGCAGCAGACTGTGCGCGATTGAACTACCTTGCAAAACCACGGTTACCAGCCGCGTGAGCCATGAAATGCTAGTGCGCCCTGGCGATAAGGTGCATGTTTCCTTAAGCACCTCACACCCATTAGCCGCATTCACAATCCAGAGCAGCACCTAGTTACGGGATAAAACTCGCTCTCACCGCTGGTTGTGTACTAAGGTTAGTTAAGGTATACGAGCAAGTGGGAGAGAGACAATGCTGAGTCGAAATATCCGCCTTGCCAGCTTAGCGGTCGTGGCGGTACTCCTTACGTGGCTGATTTCAGGTGAGTACGATTACTGGCAGCATCAACGTCAATGTGCAGCACGGTGCGAGCAACTAACGCGTAGCGCGCCATCCGTACACGAGGTGAGATACCAAGAAGATGTGCAGTTGTGTCGTTGCTCAGACGTTACAGAACAAGCATTGCTGCTCAATTGATACAAAAAAAGCGCCTTAAGGCGCTTTTTTACTTTGGCGAGCTCACCCTTACTTGGTTAAGTCATCAAAGAACTTTTTCACCCCGTCGAAGAAACCTTTCTCCTTCGGGCGGTATTTTGAGCTGTCTTTACCCAAGCTGCTTTCTAACTGCTCAAGTAACTCGCGTTGCTCACTGTTAAGGTTCACTGGCGTTTCAATCACCACCTTACAGATTAAATCACCTACTGAACCAGAGCGCACTGACTTGACCCCTTTACCGCGCATACGGAACATCTTTCCAGTTTGCGACTCTGCTGGGATTTTCAGCTTAGCGCGACCATCTAGCGTTGGTACTTCAATCTCACCGCCTAACGCTGCTGTGGTAAAGCCGATAGGTACTTCACAGTACAGATTGTTGCCATCGCGAACAAAGATAGGGTGTTCGCGTACACTCACTTGTACATAGAGATCGCCTGCAGGCGCACCATGAGCACCGGCCTCACCTTCGCCAGCAAGACGAATACGATCGCCAGTATCCACTCCTGGGGGAATTTTCACCGACAATGTTTTGGTGCGTTCTACGCGACCTTGACCATGACAACTATCACAAGGGTCGGAAATAATTTGCCCCGTCCCCTGACAAGTTGGACACGTCTGTTGCACTGCGAAGAAACCTTGGCGCATTTGTACCTGCCCTGCACCATGACAAGTATGACAGGTTTTCGGTTTTGAGCCTGGTTTGGCACCTGAGCCATCACAAGGCTCACAGGCCACCCAAGTAGGCACTTTGATTTCGACGTCTTTACCACGCACTGCCTCTTCTAGGCTTAAGTCCATGTTGTAACGTAAATCGGCGCCACGTTGTTGGCGTGACTGACGACGACCGCCGCCAAAGATGTCTCCAAAGACATCCCCGAAGATGTCACCAAAATCGCCTGCGCCACCGCCAAAGCCGCCGTGGCCGCCACCGCCGCCTTGTTCAAATGCTGCATGGCCGAACTGATCATAAGTTTGGCGTTTTTGCTCATCACCGAGGACTTCATAGGCTTCTTTGACTTCTTTGAACTTATTTTCAAGCTCTTTATCGCCGGCAGTACGATCCGGGTGATATTTCATCGCCAGGCGCTTATAAGCCTTTTTAATATCTCGGTCACTGGCGTCCTTTGCTACGCCAAGGACTTCGTAATAATCGCGTTTTGACATATCTACCACTACTGTTAATAAATGCAGCAAGGCTGCAAAGTGAAAAAGGGTTTACCGTTGAGCCTTAGCCATGGCAACCCTCATTCCTAAAATCTACATACACTAAGGGCGCGTCAAGCGATCTCGCCAGCGCGCCCTTACAAAGTTCAAGACTTATTTATTCTCGTCTTTCACTTCTTCAAACTCAGCGTCAACAACATCGTCGTCTTGCTTTGCTTGTGATTGCTGCTGTGCACCGGCATCAGCGCCACCTTGCTGTTGGGCTTTCGCTTGCGCGATTTCCATTAGCTTTTGTGACTTCTCAGCAAGCGCTTGGGTTTTCGCATCGATTTCTTCTTTGCTTTCACCCTTAATCGCAGTTTCAAGTTCCGTTAACGCACTTTCGATAGCTGTTTTATCTTCTGCCGGTAAATCATCACCCGCTTCTTCGATTTGCTTACGTGTACCGTGTACTAAAGCATCAGCTTGGTTACGCGCAGTCACTAGCTCTTCGAACTTTTTATCTTCCTCGGCGTTTGCCTCGGCATCACGTACCATTTTTTCTACTTCATCATCGCTTAGACCTGAAGAAGCTTGGATAGTGATTTTTTGCTCTTTACCTGTGTCTTTATCTTTTGCTGACACATGTAAGATACCATCAGCATCAACATCGAAAGTGACTTCGATTTGCGGCTCGCCGCGACGCGCTGGACGAATACCCTCAAGGTTGAACTGACCAAGCGACTTGTTGTCGGCAGAGCGCTTACGTTCACCTTGCAGCACATGAATCGTTACTGCATTTTGGTTATCTTCCGCTGTTGAGAACGTTTGCGACTTCTTCGTTGGAATGGTCGTGTTTTTCTCGATCAACGCGGTCATCACTTGGCCCATGGTTTCGATACCAAGAGACAGTGGGATAACATCAAGCAGAAGTACGTCTTTTACGTCACCAGCAAGAACACCACCTTGCACTGCCGCACCCATAGCTACTGCTTCATCTGGGTTTACGTCTTTGCGAGGTTCTTTGCCGAAGAACTCAGTAACCGTTTTCTGCACTAATGGCATACGTGTTTGACCACCTACTAGGATAATGTCATTCACATCACCGACCGATAAATCGGCATCCGCAAGTGCTTTTTTCAGTGGCTCGATAGACTTGGTAACAAGGTCTTCAACCAATGACTCAAGTTTAGCGCGAGTCAGCTTCACGTTCATGTGCTTAGGACCGCTAGCATCGGCCGTAACATAAGGAAGGTTCACCTCAGTTTGCTGTGCACTTGAAAGCTCAATTTTAGCTTTCTCGGCGGCTTCTTTAACACGCTGCATCGCTAACGGATCGTTATTAAGCTCAATACCTTGCTCTTTTTTGAACTCTTCTACTAAGTAGTTGATAACGCGGTTATCAAAGTCCTCACCACCTAGGTGCGTGTCACCATTGGTTGCCAGTACTTCAAAGGTGTGCTCGCCTTCTACTTCGTCGATTTCAATGATAGAGATATCGAAAGTACCACCACCGAGGTCATACACGGCAACCACGTTGTCGCCTTTTTTCTTATCCATACCATAAGCAAGCGCAGCGGCCGTTGGCTCGTTAATGATACGCTTAACTTCTAGACCCGCGATACGACCTGCGTCTTTTGTTGCTTGACGCTGTGAATCGTTGAAGTATGCAGGCACAGTGATTACAGCCCCTGTTACTTCTTCACCTAGGTAATCCTCGGCGGTCTTTTTCATTTTCTTCAAGACTTCAGCAGAAATCTGAGGAGCAGCACGCTTTTCGCCTTTTGCTTCGACCCAGGCATCGCCATTGTCTGCTTTAACAATCTTAAACGGCATGATGCCGATATCGCGTTGTACTTCTTCGTCTTCAAAACGACGACCAATTAAACGCTTGATTGCAAATAGTGTGTTAGTCGGGTTGGTTACCGCTTGGCGTTTCGCCGGCTGACCTACTAGCGTTTCACCGTCTTCAGTGAATGCGATAATAGAAGGAGTCGTGCGATCGCCCTCGGCGTTCTCAATTACGCGTGGCTTATCACCGTCAAGTACTGCTACACACGAGTTAGTAGTACCTAAGTCGATTCCAATAATCTTACCCATGAATCTTCTCCAACTTCAAAATTCTGTTAACGTGTTCGATGACTACTAGATAGGGGCCGCTTTTGTTAATTCAAGCGTCATAATTAAAAAAATTTCGTTTTTTTGTCATTTTTTTCAATTTTCCCCCTCGCCAAGGAAGAATTTGCCGTTAAACTGGTCTGACAAGTTTGATTAAGGTGAGACAGATGACCTTTGATACCCTATTGGCCAGCGTGACTGGCGAGAACCAACAAACGCTCGAATTTCCTGCTTCATGGACACAAGGGCGCACAGCTTTTGGCGGCTTGTCTTGCGCATTAGCCTTGCAATCCATGCTGAAACATTGCGATAGCGACCGTATTTTACGATCGTTTAGTGCACAATTTATTGGCCCCATTGCTCCAGACACGCCCTTTACCCTGACCTTCCACCATTTACGCGAAGGCAAAAGCTCTAACCAATACAGCGCAACCATTGAGCAGCATGGACAAGTGTGCTTATCTGTCCAAGGATTATTCGCCAAAGACCGCGCCTCCGAGGTTGAAGTGCCAGTGGCCGCTGTGACCGTCCCTAAAGCCGCAGATGCAGAAAACTGCTTACCCTATGTAGAGAATGTCATGCCGGCTTTTTTTCAGCATGTGGACTTAAACCTAACCGAGGGCAATATGCCTTACAGCGGCGCCGAGTGCACTGACCTAACAGGCTGGATGCGCTTTAAAGGACAACAGCAGCAGTACGACTGGACCCATGTCATTGCCCTGATTGACAGTTGGCCACCATCGCAATTACAAGCATTTAAGCAACCGGCACCAGCAAGTAGCATGAGTTGGCATGTAGAGTGTTTAACGCTACCTCAATTAGCGGCGTCACAATGGCTAGGCTTGCACGTACACACCACCGCCGCACATAACGGCTACGCTTATGAAGACGCCACTGTTTACTCTGAGTCAGGGCAGGTGCTTGCGCGCTCTAAACAAACTGTGGCCTTATTTGCTTGATTGGCGCTGAGCATACGATGGCGCGCTGGCAAGCAATGCTTTGTAGCGCGGTGTTTTTTTAAGCTCTGCAAGACCTTGGTTGAAGCGCTCACGCAGCTGTGAATCAGTAAATACCACGTGTCGGGGAGAAGGAGGCCAAAGCGCATGGATGGCAACTTGCTTTGTCTGTTGCCCTTGGCTCATTGCAAAGGTGTGTAAGTAATACTGAAAAATGCGCTTCTCCAACACAATCACATCCACCCACCCCTTCATGAGGTGGTCTATTTGCGCATACTGATTGACTACCTCATCATAACTCAAGGCCTTAGTAATGGCCTTGGCATAGTCAGGTCCAAGGTAGTTTTTTGCATTCTGAAACGCAAGAATGCTTTTACCATGTAAATCACTGAACTGCTCAATGCTGAAGTTATGCTCAGCTAAGCTAATAGCTACATTCTCAAAATACAATAAGGGCTCACTGTAGTAGCCTTCGAGCCCTGACTCTTTCGGAATATTAATCGCGCCGCTAATTTTACCTTGGCGTAACTGCTCCTCAGCACGGCGATTGCTTAAAAAGTGCAATGTTAATGGCCCAAGCTGCGCTTTTTCCAAAGCATGTTTGATAATGTCAATCTCAATCCCATGGTGTCCATCTTTAAATACATAAGGTGGGATGTAGGCACTAGCGGAGAGCTCCACAGCGTCATCGTCGAGGTTATTGGCAGCATTTGCCGTGCACATAAACAACATACACAGCATTAGCTGACTGACAGCTAGCCAGTTATTTGTTGCCAGACCCCTTACCATAACCCGTCCTTAGTCACTAGGAATTACATAAAATAAGCGCTATGCTCTAACATTAGCAGTTAACTGGATAAAGTTTGAGAAAACATGCAACTGGCCTGCCCGCAATGTGATCTAGTGGTCGATGTGCCGCGACTCCGAGCCAAACAAGTTGCCCAGTGCCCTCACTGTCACTCGAGCTTAAATGCAAGCAACGTCAATAACGACCCTAAAGTTGTAGCCCTCACCCTGAGTGCCATTATTTTATTATTGAGCTCAGTGTTTTACCCTTTTATTTCGTTCTCCAGTCGAGGCATCACGCAAACCATGACCTTGCCTGATGCTGGACGCATGCTTTTTAACTACGACAGCCCCCTGTTAGGGATATTTATTGATATCAGTATCATTATCTTACCCTTGGTGATGTTGTTGTTACTGCTGCCTTTGCACTTAGGTTTTTTGCGCACCTTGCCAAAGCATTGGGGACGCAAGCTGCTGAAATTGACCCTGGCATTGGATACCTGGGTGATGTCGGAGATTTTCCTCGTCGGCGTATTGGTCAGTATGGTCAAGATAATGTCTATGGCTGACATTACCTTTGGCATTAGCTTTTGGGCCTATGGCGGGTTTGTGCTGACATATATAGGTGCTCTATCTTACGTCAACCGTCCTCGACTGTGGCGACAGATTGCCCCTCATAAAGAGGTCGCCGTTCCACAAGGAGTGAGGGCAATTGATGTCAATCTACGAGCCTGCCATGTTTGCCAACAACTTACCTACAACAAACTATGTCCACGCTGTCATAGCACTACGCATTATCGCAACATGCAAAGTGTACAAAAAGCCGCTGCCTGGCTGGTGACTTCGGTACTGTTGTACATTCCTGCCAATGTACTGCCCATCATGTATACCACCAGCTTGGGTGACAGAGAGCCATCAACGCTAATTGGCGGCGTAATACTGTTATGGCAAAGTGGTTCATACCCCATTGCTTCGATTATCTTCCTTGCCAGTGTGGTGGTGCCATTTGCTAAAGCATTAGTGCTTGCGACCTTATGCGTGATGGTTTATCGCCAAGCCAGTCGCCGCTCTATGGTGTACACTCGGCTATATCAGGTTACTGAATTTATTGGCAAATGGTCGATGATTGATGTATTTGTTGTTGCTATCTTGGTAGCCTTGGTACAGCTAGGCAACCTGATGTTGGTCGAACCCGGGTTGGGCGCGTTATGTTTCGCAGCGATGGTTATTTGCCAAATGATGGCGGCCCATGCTTTTGATCCACGTTTGATTTGGGATCCCCCTGAAAAAGTGAAGAGAGTCGTGAATGAGTAATACTGCGCGCATTAAAACGGCGCCTAAACTGTCCCCTATTTGGCTGATCCCTATCATCGCCCTGTTTGTTGGTGCATGGATGTTACTGCAACACCAGCTCTCACAAGGGCAAACTATTTACATCAAAATGCCCCATGCTGAGGGCATCGTTGCAGGTAAAACAGAAATCAAAGTTCGCAGTGTAAAAATAGGCACTGTCGATGCAATTCGATTGGCGTCAAGCCGCGACCATGTCATCGCCCGAGCTCAAGTAGATAACCATTACGATAACTTACTCACTGAAGATGCAAAAATATGGGTGGTCAAACCGCGCGTGGATGAAAGTGGCGTCACCGGCTTTAGTACTTTATTTTCGGGTGTTTATTTAGAATTCGCCCCCGGGGAGAGCAAACAGCTTACCGAGCGTTTTGAATTGCAAGAGGAGCCTGCGCTGATTGCCAATGATGTCAAAGGCGGGCGTTACAAGTTAATCAGCCGAGATGCTGAAGTGCTCGAGGTGGGCACAGGGGTTTACTTCAAAGGGTATAAAATCGGCCAAATCGAAACTGCCAATTTTGATTGGCAACAACAAGTGATGCGTTACGGTTTATTTATTAATGCGCCGTACGAAAACCTAGTGACATTGAACACGGTCTTTTGGGTTAATTCAGGACTCGAATTTGACCTATCCGCTGATGGCATCAACGTCAAAACAGGGTCAATCGCGAAAATGCTAAAGGGAGGTATTTCGCTGGCCACCCCGGAGGGCGATCCTCCAGGAGCCATCGCCAAGCAAGATCATACCTTTAGCCTAAGTGACAGCTATAAAGCCGCATTAGAACAGCGATTTTATGATTACCAGCACTACCTCATTGAGTTTGAGCAGTCTATTCGCGGCCTACGAGAGGGCGCGCCGGTCGAATACAGGGGCATGCGCATAGGCACTGTCGAGCAAGTCCCTGCTGAGGTTATAATTGATGGTCGCCCTGCTCACTTTAGCAATACCAGCAATGCCGTTCCGGTACTTATACGTATCGAGTATGGACGCCTGTACCGCGACTCAGCACAAGCGAGGGAGTTTTGGCAATCCCATGTTGATGAGCTCCTGCAACAAGGCCTTAAAGCTTCTTTGAAGCCTGGCAACCTGCTTACTGGCGCCGTTTACGTTGATTTTGATATCTACCCTGATAGTGAATTGGTCGGCTTAACACAACGCGGCGACTACACTGTTTTCCCCAGTACCTCCAGCGGCATCACGGTGCTGGCCAACCAAGTTAATGATGTACTCAATAAGGTGAAAGGCCTTCGTATAGAGGAAAGTTTGGCTCAGTTTGAAAGCACCATGGCCCGTTATGAAACGCTTGCTGTGGATATGCGCCAGTTCATGAGCGACCCGAGTATGAAAGCGCTGCCCAAAGAGTTTACCCAAGATATGGCAGATATTAGCCAAAGTATGCGCCAATTTGAGCAAAGCATGGAGCAATTTGAGGTCACCATGGCGAGCTTCCAAAATGGTTCGAAAATGTATCAACAAATGCAGTCTTCACTTGAGCAAATGCAGCGCCTAATGGATGAACTGCAGCCCTTATCGAAAGGGTTAAAGGAGCAACCTAATATGCTGATCTTTGATAAAGAGCTACCTGCTGATCCGCTGCCAAGGAGTGATAACTAATGCTTCGACTTATTTTATTACTGATGCTGCCATTACTGGTACTAGGCTGCGCCACGGACTCGCGAACTAGCAATATCCGCTACTACCAGTTAGATAGCGCGCTGTTTAATAACAATCTGCTACGCACCGATGAGCAGACCCAACACCTATTGCGTTTAAGCCCTATCAGTTTACGCGGTAACCTTAATAACCGCGCCATGGTAGTACGACGCTCACCGCAAGAAATATACAGTGCTAATTACCATTTTTGGGCCGATAGCCCAGCACTCATGCTCGAAAGTAGCGCCCAGTTGCAGCTAATGGCTACATTAGAGCAAGTGCTGGTCGTCAAAGGGGCTGATGTCTATGCCGAGCAGCTGCAGTCATCGTTTTATCAACTCGATATCGACATCGACCATTTTAACGGCGGCCTCGATAACAATGCAGAAATAGCAGGCTTGTGGCGTTTATCCCGAGTTGATGAGAAAGGTAAGTTACACGTACTCAGTATGGCGCGCTTTAGCCAAAGCGAGCCTCTGGCACAAGATGGCTACGCTGCTTTGGCATCCGCCCTGAGTAAAGCATGGCAAGCCAGCTTGAAAGAGATTGCTAACGCCCTTCCTCAGCACTTTAATCAAGACTAAATCAAACACATAAAAAAGGCTCCCATGGGAGCCTTTTCTGCACGTTATTATCCAGTAAACTACTGCTGCCAGCTGATTTGCTTTTGGAAGTCAGCCACCGATTCCACCTTGGTTTGCTCAGGTAAATCAGCGAAGTCCTTGTCGGCAAATTTACTGCCACGAAGCTGCACGTTGAGCCTTGCGGCTTCTGGGTTCATCATCGTTTGCTGGTAGAATTCTTGAATGTCTGCAAGCGTCAGTTGCTCGACCGCCGCAATCAGTTGGCTACGGCTGTTGAAATCAAACTGTTCGCGATACCAATCGGTAATAAGGCGTCCAAGTTCATCTTTTAGATTTTTTGGCTGCTCTTTGAGCGCCACGAGAGTGGCATTTTTGAGCTGCGCAAACGTCGCCTCATCCATCTCATTAAGCTCTTGTTGATATTGTTGCTTGAAGCTATCAAAACGGGCCTGCATAGCCTTCGGGCCTTTGACCGGAGTTTGAATAAACAACCCTATGGCGGCATAGTCCTCAAGTGGACGGGCGATAGCACCGACGGCGTAAGCAAGCTGCTCTTCGGTGCGCAGTTTATCAAAGGCCACTGTGCGGAAATGCCCTTGTAATACCGCCGCTGCTGCTTTTTGCGCATAACCTGGGGTTGGGTGATAAACCATGTCAATAATAGCGACATCAGCCACCTCTATGTCTTTATGAACAACATAGGTTTCGCCCTGCTTAGGTTGCCAAGACTGAGAACGCGTATACGGGCTATCTTCTTTTTGCGCCGGCAGCGCCTGAGTAATGTTTTTGGCAATAACGTCAATACTGCTTTGATCATAGTTACCAAAAGCAAATACCCGCACCGTGTTATGCGCCAACACTTGGTTCATCAATTGCTCTAAGTCCGCCACCGTAAGTGATTGCGCTTTGGCAATTAGTGCCTCGGTGTCGTAACTGCCAGAGCGAACTAGATTCGAGTACTCATCAAATGCTTGGTAAAAAGGAAATTGCTGCTGCGCATTGTTTAGTGCCCGTACATAGCGGTCCACGGCTTGGTTAAATGCTTGTTCATCGACCTCAACCTGCAAGTTGCTTAACGCTTCACTCAATAACTCTGGCTGTTTATCGGTGAACCCGCCGACAGTGAGGGTAAACCCGTTACCAGGGTCCATGCCTACCGACATGCCAGCAATAGAGGCCTCGGTTGCCAACGCGGTTTGCGACAAATTGTATAAATCGGCCCACAAATTCATTAACACCTTTGCAGCCATGTTGTTTTGTGGCGCTGGTGAATTAACATACACCTCGACCAACCCCTTAGGCTGCTCAGCAAAATGTTGGCTCGGCTGCTGCCAGATTTTGATACCGTTTTTATCGTAGCTCACAACCGGTTTAGTTTGCGCCGCGTAGCCTCGGGTTTTGATATCAAAATGCTGTGGCAGCAGACGATTAACGCTGGGTAGAGACAAAGCAAACTCGCTCGCTTGCTGCCAACTAGCTTGCTCTTCGCTACTGATATCTTCAATGCGGTATTCGCCGTCGTAGAAGTGCAGTTGACTATCGGTTTGCTCTTGCTGGGAAATATACCAAACTCGCAAGGTCTCGCCGTTAAGCTGTGTCAGCACATCCTGCACTGCCTGCGGATTAAACTCACCATAATAGTAAGGCGCGTTAATTGTATTGGTGAGCGGATAATCCTGCATGCTTTGCGTTAACGAAGAAACATAACTAAATTCATCGCTTTTCTCTAAGAACTGAAACTGGTTATTCAGCGACGTTCGAATTTCGTCGAAGTACTTCTCATCAACACCATTTTCCTTGATAAGCTCAATGTAACGCATAACCGTAGCGACGATTTGTTCACGGTTTTGCATCCCTGCATCCGTCAGTTCAATATCCACTGACAACGCGCCATAATTGCCGTACATATTCGCTGATGCATTGGCACTCAATTGTGAGACCCAGCCCTTATCACGCAGTATTTGCGCTGGAGAGCCTGGCATTTCATTGCTAAGTAAGTAGGCCACAAAGCGGTTCGGCTTAAGGGCAAACTTATCCATGTTATTTTTAATAGTGAAATCAAGCTTCAGCTGTTTCACATCTTCATTGGGCTTGTAGTAAATACGTTTGCCACCAGCCTGATCAAAATCCAGTTCAGCCTTCACTTGTGGCTCATCAATGTTTTTATTTTCAATATCTGCGAAATATTGCTTCGCTAGCTGGCGCATTTCATTGAGTGGGCGATTGGAGATCATCGCTACTTTCATTATATTCGCGGAGTAATACTGGTTATAGAAATCAACCGTTTCTTGGTGTAATGAGCTCCCTTCTTTATCGCCCAACGTCTCTAAATTACCAATCAGGAAGCGGTTTGCTGGGTGCTCACCCATCATTTTACGCGCGAGTTTAAACTGCCCGAAAAAGTCCATTTCGCGGCGCATTGACCACTCAGCATTGACCGCATTTTTCTCTTTATCAGTATACTCAGGGTACAGCTTTGGCGATTTGAAAAAGTCACTGAAACGGTCAAGCCCCTCTGCGTAGGCATCGTTATTCACTTTGAACATGTAGTTGGTGATATCGAGCCAGGTATAAGCGTTATGAGCACCGCCGTTTTTGGTCATAAAGTCACTGTAGCCCTTGGTATCGGGGTAGCGTTCAGTGCCTAAAAACAGCATATGTTCGAGATAATGCGCCATGCCTTGTTGCGACATGGGGTCGTGCAAAAGCCCGACGCCCACGCTTAACGCCGCCGCAGATTTCTCAGCACTGGGGTCTGAAACCAGCACCACATCAATGCCATTGTCCAACGTTAGTGTCTCATAGGCCCGCTTGTCGTTAGGGCTAACAACTAAGTTTTCCGGGATCAATTGCTGAGCCAGTTCGCTTTGTAAAGGCGCCGATGTACTTTTACAACCAGCCAGTACGGCGAGGCTCAGGGCACTCAGGGCACTCAGTGCTAATGTCTTTTTCATGAATTTGTCTCTTATCAGTGGACGTTTTCTTTTATGATCAAAAATCACTGATGAAAATGCAATGAAAAAGCTATCAAGTTTGTAACAATGTATGAAAACACTGACTATCTTTGCTAGCACTCGAATAATAAGAGTAATTCAGGTATTGTCTGGGATGTGTATAAATAATAACGAGTAATGGGAGATTAACGTGCACCAATGGCTTATTTTGGCAATGTTCGCGCAAGTACTGTTAACCCTTGTGGTGATGGTAATAATGGGGCGACGTCGTTTTGCTGCCGCACGCAACAAACAAATTAAAATGCAGCAATTTGCCACTATGGCTCTCGACAACGCCCCGGAATCAGTGCAAGTGGCTGGGCGTAACTTTATTAATCAATTCGAAATCCCAGTTTTATTTTATGTTGCTGTGCTCACTGCATTAATTACACAAACCACCGGCTACGCTTTCACCGCCTTGGCTTGGGGGTTTGTACTACTGCGCCTTGCGCATACTGTGGTACATATTAGTAGTAACCACCTAAAAACACGTTACTACCTCTTTTTGTTTGGTTGCATCACCGTGCTGGCGATGTGGATCATGTTAGTGTTGCGCATGCTTTAGTACCCGCCCAAGAAACGGCGCGCTATCGATACTATAGCACGCCGACTAGGCTTGTCTTACGCACGGCGCCAGCGAGTCAATAAGCTCAGGGGTAACAACCACCAAAATGCACCTGAGCTTGAATCATCACCTGACTCGACAGGTTCATCAATTAATGTATTTTCAACCGGAGTCAGGTTTGCCGCCGAATTGGGGTCATCATCAATGACAATAACGTCGTTAACAATAACTAGATTGTTTGCCGTTAGCTCAGCGCCTTGCTGGCATTCGTCAGTACTGTAATCAACGACCGGCGTGCTGGAACACGTAGGCAGTGCATTAATGGCTTTAACAACCTCCATCCCCTCACCTATTACCTGACCAAACACCGTAAATCCACCGTTTTGCAGATCTAAGTTACTACTGTTATCGGCGACATTGAAAAACCACTGACTTGACGCGCTGTTAGCGTTGCCACTGCGTTTAGCCATGGCGATGGTGCCAGCAACATTCGATAGCACAGGCTCATTATCTACCGTCCCCTGGGATTCAATGGCCACGGCTCCGCCATCGTAAATAAACCCGCCGCCCTGAACAATAAAATCCTGCTCGGAGCGATGCAGATAACTAAACTGATAATCGCCACGCTCAACATAACCTAGAAAATTAGCCACTGTTTTTGGTGCATGCTGATCAAAGAGGTTAATTTGAATGCTACCTTGGGAGGTTTGCATTTCAACGATAGTCGCGTGAACAGGTTGCGCAAGAGTAAGCCCCGCTGCGACCAGACCAAAGCCAATAAGTTTATTCATGGGATTTCCTATATTGTTGTTTTAAGCCACTTTACATTGACTCAGGCCATGCTTCCATGAGGCACAGTGAATAACAACAAATTGATACCTGGGGGTAAAACCCAGTTACAAATTGGTTAACAACATATAACTATAAAGTATCTTTTTGCGCTTTTTTAAAACAGATTCGACTTATCAAACTATCAAGAGTTCTCTAGTATGTGCATATCATTTGAGCAGCTAAAAACAACAACTATGGATAACAGCAACAACCTCATTTGTGACTTTGGTGTTCACAAAGGCGAGTCGTACCGCCAAGTGCCTGCATCGTTTTTAAACTGGATGGTTGGTGTCAATCATCATCAAGCACCCGTAGCACGTGCTGAGTTACGCCGTCGTGAACAAGCAGCACTGGCCAGCGTCTCGTCTTGTGCAAGCCAGCACAGTGAGTTAACTGGCTGATCTGTTGCGGCTGAGCCCGGTTGCTTCAACAAATATCTTAAGTGGGGGATAAACAGGCAGATTTGCACAGTCCGTCTCAGACTAGTGAAATTGTCATAAAATTTAATTAAAATCAGGCGCAACGATAATCGCCGATAGGAATCCCCTGTGCGCCTAATTACTCTTTCAGTGCTTACACTGCTCAGTGCATGCTCTGCCTCCACGCCGACACCCGAGCTACACTCCAACTCCGCACAAGCGCACTATATTAGTGTGTTTCATACTAACGATCATCATGGCCGTTTTTGGCATAACGATAAAGGTGAATACGGTATGGCCGCGCGCGCAACATTACTAAAACAGTTGCGCGCACAAGCTAAACAACGAGGCGATACCGTGCTGTTGCTCTCAGGGGGGGATATCAATACTGGTATTCCTGAGTCTGACTTACAACAAGCGGAACCTGATTTTAAAGCTATGACATTGTTAGGCTACGATGCCATGGCCATTGGCAATCATGAGTTTGATAACCCATTAGCGGTATTAGACAAGCAGCAGCGTTGGGCCGACTTTCCGATGCTGAGCGCAAATATTATCGATAAACGCAATGGCGAGCCTGCTTACACTCCTTATACTCTGTTACAAAGAGATAATCTAAATATCGCTATTTTAGGCCTGACCACCACCGACACCGCGAAGATTGCGAACCCTGATTTTATCGGTAATTTTGATTTTATTGAGCCCGCAACCGCGACCAAAAACATACTTCCTAAAATTGAGCGTCGCAACCCTGATATCGTTATTGCCGTCACGCACATGGGCCACTACAGCAATGCTCAACACGGCATTAACGCGCCCGGCGATGTAACCTTGGCTCGCAACTTACCCAAAGGGGCGGTGGATATGATCATCGGCGGCCATTCCCAAGAACCAGTGTGCATGACGGCACAGAACAGCAACAATGATGATTACCGCCCAGGCATGCCATGCCAGCCAGATAATCAAAACGGTATTTGGATCATGCAAGCCCATGAATGGGGCAAGTATGTGGGTCATGCCCGATTTAAACTGCTAGATGAAGAGTTGACTCTTGAAAGCTACGAGCTGATCCCAGTAAACCTTAAAGATGCGACCGGTGAATGGGTCGGTGATTACATCAACAAAGACCAAGAAATGCTCGACTTTTTAACTCCTTATCAGCAAAAAGGCCAAGAAAAGTTAAGCGTGACTTTAGGGCATACCGAAGTTCACCTTCAAGGCGACAGAAACAAAGTTCGCTTTGGACAGACGAATTTAGGACAGCTGATCACCCAAGCTCAAATGAATCATGTCGATGCTGATTTTGCAGTCATTAGTGGCGGCGGTATTCGTGACTCAATCAGCCAAGGAGATATCGATTACAAAGATATTCTCCGTGTACACCCGTTTAAAAACCGCATTGGCTACATTGAATTTAGTGGTCGTGAGGCTTTTGCATACATCAGTAAAGTCGCATCATACCCTGTTGATTCTGGCGCCTATGCCCACTTCAACCAAGTGGCGCCGGTGTGCGAAGGGGATGAATTGGTATCAGTGCGCATTGACGGTCAGCCGTTACAGCTAGATAAGACCTATCGTATGAGTATCAATAGCTACAATGCGGCAGGTGGTGATGGCTATCCGCGTTTGAACACCGACACCCGCTTCGTTGACACTGGCGACTCAGATGCCAGTATTTTGAGCGAGTATGTAAGCAAGCACAGCCCAATTAAGGCAATGAAAGTGCCTCATCCGGTTACTTGCCAATAACCTCAAAATCATCGTCATTGACGGCCCTAAGCCCATAGTGATGGACACGCGAGCGTGACCCTTCACCATGGGCTTTAGGCGGAAAATAAGGTTCTTTATCTTGCGAGTCTGCTGCAAACACTTCATCCAGTGCAGCACGAATTTCACTCAGCGTTTTCTCTAAACTATTGCCAAAGTTGGGGCGCTTTCTAATCGTGTGTCCTAAATCGATAAGGCGGCCAAAATACTTATGAGCCAAATCCAATAGCTCTTGTGGCACCTCTTTATTTTGATTTAACGTCACCTCAGGGTATTCAATGCCAAATTCCAACAGCGCCAGATAAAAACAGAGGGGCTTGTTCGCTAATTGCACCTGCCTGCCCTGCTCACCATAGCGTAGGCTTTTATTCGCTAAATCAATAAGTAGGCGCTTGCGCTCGAGTATCGGCGTACCCGCTTCTCGCGCTTTATCTAATTTGCTTTGGAGGGTTTTAAACCATGCTCGCATGGCGACAGACAGCAGCAGCACGATGAGTAAAGGCCAAGGGCTCAATAGCTGGGATAGAGGCATCACCGCTGGTGACAGCGTCACGGTGAACGTCTCACCACCTGTGCGAACGAGGTTGAAGCTCTCAAGATTGCTTGTCTCATTCCCGATCGTAGTACCCGCTATTGCATGCACTTGAATTGCGTAACCTTGTGATGCGAGGTGAGTGTTGAGCTGCTTGAGATAATGCACCACGCGTTTGCGATCGCCCGGTACCTCCAACAACCTATTGGGTAGTCCAATGTATTGAGCATCCAGGGCGATGCGTGTTTTGACCTGGGCTATCGCTTGTTGCTGTTGATGATGCCAGCTATTCAATGCCCCCACTGCGTAACTGCAGTAAGCGATAATCATAGCCAAACATGCAAATAATACCGTGGCGATATTGGCATTAAAGCGCCGAACCCAGCTGTGCACATGCTTTAGCAACGCAATTTTAATCGCTCTCACAGCGGCTCTCCTTGAAATGTTGCGGGTGCCGAATCACTACATCGCCAATAAGGTTTGGCTTGTTTAAAGTATTGTGCCGATTGCTCTTCTGCTTGGCTTAAAATAGCGCCCTGAATAGCGCAGGCTAAGTCAGGATTGTCACTGGCTTGGCGTAAAAACCAATGGCTACCACTGATATTGTCACTGATTGCGGTTATATAGTTTGCAGAAAAGCGCTCGTTATCTGCTTGTTGCCAATAGGAACTAATGATATCCACTTCACCTAGCGCTAACTTATCTCGCAACGCACTGTGCGAGTTCACAAAAGTGATATTCAGGCTATTCATATTAATATCAAGCTCCTTGAACACTTGCTTGGGCATAATGTGACCGGAGCGACTGGTGGGATATTCAATTAAGCCAATGCGCTTATCAAGAAAGTAGCTTTTCTCTAAACGCGGTTTTTCTTTACTCGCAATAAAGTAGGCCGTGTATGAAGGATAACCGACAAGGGGCGAGTAGCCATAGGTTTCATGGGCGGTAAAGGCACTGAAGAGGTTTTCCTTCGCAAGGATTAAATCCGCTAGACCTTTTCCTAGCACATTCACCTCAAACTCAGAAGAGCCTCCCCAAAAAGCTTGGACAGCGCCGTATTGCTTAGACACAGTGGTGTCACCACATAGCGATTGAGCCAATCGTTTGACGACATTTTCGCTTGGAGCAAACAACGTAAGCTGCGTTTTATTTTCTGGCTGGGTGGTATTACAACTGTAGTGAGTCGCTATAACATTACCCAGTTGCGTGGTTGCCAGGGTAAAACGCATTGTTCCGATAAGGTAACTAGTTAACGCCAGTACCATTAATGTAACCAGGATAAGCGCAGTGTCACGTCTGTTAAATATGCTTGTCACGGGCTTTTATGCTGCTTTTATTGAATTCAATTACTATTTCAACAATTATAATTACTTATTGCAATAGGTAATTTTATTTATAAACCATAAGCAGTTGTTTTATATACTTTATTAACAAGTAATTATGAATCCCATCAAGTCCTGTTTTTTCGCTTAAAAATCCGGACAATTTGCCTTCACTTAAGCAAGCCAGTAACGTGACAACAACAATGAGTTTACAGTTCAATTATACGCATCTGAGCAAATTGCCGCTTATTTGCACCCTCGCTTTTGTTAGTTTTTTCGCAACGAAAGTGAGCGCTTGGGGCGCCAACGGTCACCGTATTGTAGGAGCCATTGCTGAACACCATTTGGACGCCGAAGTAAAGCAACAGGTGTCTACCATTTTAGCGGGCCACAGTATGGCCAGAGTCAGTACTTGGGCTGATGAAATGCGCTCTTCCCCCGATACATTCTGGCAAAAGCAGGCCAGCCCATGGCATTACATCAATATCGACTCCGTTGAGGAGTTTACGCACCAGCACTTCACAGCAAAAGAACACAAGCATGATGTAAAAGACGCTTATACAGCCATCCTAACGGCTATGAAGGCACTGCGCTCACCAAAAACAAGCCAACAACAACAGCAATTCTATTTGCGTTTTTTAATTCATATTATTGGCGATATTCACCAACCTATGCATGTCGGTAATGCCGAGGACCGAGGCGGTAACCGCATCGATGTCACCTTCTTTCGTGAGCAAACCAATTTACATCGTTTATGGGATACCGACCTTATTGGGAGCCAAAAGCTGTCTTATTCCGAATACGCAGACTTTCTATGCTGCGTTGATACCAAGGCAATCAATAAAGACCTAGATATTAAAAGGTGGCTCATTGAGTCTCACCACTTAGCGCAAGACATTTACGCCAATACCGGTGAGCAAGTCAGCTACGACTACTTATTTACCTACCGTCCAGTGATGGAGCAACAACTGCAGCGTGCGGGTGTACGCCTAGCAGCGGTACTTAACGCACTATACGGACAACAATAGACCGAATTAATAACAATAAAAATATTCACTCGATTACACACTGTTTAACCAATGAAACAAAACACGGGAAACAACATAATGAAAAACGTTCGCTTAACGAAAGTGGCCGGCGCGCTCGTACTCGCTTTGGGCGTGTCAGCAAACGCTTTCGCAGCCGATACTTCATCATCTCTGCGCGGTAAGATCACCACGCCTAAAGGCGATGCTGCAACTAACGTGCAAATCTCAGTGATTCACGAGCCTACCGGCACCGTAAGCACCTTCACGACTAACGATTCTGGCGCGTTCATCGCCAAGGGTTTGCGTGTAGGTGGTCCGTACCGCATCCTCATTGACTCAGATAAATACAGTGATGCAGAGCTGGATAACATCTACCTTGAACTAGGTGAAACTCGCCGAGTGACTTCTCAGCTTGAGCCTATCAACGTTGAGCGTATCGAAGTATCAGGCTACCGTATTTTGCAAAAAGCAGGCGGTTCAAGCAGCGTATTTGGCCAAGACACAATTGCTAACACTCCGAGCTTTAATAACGATATCAAAGACATTGCTCGTTTGAACCCGTTAGCAAGCATTAATGGTAGCGGCGAGCTAACCATTGCCGGTAGCAACCCAAGAAGTAACAGCTTAACTGTTGACGGCATCGGCCAAAATGACGATTTCGGCTTGAACTATGGCGGTTACCCCACTGAGCAGCCACCTGTTGCGCTAGACGCTATTGAACAAGTGTCGGTGGATACCTCTCCGTTTTCAGCGAAAAAAGGTAACTTTGGCGGTGGTGTTATCAACGCGGTAACTAAATCGGGAAGCAATGAGTTTGAATTCACCGGTTTCTATGAATTCACTAACCCAAGTCTTGCTGGAGAAGTAGAGAGTATTTCTCAGGTATACGCAGATGGAAGACCGGCACTCGACGAGAATGGTCGCCGCACCTTCGAAACAACCAAGTCAGACCCGATTCAATCTGAAAAGCGTTTCGGGATCAGCACCGGTGGCGCCATCATCGAAGACGAATTATTCTTCTTTGTGAACTACAACAGCTGGGCCAGTGAACTGGAAATGGACTATGGTTTTGAAGGCTCAGGTGCTACGCACGAGTACGATACCTCAGAGCAAAACTTTAATGAGTTCCTTTCTGTACTAGACAGCACCTACGGTCTGAGCGATGAGCTTGGTGGTGACCCGGAAGATACCAACGACAGCTTACTGGTAAAACTAAGCTGGAACGTGGCTGAAGATCACCGCGCTGACTTCACCTACCAATGGCAAGATGACGCCGACGAGCGAAACTACGGTACCGGTGGCGACACAGTAATGTTGGCTTCGAGCCGTTATACCTACGAAACCAAGTTTAACAACTTTGCTGCTAAGCTATACTCAGATTGGTCAGGTAATTTCTCGACCGAAATCGGTATTGCCTATAAAGATGTCAGTAGCGACAGCCTCACCAACTCAAGCATTGGTAGTGTTAAGGTAGAAGAATACTATCGCGGCCCAGCCTATCAGTTCGGCACCGATGAATATCGTCATAAAAACCAATCGGAAACGGAAAACCTCACCCTGACCTTCGATGGTACTTACTTCTGGGGTGACCACGAAATCAACTTTGGTGCTCAGTACGAGTCACTGCGCCTATACAACCTATTTGCAGCAGGTTCATTAGGTGTGTGGGAATTTGATAGCCTAGAAGGTTTCCAAAACCGCGAAGTGGGTAACTACAACGGTAACTACGACTTCGATTATAGCAATGCCTACACTAATAACGCCGATGACACGGCTTATGACGCACGTCGTAATCAGTTTGCTGTGTATGTTGAAGACAAATTCTACCCAACTGATGAGTTGGAACTTACTGTCGGTCTTCGTTATGAGCGCTTATCATCAGATGATAAACCCACGCTAAACGAAAACTTCCTAGCCACTTATGGGTACTCAAACCAAGAGAACCTTGATGGCTTAGATATTATTCTGCCGCGCGTTGGCTTTAAATACTACGCGTCCGAGAACCTCACCATCAATGGTGGCGTAGGTCGCTTCCAAGGCGGTATTCCAAACGTTTGGTATAACAATCCATACCAAAATGATGGTCTAACTTATGTAGCAGCCACTTCGCAAGCGATTGCGGATTACTATTCACAAGACGGTGTTGAAGCGGATATCACCCGAGTACCTGAAGCAATCCAAGCTTCTATGACTCAAGGCGCGGGAAGCACTAACTACACCGACCCTAACTTTGAATTACCGTCTTCAATTCGTGCTCAACTTGGCTTTGAATATGAGTTTGATTCAGAGCTACTAGGTGATGGCTTTAGCTGGACCGGTGAAGCGGTTTATCACAAAAAAGAAAACGAAGCAGTATGGCACAATACCGCTTTGGTTCCAGTGGGTGAATCAGCTGACGGTCGGGTGATTTACAAGAGCCGTTATGATGGTGAGCGTGAAGAAAATTACGATATCATGATGACCAATGCTGACGAAAACGGTCGCTCAGTGATCCTAGCCACGGCACTTGCCAAAGAGTGGGACAACGGTCTGTATGCGTCTGTGAGCTACGCGCACCAAGATATTACTGAAGTAGCGCCTGGTTCATCATCACGCGCGATCAGTAACTATAAGCATGCGCTAGTCGAGAGCCGCAATATTGATACTGTGGGCCGTGGTCACTATGAAGTAGAGCACAGCTTTAAAATTAACCTTCGCTACAAGACCGAGTTCTTTGAAGGTTATGAATCACAGTTCAACATGTTCTTCGAGCGTCGTTCGGGTCGTCCTTACAGCCATTCAATGGGCTTCTACAATGATTACGACTTCGGCGATATCGGCAGTGAGTTCCAAAGCCACTCAGCCTACCTAGCCTATATTCCATCTGGCGCTGATGACGCAGCGGTCAACTGGGATGAGTCACAGGTGACGTGGAATGAGCTAGAAACCTTGCTAAACCAAGCTGGCATTGCTGAGCGTGGTGAGATCATCGGCCGTAACACCGGCACACAACCTTGGGTAACCACCATGGATGTAAGCTTCAAGCAAGAGATCCCTGGGTTTGCCGAAGGCCACAAAGGCCAGCTTTACGTGATGGTTGAGAACTTCGCCAACTTACTTAATGATGATTGGGGCGTAGAAAAGCGCCTAAGCTATTCAGACCAAGCAGTCTATGACTTTGGTGGCTTAGATGACGAAGGTCGCATCATCATTGACCGTCGCCACAATGGCTTCGACACTCGTAACTACAACTCTATTTCAAAGAGTTCGTCGGGTTGGCAAGCTAAGATTGGTGTACGCTACACTTTCTAATTAGTTAGAAAATCGCAACCTCAAGCCCACCTCCTCGGTGGGCTTTTTTATACCTAGACTTCCCTCTTCCCTAGGGTTATTCGTGATCATTATACCCCTGACACTCTGGTGTGCTTTTATGCAACCGCCTCACCCGACGATATATACATCCCGCTGCTAGTTAATACTCCAACTTACAGTTTATAAACAAAGTTCAATCTAAAGCGGACAAATGGCCTTTAATTTGCTGAAAAAGAGTGACTAAGCTGGCTATGATGGGTACAATTCACCCACTTTCAACAGCCACTAAGCCAAGCGCATCAGAGTGTGTCGATATACTGGCATCTATGAGCCGATGAACTAGGCTTAGCTGTTAATATATTTAAAGCAAGTAACAATAAGAGTCACGCCGTTGAGCAAGTTAAGGGCTTATTTTTGCAATAAAATGTGCAATTTTAGCTTTTCGCAATACCACGGTAACAATAATAGTTTTTAATATCTTACGATAATTAATGACCGTCTAACTAATGACACTTAAACACGGGAAAACAACATGAAAATGCAACTTAGGAAATCGGCACTGTCGATGGCCATTGCCGCTACTGTGGGCATGTCTTCAGGTGCTTTTGCTAACGAAACCGCATCCTCAGTCAAAGGTCAAATCACTGGACCAAACGGCAACCCGGCTGCAGGCACTGAAGTGACCATTATTCACTTGCCGACAGGCTCTGCAAAAACCGCTGTAGTCAATGATGCTGGCTACTTTAGCGCTAAAGGCTTGCGCGTTGGCGGCCCATACAATGTACTGATCGACTCAGATAAATTTGAAGACCAAGTCGTTGAAAATGTTTATCTATCACTGGGTAAAGAGTACCCAGTAACAGTGCAACTTCAAGCGAAAGGCGATATCGAGCAAATCGTAGTCACCGGCCGTCCTATTAGTTCATTTTCAGGTGGCACCGGCCCGGCCGCGACCTTTACTCAAGCAGATTTAGAATCAGCACCAGCCATTAACCGTGACATTAAAGATATTGTACGTGCCGACCCACGTATTTATGTGGACGATAGCCGCGATGCGATTCACTGTGGTGGCGCTAACCCGCGCTTTAACAGCCTAACCCTTGATGGCGTTCGTATGAACGACAACTTTGGTTTGAATTCAAATGGTTACCCAACAGTGCGCCAGCCGTTCTCGTTTGACGCGCTAGAGCAAGTCGCCGTTGAAATGGCCCCGTTTGACGTTCAGTACGGCAGCTTTACCTCTTGTAACATCAACGCCGTTACTAAATCTGGTACTAATGAGTTGCACGGTGGCGTATTCTTTGATTACACCAATGACTCGATGAAAGGCGATAGCATCGACGAAATCGATGGCGACATCGATAACGGCAACTACACCGAAAAACGCTATGGCTTTAATGTGGGCATGCCACTAATTGAAGATAAGCTATTCTTGTTCACCTCTTACGAGAAGTTGGAAGGGGTAAAACAGTTCGATTACGGCCCTGTCGACAATGGTAATATCAGCCAATCAGATATCGACCGCATTCGCCAAATCACCAGCGATGTTTATAACTACGATATCGGCGGAACGCCAGGCAGCATGCCTATTGAAGACGAAAAGCTGTTGGTAAAATTGGACTGGAACATTAACGAAGATCACCGCGCCAGTGTAGTGTATAACTACAACGATGGTTTTGATCTTTCACAGTCTGATGCTGACAACGACGAATTGGCATTTTCTAGTCATTTCTACGAGCGTGGCGCAGAGTTCTACTCTATCGTCGGTTCACTTTACTCAGACTGGTCAGCCAACTTCTCCACTGAAGTACGTATCGGCAAGTCAGATCTAGATGCTCGCCAAGAGTCACTTGATGCAGCCAGCGGTTTCGGTGAATTCCAAATTACTTATGGACCGAATGACGACACCGTATACATCGGCCCGGATGATTCACGTCAGTCAAACGACCTTAACTGGGACAACCTGACTGCGAAAATCTCAGGTACATATTACCTTGACCAACACACCATTACTGCCGGTTATGAGTATGAAGATTTGAACGTGTTCAACCTTTTCGTACAGCATACCGAAGGTGAGTTCCGCTTCGACTCAATCGAAGATTATGAGCAAGGTATCGCTGATCGCGTTTATTATTATAACGCAGCGGGCAGCAACAATCCGAACGACTTAGCGGCAGAATTCTCATACCAAGTGCACACTCTATACGTTCAAGACGAATATAGTTTCACTGATATCGATGCGACCTTGTTGTTTGGTTTACGCTATGACAAATACCAAAGTGACGACTATCCAAACTTTAATGCGCAATTTGAAAATCGCTATGGTTTCTCTAACCAGCAAAACCTAGATGGCGTCGACTTGTTGCAACCGCGTGTTGGCTTTAACTGGTTCGTAGACGATGCCCTTGAGATTCGCGCTGGTTTCGGTCTTTACTCAGGTGGTAACCCGAACGTATGGGCTTCAAGTGCTTACCAAAACGACGGTGTAACACAAATTCAATTGAGCGCATCTGGTGTAGATCTGTTCAATACTGCAATGACCAATGGTGACACTCCGGGTTACGGCGTACCACAGTCACTGTTTGATGAAATCGCGGCAACCACTCCAGGCGCAGGTGATTCAGCAACTCACTCTATCGACCCTGATTTTGAAATCCCGTCAGAGTGGAAGTACTCAGTCGGTGCTACGTACACCTTCGAAAATGACTATGTTGTTAACCTAGATGTATTGCACACGCAAAAACAAGATTCAGCGTACCTACAAGACATCGCTTTACGTGATAGCGGCGAAACAACCTTTGACGGTCGTCCTATTTTCGAAAGCATTGAAGGTCGTAACCAAGAGTACATGCTCACCAATGTGGACGGCGATGATGGCGAATCAACCATTATCTCGGCAGCACTAAGCAAGTCCTACGATAACGGCATCGACTTCACTGTGGCCTATGCATTTACTGATTCAGAAGATGTAAACCCAATGAATAGCTCAGTGGCGGCATCGAACTACAGTAACTTCGCAACCACCAATCCGGGTATGCCAGGACCGGCCACTTCAGATTACGAAGTACCGCACCGCTTTACGTTGCGCCTTGGCTACACCCAAGAGTTCTTCGATGGTTACGAAACTCGCTTCAACCTACTCGGTCAAGCAAGCGAAGGCTTACCTTACAGCTACGTATTTGATACCGCAGACAGCCAGTTCGGCGATTTCAACAACTATGGCTATGGTTCACGCCAATTACTGTACGTACCGTTGGAAAACGATCCAAACGTTGTTTATAACATGAGTGCCGAAGACCTCGCTGCATTCAATGCATTCATCGAAGAAGAAGGCTTGAAGCGTGGCTCAGTGACTGATCGTAACTCTGAGAATGCCGAGTGGTACGTGAAGTTTGATTTGAAAGTAACGCAACAGCTGCCTGGCTTCGCAGAAGGCCACAAAGGTGAAGTGTTCTTTGTCATCGACAACCTAACTAACCTGTTGAACGACGATTGGGGCACTTATAAAAAAGGCTCATTCGTAGGCAACCGTATGGTTGATATGAATATCGACAGCAATGGTCGTTATGTTTATACCGGCTTTAACGATGGCAACCAAGACACGTCTGTACAACGCGACGCGTCACTGTGGGAAATGCGCATCGGTGTTCGCTATACGTTCTAATTGCTAGTAAACACGATAATAGGAGGCTCACCTAAGGTGGGCCTTTTTTATGCCTGACGACTGGCGCTCGCCTCTGCAGCGCGGTTTAATTTCTGCAAACAACCTTTCAGCAAGGCCTGTTCCTGTGCGCTTAGCTCGGTTATTAAGCTCTCTTGCCACTGCAAAGCCCTCACCTCTAACTCATCCATCAATGACTCGCCCAAATGCGTTAAACGCACTTGTTTGGCGCGCCTATCCTCCGCACAAGGCTGCACCTCAACCCATAATTGTGCGTGCAAACCATTAATTGCCCGCGATGCCGTTGATTTGTCTAATAGCGCATAGTCACATAGTTGGCGTGACGTTAGGCCTGATTTTTGTTGTCTTAAATGACACATAATGCGCCATTGGGGAGTTGATAATGAATCTTGATAAACAGAGGCAAAAGCAGCGCTGACTTTGGCCCCAGACAAGGTGAGTAGATAGGGGATGAAGTTATTTAAATCAAATGGCATCGACTTTACACGTAAAATTTATGTTACACCCGCCCTGTGCGTGATGTTTGAAATTACTCTCACATGAGAGTATGTTGGCTAACAATACAACAGGAGCCTACTAATGAGCAAACATACACTGCAATACATGACCGGCTTTGGCAATGAATTTGACACCGAAGCCCTTGCCGATGCCTTGCCAATTGGTCAATTCAGCCCACAGAAGGTCAACTATGGCCTTTACGCTGAACAATTCTCGACAACCGCGTTTACCGCGCCGCGCGCCGACAATCGTCGCTCTTGGCTATATCGTATCCGCCCATCGGTGGTTCAAGGAGATTATCAACCCCTGGACAATGGCTTACTGCGCAGTGCCCCCATCACCGAAGTGCCAACACCACCGACCATGCTACGTTGGGATCCCATAGACATTCCCGTTGAGCACACCGACTTTATTGATGGTCTGGTGACCATGGCAGCAAACGGTAGCGTCACCGGTCAAGCCGGGATTGGTATTCACGTCTATGTGGCCAATACCTCGATGCATGAGCGCTACTTTTATAACGCCGATGGCGAGATGCTGTTTGTGCCGCAACAAGGCGGCCTGCGACTGCGTACAGAATGCGGCATCATCGAAATTGTCCCTGGGGAAATCGCGGTGATCCCTCGCGGAATGAAGTTCCTTGTCGAATTAATCGATGGCCCCGTGCGCGGTTATATCTGCGAAAACTACGGCCACCCCTATATTCTTCCCGAGCGCGGTCCGGTGGGCGCCAATGGCTATGCCAATGACCGCGACTTCCAATACCCTGTCGCTGCATTTGAAGACAAAGAAGGTGACTTTGAATTGGTGGCCAAGTTTAGCGGCCAACTGTATCGAGCAGATATCACTCATTCACCACTGGATGTGGTGGCTTGGACCGGTAACAGCGCGCCATACAAATATGACCTGTCACGTTTTAATGTCATGAACACGGTCAGTTTCGATCACCCAGATCCATCCATTTTCACGGTATTGACCTCTCCTTCAGGCACCCCTGGAGTGGCCAATGTTGACTTCGTTATTTTCCCAGAGCGATGGATGGTCGCCGAGCACACCTTTAGACCACCTTATTATCACCGTAATGTCATGAGTGAATTTATGGGTCTGATTAAAGGCACCTATGACGCGAAAGAAGCGGGCTTTGTGCCAGGTGGCTCGAGCCTACACAATTGCATGTCACCACACGGCCCAGAAGCTGAAGTGTTCGACAAGGCAAGCCAGGGCGAGCTTGAGCCGGTTCGCTATGAAAACACCTTAGCCTTTATGTTTGAATCCCGCTATATCATTGCCCCCACAAAGTACGCGTTAACTGGCAAAGAGGGCCAAAGCAACTATCTTGATTGCTGGAAAGGGATAAAAAAACACTTTAACGGAGAGAAATAATGAAGCTATACAGTTATTTTCGCTCATCGGCGGCTTATCGCGTGCGCATTGCACTAAATTTAAAGGAGCTGGAGCATGACATTGTACCGGTCAATTTGCTCAAATCCGAGCAGCGTGGCGAGCCCTATCTCAGTAAAAACCCCCAAGGCTTGCTACCTGCCATTGAAACCGAGCAAGGCGTACTTAGTCAATCACTGGCTATTTTAGAGTGGTTGGACGAAATAGCCCCGCAGGCGCCGCTGGTTAGTGGTGATGCCTGGGAAAAAGCACAAATTCGCTCGCTGGCATATGCCATTGCCGTCGATATTCACCCCATCAACAATCTGCGTGTGCTAAAGTATTTAACAGCAGAGCTCAATGTCAGTGATGAGCAGAAAACCAAGTGGTATCAAGACTGGATAGTGACTGGCTTTGACAGCCTTGAAAGTCAGCTCGGCGCGGGTCCATTTTGCTTTGGCAGTGCGCCAACACTTGCCGACATCTGCCTGGTACCTCAAGTGTTTAACGCGCTGCGGTTTAAGGTCGATATGGACCGTTACCCCAAAATCATGGCTGTCTATGAGCACTGTAATACGCTCAAAGCCTTTGCTGATGCAGCGCCGCAGCAACAGGTGGATGCCACCTAAACACGCAAAGCAACAGGTATCACAATTGTGTCTGTTGCTTTGACATAACGATTACACCTCGGAGAAACCGATATGCGCACAGCGCTTGTGGTATTGATAACACTGATGTTCGCCCCGCAAGGGGTGGCCGATACCAAGAAAACCAAAACGCGTGTTTGGGTCGATGCGCAGCACACATCGGTGTGTTGGTATGAAGAGCGTCGTTACAGTGAAGGGGCGGTAATTGATATGTTTGGGGCGCCGAAAATCTGTGCCCGTAAACACCCAAACCAGGATAACGGCGCGCTTATCTGGCGAGCTGTAGACAAACAGGGCCACCCTGTTTATCCCGAGCAGCAAGGCAAAATCCGCGTACACTAACTAATGCTATAAGGTGATTGAGCCCAATGATCTGGGCCCAATCACTTTGTGCTTTTAAGATGACTCTTCGTTGCGCTGCGGAGCCATTACACGCAATGATGAAGGCTGAATTTCAATGACCAACTCATCTGCCTGACGAGTTTCACCATCAATTACGTAATCAATAGGCTCATTGGCTGTAACACGCACTTTACGGGCATTGGTATGGTGCGCATTCACGTCAAGTTGAGTTTGAGTCACACTGTTAAACGCAAGCTCAGCAATACTAAGTACGTTAACGCTGGAGTCTTTGGCCGGTTCGAGCCAATTGACATCTAATAAACCATCGTCATGCTCAGGTTGCCCTCGCCCTTGCGCTAACAAAGTGAAAATAGGCGCTGCGTTGGCAATAATCATACTGTTTGTATGCACGGACTGAGGGGCCATATCATCCAATGTTAACTCGTAATCTTTGGCCTTATGCTCGCCAAGCGCTTGCCAGAAGCCTTGCAAATAGGCGAACTGGCCGCTGCTATTTTTGGCGTCGCGATGAGCGCTTTCAATCATTTTTTGCTCAAACCCTAGGCCGATGAGTAGCAGCGTTAACTCATCATTACAGCGCGCTGTGTCTATGGCCTGAACATCTCCACTGATCAACACATCAAGGGCCTTATCAACCCCAAAGGCTTTAGACTCAATCCCCATAATCACATGCGCTAAGGCGTTGGCTGTGCCCATGGGAATAATTCCTAGGACGATATCGCTATTACAGATCACAGAGGCAACTTCGGTGACCGTGCCATCGCCCCCGCAAGCGATGATCATATCAGGATGTTCGGCCAACGCTTGCTCGGCTAGCATCGCCGCATTAACCTCCTCTGTGGTGGTTTTCACCGACATATCAAAATAGCCATTGAGGCGTGACATGATCTCGTGCTTTTTTTCACCCCATAACTTACGTCCAGAGACTGGATTAGCAATTAAGCACACTTTATTGCGTACTTCGAGTTCACCACTGCTGTGCATTTTCTTCAGGGCCTTGCGCTGGAAGCGATTGAGGTTGGCCGTCTCACGGGTCTCCTGAATTCGCGACAATACTTCGTCTAGGTCCGCCTCAGGCTCTTTAGCCAGTAAGTAAGCAGCCATCACTAACACCGAGCGCCCGCGTCCAAGGGCACAATGTACAACCACATTGCGGTTGCGTTTGCGGTGGTGATGAATCCAGTTGATGGCTTGGCGCAGTTGCGCACGGTTTGGCGCCGCATGATCCAACACAGGGATATTTAAATAGCTGATGTTTTCACCGATAAGCGACCAGTCCAAGCCATCAAACTCGCAGGTAGCATCTAGTATGGCAGTGACATTTTCATGCTTAAGGGTTTCCACATCGGAAGGAAACAGTCGGCAGGCAAGAAATAAGCCTGGCTCAACCTCTTGAATAGGTGGCACTTTATCTGTGCGCCGTTGCCAAGAGTTATATAGTTGCGCACCCAACAAGAAGGGAATAAATGCCCAACGAATATACCAAGGTATACTGCCGTCTTGACGCTTTCTAAAAATGCGCCCTAAATTGGCGATATAGGCCAAGGAAACCAGTAGTAACGACAGTGCGCTCCAATAGAAAAAAATTGCGAAATAAGGAATTTTAATAACTACGGCAATGGCACAAAGCGCCACGGCCATCAATAAGTAAGCAACAGCAGCGTACATCAACCACTCCTTGTATAGTGTTATAGTAAAACCATATCACGATCATCAGTAAGCGCAAGCGCTAAAAGCCTCTCTTTAAATATCCATGTGTAACGCTTTAATACAACGAAGTTATTGATGTCGTTGCTAATTATCAGCCCAATTAATTGTTAAAATAGTGTTATGTGCTAGTCTGGCAAGAGTCTATGCATCCAATTAGGCTTACTAATCGTTAAGGGGATAACGTCGTGCAAAAAGAACATCATTTAGCTTGGTTGACAGCGGTGGCGCAAGGTGATCAACGCGCTTTTGAACACCTCTACAAAGACACCAGCGGTCTCATCAACGCTATTTGCCGTAAAATGTTGAATAGCCCAGCCTTAGCTGATGAAGCGCTGCAAGAGGCCTATGTGCGTATCTGGCACAATGCCAGCGATTATCAAACAGATAAGGGAGAAGTGCTCAGTTGGATGGTGAGCATTGCGCGATACCGCTGCTTAGACATGCTGCGTTATCAAAAGGTCCGCCAAGAGGAAGAGTATGAAGAAACTCATGGCAGTGAGCAACCCATCATGGCTGAAGAAAACTCACAGTTGGCGCACTGTATCGAGGCGCTTGCTCCAGAGCAACGTCATGCGATTCATTTAGCTTACTTTCGCGGCTTTAGCCATGGCGAAGTCGTTTCCCACTTGGGCGACCCACTTGGCACAGTTAAAAGCTGGATCCGTCGAGGGTTATCGCAATTAAAGAGGTGCTTAGGAATATGAACTATGACAACCACAACCTCATTGACCATTTAGCCGCCGAGTACGTGCTCGGAACGCTCAAGGGTCCCGCACGTAAACGCTTTGCGCGTTTATTGATGACCTCAGAGTATGCGCGCCATGCAACAAATCAGTGGGAGCAGCACCTCAACACACTCGGTACGCAGTTGCCCCATGATGCGCCCAATCCACAGGTATGGCAAAAGATTCAAGCTCGTATCAACAACACACAGAATGTCACCGCAATCAGCCACGGCAAATCAGTGACTAAAACATCAACGCCTTGGTTCTGGCCAACAATCAGCGCCGCCAGCCTTGCAGCCTGTGTATTGCTCACAATACTGCTGATGTTGCCTTCAGAGCCGGTGGACCAGCGCTTTGTCAGTGATCAGTTTGCGCTTGTAAAAGATCAGCAGCAACAACCACTTTGGCTTATTGATGCTACTGACAACGCTCTGCTGGTTAAAGCCAATGAGCAGCTAAAAGCAAGACAAGATAAAGACTACGAGCTATGGATGATTGTAAAAACTCAAGAAGCGCCAATTTCCTTAGGTTTGTTACCCAAATCAGGGCAGGCATCGCTCCCTATCCCCAAAGATTTCGCCGATGGCAATATCAACCTGCTCGCTGTCAGCTTAGAGCCACTCGGTGGCTCTCCCACTGGCACGCCCACCGAAGTGCTATATACGGCTGAGTTAGTCGACATTTAAAGCAAACCATTTTTTTAGGGCCCGTACGGGCCCTTTTTTATGCGCCTAATCAATTGAAAATATAGAGTTTTTAAAAAATTTTTAGCTTTTTAATTTTTTTTGCATCCAAAGTCCTTTTTGCCCCGTTACGGCCATGAACTCAGCAAAAAGGAGAATCCCATGCGGACTCATGCTAAACACTTATCACTTTCTATCGTCGCCGGTGCTCTCGGTATTCTTAGTGCCCTTCCCGCTCATGCCTCAAGTCATCGAGAAGCACCTAATATCGCGCGAATGCCTACGGTCGATTCCACCGACTTTTATGCCTTCAATAGTTACGAGGCACAACGGGGGGGCTATGTAACCGTTATTGCTAACTACATTCCGCTACAAGACCCCTATGGGGGCCCCAATTACTTCGCTATGCACCCAGATGCCAAATACGCCATTCACATCGACAATGATGGCGATGCCATCGAAGATTTAACCTATGTCTTCGATTTTAGTTCGGCACTCGCCGGTGGCGATGGCATTGCACTCAATGTGGGTCCTGAAGGCAATACGAAAAGTATCGCCGTCCCGCTAAAAAACGTGGGGCCAATCAGTGCCAGCGATCAAAGCGCAGCTAACTTCTCTGAAAGCTACACCCTAAGTGTCGTGCAAGGCCCAATGGCCTCAGGTACAGGCACCCCCGTGACTAACCCAATGACCAGCACAGAAAATTTTGCCAAGCCATTGGATTACATCGGTAATAAAACGTTTACCAGCCCTGCTGCCTATCAGCAATACAGTGACCAATTCGTCTATGAAGTGGCTCTACCTAATTGTGGCTCACCGGCAAAAGTGTTTGTTGGTCAACGCAAAGACCCCTTTGTCGTCAACCTTGGCAAAACCTTTGATTTGGTCAACTATGTGCCCGTGGAAGGCGATAGTGCACCTGGTGCCAACGACGGTGAAGGGTTCCCCGGTGGTATTACTCAGGACACCGCTAATGACGACTTAGCAACCAAAAACGTGACCGCTTTAGCGCTAGAACTACCTAAAGAATGTGTTACTGGTGAAGGCAACGGCACCATTGGTACATGGACTACAGCGTGGATGCCACAAGCGCGTATTCTTAATCCGCGAGCAAATTTTGCCAAGCCAGCGGTTAACGGCGGAGCATTAGTACAGGTTTCACGCCTTGGTAACCCTCTTGTTAATGAGCTGGTCATTGGCCTGAAAGATAAAGACACCTTCTCCAGTGCTCATCCAAAAGATGATGGTCAATTTGCTGACTATGTGACCCACCCTAGCTTGCCAGAGCTACTCAATATTCTTTTCAAAGATGCGGTTAATCAAACGCTAGGGACCAATATTGAAACCTTGGCGCCAACTAACTTTCCGCGTATCGATTTGGTTACTGCCTTCCTAACCGGATTTGAGGGCGTCAACCAGTTAGCAACCGTGACTCCTTCTGAGATGTTACGCCTAAACACTGCGATTACAGCCACACCACAAGAGCAGCAGTCTACCTTTGGTGTTGTTGGCGATGATTTAGCGGGTTTCCCCAATGGCCGTCGCCCTGGTGATGATGTTGTCGATATCGCCTTACGCGTCGTGATGGGCCGTTTATGTTACCCCATCCCCGTTGCCGGTAACGACACTGATTTAGGACTTTGCAGCTCTGACGATGCAAGCGTTGGTAATGTACCGTTCACCGATGGCGCGCCCATTAGTGCACAGGACACCAACGCACAATTTCCTTATTTAGCGACCCCGTTACCGGGTTCGCAGTAATAAAAGGTGATCATCATGCGTAACTTAATCCAATTAGCAGTTGCTGCCACCCTCGCACTGGCTCTCAGTGGTTGTGGCAGCGATAACGATGGCACAGACAAGAAGCAGCCTATGCCAAGCAATAGCGCACCCAGTGTCGCGGATGCAAGCTTTACGACGCAAGCTGACACCGAGTTGAGCGGACAACTGCAAGCGTCCGACGCTGATGGTGATACGTTAACGTTCACCTTAGATATGGCGCCGACTAATGGCACTGTCACCGTCAACGCTGATGGCAGTTTCAGCTATCAACCAATGCTTGAGTACACCGGCAGCGATAGCTTTAGTTTTACTGTCGACGATGGCAAAAACATGGCCGTTGCAGCGACAGCGCAAATAACTGTCGACGCTTTGCAGGTCAGCTTCTCAAGCTACAGCCGAGCGGCATTTACCGCTGCCAGTGACGCCATGCCGGCGCGTGTAAATGGCCGCATATTTAGCAACGATGTCGACACCACCGAGTTCTATCAAGACTTAGTCGACGCTAGTAATTAGGCAATACGGACCTGCCTTGTTAAACCTAGGCCATGGAAGGCCTTTTTTAAGGAGCTGTTATGAAACTCGCCACCCTTAGCTTTTTATTCGCAGCGACAGTGTCGGTGCCCTGCATTGCCCATTTGGAACATATACATGAACCTAAAAGCCAGGAAACACGCTTGAACGACCTGAGTTTCGATGAGTTAGTAGAGCATATAGCTGGCAATAAGTTTGTGACCCGCCAGCAATTTACCCATAAAGCACTGAGTAAAGAGTTAGCTAAGCGCACAAGCGATGACCGACCTATCAGTCATTTTTGGCACGCCAGCATGTTGCAACGTGCCCACCATTTTCAACCGGCTTTAAGTACACTTGAGCATTACCTAGCACTACGACCTGGCGATGCGAATGCGCTATTATTAAAAGCGAATATTGAAACCGTACTTGGCTCTTTTGATAAGGCGCTTGCGACCTGTTTATCACTGGCCGCTAAACACAGTGTTGATTTGGCCATGGTGTGCACCCTTGATGTCAAAATGCAAAGTGAACCACTGCAGCCAATTATTACTCGCCTTGCTCACTCGCCGCTGCGCGAGGGCGACTCTGAGCTTGCTTATTTTACGCAAGAGCTCTTTGCTACCGCGCTTTATTTTGATGGCCAATACCTGGCCGCAAAACAAGCACTCACCCCCATGATGGGCGCAAAGCTTAGTTCCAGCACTTGGCTACTTTTTGCCGATACACTTATGGCGCTGGGTCAAGCGCAGCAGTTTGTTGAGGAGTTTTCTCGCCTTAAGTTGAACATCGACGACATTCCCGATGCCATACTTGTGCGCCTAGCACATGCGGCTCCAAAACAGTGGCTCGCACGTGCGCAACAACGCATGGCTCACCGACTAGCGGATGATGCCAATAACTATGCCGATGCACTGGCCTATTATTTCTACCATGTCGTCGATGATCCCATCACTGCGCTGCACTGGGCCAAGCAACAAACCCATATCAGTGCATTGAAGGTCGACACAATGTTATATGAGCAAATTCAAAGCGAGCTGCGTGCGCAAACCATTAATTAAGCTTGAAGCGCCCGCTACTGGTTTGCAACTCATAGGCTAGACGTTGAAGTTCCTCGCTGGCCGCTTTAACCTGCTCAGCAGTAGCGACATTATCGTTGGCGGCATCATTAATGCGCGTCATACTTTTAGAGATATCTTGAGCGGTGTAGCTCTGCTCATTGGCGGCCGTGGCGATCACTTCAACATGGCCTGCCACTGTTTTCAACTGCTCTAGCGTTTGCTGCAGTGCTTGTGTGCTTTTGATAGATTTATCTGCTGTATCACTGGCGTATTGACTGCTTCGAGCCATCGACTCGCGAGCGTGCTTAGCATCCTTTTGTAGCATGCCAATCATCGACTCTATGTCTTTCGTAGAGCTCTGCGTTTTCTGTGCCAGTTGCCTCACTTCATCGGCTACCACGGCAAATCCACGACCCTGATCGCCAGCCCGCGCTGCTTCAATTGCGGCATTTAATGCCAACAAATTTGTTTGCTCAGCAATAGAGTTAATTACATCGAGCACCGACCCGATTTCTTGGCTACGTTCACTCAGGCTATTGATGGTATTCTCACCACGACCAATTTCTTCACATAACTGTTGCAAAGCACCCGAGGTTTGATTAATAGACTCATTGGTCTGTTGCGATGTGCCTTCTAAACCATGCGTTAAATCAGCAACGTTACGAGCACTTTTTGCCACTTCATCAATGGTGGCCGACATCTCTTGCATGGCTGTGGAAATACTAATGATATTTTCCATTTGTGTGCGATTATTCTCCAGCTCTTGTTCGGTACTGGCCGATGTTTGCTCAACTGTAGAGCCCAAGGTATCAACGGTATCGCTGAGCTGACCGACCAACTGCCGCAGATTGGAATTCATCGCTCGCATGGAGTTGTATACATTTTTGCCCTCGCCTCGTGCGCTTAGTTCGCAGCTTAAATCACCATGGGAGATACGCTCACTGATATCTTGCATTTCCTCAGGCTCGCCGCCAAGAGGGGTGATGATCATTCTTACCACCCACCACGTTGCCAGTAATATTGCCGCAATAACCAAGACCAGCAATACAGTCATACTGGATATCAGCTTATCAACACTACTGAATACCTCTTGTTGATCGATTTCTACCACCATCGCCCAACGCGTGTCGCCAATATCAAGGGGCTCATAAGAACTCAAAACTGGATTACCGTTATAATCGATGATCACTTCGGTGTTACTGCGACCAGCCAAGGCCTCAGTGACCGCTTTGGTTTTAATCCCATTATCAGCAATGGTACCGGCAAAGCTGGCTTTAACTGAACGTCCCTGAGCATCTAAGAACGAGTCTGAACGCATACGATAATCTTGACCAACTAAATAGCTCTCACCACTGCGCCCCATTCCCTCGCGCGTGTTCATGACCTCGTTGATAGCATCAATGGATAACTGCAACGCAAGCACCGCCTGAACTTCACCACCAGCAACAACGGGCGCACCGACAAACGCAGCGGGGGCGCCGCCGCTGGGTGTATAAGGCTGAAAATCGCTGAATGTGTATTCGCCTGTTTCCATCACTTGACGATACAGTTGGGCAAGCCCCGAGTCACGGTAAGGGCCACTGACGAGGTTGCTTTGATAATCCGCCTCTTTAGTGACCGAGTAGCTCACCACCCCTGTGTCATCAATAAGAAATAAATCGTAGTAGCCTCGGCGCTCAATGTAATCAGCGAAGCGGCTCTGGTTTTGGTGCGCACTTCTAACCCAGTCCGACTCACTCATGCGTGCTGACCAATCGTTGGCTGCACTGAGGGTATCCACTTCAATGCGCTCGAAGTACTGTTTAATTTGTAATTTTTTGATAGTTTCGATGGAGCGTGATTGGTTGTAGGCCTGCTCGCGCAGAGCCTCACTGCTGATGTAGCCACTGATCAAAGTGATAACCAGAGCTGGGATCAGTCCCACCAATAAAAAAGCGATAAGTAATCTAAATTTCAAAGGCATAACCGTTCTCCCTCACGCTGCAACTCCCTCAGTATAGTTAAAATAGGGACTGAGACTAATTACAACTAGGAAAAAACGCTTACACAGCATTACGCGATATGATTTATTGCCATACCTGCTATTGTTGCTACCAAAAGTATCAAAGATAAGCTGATGACAAAGTATGTACTAGTAATGGCACCCAGAGCTCGGTGCCATTTTAGTTTATAGTGCGAGATTACTGGGCTTTAGAGAAGCTTATAAGTAAGTTCTCAACGGCGCAGGCATTATTACTTATAGCGGTGTTGACCATGCGAGTCTGCTCGTCTGCATTTAGAGTAAAGTGCCAATACTGGCCATCGGCAAATTGCTGCGCTAGGGCTTTTTTAGTGTTGGTCATACACATTGCCTGAGTCAGGCTGCGAAGCTTAGCATCGTACATAATATCGTTGAACCGAATATCCGGTAACGCTTGGTTGGCAAGCTGAGGGCTACTGACTTGCTCGGTATTCTCAGCCAGCTGCCAGTGCCCATCGTTTAGTTTTAAGCGCACACCCGCAGGGTAAAAGCTGTAGCGAAAGGCATTTTCTGCCGTGGGAGTTATCTTTACCACACCTGCAGCACCGAGCACTGCAGCGCCGCTGCCTGAGGTCGATGACAGCGTGACCAGTGCCGTGGTCTCATCCACACCATAGCCATGATGTTGACCAATGTGTTGCACTAAAGTGTGCAGACGCACACTACGATTACGCTCACTAAAGTGGGTATCCAATACCCCGTAGGTAAAGCTTCCTAGTCCCCCTTCTTGCTCATACGTCACGCCACCACGTTGCTGCACTCGCGCTGAAGGAGCAGAATGGGGGCTGGCGCCCGCGTTAAGAGCGCCTATCGAATCACCGCTGGTGATCATAGCCACCGCGCCGTGCTCATTACTGCCGCCACTTTGTACCGCCGTCCCAGCACTGGTGCCAACAATAACAGGACGCGCCTTTAGCGCGGCTGTCCAAGGATAGGGGGCGCCATCGTCTGCAAAGAGTATCTTGCGCGTTAAGCTCTGATCGCCGCCATTAAACATCACCGCTGTCGCACTTTGGATTTTTTCCACTAAGCTAGCAACCCCGGATTCGCACAATGCATGCTCTTGGGCGATGCGCTCTGGGTAGATTCGTGAGCGCGCAAAACTGAGCGCTTTCGCGCGCAGAGCAGGTAAGGCCTCGCAGCGATTCTCGGTAATGGCCTGCGCCAACGCTGGCGTCAATGCCAACCACTGCGTTTCGACCCCATCAAATTGCAGTAGTTGCTCATAAAAGTCAGCGGACTCATAAGGGTCTCTGCTTGATGCGGTGATCGCCAATATCTTTGCAGGTTGCTTCTGTTGTTGCGCTGCCACCAGCGTGGCTTTTTCAATGAAGGCGACAATATCTTTGGCCGCCTGCGAACGAGTGCGAGTTTTATCTACATGCTCTACCAAACGCTGGCGTTTATCTCCTTGATAGACTTCGAGGTTATCGAGGATGAAGTAATAGAGCTCATCGGTGATTAACGCCACTTGCTCATCCACCGCATGCCATTTGTCGAGTAGCCCTTGCCGACTCATTTTTTGCTCACTGGTGATAGTTTTTAGCACTTTGATGATGCGCGCCTTTTGCGGTTGGTATTGCTCTGGCCAGTGTTTTTCTAGCCTATCGATAGCTTGTGCATCGAGCTGATAAAGGTTACTACGCTTGCCCTGCAAATTCATTTTACCAAGGCAATGCTTAGCACCTAGCGACGAACAAGTGTGCAAAGCGCCGCCAATCAATATGTGTGTCTGGGCATGTGCAAGTGGTAACACGAATAGAGAAATGAAAAACAAGACAGGGTAAAAGAGACGATTATGAGTCGAAAATGCGCGAATAGCGCCTAAATCCTTAATCATGGTCATAAGTTTCCAAGGCTGATTTAAATGTAAAACAATTGTTGCTTTAGCAATAATTGGGTGTTATAACGAAAAGGACTCAAAAATCGAGTACAAGCTAACCCGTTTAGTTTGCGTTGTCAAAAACCTATGAGGAATGCGAGAAAATGTTGAAAAAAGCCCCGGTGCTTGCTGCATATTTCTACTCGCCCCATTACCTGTCGGAGTGGTTTGACGAGTAGCCCACCCGTTGTCTTTACAACGCGGTGGTTAAGTACGTCTTAGCCATCTCACCCTAACTCTATCTACGAATAATAAAATTCTGTGCATGAAAGCGCGCACTCACTGAGCGTGTGCATGACGCGCACAGTAACATCGACAGGTGAAATATGTTTCGCAAGTTATCTTTAGCTGCGGCCGTGACTGCGGCTGTATGCCCTTCGCTATCGGCGGCTGAAAAGCCCCAAGCCCCTGCTGAGCAAAATATTGAGCGCATCGATGTCACCGGCTCCCGCTTAAAAGGCGTGGATTTGGAAGGTGCACAACCGCTTACTGTGTTGGACCAAGATGATATCGCTCGCTCCGGTGCCGATAGTATCCACGACCTACTGAAAGACATCTCCCAGCTACGTGGGGGGACTGGCACGTTTTCCACATCTCAAAGTGGCGGTACTTCCAACTCCACTCCTGCTGGGCAATCAGCAGCGAGCCTGCGCGGGATGGGCCCGTCCTCGACACTGACACTGGTTAATGGCCGACGCATTGCGCCGAGCTCATTTGCTGCGGGCACGGAAAACTTTGTTGACGTTAACGCAATTCCGCTCGCGGCCATTGAACGTATTGAAATTCTTGCCACCGGTGCCTCGGCCATTTACGGCGCAGACGCTGTTGCCGGCGTTATCAACTACATCCTTAAAGATGATTTTGAAGGGTTTGAAGTCAATGCCTCATACGGCGACAGTTTGGCACAAAGTGATGAAAGTAAAACGCAAATTAATTTGCTTTGGGGCACGCAACTTGGCAAAGGCAACCTCAGTGTATTCGCCGATTATTTTCACCGTAATGCCTTCAAAGCGACGGATCGCGACTACACCAAAGACCCTCTCCTAGTCAGTGGCTATTCTTATTTACCCAAGCTCGAGAACACGCCAAACATTTATTATTACTCGCAGCGAGATGGCTTAGAACTGCCTGCCCCTGGATGTAAAACCGAGTTAGTAGAGACCGAATATGGCGAGCAAATATGTGCCTACTACGGCAATGAGGACGACTACCTCGATAGCCCATTTGAGAGCCTCGCCACCGGATTTACCTTTACGCAAGCCGTTGGCGATCTTAATTGGAAAACAGATTTTTTCTACAGCCATACGCAATCAACAGCTTACTCTTCGCCAGCGCCTATCAATCAAATTGATGACAGCGAAGGCCCTTATGCCCTTGAGCAAAGCCTGTTTATTTTTGACCAAGCAGATGGCTCAAACCCGCTTTTAGAGCAGCTCTATATCGACCCCTTTGACACCGTAAATAATCGCCAAGTTTATGGTTTTGCCTTTGATGCCCGTTTTGGCGACCCGCGTACCATTGAAGTAGAGTCGGATAACATGCGCTTGGTGAGTGAACTTGAAGGAAGCCTCGGTGAGTGGTTTTGGCAAAGTGGTGTTACCCTGTCGCGCTCAAAGTCAGAGCAAGTTGCCATTGCTGGCGTCTATAATCGCTTCAAGTTTCACGCTGCATTAACCGGTGAGCTGTGCAGTGACGGACAAATTGCAAGCTACGATGGCACTACTTTAAACTGCGCAGGCGACGCGACATTACGCCCGTTTTATAACCCGTTTTTGCTCGGCGATAGCACCAATGATGCGACTTTGGCGTTAACACAACAACAACCCTCTCGCTCAGGTAAAAGCTCGGTTTATGCTTGGGATGCCAATATTAACGGTGAATTACTGCTGCTTGATGCGGGCGCAGTGAATGCAGCTTTTGGTGTTGAAGTTCGCCGCGAGGAGCTTGAAGACATCCCCTCTTTAGACTCACAAGCTCAGGCGCAAAATGACTATTTAGTGGATGTATTCGGTTTTGGCTCTAGCCTGGCCGAGGCCGACCGCACTCAGTGGGGCGCCTATGCAGAGTTCAATATTCCACTAAGCACAGAGCTTGAGCTGCAAGCCGCCGGGCGTTACGATCATTTCGATGATTTCGGCAGTACCTTTAACCCCAAGCTTGGTTTCACCTACCGCCCCACCGACACTATGGTGCTACGGGGCTCATGGTCTACCTCCTTCCGCGCTCCGTCATTGACTCAGGCTGGCGTAAAGCTGCGCACGACCACCTCAACCTTTGATTGTGGCGCCAACCAAGCGGTAGCCGATTTATATTGTATGGGCGATGGCACCGAAGTAACGGTCAATTCGCTTGAACTTGGCAACCCGGCATTAAAAGCGGAAGAGTCGCAGGCATTAAGCTTAGGTTTTGCATGGAGCCCAAGTGCCCAAACCAACCTCACCATTGATTACTGGCAGTTCAATCACGAAAAAGTCATCGATACCAATATGACGGCGGTACTCGACAGAGCACTAAGCGATGCAGCCCTACGTCATTGCAACCTGGTACCACAAGGGCAGCAAGGCATTGCCTACGATCAACAGCTGTGTGAGGTGACTGACGAACAAGGGCTCAACATTGAGCAACAGGGCGCTGATCTCTCTGAGATTCTTGACAATTATATTGCCGCTTTTGACCCCCGTGACAGTGAGTTATACCTGCCTTTATCTCGCGATCACGTGATCCCCTTAGAAAATACCGGCAGCCAAGATTTACAAGGCCTGGATATTAAATTTGATCATCGCTTTGCACTGGCCCAAGGAGATTTAACGCTGCGTTTTGACGCCACTCATTATCTCGAATATGAACGTAACCGCCCAGGCTCCGATGCCATTGAATCTTTAGTGGGTAGTTATCGTTACCCCGAGAATGTAGGCCGCGTCAGCTTAGCTTGGGATAGCGACAATTACTATATCGTTATAGGGGCCAACTATACTGACAGCTACAGCGACGATATCGATGGCCTGAGGGGTCGTGAAATTGACGAGTTGGAGGCGCTTGGCGCGCTCGATGCGCAAGGTGAGCGAGAGGTCGACTCATGGTTAGTATGGGATCTCTCTGCTGGCTATGAGCTGAGCAACGCACTCACCCTGCGCGTTAATATCGACAACCTCACAGATGAAGAGCCGCCCACAGCATATGGCTCTGCCCGAGGTTTTGATGCAATAAATCATAACGCCCTTGGCGCCACCTATCGTGTGGGCATGACCTACCGCTTTTAATGGTCAGCGCCCAAAACTTAATAAGGGGCCGTGCGCCCCTTTGTCCTTTTATAAGTGAAGACTCATGACTAATCACACGCGTTTTTCTTTGCCCAGTGCCAGCGTTATTTTGATGTCGGTGGCCTTACTTGCCTATGCCAGTACCTGGTTTGTGCAACCTGGCTGGTTTGCTATGGACGCTCAGCAAACTACGGTCAGCTTGGCGCAATTTCAACAACAACAAACGCAGCTGCAATTGCCGTTATTTGCAAGTAACGGCGAAGTCGGCTTTGTGAATGTACTATTCGAAGGGCTCGTTGCTGGTGATAAATTTGGCGCTACCATTGGCGTCATGGCATTTATTCTTATTACCGGCGGGGCGTTTTCGGTTCTGATGCACACCGGCGCTATAAACCGCGCTGTTTTAGCACTGATCGGCCGCACCCAAAAGCTACAATGGCTATTTATTCCTGTGCTGTTTACATTATTTTCTCTTGGCGGCGCCATATTTGGCATGGGTGAAGAGGCAATCGCCTTTTGCGTCGTGCTGCTGCCAATTATGAAGCAGCTGGGCTACAACGCTCAAACCACAGTGTTAGTGACTTATGTGGCAACACAAATCGGGTTTGCGAGCTCATGGATGAACCCATTTAGTATCGCCATTGCTCAGTCTATTGCTGAACTCGGCGTGTTCTCCGGTGCCCCCTTGCGGATGTTCGCTTGGGGGTGTTTTACACTGCTGGGCATGACCTACACCTATCGCTATGCAAAACACAGTCGCGCATTACCCGCTGAACCTGCGCCGAGCACAAGTTATGCGCCTCTTTGTCGAGCTGATAAAACGCTATTATTGCTGTTTGTCGGTGTCATTGCCTGGGTAGTTTGGGGAGTGACCTTGCACCAGTATTACATTCCGCAACTTGCTGGCCAATTTTTTACTTTGGCGGTGTTAAGCGCCATTGTTGCCAAGTTCATGTATCGCACCTCGTTTTCGCGCAGTGCAGAGATGTTCACCCAAGGAGCACAAGAGCTGCTACCGGCCGCCTTATTGGTCGCCTTAGCCAAAGGTATCGTGCTCTTACTCGGTGGCAATGAGCTCAGTGAGCCTTCGGTGTTAAACACGCTTTTGTATTACAGCGCCACCCTCCTACACGGCATGCCCGAAGCGCTGGCAGCATGGAGTATGTTGGTGTTTCAAAGCTTATTTAACTTTTTTGTCTCCTCAGGTTCGGGGCAAGCTGCGATCACCATGCCGATTATGGCCCCTTTGGGCGACTTGCTTAATGTTGGTCGGCAAACCGTGGTACTCGCCTTCCAGCTCGGTGACGGCCTGACCAATATCATTATCCCCACCTCAGCAAGCCTGATTGGTTGTTTGGGCGTGGTGAAGTTAGAGTGGGGCCAATGGTTTCTATTTATTTGGCGCCTGCAGCTTGCGCTATTTGCCCTCGCCAGCGCTTTTGTTATCGGCGCTCAATTTATGCAATACAGTTAAGTCATTATGATCACACTTATTAACAACGTTACTACTTACAACCCCGACCCTATGGGGCAACAAACTATCGCCCTGGGCGGCGAGTATATTCTCGGTATAGACCCTGATCTCACGTTCACCAGCTCCCTGAAGCAAACAGTCATAGATGGCAGCACGCTGATTGCCGTGCCCGGCTTTGTTGATTCATTAGTGCATATTTGTGGCGGTGGCGGTGAAGACGGTTTCGCCAGTCGCACGCCGGAGATGATGCTAAGTGATGCGATAACCGCCGGGATCACCACGGTTGTTGGCGCCCTTGGCACTGATTCAATCGGCCGCACACACAGTAATTTACTGGCTAAGGCTAAAGGACTCAAAGAAGAAGGGCTCAATGCCTTTTGCTATACCGGTGCGTATCATCTGCCAGCGCCCTCGCTCACCGGCAGTATTGAAAAAGACATTATGTTCATTGATGAAGTCATCGGTGTCGGTGAAGTCGCTATTAGCGATCATCGCGGCTCTCAGCTGAATGCGAAGCAGCTTAGTGAGCTGGCAGCACATGCTCGGGTTGCAGGTATGCTAAGTAATAAGCGCGGCACGATTAGTATTCATGTCGGCCCCAGTGACAGTCATTTAGCGCTCCTGCATGAGGTGGCTGCCCACTATGATGTGCCATTAAACCGCTTCTATCCTACCCATATGAACCGCAACCAGCAGCTGCTTGACGCCGGTATCGCCTTTGCCAATGCCGGTGGCTGGATAGATTTCACCACCAGCACCACCGACTATGACTTAGCACATGGCGAAGTCAGTGCGGCGCGCGCTTTGGCACAATGCTTAGCCAAGGGTGTTGAAAAAACCCGTTTAACGATGAGTTCTGATGGCCACGCTAGCTTGCCAGTGTTTGATGAGAACAACCATTTGGTGGGTCTTGAGGTCGGGCATGAGCGCTCGTTATTACTGGCATTTATTGAAGCAGTCAAAGAGCATAAGGTGGCGTTTGCCGATGCATTACGAGCGATAACCAGCAACCCTGCGAACGTACTGGGAATACAAAAAGGTACGCTGGCAGCGGGGGCGTGTGCTGATTTAGTGTTGCTTGATAGCACTTCACTGTTGCCACGGTGGGTGTTCGTGCGCGGTCAATGCATGATGGCCGATGGTGAGCTGATACGCAAAGGCCGTTTTGAATAGCCAAAGAAGCGCTTATCAACAATGAAAAAAGCGCCGAAAGGCGCTTTTTTTGGTCACTGGTAGAAGTGGAGCCTTACTTGTTCATTGCTTGAAGCAAGAACGCTGAGATTTTAGCCCCTTCGCGCAAGGTCGTCTCTGAGCTGCTTTTGCCTTCCAATGAACTGTCGGTGAAAGGAGCGATTTCCATCATGTCGGCACCCGTTATTGGGAACTCATCAGCCAGTGCGCCAAGAATAGTGAGTGCTTGTTGTGGATTCAAACCGTCTTCTTCGGGTGTGCCGGTGGCCGAGGCAAACTCAGCGTCCAAAGCGTCAATATCAAAGCTTACATACAGCTCGTCAACACCATCATTGCGCAGTTGCTGAAGTACTTCGGCAATAACGGCTTCACAACCACGCTCATTGATTTCGTGGGCCCAGTGTTGCTTCACACCAAAGGTAGACTCCCAATGCTCTTTCGGCTTACCGCTTGAGCGAATACCAAACTGGATTAAATGCGCAGGGCTCGGCAAGAATTCTAGAATATGCGTACACCAAGAGCCAAAGCATAAGTCAATGCCCAAACGCTCCACGAGCAAATCGGTGTGCGCATCAAAATGGATGATAGCCACTTTCTTGCCCTGCTCGCGCTTGGCTTTAAGATACGCTTTCGTCAGCGGGTAACTGATTGAATGGTCACCACCGATACCAAAAATGCCTTTTTCGGGGAAGTTTGCATAAAAATCAGTGCATACATCTTCGGTGATGGATAGCGGGCTAACATGGTAGTCGCTCTGCTCGTTTGCGTACAAGGCTTTTTGACAGTTGCTGATAGTGCCTTCGTTGAGGTACTTATCATGTAATAAGTGTGGGATCACACGAACATCACCGATATCGAACGCTTTCGCTTGCGGTTGCTGTTCAATTAATGTACTACGAAGGAATAACGGGCCCCAGTTCGCACCACGTAAAATACCGCCACCACAATCAGAGCTGATCCCCAGCATAACTGCTTTGTGCTCGCTAGTGGGTAAATCTTGAAGGGATGATTTCCACAGTGGTTCAATGTTTTCAGTTTGACCGTAGAGCTTGTGATGCAGGGCCGCTTTGCGCTCTTTGGCGGTGTTAACAGTAAATACACCATTACCTGGCGGGCACAAGCAGTGCTCAACTTTTTCTTGAAAATCTTGCCACTTAGCAGTCATGCTCTCTCCTCAATAGTTATGCAATTATATGGTGCATGCAGAAAAATCGTGTTGCTGTATGTTGTTATCTTATTCTGTGTAATCTGTACCTCGACACCAAGTCACCTGCAAAACATAACATTATGTTTTTTAAAGGCTTATTTAGCATCCATATACACCTTAGCACCCAAGGTAAACGATTAATATACAAGCTGAGTGAAGAAGTCAAACTGACGTGGAGGGGCCGCAAGCAAAGGCGTGACTGGCTATGCATAAAAGCTGCATAAGCCAGCCAGAAAGTTACTCGTAGCTACGCGGACGCTTAGTTTTAATAATAGCGATATAGCCGTGCCAACTGGCGTAACTGAGCAGAGGCATAATGACTATAAAGCCCGCAGTACCGGTGATAAAGCCAAGCAAAACCAAAGAGACAATACAGGCACACCACACCACCATTGCCCCCACATTGTTTCGCACTGCGTTCATCGAGCTCACCACCGCAGTCATAATATCAACGCGACGTTCCATCATAATTTGCGGAGTAAAGGCAGAGATGGCGAATACACTTACCAGCAGCACGCCGCCAATAATAGAGCCTAAGGTTAGAAACGCGCTCAGCTCTTCCAATGTTGGGTTAACGGTGTTGGGATAAAGCGCATGCACCAAAGCGGCCAAGCGCATCCACACTATCATAACCACCATTAAGAGTACGGCAAAGCCCCACTCCCCTGCGGGGTTACGAAACATTGATTTGAGGCTATGGCGAAATGTTGGGGTGTGCCCTTTTTCCAACTCCCACGCCACATCGTAGAGGCCGGCCGCAAAGGCTGGTCCAACGAGGGCAAAGGCGACAGCAGCAGGCAAAATGACCAAATGCGACTGACTAGAATAAACAAAAAACAACAGCGCAGCGGGGATAGCGGTGAACACTAAACCATAGACTAAGCTCAACAGCGGTGCCCGAGCCATATCTTTAAACGCTAACGCTAACCAATGTAAAGGAGCAAAGACGCTCACCTTGTTACACTCGAAGCAACGAGCAAATTCACTGCGGCTCGAAGCACTAGAAGAAAGCCCCATAATTTATCTCCTATGATACATTCAATTAACATCTAGTTGAGATCTACTCAGTTCGCAAGCTAGGGGATCACTTGTATCGGACATTTGTCCTTATTGGCATGGACCGCAACACCGCAGCATGGCACCTTTAAAGGCACTATTATGCGTAAGATAAATCAGAGGCTTACATGAAAAAAATGTTTCACCTTGGCATCACTAAAGAAGACATTGCAGGGGCAACCTTGGCTATTATCCCCGGCGCTCCTGAGCGTGCAGGCGTTATTGCAGAGCAGCTTGAGCAATCGCGCTGTCTTGCCAAGCATCGCGAATTTCACGTTTATTTAGGTCAGTTAGCGGGTCAATCTGTGGTGGTGTGTTCAACCGGTATTGGTGGACCTTCTACGTCCATCGCCGTTGAGGAACTCGCGCAGCTAGGCGTAGATACCTTTTTACGAGTGGGGACCACAGGAGCCATTCAGCCGCACATAGCCGTGGGAGATTTATTAATCACCCAAGCCTCGGTGCGTTTAGATGGAGCGTCGCACCACTTTGCGCCAGCCAACTACCCCGCAGTGGCCAACTTTGAAGCCACCGCCGCCCTAGTGAAAGCATGTCAGGATAGCGATATCACTCATCACGTTGGCATTACCGCATCCAGTGATACCTTTTACCCTGGGCAAGAGCGTTATGACACCCACAGTGGTTATGTTCCCACCCACCTTCAAGGGTCCATGCAGCAGTGGCAAGCGCTTAACGTGATGAATTATGAAATGGAGTCTGCCACCTTACTGACCATGTGCAGCGCATTAGGGCTGCGCTCAGCGTGCATCGCCGGAGTATTAGTCAACCGCTGTGAAAACGAGATACCCGACGTGGATATCTCGGCTGTTGAACAAAGTGCGATAGATCAGGTTATTGCGGGAGCACAGCTGCTGCTTAGTAATTCGTAATTAAATTGCGCGTGCGGAGCAAGTTGAGCTAACACTGTTTTGCTTGCTCCAAGGTGTGATTTGCCCGCCTGCTGCTCCAATAAAGTCACCGCTGTAATAGCGCTAAAATCGACTTCTTGATTGGCCAACACAATTTGGCTTAGCGCCGCTTGCATGGGTGAAAAGCTAGGATTAAACGCGGCATTCTCCATATAACGGCCAAAATAACTCGCGCCTTCATATTCAATGGCTACCGCCGCTTTCCCACCACTGTAAGGGGCATAGCTTTGCGCAAAATGGTGGTGTAATGAGCGGCTCTCATCATGATGGCTAGCAGCATTACCCAGCAAGGGCTGCTCTACCCCCAAATCAACTGGACCAAAGGCTTGAGGCAACAACTCGTTCAAGGTCGTTGACTTATCACCTATGGTTATAGCGATGTTCTTCGCACCTTTGAACTCATTAATAAATTGACGGCAATGCCCGCATGGTGCGGCGCTGATATAGATGTGCTCAATCTCTGTTGCGCCGTGTAGCCAGGCATTATGCAATGCGCACTGCTCTGCATGGGTGGATACCTCTAACCCCAAGCCTGCTAGCTCAACATTTACACCGACTGCATAAAACACGTCACCTTGGCTATTTTTTGCCTTAACAAGCGCGGCGACATGAAATGACGAAATGGGCGCCACCGCCCATGTTTGGGTTTGCGCTAGCAGCCAATTGATGGTGTCTTTAAAAGAGGAGCCCAGCGCCTGCTGAAGTTCTTTGAATTGCTGCTCAGAGGCGATACCGCCTTGGCGTTTTAGTTCTGCGAGTAACCCTGTAACCTGCATGTTCAGGCCTGTTGTTATTTTTTGGGCTTGGGATACTAACCTAGCACGAAAGTGGGCGCAACCAATTACGTGCCTGCTCCTGGCAATCAAAGTTTTTCACCCTGACCCCAAGCTCTCGTACTTTTTGCGTCACCAGTTCATGCATAAAACCCTGATAACTAACCACCCGAGCGATAATAAACTGGCCGAGCAATGGCGCTAGCTTGTTGCACACATCAATGAACTCATCCTTAGCATAAGCATGTTCAAATTCGCGTACATCAATTAACACCGCTTTCGCATTGTAACTATTGGCGAATTCAATAATGGCGTTGGCGTTATTTAACACATCAATTGATTGCGCTTTACCGCGCATGGTTGCGCAGACAATATTTTCTTCAGCGCAATAACTTAAACTCGCAAAAACAGAGTTGGCCATGTCGTTCTCTCTAATAAATACAGATACAACAAAGGCACAAGTTCGTTTGCACTAGGGGGGCAAAAGTGGAAGCGGCTCAGCCATCATAGCCAATGTATTGACCTTAGACCTGGAGCTTTGCGTGGAAACTCTTTCGAGCACCGTGCCTTTATTCTGAGCAGGCCTTAATACGTAAATTAGAGCTTTTATTCAACTAAGCTGAATAATTACCACTCTACGCTGTGATCCGCTTTGACCCCGTTATTATCGCTAACACCGAAATTCGTTTTACTGTTTGCAGACGCCTCAACTTTTCCTCACAGCGGCCTATCATCCATACAACCAATTAGATCCAGGCTTAATAAAATGATGAATAGACGTTTCATGCTTTCCTAGGTAGGTGATGCTTTGCTATGGAGTACATTAAGCTTGGCTAAAAATAGCAACGAAAGAGTGCAAGCTAGGCTTTATACGTCTCATACATAATTGATTTATGTTAGGTAACTTTCAACGTAACCACCCAATCTGCCCATGAAATGCTTCGACCAGGGAATGCAACTTTTGAAAATGGCCAATCTTTTTTTAGCCAATCAAAGACCGTGTGGTAAAGCGCTATGTCTAAAGCAATAGCATCGTCTCTAACCCACAAATATACTTCACAATCATACTTGGGTGACTGGCTAGGGTCTATGTAAACAGAACCGAGGCATGTATCGTTTGAGTTATTGAACACTGAATAAGCAAACGCTACTCGCGATTCAAACTCTCGTTTATGAACCTTCAGGCTTTCATTATTCTCTTCGAGAGTCATCGATGGCTTAGGCCACTCTGGCCCGAAAACCCCTTGCAGCCTTTGCTGACTGGACATCACAGCGTCAAAGTCTAATTCAGCAACCGCCTCTTCAAGCACTCTAAAATGAAAAGATTCAGTGTCAAAACGCTTAGGCGCCTCGAAATTATCAGGAATAAAGGGCTCAAACATACTTAGAACAATTCATGGCTTTTTTTTAAGCCGCATTAAGGGGAGCCGGCACGCAATAAAAAAGCTGTCACACAGCGCCATAAACACTATTTTGGCTCTGGTAATACTGGCGGAGTACTATCCATATAGGTTAAGAAGTGTGCCCAAACCTCATGTGTCCTTTGCCTAGTTAGCTTAGTTTCACATGAAATAGCCATAACATCACGAATTGTACCTTCACGCCATTTTGTGTAGATAGAGCCACAATGGGAATCAACATAGATTTGCCAGTCATTTTGAGCAACTTTTATAGCTTCAACTAACTCAGAATCATAAGAATTGTGATCAATACTTGCGTCCAGATACTTCGATAACTCTGCTTTTGCTGAGTTCAGTTCAATTATCGCGCAATCATTAATTTGCCGGGTGCTAACCGCATTATCACAATCGTAAACTGCTTCCTCAACCATAGCGGTAGCTGTGAATGCAAAAGCAGGTAGAGCCAATAACATACGTTTTTTCATAATATTCCTCGAAAGCACATAACACCTGCATAAGGGGCTGATAATAGTGCGCTAAGGTGTGAAGTGAAGCGGAATCGAGCAAGCTGTTACGAGACCAACTTTAAAGCCCTTATTAGGCATTTTAACTATAAACAAACTACGCACCAACCAAAAACGGTACATGGTTTAATTTTATGATGTTCATCTAGTTCATATTTGATTTTGAACTGCAAGCATCAATAAAATCTTGAGGTTCAATAACTATAATTTGCCTATTCTTTCCAACTTTTTTTTCTATCGCTTTACGGTCAAAAACAATGGTACAACCTGCATAATTTGTCGCCTCAATCGTAGATAAATCTTTATCTATCTTGTCAGTGAACAGTGATGATTGTTCATATTCCCATATACGATTTTCATTCGCTTTAATTGGTTTCATTTCCAAAAAATGAGTGCCGTACTCGTTAACGAAAGTAAGCTTTACCGTAATAACGTCGTTGGTTTCGTTTATAATGTTTCCCCAGTAAATATTTGAACAGGCACTAAGTAGGATAGTTGTCAGTATTATAAGTAAATATTTATAGGTTTTTATTAGTCTTTCCATAGGATTTCAGAACTCCATATTCAGCGTTCTATATCTATTTCCATGGCAATTGAATCATTGGCTCTTTGAAATTTATCTTCTTTTTGCTTGTTCTGATCATAATATTTCATTCAATCAAGGTTGCCACTCGTAGGATACCCAAGTGTAGATGATTTTAAGGAGCTACAACGCTTCATTATGATGCGCGACGAAGTCGTGTCACGGCGAAGCAGCATAAACGTCTTGTTATGCACCATTTTTTAAAACAACCACGCGTATAAATCGTAAATCCATCTACCAATATTGGGTAAGAGCAGACCTACCACTACACCCCACCTAAAGCCTTTCGAGACTCGGTGCTTGATTTTTCTTTCTGCTATTTCATTCTCAATTTCATTCACTATCTCTTCAACAGAGCAATTTTCAACGATGTCCCTATTCAGTTTAAATTTGTGATTTTCAATTGGTAGGAAGTATGATTTGTTTTCTTTTATAAAAGTTCGCAAAGATTCTTGACTAATACCTGTGCGCAAAGATAGCGAAATCAAGCCACTGCCGCTTTCGCCACTAGCGTCTAGTGCCTCGATAATTGTCCTTGCGTTCTCTGACACTTTAAAAACCGCTCCCTCTAAAAACCCCGGCTAGTGCTGGTCTTACCCACTAAAAATGGACATCCATGTTAAGCGTATTCTGCCTCGCATTCATATGGGCTGACATAGCCCGGTGTTGAAAGCTGACGTACGCGATTATAAAAAATTTCAATGTATTCTAAGATACAAGATTTGATTTCCTGAAGCGAGTTGAATTTCTCGCCGTATAGGAGTTCGACTCTCATACGGCTGAAAAACGATTCCATCACCGCATTATCCCAGCAATTGCTCTTTCGGCTCATGCTGATTATCGCACCTGATGAACGCACTAAATCCTGATAAGCCACCGCACGGTACTGCACGCCTCTATCTGAGTGAAGCATCAAACCTGGTTTAACCTCCCTGCGGGCCAGTGCCATGTTGAAAGCATCTGAAATCAGCTTGACCGTCATCGACGTGTCTAATGCCCAACCGACAATCGCCCTTGAGAACAGGTCCATCACAGCGGCCAAGTAAAGCCACTGGCCGCGAACACGGATATAAGTGATATCTGATACCCATTTCCTGTTGGCACGCTCTGTGATGAACTCCTGGGCAAGCACATTCCCTTCTATATTCGAGTTTGAATAGCTGCTGCGACTGTAACGGAACGCTTTGCCATTTCTTGCCTTGAGAGCCAGCTCTTGCATGATTTTAGCGACCGTATTGAGGCTACATCGAACACCGCTGGCATTGAGTTCATAGGTTAGTCTGGGCGCGCCGTAGCGTGCCTTAAAGACCTCATAAGCCTCTTTCACATGATGGGCCAACTCAGCATGTCTCTGTGCTTTATCGCTCGGCTTTCGGTTCAAGTAACGATAAAAGCCA